>JAZNUE010000042.1:0-182261 GCA_045592125.1 Bacteroidaceae bacterium | reverse complement strand
ATACCCGCAGCCATTGACAACGGGAAAAGCACATCCTGTGCCATATTGCATGAATGTTACACTGCCTGTACCTGTTGCCGGGTCTATCTCAACATCAATGCTACGCTGCCCCTCAAACATAGAGTTTACAGGAAATACCATATCGGTGACGCACCCCTCACGGTAACCAAGCAAATGTATGTTTACGGTTGTCTCTCCAAATGTGTAGGCGTACTCAGGTGTGTCGCTCGCCGCTTTCGGGGCATGCTTCAGTTCACGCGGCAGCCCCGTAGGATTAGCCACATTCCTTTTCCCTGTGAGGTCAATATCGTACACACGCCCACCGTCCTCTGCGCCCGCCTCGATAAAGTCAAATACCTTGCACTCATTGGGCAACGGCTCAAAGACTAGCATGAAGCATGAATCGCCATCCTCGGGCATAAACAACTCTTTGCCAAGTTCAACGCCATTACTGCCAATCAGTTCATATTCCTTATCTTGGGTTACAAGACGGATGTTCGGAGATACTTTAATCCAGTGTTCGGGAGTATAGAAACAACGTACCGTCAGCACAGTAGCAGTATCGGTCAGTTCCACCTTCTCAAAGACCAGCATCGTTGTATTTGAGGCACCCACAAGTGGGAATTCAAGCACTTTATTCTTGCTTGCGCAAGAGACCAGCAATAGCCCCAGCAGAAAGAACTTCAACGTCTTTTTCATATTCTTTATTATTCTTTATCTGAAAGACGAAGAGCGTTAACCTTTGTTACAAGCCTTATTGTGTTTTTACATTATTTAACGCAACTTCGATATAAACTCAACCAAATCGCGAAACTGTCATCCCGGCTGTAGGGGCGGTAATTTTACAACGCCAATTCCTCGAAAGGCAGGCCCCAGGCCTCGGCGACCTCTTTATATACGACCTTACCTTCGACAACGTTGAGACCCTTACGGAGTTCCTCGTTGTCGGCACACGCCTTGCGCCAGCCCTTATTTGCAAGCTGCAATGCATAGGGCAATGTGGCGTTTGTAAGTGCCAGGGTCGATGTATAAGGTACTGCACCGGGGATATTCGCTACACAATAATGCAGGATTCCGTCGACATAGTATGTGGGTTCCTCATGGGTTGTAGGATGTGAGGTCTCGAAGCAACCGCCCTGGTCAATGGCAACGTCGACAAGCACGCTGCCGGGTTCCATGAGTGCCAACATATCGCGTGTAACAAGTTTTGGAGCCTTTGCCCCGGGGATAAGCACAGAACCCACCACAAGGTCGGCGGTCTTTAGTTCTTCTCGTATGTTGTACTCCGATGACATGAGTGTCTTCACGTTCCTTGGCATTACATCGGCAAGGTAGGCAAGACGAGGCAGAGATATATCGCAAATTGTAACATCGGCACCCATGCCTGCGGCAGTGCGTGCAGCGGCTGTTCCCACCACTCCGGCACCTATTACAAAAACTTTGGCCGGTTTTACTCCAGGCACTCCGCCCATGAGCTTGCCCTTGCCTCCGCGCGGACGCTCAAGGAAATAGCAGCCCTCCTGCGTTGCCATTCGGCCTGCTACCTCGGACATTGGGACGAGCAGCGGCAGCGAACGGTCCTTGCGCTCTACAGTCTCATAGGCACAGCACACTGCACCGCTCTCAATCATTGCTTTTGTAAGCGGTTCACTGGAGGCAAAATGGAAATAGGTAAACACCAACTGTCCCTTGCGCACAAGCTTATACTCGCTTGCAATGGGTTCCTTTACCTTTACAATCATTTCGGCTGTGGCATACACATCCTCAATTGTGGGAAGGATTTTTGCTCCTGCAGCGATATATGCTTCGTCGCAGAATCCGCTGTTCACGCCTGCAGAGGCCTGCACATATACAACGTGACCATGCCTGGTCATCTCCTGAACGCCGGAAGGTGTCATGCCGACACGGTTCTCATTGTTCTTGATTTCTTTTGGAACACCGATAATCATAGCTGTAGAGTTTATTGGTTACACGTTTTCAAGGGTGAAAGTAGAGAATAAATGCGTAAAAAGAAAGGATTGTTGCTTAAAAATTTATAAATGCATACTGATATCAGCGATAAGCAGGCGCGTAATTAACAGGCAAGTCCCCCAGTCGCCTTACATCCTGCAAATTCCTACAAGCCAAATGGAACTGTGCCCAAAATGCACAGTTCCATTTGGCTTAAGACGTGACCCTGGAACCCAGGAAGGGGTATCGGCCAAAGCCTAGGGGCATTCCCAGGCGCCACTTTCCCGTGAGCGGTTCTTGCCTCTACTGGACTTTTATTCTCATTCCATCCTTATAGTAGCGGATGGGAGCATCACTCTCTTTTCAGGGACTTTTGGACCAGTTTGCCAGAGTGTGCCAAATGTTGTCCTGAACGCACCTGCCTGGTAAGAGAATGGTTTCTCTCCCCAATAGATTTCCGGTTCTTCGGTACAATACCTGAAACCGAGATAATCTCCAACACTATTAGTCGCCTCGTCATACTCATAGCACTGATCAATAAGGTACGTCTGGAAAGACTCGAGATATCCAGTAGCTGGATTTACCTTTATTATACAGGGAGATTTCCCGTCACCTTCAAGTTCATCGCTAGGACAGCTTGCAATAAACACAACGTACTCCGTATGAATGATACCAAGCCCAAAGAAACCATTCTCCATTGTCGAGTACTCACCGTCAGTGCTTAAGAAACTGCACTTGCCCGAGAGCACAAGCTGTGACTCTTCAGCATCATAGAGAGCCTCCCATTCGGTATTGTCGGGGAAAAGCAGGCTTGTTATTGTATAGACACCTTCACTCTTCTTTGTCACAGTCATTGTGTTATAGAGTTTCTGGCCGGCATCATTGATTCTCACAAGCGAGTAATATTTCCCTGGCACCGGTTCCATGACGGCCGGCCTGTCATTAACAAAATCGTACCCGAATATTCTCGTACTGTAGTTTCTCCAGCCTGTGTATCCCTTGTATGTGCCTAGCGCTGAGACCGGGACATATATCCTGGCAATATCATTATAGAACCCATAGGACGAGCCATATATTGTAGGCGGTACAGCAGCCTTTACATATAGTACAGAGAGGTCCGGCAAGGCATCGTAGTATATGTATGACACTTTCTCGGGAAGTACAAGCGAGGTGAGTCCCGTACCTGCAAGCGCTTTGCTGCTAATAATTTCAAGGCTTTTAGGCAGCCTTATATCTGTCAGGCTGGAGCAACCATAGAAACCGCGGAGTTCCTCAATGCCTTCAGGGATAACAATACTCTTGAGATTGGTACAATAATGGAATATGTAGCTAGGGACGTAGCTGTACTTGCCCCTGATAACAAGTTTTCCGGTACCATTCGTGTAGACATTAGAGATTACATCAATATTCTCGCTATAACTATCATACACATCAACAGGCTTGCTGTCGGTAGTGGTGTAATAGAACACCGTATTTGCCTTGTCACTGTTTTCCTCATCGGTATAATAGTCAAATCTCTCCTCGCATGCAGTTGCGGCAAAAAGCAGCAACAGCGAAAGAACTGAATCAATAAGCTTTTTCATTGCAATATCTATAGAAGCTGTTTAAATTTATAAAAAAGTAGTCCTTATACTAGAAGCTGCAGTTTCCTAGAATGTTATACCAATCCTCGCTCCTGTAGGAATATACAGTTCACGCATGATAGTACCGCTATCTATATCCCCCTCAAAATATGGCGCGCATTGCAGCGAGACCATCAGATGGAAGTTGAGGGCAATCTTGTCGGTAAGCCTCCAGTCAAATCCAAGGGCCGGTTCGAACAGATAGCTGCTGGTGCTGTATCTCTTGCTGAATCCCTTGAATGGAGTCTGCACCCAGAAGTCGTCGCCAGTACCTATCTTTCCGCCTGCAGCCAGCGAGAAATATGGCTGGAAATTCTTTTTCAGGAAATATACACGCATGACAGCATAGATGGGGAACGAGGCGTCGCCCATACCACAGCGGTCACTAGAGCCAATGTCGCTGCTAAAATAGCCGCTATGATTTGGTTCAATAAAAACATACTCCGCACCTGCTCCAAATCCAAGGTAGAAGGTATTGTTGAACCTGTATCCGCCCTCGTACACGACTCCGGCGAACAGTCCCTCGCCCCACCCGCCAATATACACAGGCAGCGCCACAGTCTGCTGGTACCCAGGCTGGATGGGCTTAAGCTTTTTCTTCACTTTTGTGCGTGTAGTCTGCGAGTAGCTTATAAGCTGGGCCTCGGCAACACCTGTGCCAAGAAGCAGGAATGCAAAAGCAAATAGCAGTTTTCTCATGGCCGTATCATTTAATTATTACTTCCTTGGCCGTATGCGTCTCGGCCTGATTTATTACATCACGGTTATCCTGTCCCGTGGAAATACTACGCGCAAGCATAATGGTCTTGATCTCTTCGGATGTCCCTATCCTGAAATTCTTGTAGTGGGCCGGATAGCCAGAGACGGTTATAACGATATGACCGCTCTGGTCGGTAACGACATCAATAGTGGTGCCTACCATAACATCGGCATTGTAGGCATGAGTGGCACGGCTGAGCGCGATTTTCTTGAAGGCAGGAATATGCTTCGCCACATCCTTGTCTACAACATAATTGGCAAAGGCCTCCCTTTCTACATGCTTTACCTTAGTGGGAGAGACGTCAATGTCAGCAATAAGTGGAGTAAGGAGCATTGTGTGGTGCGGCTCGAGGTTACGGGCAGACGACTCCTGATAGTCATATACCTCATTCTTCTGTGCGAACGCATTTGTAGCAAGCAGCGATAGCAACGCCAGGAACAAAAAAGAGAACCGTTTCATAACTGTATGGAAATATTCTTGTCCTCCAACTCCCTGAGAACATTATACAATAAAAAAGTGTGGAGTTGTCTGCTTATTCCAAAGAAGGTTGTGGAAGGACCCGAATCGTAATAAGCCAACATGCACCACACTCGTATAACATTGCACAGGAAGGCACAGAGTACCCCCATGACAGCATATACAAGAAATGAGCGTTGCCTGTAATCCCCCGATTCTGAAAACTTCCACATTCTCTTTGAAGGATACCAAAAAACACTTTCTAATATTTAGCCATGCAGTCACATAATGATTGCCGGCTCAACAAAGATAGTGAAATTCAGTTAACAAGCAACACTCACATGAGAGCAATTTCCCTAGAACTGCTATTTTTTTTTGAAAAAGCGAATAATTGTATTGAAAAGCTGTTTAAATTTCTAAAACTATTTTTACAGAAGCGAGTTACGTTTGTTCAGCTATATTAGCCTAGATAGTTTCTGATTCTTGGGTGAAAGTAGTTACTATTTTTTATACTTACAAAGGAAAATAAAATAAATTTACCTTCTGTTACTAATAGGCAACAGGCACGTTCATTAAGTACAGGGCTGAGTGTATTTTTCGGCAGGCCAGCAGCTAAAGACAGATTTTTTGCAACAGCAGCTACAGGATTACGGCACAAGGCCAAGGCATATCAAAGAGAAATATAAATGTTTTTTACTCTGGCCGGCAATGGCCTGGCAGGGTTCCCTGTATATTTTCCTCACTCTGCTGCTGGCAAGGAGTTAAGTGCGCGGAGGGATGTTGGAGTGAAGGATACATGCTTAAGCCCGCCAAGATAATCTTCGCAGGCAGGACGCGGGGCACCGCCTGTAAACGGTTCGCGCTCCCAGGCGAAAATAAGGGTGCTGCCGTGCGGCGACAAGCGTATGGCCCTGCCCAGGAGAGCACGGAAGTTCGCCTCCACCACATCCTCCACGGTCTTGCCCTCCAGCGGGCGCAGCTCATAGAAGAGGTAAAGGCTGTCGAAACGGCGGATAAGGTCGTCCCTGAACTTTCTCCTTATCCTTGCCTTTGCGGCGCTGTCCTCACCCTCGACATACTTTGCAAGGACATACAGGAAGCTAATGTTGTAGGTCTGCAGTACAAGCGTATCGCGGTCGAAGAGCCTGTTCGGGAAGTGACTGCTTACCAGCCTGTTCCCTGGAACAGCACGGTCAATGTCAAATTCGGCAGAAAGGCGCTCCTCGCCATAGTCATACAGGCCATCCTCTCCCACAGCGCTGGCGCGGATGAAGAAGTTGGGCAGTATACTATACCCCTCGGTAAGCTCATCGCGCATGGCGCTGAGGCCTGCTCCCTTCTGCAGCTGGTCGAGATTATACTGTATTATGTTCCTGGCATACGTGAACTGCTTGTATACGGAATTCTCGCCAAGGTCACTGCTCTCCTTATAGTACTTGCTGTCGGCAATGAAGTATGTGCTGCCATTGTTGAGAAGGGAGGCGCCCTGGTAAAGATGGTCTATTATCTTGCCGTCCTTGTTCTTCTTGACTCCTGCCAGCCCGTCGCTGCCGATAAGCTGGTCAACCATATCCTCGAAGACATTGTTGAACGATGTTGCCAGCACCATCTCCTCAGCATATCCCTTACATTCAACGGCCTCGAAGCGCTCAAAGAATACATAAAGCAGTTTCCACAGCGCTACAAGCTCGTCGGAGAAGTACTTGTGGCGTATCCTCTCCAGGTAGACAGTCCCAGTCCCCTCATCAATCATGTCCTGTATAGCATGAGAAGGGAGAAGGCTGAAGTTGAAGCCTACTGGCTCTTCAAAGAAGTAGAGTTCCTTAAGATACTCCAGCACCGAATAGAAGAGGACTATTATCTCCTCGTCGAAGTTTATTGTTTTCTTCTTGCTGATAAAGTCAACATACACAGGGGCGCCATTGGAGAGGTACGGGTGCACCTTGTCGAGTGTCTTGCTCCAGCACACGTTGCTGGCGCCGCTCCTGTTGCTTTTGACTATCATGGTAATAAGAGCAGAGTGGTCGCGGCGGAACTTGCGGAGCGACTGGATGATATCGAGCAGGGTGAAGCACGAATACTCCCCTACCGACTCAATCTCCTGTATGCTGCCGTTCCTTACTATCACCGTGCCAGGATTTCTCTCGCTGTAGCGTACAATGGCCTGGTATAGCCAGAAAGAGAGCCTTGATACGATTGCGGAGTCCTCATCGCCAAGCAGTTCCCTTATATCGGCACCGCAGAGGAAAGCGGAGAACCCATGCTCCTTGCCGAACGGCCTGCCCTTGCTGTCAATAAATACCTTGGGCAGTATGAATACCGGTTCCGCTACATAGCAGTATCCTACATACGTTGTCTTCACCCACTGGCCATCGGCCGACCATGAGAGCATATCGCATGGGAGGAACTCCTGCAGAGTCCCTTCGGGATAGAACTGGTCTTCAAAGATAAGAACCATACGGGCAGATTATAAACGCGATACCAGCACAAGAACCGCTAAGGTTTCCAATTACTGAAATAACCGTACAGTTCCAGGGCCTTGTCAACAATCCAGGCAAAGTCTTCCTCATTGGCACCTTGCCTATCGGTCTGTATCTTCATGTAATTCTCTTTCCAGCCCGAGACATGACGCCCGGCAATCATCTGGGACGGGATATTGAAGCGTGCCGATATCTCCTCTCTTTTTTCGCTTGCCATATTCTTGAACAGGGCATGGCCAGGGGTATCGTCGTGCCATCCCAGATACCAGCCACGGTTATTCTTGGCAATTTTCATTGCCTGTCCTTCAAGTCCATTGACTCCTGGAATCCAGATCTCGTTGTTATGAGGGTTCCGCGGCAACGTGAAGGCATCCAGGAAATCCTGCCGCCCACGGGCATATTCAAGCAAGGCGCTCAGCTGGGGCCTATAGTCAGTTCCTGGGTCCTCACCGTCATCCTCGTCGCCAGGCCCGCAATCATCAGCGACAGGCAGCCTGCCAACACCATGGAACTTCATGAAACCACGAAGGATGACATCCCTGTTATCGCCCGACAGGCACGAGAACGCAAACTGCTCGCTTGGCAGCCCGTCATGCTCTTCCACGCTAGTCCCATCCATCAAGGCATACGAGAAAATCCTCTTCCTTGCCTTGGGGTTATCCTTGCATATCTCGCTCCACAGGTAGAACATCACCTTGGAGACAAACTGGCTGCAGCCAATCTCGGAGTTCTCATCGCCCTTTACAAAGAAGTTGCCCATCTGCTTGTCCTCGGACCTTGTCACGTCATAGATGATAGCATTAATCCTTTTCAGGAAACCGGGCCAGCTGTACTTGTGGGTATCGTCTATTGCTATCACGAACCTGGAATCGCTGTTGGCGTAGTCAACAGGCACATACTCCCAGTCCCAGCGGCGCTTGAATGCCGAGTCCATGGGGAAGAGGCTCTGGTCGCTGGTATTCATTGTACATATTATTGACATGTTAGGAGGCAGGCACAGGCGCACATCGTCACCGCAGCCGCTCCATGCTGGTATTGTGGCTGCCCCGCCGGCCAGCAGGTCGGAGTTCTCTCGAATGCGGCCATAGTACTGCTCAAAGCGCGGTCCAAGCCTATCCTTGAGATACCTTGCCATCTCGGCACTGGCAATTATGGAATACTCCGAGTACCCGTTCCCGCCGCGGTCGAGCAGCTGGAAGAGGTCGCCGAATATCTGGGCGCAGTTGCCGCGGTTCAGTTCCTCGACAAGAAGGCACACAGGCTGCTCATTGCCCTCGAGCAGCCTCTCCCATGCGTTCACATAGGCATTGAGGAATGTCTGGGGAACAAACTCATACGAAATGCCTCCTTCCTGCCTCGGCACTGGCCTGTATGCTCCGACAAACGACGCATAGTCGGTGTCGGGATGGAATGTGACGCGGTACACCGCCATGCCTGCAGTCGCCTCCTTAGCACGGTGCGACTTGCCGCCGCCTGGAGTGCCATAGTAGATGGCCTGGCGGAACCTTGCAGGCGTTGCAGGAGACACATTCACTGTGCAGCCGTCAAGGGAGCGGGTAGCAAGAGCTGTAATCATAAGCCCCAGATTATCGGCAGTAACCCCAAGATACGAGATTCCTTTCTTGCTCCACAGGCTCACCCCATTCTTATATGTGTCGTAGAAAGGTTCCCACTCTATCCATCTTGACGATATGCTAGCACTGCTGTTTATCTGCCTGGTTCCTGTAAGATAGGCAACAAGCACAGTCTTGTCGCCGGCCTTGTACCCTGCAACATAGAAATACTGCACGTTCTGCTCAAGAGCGGCACTGGACACCTGTATGCGTTTCCTGTCATCACCATCGTGGTCGCCCGACCTGAGGTCCTGGTACAGGATATTGAAACTGGACGAAGGGAGTCCTGTGCTGACACGAATAAGGCTCAGTCCAGAAGAAAGGGGTTCTGGTTCCTGTGCTGTAACATTACTGCACTCCCTTAGCATGGCCACAAAATCAGACGCCCGGAGCTTATGCCTCTCCCTGTCATCCGACGTCACAATGCTGCCGTTCCATATCTGCTTAAGCGCTGTTCCCATAGCTATAATATTTTAAGGGGAATTAGACGTGGCAGGCACTACTGCCTTGAATACACTCTTCTCACTTCCTCATCACCGAACATATACCTTGCAAAAAGCCTTACGACCTCAACATTCACCGAGTTGCCGAACTGCTTATATGCCACATGGTCATCGGGGTTCATCCTGAACGAATCGGGGAAGCTCTGCATTCTTGCGCACTCGCGCGGGACTACATATCGCCTGCGCATTGCAAGGATTGATGTCTGTACAATGGCCACAAGGGCAGGGAAATATGTGGGGCGCTTTACGCGAAGACCCGACTGGCGGAACTGCATTATGTGGTTCCACATTGACTCGTCCTCGCTGCGGTAGGTCTGCCACTCAAGGTGCCTGCGTGTATTCTGGTACATCTCGACCTTTGCGGCACGCTCCAGCCAGCCGTCAATGAAGGCCTTGTGCTTGAGGTAGAAGGCATTGTTCTTGCGCAGATAGTCGAGTTTCCATGCCGGCCAGCCCGTAGTGTCCCCGTTCTCCGAGGGGTCGTGCAGGAACTCGCCGTATATGGGACAGCCAGGCATGTCGCACCTGACGCCTTTGACAAGGTCGTCCCAAAGGTTTATAAGGTCTACCTGCTTCTGTGTTATCCTGTATTTGCTGATATTCTCAATCTGGTCATCGTCGAGCAGAATCTTGCGCAGGTCACATTCCGGCAGGTCCTTCTTCTTGACATCGAAGCGGAACTCGGGGATATCGCCCACATCCTTGCGCACGCACATGATGAAGACGCGCTCACGGTTCTGAGGCAGGCCAATGAAGTGAGGACTGAAGATAACTGGTTCTTTCAGTACATTATACCCTGCGTCCTGTATTGTCTGGTAGATTACCTCCCAGGTGTGCCCGTTGTCATGCATTGCCAGGTTCTTGACATTCTCGAGCAGCATGTACTCGGGCATGTGATGCCTTGCAATACGTATCACGTCAAAAAAGAGAGTGCCTCTTGTACGGTCGTTAAAGCCGAGCTGCTTTCCCGCATGCGAGAATGCCTGGCACGGAAATCCCGCGCACAGCACGTTGAAGGGCTCGATATCCTCGGCATTCACCTTTGTGATGTCCCCTACCGGCCTTATCCCATAATTGTCATAGTATGTTGCCTGGCACTCCTTGTCGATGTCGCTGGCGAACACGCACTTGCCGCCCAGCGAGGCCATTGCCTGATGGAATCCGCCAATGCCGCAGAACAGGTCAATGAATTTAAATCCTTCTTGTATCATTATTCTAGTATATTTCTTACTCTGGGCAGATTTCGCGCAACTGGGACCAGCAGCCATCGTCCTCCCTCCTGACTAGCCAGGCTGATGTCCCGTACTCGTCCTCGCTTTCATCAAAGTACTTCACATCTACAGGAGTGCCGCCATAGAGGATGTGCCCTGGGTCTGTCATATAGTCATACACAAGCCCCTCAAGTTCCTTGTTTGCCACAAAGAGGAGCCTGGCCGGGTCGAAATGCTCATCCTCGACAGTGAACTCGAACTCCTGCCACTTCATCTCATGGAATGCAGCGACATATATCCCGTCCTCAAATTCCCCCTTTTCGCTGTCCCATCGCTTTTCGCACTCCTGGACAACCTGCTGCAACATGTCATCGGGAATATTCCCAGGAATATCCTCCTTGTCTATAACAAGCCTGAAGTCACTGAAGTCATTGCTCTCGAACACAGTATCACCGTTCTCGTCACAGGCTGTAAGGGAGAACTGCCCCGACCACTCGTCGCCAAGCCCGCAATCTGCTATGTAGTCACCATAGTCCAGGATGTCCCACACATCGTCATACGAAATGCTGTACACATCCCGCTCGCTTGTATCTACCCTGGATATCTCAATACTGTACCCCCCCTTTGTAATGAACCTTACGGTAAATTTCTTCTTCATAGCCTATCAGCCGTTATACATTAAGCGCAAAGATAACTGTTTGTTAGACAAATATACAACAAACTATCAGAAACCGTCAATAAATTACATAAATAATTTCTCTTGGGTCTACCTGACCTTGTAGAACATCTTCACTGGACGGTAGCACACGTTGTCGTGCTTCTCCAGCACTGTTCCCTTATCGGTATCGAACACCCACACGCTGCCATTAAGTCCCTCCAGACCCGGCTCATAGAAAGCAACATAGGTTTTCATGTGATCGGCGCTTATCTCAAATTCGGTAATTACGGCATTGTCGCTGCCCACAGAGAGCAACACAGGAGCATTGGCAAGACTTGCTATGTTGCTGTTGTAATTCCAACGGCGCACCTTGTTGCCGTCGGCAAACAATAGTGAATAGAATGTCTTGTTTGCCACATTCGGAGTGTTTACCTTGAACGGACTGTTCACAAGCGCGCCTTGTGTGGTGTTGGCTGTTGTAAATGTGTGCTTCATTTCGGTAAAATCATAACCCCAGAAATCAGTATACATCACCTCGCTGCGGGTTATCGGGTTATTCGCTATGTTTGTCATGACAAGAAACTCCTGACGGTCACCCGAGGCTGCCTTCTGCGCCTGTGTCATCCGTATCTTAGTCATTGCCACAAGATTGCGGTTGTTAAAGTAGTTCTTGCTCTTGAAGAGCGAATCAGTCAGCATAAGATGATATTCGGTACTGCAATAATAGGGGCCATAACCGTTATATATCTGGGCGATGGCATTATTATGGTTATCCCAAAGCAGGATGTCATAGCTGCTGCCGCTTGAAACAATACAGTTCTGTGCATATGTCGACTGCAGCTTGCGGGGCTTGGCTATTGCAGACTCCGTTGTAGAGAAGTCATAGACCTTGCCGTTCTCACATATTATGGGATATGATGTTCCAGAATAGGCCATGTCAGGGATTCCCAACAATGTAGGCTTGAAGTCATCATACTCAGGCACTGTGAACATATTCTCAACTACAAGGGTCTTCTCGTTGAGGTAATAGATAGTAGGTAAATCGCCACGCTCCCCACCACCCTGGCAGGCAATGATGAGATTTCCGCTGCACTGTACAGCATCGGCGACACTTGCAGCAAACTGCATGTCGGGGTTGTTTATGGCAAAGCAATCGCCTGTGGTAAAAGAAGCTTCTTCGCCATTCATCGGTTCTTGCATGAATGAAAGCATTGAGTTGCCCTGCTCATCCTTGCTTAGCACTGTTATACCCTCCTCATATGGCGAGTTGACATAAAGTACAAAAGGAAAGAAACTCTTGCCATCCTCGTTCTCAACAATCAGACGGCAGCTGTACTTGCCCAGTGAGGTACCCACAAAGACAAACCTCTCCTCGTTGGAGTATGCATCAAGCTCTATCTCCCAAGTATATGTCAAGGGTTTCTGCTTGTTTGTCTGTGTAACCACAGGCTCAATCACAAGCGTCTCGTTCTTGTCAATATTGTATATGCTGTCAATACCCGATTCTATAATTATATGCGAAAGCGGACGTGTCGCCTCGGTTGTCTCATCACTAAAACATGCCACCATCATAGGCAGAAACGCCGATATCAGGCACAATCTTAATATTCTCATATCTTTAATACGGTTTATCGTTCGGAAAATGCTTACGACGCTACGGTATACGGGTCGGGGAAGTCAAACGGAAAGTCGGGGAACTCAGCCAGTATTCCCTCCCTGTTTGCAGGGTCCTCAAAGAACTCATACATCTTTGAATAGATATACTTGACAAAGATTGTACGATACTGGTAAGGGTCGCCGTATGGGATATGCTCAAGATTCTCGCCATAGAGCGCGACCATCTTCCTGTAGGTCTCGGGCAGGATTTCCTCTACAGCATGGAAGTACTCAACCATCTTGATGAACTTGAGCGGGTGCCACTCGCCAAGATAGCGTTTCTGCCACACCTTCTCGCCATGGGCATTGTACCATTCAGGCTGGTCCACGGAGTTATCGAAACGGAACATTCGGACCTGAGACAAAGAGTCGAGAGTTGGCGCAAAAAAGCGGTTGTCTATCAACTGAAGACAAAGAGTGTATCTCTCATAGCCATCGATGTAGTTTCCCTTCAGCTCATCGCGGTATACAGTGACAGGAATAACACCCTCTACAGAGTCGGGCATTATACACGCTTCGCCTATTGTGAAGTGCACACCCTCGAGCGCATTTGTGGAATCGGACATTATCACATAGCCAATCTCACGTTTTTCCTTGCTGATACCTCCCATGACCTTTACCGGGATATTGTATGTATACTCCCTTACCTCAACCGGAGTGACACCAAACGAGTAGTTCAGCGTATCTTTCGTGAAGTATATGCCCGAATGAGAGAGGTCGAACCTCATGTAATCCTCATCATTGCATGCAGTGATAAGCGACAACACAGGCAACATAAGTGCTATAATGGCATATCTTATTATCTTTTTCATTTTCATCTTCTTTATTTTCTGTTTCCTAGTTGCGGTTTTCAATCTCGACATCGGGAACAGGAATAGAATAAATTCCGTCAGCCGGGTTATAGGTACTCTTGCCGTCATGCGAGAGGATAGGGAGATTCTGACGCTTCATATTGAAGTACGTCTGCCCCTCGCCAATCATCTCCTTATAACGCTCATCGTTTATCAGTTCAACTGTGAGAGCCTTATCCGCCTCAAGGGGGTCGAGGCCACGATGCATACGCACGTCGTTGTAAAGGGCGAGAGCCGCATCGTAGTCACTGTCGAGCAATGCCTCGGCCGCAATGTAATACATCTCGGGCAAACGGATAAGGTTCACACCAAGGATAAGCCCAGCAGGACGGTCAGAAGGCATATTGTTAAGTTCGTAGATGTCGGTTAACTTGCATAGGCGGTACTTGACGTCATCGCCGACCCCAGACTCTGAGAAGTAGGCCATTGTGCGGAAGTCGAGACCCGAAGCATCCCTCTCATAAAGTTCCATGAAGTCATCGCGCAAGTCCAGCGAATAGTACGATGTGACCTGCTGCAGTTTCCCGCTCACATTTGTATAGAAGCCAGGGAAATAGATTCCGAAGATAGTCTCCTTGCGCGACAGCACGCCCGCAAGGTCGTTTACGACCTCGGTCTTCTCCTTGAGAGAAAACTTGCCCCCACTGATGACTTTTTGGGCATATAAGGCAGCCATCTCGTTATTTCCCATAGTCAGGTATACACGTGCCAGTGTCGCCCGCACTGCATGAAGGTTGAAATGTATCTGACGGTCGAGCATGAAGTTACCTGAGCCCGCATAATCCTCTTCATCGGCAAGGAGAGCCTCAGCCTCGAGCAGGTCGGCAACAATGTGCTCATAGTTCTTCGCAAGAGACTCGAATTCGGGTGTTTTGAGCGAGAATTCCGTTGCATAAGGAATGCCGCCGGCTGCGGGATTTACCGTATACTGAGCTGCAAAAAGACGCACAAGGTCGAAATGCATGAAAGCGCGCATACCGAGCGCCTCACCACGATAGAGAGTATAAGGGTACTCTGTCGCATTAGCCACAAGCGGAGCATCAAGGATGCTGTTCACGTTGGAAATGTTCTTGTACATCGCTGTCCAGACGCCCTCGAAGACGCTCTTGACCGATGAATGTTCCCATTTATAACCGCTCATGGCTGTCACGCCCGTGTTGCCATAACACCACAAAGTCTGTGACAGAATCTCCAAGGTTGAAAAATGCAATTCCTGACCATAAAGCGTCTGTTGGCGCATCTGCGCATAAACACCATACATGGCGTCTTCAATACCCTCGGGAGTAGACAGTAACGGGTCACGCTTTACCTGACCGTCGGGAGTGATATCAAGGAAATCATCACACGATGTTGTAGCAACCATCATTGCACACAACAGCAATATCATATATTTCATCTTCTTCATAGTAGCTGTTTCTTAGAGTGTAACATTCAGGTAGAACTCAAATCCCTGACTATAGAGGTAATCGGTACCGCGCTCAATCTTCACCGTCGAGAAACGGAGCATATCGGTAAAATTCACACCCACGCGCATATTGCGCAGACTCATACGCTTGCACAGTTCATCGCCGAACTCATAACTGAGGTTCAATGAACCAAGCGAGAGGGTATTCTCCTTCTCGGCAAAGCGGTCGGTCTGCTGAGGACGCGAAGTATCGGCAATATCCTTGTAGATAGCATGGTCTCCAGGCTGCTTCCAACGGTCATCGAACACACGCTGGTCGGCATTGAAGCGCGGGTCGGCACCCTCGACCTTTGTAGCACGAGTAGTATTGTAGACCCAGGCTCCCATCCTGAAGTTGAAGAGCGCATAGAGGCTGAACCCTTTCCAGTAGAGGTTGGTACTGAATGTACCTGCAAACGCAGGTTCAGTGTCACCGATGAGCACCTTGTCGGCGGGGTCATACTCGAATGTACGTTCGCCGTTACGCTTGATGTAGACCTCCTTACCCGTTGCAGGGTCAATACCGCCCGAACGCACCAGCTTGAGTGCTGTCACACTCTCGCCCTCGGCATATTGCGGGAGCGGAGTGAGATAGAAACCGGCATTCTCCTGATTCTCCTTGTTGATTTCCTCAAGCGCCTTGTTTATCTTGGTAATCCTGTTACGGTTCATGTAACCGCTTGTCGCCAGACGCCAGTAGAAATCGTTGGTACGGAAGATGTAACCGTCAAGCTGATACTCTATACCTTTGTTCTGCAGTTCGCCAAGGTTCGACTTTGCAGTTGTCACACCCGTTGACGGGGCCTTTGCCTTATCGAGCAGAAGGTCGGTAGTATTGCGTATATAAGCATCGACGACAAGGTTCAGGCGGCGGCCGAACATGCTTAGGTCAACGCCCACATTGTAGTTCATTGTGCGCTCCCATGTGAGGTCGACATTACCTATCGTCACCGGGATTGCGCCAATGCCGTTCTTGTACTCATAGTCATTGAGATACTGGTACATTGTCATGGCCTGGAACGGACTGAAGCTCACCTTTCCCGTATAGCCTGCGCTGCCGCGCAGCTTGAAGATGTCAAAGTTCTTCTTCACACGCTTCATGAAAGGCTCGTTCATTATGTTCCAGCCAAGGCCGCCCGACCAGAAATGGCCGAAACGGTTATTCTCGCCAAACTGCGATGAACCAGTAGTGCGCCACGTGGCATCCATGAAATAGCGGTTGCGCCAAGAGAGGTTTCCTGTTGTGAAGAAACCTACATCGGCAGTCTCGGCCTGCGAGGCAAAGGGCTTGCTGTCGGCCGGATAGCCCGCCGCATTGCCAATGTGCGACAGATGGTCATTGAAGAAACCTATTGCCTGTGTTGTCTCGCTGCTGCTTGCGGCATGGTTTATCTCCCAGCCTGCCGAGAGGCTCACAAGAGACTCGTCCTTGAAGAACTTATTGAAAGTACCTACGATATTACCGCTGTAGCTTGTACCCCTGGTAGCGCCTTTGGTGTACTGTCCTTTCTTGCTGAGGTCGGTCTCCGACTTGTATATGCGCGACTTGGGCGAAGTGAAGATATCGCTGCTCCCCATTGCACTTGTGATATTGAAATGGCCTGTAAGCAGGAACATCTTGCTTATGTCCCAACGGAAGTCGGTGCTGTTTGTGAGCGTGCGCTCGCCGCTCTTCGAAAAGCTGCCGAGAGAAGCCTCATAAAGAGGATTGTCAGCATCCCATGAGAGTTTCTCGTTCGGGGTTCCGTCCTCGTTGTACATCCTGTCATAGGGATTCATGCGCACATACTGCGAGAAGGAGCCATAAGGTGAGTTCTTTACAGAAATCTCCTGATACGTGGTACGGTTCGAAATTGTTACAGAGCCGATGAAATAGTCGAGCTTGAAGCCTAGGCTGTAGCGCTTGCGGTAGTCGTCCTTCATCACGCCCTTTGTGTCGCCATAACGGCCTGTGAGCTCATAGCGCAGGTTCGACGCGCCGCCATATATGCGCAGGGAGTGGTCGTGCGAGAGGGCTGTACGCGCCGGTTGCGACAGCCAGTCACTGTTCTGCCCTGCCGCAATAAGTTTGTAGCGCTGGTTATACAGTTCATCATACTCATACTGCAGGGGAAGGCCTGTAGCGGAATTGACAGCACCCTTTGCATCGTAGAGGCCGGCCAGACGCTCATACTCGAGTTTTTCCCTCGCGTTGAGCACATCGTAGTCGCCGAGCATGGGGAACTGCAGATTGCCTGTGAAGCTATACTGTACGCGCAGCGTGCTCTCGAGGATGGGCTTGCGGGTAATTACAATGACACCATTTGCCGCCTTTGAACCGTAGAGCGCAGTTGCCGAGGCATCCTTGAGTACGGTAATCTTCTCAATCTCATTTATGTCGAGGTCGTAGAGGTCTTGCATGGTTATCTCGGTTCCGTCAAGGATTATTGTAGGCTGGTTCACCTGCTGGCCGCTGTTCGAGAACGAGCTCATACCGCGGAGCACAAGTTCCGGAGTATGGTTAGGGTTAGAGCCCTGACTTGTGTTCTGCACCATTGCCATACCGGGAGTAAGCGCCGAGATTGCCGTTATGAGGTTTGTTCCTGACACCTGCTTGAGCTCAAGGCCGCTCATCTCTGTAACCGAACCCGTAAATGTCTCCTTGTTCTTAGATACAAAGCCTGTTACCACGACATCTTCGAGCACATTCGAGTCTTCAGACATTTCTACACGCAGATTTTCCAGCGGCCTGCCTCTTGACGGGATTGTCACTGCCTTGTAGCCAATGAAAGAGACCTGCAGCTCAAAGTCACTCACAGGAGATATTATCCTGAACTCTCCGTCAATGCCCGTAGATGTACCTGTGAGCAGCTTGCCGTTGGCCCATACTGCCACATTGGCGCCAATTACGGGTTCTCCCGTAGCCTTGTCAATGACAACGCCCGAGGCAACAGTCCTCTCATCGGGAGCAGCCATTAAAGCAGATTCCCCATTGGCAAGGGCATTGGACAGCGGCGCTGCAGCAAGCATCACTAGCAGCATGACCCTGCAGAGAATCGTTATCTTCAGTTTTCTGTTTTTCATATAGTTCATTAAAAAATCATAAACACTTGACTACCAAAAGCCATTTGCGGCAAATGGACTGCAAAAATACAAAAAAGAAGTGTCCCCGCAATAGTGCGGGGACACTTTTATTATATGTT
Source organism: Bacteroidaceae bacterium (assembly GCA_045592125.1). Taxonomy (GTDB): domain Bacteria; phylum Bacteroidota; class Bacteroidia; order Bacteroidales; family Bacteroidaceae; genus HGM04593. Next base: position 163,875 of record JAZNUE010000042.1, on the reverse strand, counting down.
ATAATATTATTTAATATAACTTATTAAGAAGTCCATATACCATATGGCTCGCTTTTTCATCATCGACAGCAAAAATCACTTTACAAGGATTTTTTTGCCATTGACAATGTAAAGGCCGGGAGCGGTAATCTGCTCTATTCTGCGACCCTGGATATCAAAGATGCCCTTAACGATATTGTTCTCTGTATTCACATTCTCAACAGAAGAAGAACTACCTGCTGCCACAAGAACGGCATTCTTATACAATGCACCGGCAGCCTCACTATTGTCATTGTAGTTCAATACCTTAATAAAGAAATTCGCAATAGATATTGTACCGTCCTCATTAAGTGTCATCTTCACCGGTGAATCTGTAGCATTCATGTCATAGATTTTATAGTATTGTTCACCCGGAACAATTGCACCACACAGTCCACCGACAACCATTTCTGCACTATTGTTATCCTCTGCAACATTCAATTTAATCACAGTCTGACCAAGTTGTTTGCCCATGAATGAACTGATATAGTAATAACTGTCCATGCCATACTGCGAACCGTCAAAGTAAGCAATATTCACATCAAACTCCGCGGGGAACTCAACATCCTGACAGTAAATATCTACAGCACCGGCCTTGAACTTATAGTCACCGGTCCAGTCAAAAACAGGCTCTTCGGCACTCTCTTTTACAGCAGACAAATTCTGGTAGAACACGACAGGTGTCTGGGCACCTGTATTGAAATCAAGTGTCTGGATGAAAAGGTCCTCAATCTTCACTGAGCCGTCCTCATTGGGAGTGATAGTGAAGTTTGTTGCTGTGCCTGACGAGTTTGTCAACTGCAAGAATGTACCATCGCCATTCGACTTGAGGAATGCACAACCATAATAACCATCAAGCGCTACAGTAGCTGTTCCGTCAGCATTAGGAGTAAGCTTCAGGCCTCCCTGGTTCACGCCATACAGGTCATAGCCAAAAAGCTGGTCAACATAGTACATACCGGTAGCCTCATAATATGTAATATGCATGGGGAATTCTGCAGGCCATGAAGAGATGTCCTCGGTACCGGCCTGAATGATATCTTTAGCAGGGTCACCTACCTTTACATTCCATACACCGTCCCAGGTAAATGCCTGCGAACCGCCATCTGCACTCTTGAGAGTACCTGCGATATACCACTGGTGATACTCACCGTTAACATACAAAGAATCGGCAGTCTCATCCTTGGTCTTACCCATCTTGTCGCTTGCGAATGAGAAACCGCTGTAGAGAGTAAATGCACTCTCTGACTGGTTCTTAAACTCGATTGTTCCTTTCTTTGCTGAACCGTACATAGGAGCAAAACGGATGCCGTTGGCCTCATCGAGGTATGTATCATCATAAGCAAGCGCCAAGGTATTGCCGTCAAATGTAGCAGGCAACTCAATATTGTTGTAACCTTCGATGGCAATTGTCGCAGTATATGCAAGGTTGTCGTCACCGCTCTTTGTAAGTGCTATTGAGAAATCAGTTGGAATTACAGAACCCTCCATTGTATCGTATGCACCGCTACCGGCTACAAAATTCCAGTCGCCGCTGATATCGGCAACCTCAATTGTCTCAGCCTCCACAAGAGTCATCTTCACTTCTGTATACTTTGCGATGACAGTAGCCTTGGGGGACTGAAAATCTGAAATGGCAACCACAGTGAAGTCGGGAACAGCAATCTCCTTTGTCTCGGGGTTATAAGTGTAATAAACAGGCCCATAGCTCTCAACCTCCCATTCGCTTGTAGCGTCATTGAAGTAACCATAAGGGTTGTCACCGTTTATGTTCGCAAGATAAAGCCCATTCCACAATTGCGGATTATTCGGGTTAGTGACCTTCAGCATCTCTTTTTCTGTGCTGATTGCATTAATGTTCTGTTGGGTCTGGGAACCGGCGAAACCGACAATCTTGGCTATGTAATTGGCATCTTCGGAAATTGTAACATCCGACTCTGCGGGAAGCTGGTTCTTGTAAGTCTCTCCGGCCGTTGTATACTCCACAGTAGCTGTAAACTTGTACTTACCGAAAAGGTCCGCTACAGAACTTACCTGTGCTGTGGCATTTATTGCCATAAAAAGCACAAGGCAAAATAACATAAGGCAGTTTTTCTTCATAAAATTCATTTTTAATAATAAATTGACAATCATTTCCTAATTGAATGGGCAAAAATACAAATAAATCCAGATAAAACGAAAAAAATGTCGATTAATTACTCAATCAATCAACATTTTAACATCCTGCAAACATCCTGTCACTCAAGAGCCTCAAGAAACGCCTTCAGTGCGTCGCCGCTACTCGGGCGCATTGCCTTGTACGTATGCAGCTTACCCTCTTTATCATATATAAGGAAAAAGGGGATTCCCTTAACGTTCAATGCATTGCAGAGCGTATTGTCCCTGTCGTGCAGCTGGTTGCCGTGCATACCAAGTTCGGCCATTTTCTTTTTCCAGGCATCCTTATCGGTATCGGTAGATATTGAGAGGAACACCACATTCTCATTCTGCAGTTCCTTTTCCAGCGCCTGCAGGTGAGGGACCTCCTTGCAGCACGGGCCGCACCAGCTTGCCCACAGGTCTATGTAGACATACTTTCCCTTGAAAGAAGAGAAATCGGCAATATTGCCCTCGGCATCCTCAAGCACCACGCCGGCAGGAAATGGAGAACCCACGATTGTAGCCTTGCGCTTCACATACTCCTCGACATACCTTTCGGGAAGGCCATACTCGGCGACTGCCTGCCGCAGCTGCTGCAGGCCGCCTTCAAAATCGGCAGCATAGTCATGTTCCGACAGGAAAACCGCAAGCAGCATTGACGCAACCTTTGTGCGGACGACATCGTTCTTGTAAGCGCCATAAAGGTGCTCCAAACGCCCATGCAGCCCACCGTCGACAGGGATTGTACTTGCAATCATCTGGCAGGCCACAGGCAGCAGCGGTGCATACTCATTGTCGAAGGCGCTTGCCATATCGGGCAGCACATCGTTGGCACTAAAGCCAATTGCCGAGGCGTCGCCGATATTCTGCGCACGCGGGATTGACGAATAAGCATTATATGCGCGTGCAAAGGTCCACACCTTAATATAATTGACTACAGGTTCTGCCAAAGCCGCGCCCCCGATACATGATTCGGCAGCCTTTCCGTACCCCTCGACAAGCAGCCTGAGACTGTCGCTGCACATACCGGGCTGTGTCCACAAAGCACGGTCAAGAGCATTCATTTCCACATTCAAAGCCGAAAGGACTATATTCTCGGGAGAATTGTCAAGCATAAGGGAATACCTCTCTATCCTTAAAGAGAGATTCACCTTGTTATCCTCATTCAAAGGAGCGTAAACCGTAGAGACAAGTTGTCTGTTATCGCACACGGCCACGATATTGTAAAGTCCCTTTTCCGAAGCCGGAACACCGCCAACAAACTTACCCTCCTTTTCACGCAACTGCATTGCCCTTTCCGTGCCATCGGCCGTTAAAGGGAGAACATAGACCTTAAGGCCTTCCGCAGCAGGCTCTACCGACAATTCAAAACGGGCGCGCTGCGCATGCAGCGGAACAGTGGCTAATAATACAAGTATAAACAGGCTGATAAATTTTCTCATAGTTCACTATTGTTTTACAACTGCAAAGTTAACACATTCTGCCATATTCTCAAAAAATGCATACAGAAGCAACCTTTTTTAACGCCAGTATGTTTGTGCAATCATGGAAAAGCATATATTTGCAGCTGCATACATGACCATTTATAAACTAATCACGAAAGAATATGAAAAAGATTTTCTATGCAATGCTTTGCGCCGCAGTGATGGCATCTTGCGGCGGGAACAAGGAGAAGGGACACGAATGTGACGGCAGCCATTCAGAGTGCACTCACCAGCACAGCGACTGCGACGGCAGCCATGAGGATTGCACCGGCGAGTGCGAGAGCGGTGCCGGCGAATGCGAGGATTGCGCAAGCAAGGGCGCGCCGGCAACCGACACTAGCATTGGCTGTATTCAAGCAGACAACGCGCTATTCCTGAGCAAGATTGCCGACTACAGCAGTCCCGAGTGGAAGTACCTTGGCGACAAACCTGCTGTAATTGATTTTTACGCCGACTGGTGCGGTCCCTGCAAGAGAATCGCCCCCGCGCTTGAAGAGATTGCCAAGGAGTATGCTGGCAAGGTATACGTATATAAGGTAAACATTGACAACAGTCCCGAGATTGCCCAGGCATACGGAATCTCATCCATCCCCACACTCTTCTTTGTACCTGTAGAGGGAGCGCCCCTCAAGGCTATTGGAATGATGAGCAAGGAAGAGATTACAGAAAACATCGCAAAGATAATGCAGTAAAGGCCAGAAGGGCAAAGAAGGCGGAAAGGGGAAATGAACCGCTTTTACTGCATGTGGCAGGGTCCGCGGACCCTGCCACATGATTGTACCTAGATATACTCTGTTCTCTGTTCTCTGTTCTTTGTTCTCTGCACTCTCGCTTGCGCGAAAATAAAAAAAAGAGTTCCAGCATAACTGAAACTCTCTGTTGGGCTACCCGGACTCGAACCAGGAAAGGCAGGACCAGAATCTGCAGTGTTACCATTACACCATAGCCCAATGCTTAATTGCGTTGCAAAGGTACAACATTTTTTGGTAAAACAAACATTTTGCGCTCTTTTTTTATCACAAATTGCAAAAAAAGTTTCAAATGCATGGTTTAAAGGGCAAAAAGCAGGCCTATTATTTTCTTATAGGCAAAAAAAAGGTATCTTTGCAATGTACATGCAAGAATATATTTACAACCACAAAGGCGGACATTTTGTCATAAATCCATCGCATGCGCTGCAACCACGCGTTTTGGCACGCTTATTGCACTTGTCCGGATGTAACGAAAAAGAAATTCATATATATGCAGAACAGTAAGATTGAAGCGAAAGAGATAATCGCACAGATTGTTGAAGGTATACAGGAAAAGAAAGGCAAGGGCATTGTCGTTGTAGACATGCTGGGCCTTGGCAACAGTGTATGCGACTACTTTGTTATATGCCAGGGAAACTCCCCCAACCAGGTGAGCGCCATTACCGATTCGGTGGCCGACATGGTCCGCGAGAGGTGCGGCAAGAAACCGTATGCCATTGACGGCCTGCGCAACAGCCAGTGGGTGGCTATGGACTACGGAGACATCCTGGTACACGTGTTCCTGCCCGACGTGCGCAGTTTCTACGACATTGAGCACCTGTGGGCCGACGCCAGGATAACCGAGGTCCCCGACATTGACTGATAACATTTACAAGACAACTAAAAGGCTATTCAACTAGGATATGGCAAAAATATCAAGACCTAAATTCAACTTCACCTGGTTCTACATAGTTGCGGGCTGCGTGCTCCTTTCTATATACATTTTTGGCGGAGAAGGCGGCAACCAGGTAAAGGAGGTTAAGTATTCCGACTTCAGGGAATACATTGCAAAAGGATACATTGAAGAGATTACTGTTAACGAGAAAGGCGAGGCCGAGGCGTTCCTGAAGAAGGACTCGGCCGCATACGTATTCCCCGAAGCGAGACCCGACGGCGTGTCACGCCAGATGGTGGTGACAACTATTGGGTCGGCCGACAACTTCGACACCTACATCTTTGAGATGAAACAGCCCGACGAGAACGGGCACGTGAAGTTTGACGGCACGCTGACCTACAGGAAGGACGAAGGGTTCCTGAGCAACTTCCTCTGGAGCGTGGGGCCGTTCATTCTCATAATCGTCTTCTGGATGTTCATCATGCGCCGCATGAGCGGCGGAGGCGGCGGGCAAGGCGGCGTGTTCAATGTGGGCAAGTCGCAGGCCAGGCTCTTTGACAAGAGCAACAGCACACAGAGCATAACGTTCAAGGATGTCGCAGGCCAGGAAGGCGCAAAGCAGGAAGTAAAGGAGATTGTCGACTTCCTTAAAAACCCAAGGATATATACCGAGCTTGGCGGAAAAATCCCCAAGGGAGCGCTCCTTGTAGGGCCTCCGGGAACAGGAAAGACCCTGCTGGCAAAGGCCGTTGCAGGCGAGGCGAACGTGCCGTTCTTCTCAATGTCGGGTTCCGACTTTGTTGAGATGTTCGTGGGCGTGGGCGCGTCGCGCGTGAGAGACCTGTTCCGCCAGGCAAAGGAGAAGGCGCCATGCATTATATTCATTGACGAGATTGACGCCGTGGGGCGCGCCCGTGGCAAGAACCCCTCGATGGGCGGCAATGACGAGCGCGAGAGCACGCTCAACCAGCTGCTCACCGAAATGGACGGTTTCGGTACAAACAGCGGAATTATAGTAATTGCAGCGACCAACCGCGCCGACATCCTTGACAAGGCACTGCTGCGCGCAGGACGCTTCGACAGGCAGATACATGTTGACCTGCCCGACCTTAACGAACGCAAGGCTATCTTCGGCGTTCACATGCGCCCGCTCAAGCTTGACCCGACGGTTGATGTAGACCTGCTGTCGCGCCAGACACCAGGGTTCTCGGGTGCCGACATAGCCAACGTGTGCAACGAGGCAGCCCTGATAGCTGCGCGCAAGCACAAGAAGGCCATTGGCAAGCAGGATTTCCTTGATGCCATCGACCGCATAATTGGCGGCCTTGAGAAAAAGACAAAGGTGCTCACACAGAAAGAGAAGGAGGCCATTGCGATACACGAGGCAGGCCATGCCACAATATCATGGTTCCTGGAGCATGCTAACCCGCTAATAAAGGTAACCATTGTGCCGCGAGGACGGGCCTTGGGAGCAGCATGGTACATGCCCGAAGAGCGCCAGATAACCACAAAGGAGCAAATGCTCGACGAGATGTGCGCCATCCTTGGCGGACGCGCTGCCGAGGAGACCGTCATTGGACAAATCTCTACTGGCGCCATGAATGACCTTGAGCGCGTGACCAAGCAGGCCTATGCAATGGTGGCCTATGCCGGCATGAGCGAAAGGCTGTCGAACCTATGCTACTACAACAACCAGGAATACTCGTTCAGCCGCCCATACAGCGAGAAGACAGCCGAGGCAATTGACACCGAGGTGCACAAGATGATTACCGAGCAGTACGAAAGGGCCAAGGCCTTGCTGAGCGAGCACAGGGAGGGGCATGCCGAACTTGCCAGGATTCTGGTCGAGAGAGAGGTAATCTTTGCCGAGGATGTAGAGAAAATATTCGGCAAGCGCCCATGGGCCTCACGCAGCGAGGAAATCTTCGAGAGCAACGAGAGCAGCACTGCCCCTGTTGCGCCACCTGAACCACCTGTAGGGCCTGCACCCGCTGACACCACAAACGAATAAGAAGATAAAACAGCAAACACCTTACAAAGACATGAAGAACTTCCTTATCCGCGTAGCTACAGGCCTTGTATTCGGCATTGTGCTCATAGGTTCAATGTGGCTGGGAAAGACCAGTTTCGGAATACTGTTCCTCATTGTGACAATGCTCTCGGCAAGAGAGTTCTGCACACTTGTTGCCAAGCACAAGAACACGATTTTCAGCAAATGGCTGGCGATACTTGGCGGAGGCTATCTCTTTGCGGCATTCTATGCAATATTCCACGCAGGCATTGAGCATGCCCTGCTTGTTTTCATGCCGTACATTGCACTGGTACTGTTCGTGTTCATGCAGCAAATCTTCGGCACAAAGGGCAGCAAGCTCGACAACCTTGCATACTTCACTCTGAGCCAGGTATATGCAGCACTGCCGTTTGCCATGCTCAACATACTGGCCACTGCTGGCGCCAGAGCAGGTGACACATACAGTTTCATTCTGCCGCTATGCATATTCATCTTCATATGGTGCAACGACACAGGAGCCTTCTGCGTAGGCTGCACAATTGGCCGTCACAAGATGTTCGAGCGTGTATCTCCCAAGAAGACATGGGAAGGTTTTGCCGGCGGTGCCATTGTGGCAATGGGAGCCGGCGTGGCGCTTTCATACATCTGGGACATAATGAACGTATGGGAGTGGACAGGAATGGCAGCGACGGTTGTTGCAACCGCCACACTGGGCGACCTCATAGAGTCGTGCATGAAACGCGAAATGCAAATCAAGGATTCGGGCACACTGTTGCCCGGACACGGTGGCGTACTCGACCGCTTCGACAGCACTATACTCGCAACGCCAAGCGTGATACTTTACCTTTCCCTCATCGGCGTCCTTTAAGCAGCGATACAATCCTGGCAGCGGCGCGCTCCGAAGCACCCGCCCCGCCAAGGATTTCAAGCATGCGGTCATACTCTTTGAGCATAGCCGCTCTTTCTTTGCTGGCGGCCGGCAACAATTTGCCAATCTCGGTCTTTACATTCTCAAGACACATGTCGGCTGCAACAAGTTCACGCACAACCTCCTTACCGGCAATAAGGTTCACTAAAGAGACGAATTTCACTTTGAGGAAATGTTTCTTGAGCCAGGAGTAAAGACGCGCCATAGGGGTAGCATAGCACACAACCTGGGGCACACGGAATATTCCGGCTTCAAGGGTTGCCGTACCCGATGTCACAAGGGCGGCATGGGCATTATTCAGGATATTGTATGTCTCGCCAAAGACAATGCAGGCACCCTCTTCGAGATAAGGTTTATAGAAATCCCTGTCAATACCGGGCGCCCCTGCTATCACAGGCTGATACCCGGGATACTCCTTCATGGCCTCAATCATCATGGGCAGATTGGCGATAATTTCCTGCTTGCGGCTGCCTGCCAACAGAGCCACAATGGGTTTGTCGGGGATATTGTTGCGCCTGATGAATGAATCACGACCCTCGGGAGCATTTTTGCGAAAAAAATCGACAGCGTCAACGCAAGGGTTACCCACATAGTTTATCTTGTAATCATGTTTCTTCTCGAAGAACTCGATTTCAAAAGGCAGTATCGAGAAGAGTTCGTCGACATCGCGCTTTATGTTTTTTATGCGATGTTCCTTCCAGGCCCATATTTTGGGCGAGATATAATAGTATACAGGAATGTCGGTATTCTTGTGGATATATTCCGCTATCGACAGGTTAAACCCGGGATAGTCGACAAGAATGAGCACATCGGGATTCCATGCGATGACATCCTTCTTACACATGCGCATATTGGAGAAAATGGAACGCAAATGCAACAGGACAGGCACAAAACCCATGAATGCCGTGTCGCGATAATGTTTCACACGTTCACCGCCCACTGCCGACATGAGGTCACCACCGAAGAAACGGAATTCGGCCTCCCGGTCGACTGCCTTTATCGCTTTCATGAGATTTGAGGCATGAAGGTCACCCGACGCCTCGCCTGCTATGAGATAATACTTCATAACCCTTTATCAATCAAAGTTCCCACTGCTTCATTTCGGCAAGCAACTTGTAGTCGGTCATATCTATGGAAATCGGGGTTATCGTCACATAGTTATTGTCAAGCGCCACACGGTCGGCTTCAGGGTCAGTGTCATCTACCACAAATTCACCGGTGAGAAACAGCCACTTCCCGTTGCTGCCACGCGGGTCATCCTTAGATTCCCATTCGTTGACCCAGCGTCCCATAGCCTGGCGACAAACCTTGATACCCGCATAAGACGGCGAATCGGGGAAATTGACATTGAGACAACTGCCTTTGGGGAGTCCTTTTTCAAGCACCCTTGCAACAATCCTGCGTATTACGTCATATGTCGGGGTGAAATCAGCATCAGGGTCGTGCGAGCAGAGCGAGAAGGCAACTGATGGGATTCCTTTCATACAGCCTTCAAGCACAACTCCCATAGTACCTGAATAGTGGGCATTGACTGCAGAGTTGTCACCGTGGTTTATACCACCGACAACGAGGTCGTATCCGGCCATCCTTCCATCAATTGCAGCCTTTACACAATCGCAGGGAGTGCCAGTACAGGCATATATTCGAACAGGAGCATCCCAATCATCTGTAATGGGAGTCAACTTCACCGGCACTTCGCTGGTTATGGCACAGCCTTGCCCCGAACGGCCTTTGTGCGGAGCACAGACATCCACGTCTCCGAACTCGCGCAACACGCCAACAAGACAATTGATTCCTTTAGCCTGATAGCCATCATCGTTGGAAACCAATATCAAAGGTCTTTTTTTCATAGCATATTTATTTTACAAATGCAAAGATAATAAAATTTGCTGAATTGGACCAAATTACATATCTTTACAAAAAATTTCATATAAGAACAAGAAAATAACACTATATAACTATGACAAAATCACGTATCATGATGTTATTGCTGTTTATCGGCATGACATTCTTCAGTGCCAATGCACAGAGCGTTAACGACGGCGACGTGTTCCGTCTTGTGAGTGTTGCTACCGGAAAGGCAATCACCAATGGCGACGTTGCTACACACAACACGAACTTGAGTACTGCAACCGTTGACGAGGCCTCCAAAGGACAAGAGTGGACATTCGTCTCCCTTTCGGCTAAAGAGCCTCTGTTTACACTATACAATGACAACTATGGCCAGGCCATAGACATGACAAGCGAACCCGGCAGACTGTTGCAGTGGGAAGGAACGTGCAGCGACAACCAGGCTTTCTACATAAATGTCATAAACGAAGCCGAAGGCATTATACAGTTGCTATGCAAGAATGACCACACATATGTGATGCAGGTACAGGATGACGCCTCAATTGTCATGGCTAAAGAGGCAAGCGGTGAATCTACATATTTCCGTTTGGAATACATAAAGAACAAGAAAATTGAGAACCTGCCTGTAATGGGACGCTATTTCATTATCCGTGAGAAATCGAGCGGTATGGCACTGAACACCCGTGGCAACAACGCGAATGACGCAAGAATATATCTTGACAATTACAATGAGAACAGCAATGCAAATTTCGTATGGCAGTTGCGCCGCAATGCAAATGGGGTGGAATATTGTCAATTCTACAATCCTTATTCCGGCAAGGCCATTGATGCCTCTTTAGGCGGCAAGAACTACCCTCTTTTATGGGACCCTTCATACACCAACGCGAACCAGCAGTTGCAGTTTATCCCTGTAGAGGGTGAGAAGGGCGTATACAAAATAAATGCAAAGACAAGCACCACATGGTATGGCATGAAAGCCGACGGGCAGAACCTCTCGATGACCAATGGATACAGCAGCGGTTCCTTGTTTGAACTTGTACAGGTATATCCCGATGACATTCCCATGCCCAATGTGTGGGAAGATGAAACATTCTTCGGGGAGAACAAGGAGGACGGCCATGCAACATACATGCCATACTCATCGGTGGATAAGATGAAGGGCGACGAGCGTTATGAATTACCTTGGATTGAACCGCAGAATGCCGAGTACTTGAGTCTCAACGGCACCTGGAACCTCAATTGGGTAGAAAGCGTTGCCCAGCGCCCGGGCAAGGAGACATTCTGGGGCGACGATGTCGATGTTTCGTCATGGGACAAGATAAGCGTTCCTTCATGCCTTGAAATGAACGGTTACGGCGACCCGCTGTATATCAATGTGGAATACGCTTTCAACAACAACCCTCCGATGATTGAAATGAAGAATGGTTTGCTGAATTCAGTCGCGTCGTACCGCCGTGACTTTGACCTGCCGGCAGAGTGGAACGACAAACGCCTGTTCCTCCATTTTGACGGAATCTACGGCGCTGTATTCATTTGGATGAACGGCAAATATGTGGGTTACACACAGAGCGGAAACAATGACGCTGAATTTGATATTACAGGACATGCACGCCAGGGCAAGAACAATGTCTGTGTTCAGGTTATACGTTGGAGCGACGCCTCTTACCTCGAAGGACAGGATATGTGGCACATGAGCGGTATACACCGCGATGTATATCTCTTTGCAACCCCGAAGACATTTGTGCGCGACCACTATATAACCTCATCTTTGGACGCGGCAAGCGGTTACACAGCCGGTTCAATGAATGTGGCAGTTGAAATGGACAACCGCGACGGCGCGGCAGCAAGCAAGAGCGTTGAGGTTTCCCTTATTGCTCCGGACGGCAGCGAGATGACAAAGAAAAGCGTTGAGTTTGATTTTGCCGAAGGAGAAACATCAAAGGTTGCCGATGTTGCTTTTGACGGGCTGTCCGGTCTGTTGCCTTGGACTGCCGAAACGCCAAACCTCTACACCGTAGTGGTTGCACAGAAAAACGCCGCCGGCAACGAGGAGCATGTATTCTCCACAAAATACGGCTTCCGTGATATTGCCATCAAAAACGGACTGGTGTACATAAATGGCGAAAAAGTCCTCTTCAAGGGAGCCAACCTACAGGACACCCATCCTGTAACAGGTCGTACCGTTGATATTGAGACAATGCTGAACGATGTAAAGATGTTCAAACAGGCAAACATGAACACTGTACGCACAAGTCACTACCCCCGCCAGGCAAAGATGAATGCAATGTTCGATTACTACGGTCTTTATTGCATGGATGAGGCCGATGTCGAGTGTCACTACAATTGGGACAAGGGCAAGGAGGCAGGCGGCATAACCAACGAGGAGAGTTGGAGAGCACAGTATATCGACCGAACCGTACGAATGGTTTACCGCGACCGCAACTTCCCCTCAATAATCTTCTGGTCACTTGGCAACGAAAGCGGCGGCGGCAAGAATTTCCAGCATACATACGCAGCCGCTCGCGCCCTTGACGCACGTCCGATACACTACGAGGGCGCCACACGTGCCGGCACAGCACATACCGATATATGGTCAGTGATGTATCCCACTCTGGAGAAAGTTGACAAGGACGCCAACAGCAACTCAAAAGGCCAGCCCTATTTCATGTGCGAATATGCCCATGCAATGGGTAATGCAGTAGGAAACCTGCAGGAGTATTGGGACTTGATAGAAAACAGCAAATATGGAATCGGAGGCTGCATATGGGATTGGGCCGACCAGTCAATATACGATTATGAGGATATAAAGAACGGCACTCTAAAGGTTAACGGCATGAACAAATACCGCACAGGTTTCGACTACCCCGGACCTCACCAGGGAAACTTTGTGAACAATGGCCTTGTTACAGCCGACCGCGCATGGAGCCCAGAACTCACCAACGTAAAATATGTATATCAGTACATAAAGTTCAAAGGCTATGACGTTGCAAGCCGCAACCTTACAATAAAGAATGATTACGACTTTATCTCTTTAGACAAATTCTGTATAGAGTATTCGGTACTCATTGACGGCAAGGCTGTCGAGAACGGCAGAGTCGACATCCCCGAAGTTTCTCCCGGCGATGAGACAATATTGAACATCCCTTATAAGACAGAGCCTGTAAGCGGCAAGGAAATGCTTTTGAACATTAAAGTATGTTGCAAGGAGGAAGTATCGTGGGCCGAGAGTGGTTACTGCGTAGCAACTGAGCAATATACGCTTGCAGAACGTGACACTACTGCGTTTGCCATGAACCCGGACGAGGAACTGACCCTTACCGAAACCGCACAGGGTTATTCCGTAAAGAGTTCAAGAATGGAAATGACATTCAAGACAGACGGTACCATGCTCTCATGGGTTGTTGAAGGCAACAGTCTCATTGAGGTTGGCCCGGAATACGGCAACTACCGTTGGATTGAGAATGACAAGCCTACCGAAACACTCAACCAATATGCTGTAGGTCCCGGCATAAAGTCAAAATCGGCAACATTCAGATTGAGCGATGACAAGAAACAGGCAGTTGTTGAGGTTAATGCGTCTACATGGTGCAGCGACTACAAGTTTGTATATACAATAACTGCCGACGGAGCAATGCTTATAGACGCTTCATACACGGCAACTGTATCAGACGCACGCCGCATTGGCATGACAATGGAGTTCCCCGCAGATTTCGAGTTCGTGGAGTATTATGCATACGGACCATACGAGAACTATGTAGACCGCCGCGGCGGTTCAACATTAGGCCGTTACCGCACCACCGTAAGCGACATGTTCGAGCCTTATCCAATGCCTCAGAGCATGGGTAACCGCGAGGGGTTGAGAGACCTGTTGATCTTTAATCCGGAGGAGGAAATAGGCATTAGCGTGCATACCCGTGGCAATGTAGCATTCTCTCTCCAGTATTACAGCGACGAACATCTGAAGAAGACCGACCACATCTGGGAACTGGAAAAGGGGAATGTCTATGCTCATTTCGATTGCTACCAGAAAGGAATTGGCAACGGCAGTTGTAACGAAGTGGCTACTATAGACAAATATCTTATCAAGAATGGTGCGAAATACAACTGTTCACTGCTCTTTACCCCGGTTATGGATACAGAGACAGGTATTAGCGAGGTGAAAGGTGAAAACGGGAAACTAACAGGTATTTACGACCTGCAAGGCCGCAGGATTGAAACAGTTAGCAGACCAGGCATATACATCATAAACGGCAAGAAGGCATTTGTAAAGTGATTATTCGCCATAATAAGACAACGCTCATTTTCAAGCAGGAAAACATTATGATTAAGAATTTCAAAAAAGCATTCATTGCTGCCATACTGACAAGTACAGCAATATCCGGCACAACCAATGCACAGACAACAACAGTCTACCCCGTTCCCCAATCAATACAATGGAGCGGAAAGGTTGCATTCAGCAACGACGCCACATACACCATTACAGGCGCCGACACAGCCGACACTGACGCCGTAAACCTGTTCAACAGAAGTTTCAGCACCGGAAACGGCACGGTTGAGGTAATCATCGGCGAGCGCAATGATGAGGCGGTTGCCGAATACGCCGACCTCATACCTCAAAAGTCCGAAGGCTACTATCTTGCCATTGAGGGCAACAAGGTAATCATCGCCGGAAATGACGGCAGCGGCACATTCTACGGAGTGCAGACCTACCGACAGATTGCCTCGCAACCTCAAGTGATGGAGGTTACGGTAATCGACTATCCCAGTGTGCCGCAACGCGGATTGGTGGAAGGTTACTACGGCAACCCCTACAGCAAGGAAAACCGCATGGGACTTTTTGAGATGTTCGGTCGCCAGAAAATGAACGTATACATCTACGGACCAAAGGATGACGCTTACCACAAGAGCAAGTGGCGCGAGGAGTACCCGGCCACACAGGCCGCACAGATTACCGAGTATGTAAATGCGGCAAAAGCGAACAAGGTCGAGTTCGTGTGGGCAATACACCCCGGCGAGGATATCCAGTGGAACGATACCGACAGAGCGAACATCGTGAACAAGCTCAAGGCCATGTGCAGACTGGGCGTGCGCACTTTTGCAGTGTTCTGGGACGACCTTTGGAACGACGACGGCACCCATGGCGACGAACAGGCCGAACTAATGAACTACATAGCCGGAGAACTGAAGAGCGCTTACCCCGACGTTAAACCGCTTATAATATGCCCCACACAGTATAACCGTGGCTGGGCCAACGCGGTATACCTGCCCGCGCTGGGTAACATGATGAATAGTGACGTAAACATCATGTGGACAGGAAACAGTGTGGTGGATATGATAAATAAGGGCGACATGGAGTGGATTAACGGGCAAATCAAGCGCAAGGCATACATATGGCTCAATTACCCCGTGAGCGACTACTGTATTGACCACCTGCTCATGGGCCCCACCTACGGCAACGACCTTGATATTGCCGACATGATGTCGGGATTCGTGGCAAATCCAATGGAATATGCCGAAGCCTCAAAAGTATCCCTTTTCAGCATAGGCGACTATTGCTGGAACATGACTGCATACAATGCCGACGAGTCGTGGGAGGCCGCAATGAGATACATCATGCCTCAGAACTACGAAGCATTCCGTTTCTTCTGCGAGAACAACGTTGACCTTGGCCCTAACGTACACGGGTTGCGCCGAACGGACGAATCACCGGAATTTGTTGCCGCCAAGAAAATATATGACAGCAACATCGGCAGAGACAGGAACACTGCTTTCAGCGCCATTGGCGAGCAATTCAATAAATTCGCAAGTTCGGCAGAGACACTGCTCACCGCCGGAGAGGCCGAGGAACTCACAAGCGAAATTGACCCTTGGCTCCAGACCATGAAACATATGGGTCTGCGCGGCATTGCACTCGTGGAAATGAACAACGCCCTTGCCGAAGAGAACCCCGAAAAGTTCATTGAGAACTATCTTAAGTATCAGGAGAACCTTGAAGCGCAGTCCGCAATACGTTCACGCGACTTTGCCGGTTCGCTCCGGGTTGCTTCCCCTGCTGTAGGTTCACTACATGTAGAACCGTTCCTTAAGGAGTGTGCAGGCGAACTTATCGCAAAATACAAGGAGAACCATGACTACCGATTGGACATTTTCCCGGCACAGGCAATAGAGAACGGCACATACTACATTATGCACAATGGCCGATACTTGACAAATACCAAGCCCAATGTTGCAAGCAGCGTTCCGCAATTACAGGCGGCAGTAGACACCATACGTCCACAACGACAGGAGTGGAAGATATCACTTGACGCAAGTACCGGCCGTTACAAGATTGTAAACGTTGAAGACAGCCGATATCTGAATGAAAAGGGAGCATTCACAGTAAGCAACGATACCAACCCTTACGAGGCTGTTTGGCACACATACGAAATCACACTCCTTGCAAACGGCAAATATGCCATACAGAACGGTGGCAGTGCCGGCACAAATTTCTGGACCGTAAGCGGCACACGCATACAGCAGAGCAGTTCAAGCGAGGCCCTTCCCGACAAGTACATCTTTGACCTTGTTCCGCTTGGCGGGGAGCCCAAGGAGAACATGATAAGCGATGACGAAGTCTATTACATAATGGACGGCAACCGCTACCTCACGAACAACAATGTGAAAGGCAGCGGCGGAACACCGGCATTCAAAGAGGTCGCAGAACCGAAAGCAGCCCAGGAGTGGAAGATAACTGTTGACGCAAGCGGCAAGAACTGCTACAAAGTCACCAGCAATGCCGATGGAAGATACCTGAACGAACATGGAGTATTCGGCACCAACCAGTACTACAGCGACTGGAACAGTTACCTGCTCACCGTTATGGGTGACATGTGGTCTTTGCTGTGGACCCAGTCGGCAGCAAAGAACGGCGCACAGTACATTGTGGTCTCCGGCGACCGCCTTGAAGCAAAAAGCGTGGCACGCAGCGAGAGCTACACCGTAAGGATTGTGCGCAAGGGGGAGGACACCGGCATTATCGGGCCCGATAGCGGAAACTCCATGATAAGCATCTCGGGCAATACAGTAACCGCCCCGTGCGGCACGCGCAGCATTGCCATATACTCCATTGACGGACGGAGCGTAAGGAGCGCAGCAGGCAATACAATAAGCACAGCAGGCCTTGAGAAAGGCATATATATAGTGCTTACCGATGACGGCACTGTCGCCAGGCGGGACAAGATTGCTGTAGAATAGCCAATCCGTCGCCTTTCTATAATGCTAAAGAACGTTACAGTGCGCTGTAACATTCTTTAGCATTTTTCACGCGTGCCTGTTCATAACTAAAAGAGAAAGCTTAAAGGATATTCTGTTTTTTTCCCTACCTTTGCAGAATATTAGAATGCAAGATTAGGCGCTTTTGCATTCTGCGAACTAAAAGGTTAAGAAATAATGGGAAAGATAATTGCTCTGGCCAACCAGAAAGGCGGCGTGGGAAAGACTACGACCGCAATAAACCTTGCTGCTTCACTGGCCACACTGGAAAAGAAAGTACTTGTCATTGACGCCGACCCGCAGGCAAACGCCTCGTCGGGCCTTGGCATTGACATACGCAGCATAGAATGCTCAATATACGAATGCCTCATAAGCAAGGCCTCGCCCAAGGACGGCATACACAAGACCTGCGTAGAGGGACTTGACATAATTCCCTCGCACATAGACCTCGTGGGAGCCGAGATTGAGATGCTAGACATGCCCAACAGGGAGAAGATAATGCGCGACGCGCTTGCTCCAGTCAAGGAGAAGTACGACTACATACTCATTGACTGCTCGCCCTCGCTGGGCCTCATCACCGTGAACTCGCTCATTGCTGCCGACTCGGTAATCATACCAGTACAGTGCGAGTACTTTGCACTCGAGGGCATAAGCAAGCTGCTGAACACAATAAAGATTATAAAGTCGAACCTCAATCCAGGACTCGACATCGAGGGATTCCTGCTCACCATGTTCAACTCGCGTCTGAGACTGAGCAACCAGGTGTACAACGAGGTAAAGAAGCACTTCCGCGAGCTTGTGTTCAACACTGTAATACAGCGCAACATACGCCTGGGCGAGGCACCCAGCATGGGCATTCCCGTGATAATGTACGACGCTGAGTCAACAGGCGCCAAGAACTACCTGGCGCTTGCCGAGGAAATAATTAGCAGAAACAACAAATAGTCTCCATAATGGCAAAACAGAAATTCACACTGGGACGCGGGCTTGACGCGCTTATCTCTACAGAGGCTGTACGCACGTCAGGTTCTTCGTCTATCGGCGAGATTGAGATTGACAAAATCTTCGCTAACCCCAACCAGCCGCGCCGCGACTTCAACGAGGAGGCGCTTCGCGAGCTTGCCGACTCGATAAGCGAGCTTGGCGTCATCCAGCCAATCACCCTCAGGAAGATGGAGGACGACACCTACCAGATTATCGCCGGCGAAAGGCGTTTCCGCGCCTCGCAGCTCGCTGGGAAGACCACAATACCCGCATATATCCTCAAGGCCGATGACGAGGACACCATGGAAATGGCCCTTATCGAGAACATACAGCGCGAGGACCTCAACCCTCTTGAGATTGCGCTTGCCTACCAGCAGCTCATCGAGCAGCACAGCCTGTCACAGGAACAGCTGAGCAAGAGAGTGGGCAAGGGACGTGCTACAATAGCGAACTTCCTGCGCCTGCTCAGGCTGCCAGGTACCATACAGGTTGCGCTTAAGGAGAAGAGGATTGACATGGGCCATGCCAAGGCGCTGCTGTCGCTCGACTCGCACAGCGACCAGCTGGAAATCTTCCATGAGATTGAAAAGAACCAGTACTCAGTGCGCGAGGTGGAAAGGCTTGTAAAGGAAAGGAAGGAAGGCAAAGGCAGCGAGGGTGCGCCCAAGAAAGAGGGAAGCAAGAAGCTTGACGCCACATACCACCAGCTCAAGAAGCACCTTACCCAGTTCTTCCAGACACCAGTGCAGCTGACATGCTCTCCCAAGGGCAACGGCAAGATAAGCATAAAGTTCAAGGACGAGCAGGAACTTGAACGCATTATAGCAATATTCGACAGGCTCAACCAGTAGAGAGTGAAGGACGGGCACGCCACATACAGGCTGAAGGCAATCATCGTGCTGGCATTTGCCTTCATTGCACTCCGCGCGACAGCGCAGGAGAACCTTGCTGTGGGCGCAAGGGACTCGCTCCTGACAGTAGAGGTGTTCTCCCGCCCCGACTCGCTGATGATTGACAGCGCATACAGGAACATGGAGCTCAGGACGCCGCTCATGCCAGCAGACAGCACCCCTGCCAGCGGGAGAGAAGGGAGGCGCAGCATTGCCATAAGGAGACCCGACCCGATGAAGGCCACATGGATGGCGCTGATAATTCCAGGCGGAGGGCAGATATACAACAGGAAATACTGGAAGCTCCCTATCGTATATGGCGGTTTCGTAGGCTGCCTCTACGCATACAGCTGGAACGGGCAGATGTACAAGGACTACCGCCAGGCATACCTTGACATAATGGACAGCGACCCTAACACCGACTCCTTTAAGGACTTCTTCCGCCCAGGGTTCAACTACGAGGCGAACATGGAATACCTCAAGAAGGTGTTCAAGAGAAGAAAGGACCGCTATCGCCGTTGGCGCGACATGAGTATCTTCTCTTTCATAGGAGTGTACGCGATATCCGTAATCGACGCATATGTGGACGCGCAGCTCTCCAGCTTTGACATAACCGAAGACATAAACCTCACGATAGAGCCCCAGCACATCCAGGGCAGCGGCGACATGCCCGACGGGGGGTATTACGGACTAAACTTCAACCTATCATTCTGAAAATGCGACATATACTGAAGAGAATAGCGCTGGCACTGCCAGCAATAGCAATGCTGCTGTCGTGCAGCACAACAAAGGACATATCCGGCAGCGGCAAGGACAAGGGCGAGTACAGCGGAGCAATAAGCATAAGCCCCGAAGAGGAGCGGGTCCCCGCCGAGACTGTTACCGACATTGAATACGTGGTAGACATTGACGAGAGCGCGCCCGACTCATGCAGCTTTGATATCCCCGAGAGCATGGCAGCGAACACAGACAGCCTGCTCAGCACATGGCAGGCACGTACATTGCTAAAGAAACTTGACTGCAACACAAGCGGCTGGGAGAATATTGTAATGACAGACACCATGTATGCAAAGCGCCTTGTAAGCATGCCTTCCATTGTTAGAATGCCATACAACAACATGGTGCGCGCCTGCATTGACCGCTATACAAAGAAAATGCGCTCACAGGTATCGTACATGCTCGGAATATCGGAGTTCTACATGCCAATGATTGAGGAGGAGATTGACCGTCTGGGCGTTCCGCATGAGCTCAAGTACCTTCCGGTTATCGAGTCGGCAATGAACCCCAAGGCAAAGTCAAGGATGGGTGCCAAAGGACTCTGGCAGTTCATGTTCACTACAGGAAAGCTCTACGGCCTTAAGTCGAACAACTACATTGACGAGAGGTTCGACCCTCTCAAGTCGACACGCGCCGCACTGGCATACCTCAAGGACCTCTACGGCATGTTCGGCAACTGGGAACTGGCAATTGCCGCATACAACTGCGGCCCTGGCAACGTGAACAAGGCAATAAGGCGCTCAGGCGGAAAGACCGGTTTCTGGGAGATATACCCATGGCTGCCACGCGAGACACGCGGTTACCTCCCAGGCTTCATTGCCGCTAACTACATAATGACGTTCTACGAGGACCACGGAATATGCCCCATGGAGCCCAACATCCCTGTTGCGACAGACACCGTCCATGTAAGCAAGAACCTGCACTTCAGGCAGGTTGCCGAGGTGTGCAATGCCGACATAGAGGAGATAAGGGCACTTAACCCCCAGTACATAAAGGACATTGTCCCAGGAGAGAACGAGACATACGTCCTGCGCCTTGCCAATGATGTCATTGCAAGGTTCGTGGAGAACGAGGACAGCGTATACAGGCATAAGAAGGAGACCTATTTTCCCGAGCAGAATGTCGCGAAAATGCTGCAGGACGCAAAGAAGAACGATGACGGCGCAGGCAACCTCATACGCCACAAGATAAAGAACGGCGAGACACTCGGCAGCATTGCCAGGAAATACCGTGTCACAGTGAAGCAGATAATGAGGTGGAACGGAATGCGCAACACCAAGATACGCGCTGGAAAGTACCTTAAGATATACAAGTAGAACCATGGATAACTTCGAGGAGAAACGGATGACTGACGAAGAGGCCGCCATTAACGCTGCCTTTCAGGAACTGCTCGATACCTACCTGGCATCGCAGCACCGCAAGAAGGTAGAACTGATAACAAAGGCCTTCAACTTTGCCCGCCAGGCACACAAGGGTGTCCGCCGCCACAGCGGCGAGCCGTACATCATGCACCCCCTCGCAGTTGCACTGATTGTAAGCAAGGAGATAGGCCTGGGCTCCACATCCATATGCGCAGCCCTGCTGCACGATGTGGTCGAGGACACCGACTACACCGTTGAGGACATAAAGAACCTGTTCGGCAGCAAGATTGCCGATATCGTGGGCGGGCTCACCAAGATATCGGGCGGAGTCTTCGGCGCGCACGCCTCGGCACAGGCCGAGAACTTCAAGAAACTGCTACTCACTATGAGCGAGGACATACGCGTCATACTCATAAAGATAGCCGACCGCCTGCACAACATGCGCACACTTGAGTTCATGCAGGTAAACAAGCAGTACAAGATTGCCGGCGAGACACTCTACATATACGCCCCCATCGCATACCGCCTGGGACTCAGCAAGATAAAGACCGAGCTCGAGAACCTCAGCTTCAAGTATGAGCACCCCGAGGAGTACGCACGCATAGAGAAGAAGATTGAGAAGACACAGCGTGAGCGCGACATCCTGTATGCCGAGTTCACCCAGCCAATTTGCGAGCAGCTCGACAAGATGGGGTACACATACCACATAATAGGGCGCGTAAAGTCGCCCTACTCCATCTGGAACAAGATGCAGAAGAAGCATGTGGCGTTCGAGGACATATTCGACATTCTTGCAGTGCGCATAATCTTCACGCCACGCGAAGGCGAGGACGAGAACAACGAATGCTTCAACATATACATAGCGCTCACCAGGCTCTACAATGCCCACCCCGACCGCCTGCGCGACTGGGTGAACAAGCCCCGCACCAACGGATATAAGGCGCTGCACGCCACATTCATGAGCCAGCGCGGAGAGTGGATTGAGGTGCAGATAAGGAGCGAGAAGATGAACGAGGTTGCCGAGAAAGGCATTGCCGCGCACTGGAAGTACAAGAGCATGGGAGAGACTTCGAATGACGACCAGCTCGAGAACTGGCTGCACACAATCAAGGAAATACTCGACGACCCGCAGCCTAACGCGCTCGATTTCCTCGACACCATCAAGCTTAACCTCTACGCAACAGAGATTTTCGTCTTCACCCCAAAGGGAGACATAAAGACAATGCCGCAGAACTGTACCGCGCTTGACCTGGCATACAGCATACACACATTCCTCGGGAACCACTGCATAGGAGCCAAGGTAAACCACAGGCTAGTGCCAATGAGCCACCAGCTCAAGAGCGGCGACCAGGTGGAGATTCTCACATCCAACTCATCGCGCGTTGACGAGAGCTGGCTCACTTTCGTGACAACGGCCAAGGCCCGTACCAAGATACAGGCCGCACTGAGGCGCCAGCAGAGACTGCTGCAGAACGAAGGCGAGGAGAAGCTTAACCAGTTCCTGGAGCAGGAAGGCATGAGCAACTACATGGGGAACGTGGAGAAACTGTGGAAACTCCACAGGCTTAAGGACCGCGACGAGCTGCTTGCCGCAATTGGCAAGGGGACAATAGTGCTAGGGAACGAGGACAAGGACGCGCTGCTAGGCAACAAGAAGTTCAGTTTCCAGTCACTCTTCTCGTTCAGCCGCGACAAGAAGAAAGAGGAAGGAGAGGTTACCGTACATGAGGAAGTCGACCGCAAGAAGGCCCTCAACCTTACCGACGAGAACATCAAGAGCAGCTACATCATTGCAGACTGCTGCCACCCCATCCCTGGAGACGACGTGCTGGGCTACTACGACGAGGAGAAGCATATTGTAATACACAAGCGCAACTGCCCTGTAGCGAACACCCTCAAGAGCAGCCACGGCGACAGGATTCTTGCTGCCAAGTGGGAGACGCACAAGCAGCTCTACTTTGCAGTGCCCATCCAGATAAAGGGAATAGACGGCATGGGTGTGCTGCACGAGATAACGGCAATAATATACCAGCAGCTCAACGCCAACATACAGAAAATGCACATTGAGAGCAACGACGGTATCTTTGAAGGCACCTTCTGGATAAACGTCCACGACGTAGAGGATGTAAAGAACATCTGCGAGAACCTGAAGAAAATCAATAATATAAAGACTATTGCAAGGATAGGGTAAGACAAAATGGGAGGGAGTTCCTGTAGACAAGAGTACAGAGTACAGAGAACAGAGGACAATGCGCGCACCTGTCATCCTGACGGAACGGAAGGATCTCAAGACAGAGTACAGAGATTTCTCACTGCGTATCGAAATGACAAAACAACGTTTTGTTATCGACGAGTTTTGCAGCAACAGGTCAAACGCAGCATAGCCGTAGGTTATGCCGTTTGGGTTGCGAAAAGCAAAACGAGTCAATGACCTTTTTGTTATCGACGAGTTTTGCAGCCATTAGTCGCGTGAAGCATAGACGAAGTTTATGCCACGCGGGTGGCGAAAAGCAAAACGAGTCAATGACAGTGCAAATATAGAATGAACAGACTCGCGCCCTAACCCCATTCGCAGCAATGCCGTTGCTCTTTTTGGATTCCAGACTACAGGACCTCTAACTGTTCCTTAATTCCAAGAAGTTCTTCCCGTATGGCCTTGAGGCGGTCAATCACCTCGCTCACATTCTCGGCACTCTCCTTCACGCCTGCGCCCTTGAGCTGTCGCTTTGCTCCCGCAATGGTAAGGCCGCGCTCCTTTACAAGATGATATATTGTACGCAGGGTCTTAATATCCTCTTTTGTGTAACGGCGCACGCCGTTCGCGCCCTTATAGGGCGAGAGCTGGGGGAACATTGTCTCCCAATAGCGCAGCGTAGTCTCCGTTACCGAGAGCTCAGCGGCAACCTCCTTTATGGAGTAATAGAGCTTAAGGTCCTTGTTCTTGTTCAGTGACATGTCAATCATATATTTTGCCATGGTTCTCGGCCATCTGCAGCATCTGGTCATAGCCGTCGGCATCAAGATCCATAAAGTAGTAGTTAACAGGGTTCACGTGCTGCCCCTTTACAATCACCTCGTAATGAAGGTGCGGGCCAGAGCTCTTTCCTGAGTTGCCGCTAAATGCAATCTGCTCGCCTCGGACCACCTTCTGCCCCTTCTTTACAAGGAACTTCTTGTCGAGCAGATGGGCATAGAGTGTCTTGTAGCCATAGCCATGGTCAATCACCACAGTATATCCATAGCCGCGCTTCCATTCCGCGCTCTCCACAACACCGTTGGCCGTTGCGTATACAGGCGTCTTCTTGTCGCACGAGAAGTCCATGCCCTTGTGGAACTTGCGCACATTGTATATCGGGTCAATGCGATATCCGTAGCCCGAGGCCGTGCGCTTGAGGTCACGGTTGGCAATGGGCTGTATTGAAGGTATGTGGTGTATGCGGTCCTCGGCCTCCTTGTTGAGGGCCACAATCTCATCAAAGGACTTTACCTGCAGGTAGAGCTGCTTCTCAAGGAAATCGAGCTTCTGCGTTGTCTCTACCAGCAGCTCCGAGTTATCCATCTTGAGCAGCTCGTCATATCTGCCTGTTCCCGCATAGCCAGCATTGCGCACTGCCGACGAGACAGGCTCGGCGTCAAGCATCACACGGTAAAGGTTATCGTCGCGCTGCTGAATGTCCTGCTGCACAAGCAGCGCACGGTCGAGGCGTTCCGAGAGAATCTGGTACTGCGCCAGCAGCTGCGAGTTCTCATGCTGCGCTTCGTGGGAGCCCCTGTCGCCGAATACAAGAGAGAAGAGCAGGAAAGAGAGGCCGCCAAAGATTATGTAGTATACACATCGGCGGAGAAGCGTCAGGAACTTCTGGGCGAAGTTCGGGTAGACACGGTTATAGGTTCTTGTATCGGGGTCAAATATGTAATAGACTCTCTTCTTTCCCATCGGCAAAACTTAAGGAACAGCAAGGAAACCTGTACGGCAGGTCCCGTTCCTTGCTTGCAAAGATAATAAAACATAAAAAAACAGCAAGCATTAGAGCGCGCTTTTAGCTTGCTGTAACAGATGGCGCGGCAAGGGAATATTCAAATATCCAAAAATTAAGGGACACTCTTTATTTATAGGTGCATACAGCAGAGTTTTCGGCAAAAATTTGTAACTTTGCGCCGCAAAATAGTGTACATGGTACACGTGTGCCAACAATAAAGGAAATAAATAAAAAAACAGTAATATGCTTACCTCAAAAGAAATTAGGGAATCATTCAAGAAATTCTTTGAGCAGAAGGGACACCTCATTGTACCCTCTGCGCCCATGGTTGTCAAGGACGACCCCACACTCATGTTCACCAACGCAGGCATGAACCAGTTCAAGGACATAATACTGGGCAATGCGCCGGCCAAGAGCAAGCGCGTGGCCGACTCGCAGAAGTGCCTCCGTGTAAGCGGCAAGCACAATGACCTTGAAGAGGTTGGACATGACACCTACCACCACACAATGTTCGAGATGCTCGGCAACTGGTCATTCGGCGACTACTTCAAGCAGGAGGCCATCGACTGGGCATGGGAATACCTCACAGAAGTGGTAAGGCTTGACAAGGAGCGCCTTTATGTCACTGTGTTCGAAGGGGCAGCCAGCGAAGGGCTCGAGCGCGACAACGAGGCCGCGGCTATCTGGGAAAAGCACCTTCCTGCCGACAGGATACTCAACGGCAACCTCAAGGACAACTTCTGGGAAATGGGCGACACGGGGCCATGCGGTCCCTGCAGCGAAATCCACATCGACCTCCGCAGCGACGAGGAGCGTGCCGCCATCCCTGGCCGCGACCTTGTGAACGGTTCACACCCGCAGGTCATTGAGATATGGAACCTTGTGTTCATGCAGTACAACCGCATGGCCGACGGGCACCTTGAGGAGCTCCCCGCAAAGGTAATTGACACCGGCATGGGCTTTGAGCGCCTATGCATGGCGCTCCAGGGCAAGCGCTCTAACTACGATACCGACGTATTCCAGCCAATTATCAGGAGCATTGGCGAGATTTCGGGCAAGAAGTACGGCGACAGCGAGCAGACCGACATTGCAATGCGAGTGATTGCCGACCACATACGCACAATTTCGTTCTCAATAACCGACGGCCAGCTGCCGTCGAATGCAAAGGCAGGCTACGTAATCCGCCGCATTCTGCGCCGTGCAGTGCGCTACGGATACACGTTCCTTGAGCAGAAGCAGGCATTCCTGTACAAGTTGGTACCTACACTCATAGACAACATGGGCGGCGCCTACCCAGAACTGGGACAGCAGCAGGAGCTCATCACCAAGGTAATAAAGGAAGAGGAAGAGTCATTCCTGCGCACCCTTGCCACCGGCATGCAGATGCTTGACAAGATTATTGCCGCTACCAAGAGCGCCGGCAAGAATGAAATCAGCGGTGTCGAGGCATTCACCCTCTATGACACTTACGGTTTCCCGATTGACCTTACCCAGCTTATCCTGCGCGAGAACGGTCTTGAGGTAAACATGGAGCAGTTCGACGAGGAGATGCTCAAGCAAAAGACACGCGCACGCAATGCAGCCGCAGTAGAGAACGGCGACTGGGTTAACGTGAACGAGGGCGACTGCACATTCGTGGGCTATGACAGCACAGAGTACAGCACGACAATACTCCGTTACCGCCAGACAAAGCAGAAGAACCAGACGCTCTACCAGATTGTGCTCAAGGAGACACCGTTCTATGCCGAAAGCGGCGGCCAGGTAGGCGATACCGGTTTCCTTGTATGCGGCGACGAGCGTATTGAGGTAATCGACACAAAGAAGGAGAACAACCTCCCCATCCACATAACAAAGAGGCTCCCGGCAGACCCGGCTGCCACATTCAGCGCCCAGGTAAACAAGGAGAAACGTGCCGCATGTGCCGCAAACCACTCATGTACACACCTTCTTGACCAGGCCCTGCGCCAGGTTCTCGGTACACACGTTGAGCAGAAAGGTTCTCTTGTGACACCCGACGCAATACGTTTCGACTTCTCGCACTTCCAGAAGGTTACCGACGAAGAGATTGAGCAGGTTGAGCGCATTGTAAATGCCCGCATACGCGAGAACATCCCTCTCACCGACCACCGCAACATCCCCATTGAGGATGCCAAGAAACTTGGTGCCATAGCACTGTTCGGCGAAAAGTACGGCGACCATGTGCGCGTGGTTCAGTTCGGCACATCAATAGAGTTCTGTGGCGGCACACACGTTGCTTCAACCGGCAACATCGGTATGGTAAAGATTATAAGCGAGAGTTCTGTTGCCGCAGGCGTACGCCGTATTGAGGCTATCACAGGCGAGGCGCTCGAGAACCACTTCTACAAGCTCCAGAGCCTTATGAAGGAGATACACGCGCTCTTCAACAACGTACCTAACCTAAAGGCAACCATCGCCAAGTCAATTGCCGAGAATGCCGAACTGAAGAAGGAGATTGAGGAGTATGCAAAGGAGAAGGCTGCGTCAATGAAGAATGACCTTCTCAAGGATATCAAGGAAATGGGTGGCATGCGCTACATAAGCGCAATATTGCCCGCAGCGCCTGCGACAGTCAAGGACATTGTGTTCATGCTTCGCCAGGAGCAGCCCGAGAACCTTCTTGTTGTAATCGGCAGCATACACAACCACAAGCCACAGCTCACAATATCGGCAAGTGCCGACCTTGTGGAGCGCGGCATAAACGCAGGCAAGATTGTGGGACAGGCTGCTCGTGAAATGCAGGGCGGCGGCGGCGGCCAGGCACACTTTGCACAGGCCGGCGGCAAGAACCCTGAAGGCATAAAGGCCGCAATAGACAAAGTGTTCGAGATTATACAGTAATCACAACATCGCAATACAGAAGATGGTGACCCAAAAGCAGAACGGGTCACCATCTTTTATATATGAGGCTAGATAATATACCGGCCTCACACACAGGACTTCTCGCTCCAGTTTACCAGATACAGTTTTTCGCTTGCACGCGTGAACGCTGTATACAACCAACGGTAATAATCGGCACCCATCATATCTTCTGTAACATACCCCTGGTCAATGAACACACGCTTCCACTGGCCGCCCTGGGCCTTGTGGCAGGTAACGGCATAGCCATACTTTACCTGCAATGCGTTATAGTAAGGATTCTCGCGCACCGCCTCCATGCGCTTGCGCTTCGACTGAATCTCGGGATAGTCGTCCCACACGGCGGCAAACAGCCGCTCGCTCTCATCGCGCGTGAGCGAAGGTGACTCGCTAGTGAGCGTATCAAGCATTATCTTCACGTCAATCTCGCAATCCTCATAGTCAAGGAAGGCCAGGGTAACCTCGGCAAAGCGGAAGCCATACATCTCCTCTACCCCTCCAACGCGAACAACCTGGGCCATATCGCCGTTGGCAATGAAGTCTATCTTGTCGAGCAGCGTCTTGTCCTCACGGCCAAGCACCTCGCGCCAGTAGTAGTTATTCTTCACAACCATGAGCATGTCGCCACGGTTAAGCTCATCCTCACGATAGAGAATGCGGCGCCTTATACCCTCGTTGTAGACATTTGCCCGCTTGTTCGAACGGCACAGGATAATAGTCTCATCGGTACCAGCCTGGCTGTAGCACCCCTCAATGGCCTCAATGAGAGCGTCGCCCGAGACAACAGAGATATCCTCAAAGCCGCTGAGCCTTACCTTGGGCATAATCCCGCACTCGCCGCTGCATATTATGCTGCGCAGCATTGTAGCGTTCTGCAGGATGCCTGAACCGTCGAGCTGGCGCATTACCTGCGTGAGTTCCACGCCTGCCACGTTCAGGAACATAGACCTGAGGTACGGCGCCGAAAGCGCCGGGGACACCTCCTCGCCCACAGGCGGCAGCTGCGCCGTGTCTCCAAGCAGCAGCAGGGAGCAGCCAGGCCCCGAGTATACGAACTCGATGAGGTCGTCAAGCAGGGCACCAGTCCCGAAACCCGAAGTACCTGCATTAGATATCATTGAGGCCTCATCCACAATAAAGAGCGTATTGGACGCCCTGTTCTCCATGAGCACGAAACGCGAGCCGTCAAGCATTGTCTTCTGCCTGTAAATCCACTTGTGTATTGTAAACGCGCTCCTGCCCGAATAGGAAGAGAACACCTTGGCAGCACGGCCTGTAGGGGCCAGCAGTACACAGCGCCTCTCGAGCTGCGCCATGGTCTTCACAAGCGCCGACACAAGGCTTGTCTTTCCCGTTCCCGCATATCCGCAGAGCATGAAAATCTTGCGGTCATCGGGCGAAAGGATGAATTCCGAAATTTTTTCAAGCGAAATTTCCTGCTCATCAGTTGGATTGAAAGGGAAATTTATTTTAATTTGTGTGGCTAAATACTTATTTATCACATTTACCGATAAAAAAAAGCCTATAAAGGCGAATTTTCGTTTTTATTTCTTATTTTTGCGACACGAAAATACATAATAAAAAAATATAGAGCAATGAAAAACGTACTAAAAGTTATTTTGCTTGCTGTAATTGCAGGGTTGGTTTACATATGCGTACGAAGCATCATGAACCCAATAGAATTCAAGGAAGTAAAGGAAGACAGGGAAGAGGTTGTAATCAAGCGTCTTGTAGACATCAAGAAGGCGCAGGAGGAGTTCTACTCACAGAACAACAGGTATGCCGAGGACTTCGAGACACTTACAGAATTTATTAAGACAGGCAAGAAGGGCATTGTAAAGAAAATCTATGAGCTCAGCGACGAGCAGCAGGCCTATCTTCTTACCTACGTAAACGACTATATCAAGAAGGAGAACAAGAAGAGGAGAAGGAGCGAGCAGATGGAGGAGGTTCACGGCCTTACAACAAACCAGTCCGACTCAGTATTCCTCACAATACTTGCACAGGCAGTAGAGAAGGATGACTGGAAGGTATTCGACGAGATTGAGAAGAAGAAGAGCCCTCACCAGACCCTTTCGCTCAAGGAGTTCAGCCGCGACACCACATGGGTAAACCTTCTTGACACGCTTTACCACAACCGCAACTATCCAGTGGACTCGCTGCAGTTCATCCCGTTCGGCAACGGCGAGAAGATTGTCATGGAGACAAACGGCCGCAGCGGAACCGGCGCACTGTTCGAGGCATATGCCGATACAAAGTTCTATCTTGAAGGTATCAACCAGCAGGAACTTGACAACTACCTGCTTGAGGTAAAGAAGAACAACCGTCCAGTAAGGAAGGAATACCACAAGGACGCCGACGGCAACACATTGCGCGATACTGAAGGCAAGGAGATTTTCGACGTAGTCCCATGCCTGAAGATAGGTGACAAGAAAGTTCCTAACAAGAATATCGGTAACTGGGAATAATCCCATGAACGTGGATAAAAGCACAAACAGGACATTATCCATTCGTATCAGTACGAATGGATTTTGTTTTTGCAGCTATATCGCGCCGGAACCCGAGTCGCTGCAATACAGTTTCTACCCCACTGACAGCAGCACAAGCCTAGGGGCAAACCTGCGCAAGGCCATTAATGAATGTGAGTTCATAGCGGAAGGAGAATGGCACGAAGTAAAGGCAATAATTGAGACCGCCGAGTATACCGCCTTGCCGGCAGAATATGACAGCAGGCAGGACTACAAGGCGTTCTACCGCTGCTGCTTCCCCAAATGTGACAGCGGCTCAGAGATTATCCCCAACAGGCTCAATGTACAGGGCATGACAATACTCTTCCCTGTAGACAGAGGCGTATACGAGACCCTGCAGCAGCTTGGCGAGGTGACATACTACACGCCAGCAAGCATACTTATGGGATATATCACCCGCAACCCGTTCCCCGAGGAGAGCTTCATGCTGGCCTGCCTTCAGGGAGAACACTCGCTCTTCATACCCGTAAAGGAGGGGAAGGCCGGGATATCGGCAAGTTTCAGGTCGGAGAGCGGAGAAGACCACCTCTTCTACATGCTGAGCATTTGGAAAGAGCAAGGGTTCTCACAGACAGAAGATACGCTCTATCTCTGCGGAGACAAGCAGGTTGAAGAGCTGCAGACACTTATATCGCGTTTCATAAAGAACAGGAAACGCATAAACCCTAGCGAGCAGTTCCACCCCACCCTGCTCAACAGGATGAAAGGAATACCATTTGACCTTCAGGCACTTATACTATGCGAATAATCAGCGGCAAATACAAAGGGCGTCATTTTGACGTCCCGCGCAACTTCAAGGCAAGGCCCACTACCGACTTTGCTAAGGAGAACCTGTTCAATATCCTCAACAACATTCTTGACTTTGAGGAGACAGCGGCCCTGGACCTCTTCTCAGGCACAGGAAGCATAAGCCTTGAGCTGCTGTCAAGAGGCTGCACCCAGGTAACATCGGTAGAGATGGACGCATTGCACTTCGCGCACCTGAAAAAGTGCGCAACAGCACTTGGCGACAGCAGCTGGCGCATAGTACGTGACGACGTATTCCGTTTCATACGCCGTTGCAGCAGCAGCTATGGCCTCATATTTGCCGACCCGCCGTATGCACTGAAAGAACTCAAGGAGATACCTGACCTTATATTGAGTGGCAACATGCTGAAAGAGAACGGAATCTTCATCTTTGAACACGGCAAGGATTATGACTTCAGTGAACACCCGATGTTCCTGAGGCACGTGGCCTATGGCAGCGTGAACTTCACATTCTTCGGCAAGGATAAGCAGGAAGAGGAATAGCCTGTCCTGCCTTTCATCCCGACAAAGCGACGAGGGAACTCAAAATCTTGCGGTTTGCTTTTGCACCCCTTCTCAAAGGGTGAAAGACCTCTTTACAGAGACCATCAGGCATAACATAGACAACATAAGGCGGCACCTGAATGTGCGCCGCCTTATGTATTGTCTATCTCTGTTATCCTATTACTTGAAGTAGCGGTTGAACAGGCCCTCGAAACCCTTGCCGTGACGTGCCTCGTCCTTCGCCATCTCATGTACTGTATCGTGGATAGCGTCGAGGTTCAGTTCCTTGGCACGCTTTGCAATGCGGTACTTGTCGGCACATGCGCCTGACTCTGCATTCATTCTCTTGTCGAGATTAGTCTTTGTATCCCAAACAACATCACCAAGCAGTTCTGCGAACTTTGCTGCGTGCTCTGCCTCTTCCCATGCATAGCGCTTGAAAGCCTCGGCAATCTCGGGATAGCCCTCACGGTCGGCCTGGCGGCTCATTGCAAGGTACATGCCAACCTCGGTGCACTCGCTAATGAAGTGGTTGTTAAGGTCCTTAATCATCTCATCATCACAGCCCTTTGCCACACCAATCACATGCTCCTGGACAAACTCAAGCTTGCCGTTACCCTCCTGCATCTCGTTGAACTTCTCAGCAGGAACCTTACACATTGGACAACGCTCAGGAGCTGAATCACCTTCATGAATATAACCACATACTGAACAAATGAACTTTTTCATAGTCTTTAAATTTTAAGCCGTTAATTATTAATTGTATTATCTATCATTCCTTATTTTTTCAGACAATCGGGGCATAGCCCCTTGAGATAGAGCTGCGCATCGGTAACCTCATATCCCTCAAGTCCCTCGACAAGCGACATGAAATCCTTTCTCATCTGCAAGTCAACTATTTTTCCGCAACTGTTGCAGCGGAAGTGTGCGTGGCAGCAGCGGTTACCGTCGAAACAGCGGAAAGTGTCATCAATTGTGAGCATTGAGATGAGGCCTGCATCCACGAACAGCCTGAGCGTATTATACACTGTTGTCAATGAGAGCGAACCCAACTCGTCGCGCAAGGCCTCATAGACAGTCTCCGCAGTCGGGTGCTGGCAACTCTGGCGCACATACTCGAATATTGCAAGACGCTGTACCGAAGGACGTATGCCCGCATCTATAAGTTCCTGCTTAAGCTCTGCTCTTGACACTTTCATATTATCGTCTGTTTTATATTTCATTTTTGAAATCATTGCAAATATACAAATACTTTACATTTCGTGCAAGTTTTTTAATGCTTTTTTGTATGAAAAATCGCATAAATTGCAATTATCTTAGAATTAAACGGTTATTCGGATTGCTTGGAAATTGGGTAACGAGATAGCAACCGCCTTGACGTATGTATGTAAATCGTTCATATGCTTTTATTTGCAAACAAAGGTATAGAAAGAATCGCAGATAAGACGGCGATTGTGCCGTTTTTCTTCTTTTTCTTCTCCTAACCGATTATTTCAAGTGGGTTTTATAAGCAAACAGACACCTCAAAACCTCAAAAACACTTTTACCGCGGATTGCGGTTTGAGGATACTTGCATTTTTCGCTGCAAAAGAGTACCTTTGCGACCCAAGGTCGCAGAAAAGGGGATGGAGTTTGCAATTTAATGCGAAATGGTTTATAGAACAGTTGCGACATTAAATATTAGACACTGAACACCACCCCATTTACACATTATATAATATACAGGATTTTGCTTTCAATAGACAACATAAGAGTAGACTTCGGCGGGACTAACCTGTTCCATGACGTTAGTTTCATAATAAACAAGCGTGACAGGATTGCGCTTGTAGGAAAGAACGGCGCAGGAAAGAGTACCCTGCTGAAGATTATTGCAGGACTGCAGGGACCCACATCCGGGACAATATCTAAGCCCAAGGATTTCACTATAGGCTACCTGCCCCAGGTAATGCACCACACAGACGGGCGCACTGTATACGAGGAGGCAGAGCAGGCCTTCGTCCACATACACGAGATGGAGGCCCGTCTTGAGAGGATGAACAACGAGCTGGCCGAACGCACCGACTATGACAGCGAAGGCTACCATCAGCTCATCGAGGACTACACGCACCTTAATGAGCAGTATACCATGATGGGCGGCAGCCACTACGAGGCCGAGATTGAGCGCACCTTGCAAGGACTGGGATTCTCGCGTACCGACTTCACACGCCCCACCCGCGAGTTCAGCGGCGGATGGCGCATGCGCATTGAGCTTGCCAAGCTGCTGCTTCAGCACCCCGGCATACTGCTGCTCGACGAGCCCACAAACCACCTCGACATCGAGAGCATACAGTGGCTGGAGCAGTTCCTGGCCCGTAGCGGCAACGCAGTGCTCCTTGTGAGCCACGACCGCGCATTCCTCAATGCGGTAACCAACCGCACCATAGAAATATCCTGCGGCAGAATATATGACTACAGGCTGCCCTACGACAAGTTCATGGAAGCACGCAAGGAGCGCCGCGAACAGCAGCTGAGGGCATATGAGAACCAGCAGAAGGAGATTGCCGACACTAAGGAGTTCATCGAGCGTTTCCGCTACAAGCCCACCAAGGCCGTGCAGGTACAGAGCCGCATAAAGCAGCTCGAGAAGATGGTGCCCATTGAGATTGACGAGGAGGACACAGGCCGGCTGAGACTCAAGTTCGCCCCTGCCACACGCAGCGGCAACTACCCGGTAATCTGCGAGGACACCGCCAAGAGCTTTGGCAGCCACACAGTGTTCAGCGGAGTAAACCTCACTATAAACCGTGGCGAAAAGGTGGCATTCGTGGGACGTAACGGCGAAGGAAAGACCACTCTGGTGCGATGCATATTGGGCGAACTGGATTATGATGGAAAAATCACCATAGGGCACAACGTAGAGACAGCCTACTTTGCACAGCACGAGGCGCAGCTGCTCGATGAGAGCCTCACCGTATTCCAGACAATCGACAATGTCGCGACTGGCGACATACGCCTGCGAATACGCGATATACTGGGCGCATTCATGTTCGGCGGCGAGGCCTCGGACAAGCCTGTAAAGGTGCTCTCGGGCGGCGAGAGAAGCCGCCTTGCCATGATACGCCTTCTGCTGCGCCAGATGAACCTTCTCATCCTTGACGAGCCTACAAACCACCTCGACATGCAGTCAAAGGATGTACTCAAGGAGGCCATACGTGACTTTGACGGCACTGTAATAATCGTGAGCCACGACCGCGAGTTCCTCGACGGCCTTGTGACAAAAGTCTATGAATTCGGAGACGGCAAGGTACGCGAGCACCTGGGAGGTATCTATGACTATCTGGCAGCAAAGAACGCAAGCAACATAAACGAGGCCCTATCGCTCACCAAGAGCCCCACACAGCCGGCCGAGACGCCCAGGCCAGCAAACGAGAACAGGCTCAGCTACGAAGCAGAGAAACAGCAGCAGCGACTGCGCCGCAGGCTTGAAAGGCAGGTCGAGGAGAATGAGAAGACAATAAACGAGCTTGAAGGGGCAATAGCAGCGCTCGAGGCGCTCATGAGCACTGCCGATGGCAGCACACAGGAGAACTTCACGAAATACGCAACGCTGAAGAAACAGCTTGACGACGCTGTGGCCGAATGGGAGAAGAGCATTGAGGAACTGGAAAACATAAACCAATAAAGAATATGAAAAAGTTATTTATCTGCGCGGCCATGCTGCTAGGCCTTGGCGCGTGCACAACAAAAGAGAGTATGGATTCAAAGCTATTGACAAACCTGGACACGACACAGGACCCAGGAACAGACTTCTTCCAGTATGCAACAGGCGGCTGGCAGGAGGCCAACCCAATGACCGACGAATATTCACGCTACGGACAGTTCGACGCCCTGCGCGAGAAGAGCAAGGAGCAGCTTAAGGACCTTGTCCTTGAGCAGGCCGCACAGCAGAGCGAGCCAGGCAGCAATGCGCAGAAGGTGGGCGACCTCTACAACATTGTAATGGACAGCACACGCCGCAATGCCGAGGGCACCGCACCCGTAAAGAGATACATGGACGAGATTGCTGCACTCAAGGAGAAGGGCGAGATTATCCCCCTTATGGCAAGGAACTACCGTGTAGGCATAGGCGGTTTCTTCGGCACAGGCATAGGCACCGACATAATGGACAGCAACAGCAACCAGCTTGGCCTGTACCAGGGCGGTACCTCGCTCCCCGAGAAGGAGTACTACAGCGACACCGATGAAAGCTCGGCGAATATACGTGCAAAGTACCAGGAATACATCGTTAACATGTTCAGGCTATTCGGGTTCACTGCCGAGGAGGCACAGCTCAAGATGAAGGCCGTCATGGCCATTGAGACACGCCTCGCGGCAAAGCACCTGAGCCGCGTGGAGCGCCGCAACCCGCTTAGCAGCTATCACAAGATGACATATGCCGAACTGAAAGAGACTGTTCCTGGCATTGACTGGGACACATACTACAGCATACTGGGTATCAGCGGCATTGAGACTGTTAACCTTGCCCATCCCGAGGCGATAAAGGAAGCGGCTGCCATAATCAGCGACACCCCAATGGCCGACCTCAAGGCATACCTTGAGTGGAAAGTCATGCGCTCAACATCGAACGAGCTCACCGACGACATTGAGGCCGAGACATTTGCTTTCTACGGCACAGTGCTCAGCGGCAAGAAGGTGCAGCAGCCACGCTGGAAGCGCGCGCTTGACGCTGTGAACGGTTCACTTGGCGACATCATTGGCGAGCTCTACGTTGCCAAGCACTTCCCCCCTGCAGCAAAGGAGCGCATGACACAGCTTGTGAAGAACCTGCAGATTGCACTTGGCGAGCGCATAGACGCGCAGGAGTGGATGAGCGAGGAGACAAAGAAGGCCGCACATGAGAAACTGAACACATTCACCGTAAAGATTGGCTATCCCGACAAGTGGGACGACTACAGCAAGCTCACCATTGACCCGGCCATGAGCTATGCCGACATATGCCGCAGCATGTCGGAGTTCGGATGGCAGAAGCACATTGACGAGAAGTGGGGCAAGCCTGTTGACCGCGAGGAGTGGCACATGACACCGCAGACAGTGAACGCATACTATAACCCCACGACAAACGAAATCTGCTTCCCCGCAGGTATCCTGCAGTACCCGTTCTTTGACATGGAGGAGGACGACGCATTCAACTACGGCGCGATTGGCGTTGTAATAGGCCATGAGATGACTCACGGTTTCGACGACCAGGGCCGCCAGTTCGACAAGGACGGAAACTTCGCTAACTGGTGGACCGGCGAGGACGCAGCCAAGTTCAACGAGCGTACACAGGTTATAGTTGATTTCTTCGACAAGATTGAGGTTCTTCCCGGCCTCAACGCAAACGGCAAGCTCACTCTGGGCGAGAACATTGCCGACCATGGCGGCCTCATGATTGCCATGCAGGCATTCAAGAACGCTACGAAGGAAAACCCGCTGCCTGTTATTGGCGGTTTCACACCCGAGCAGCGTTTCTACCTCTCTTATTCAGGCGTGTGGGCAGGTCACGTGCGCGACGAGGAAATCCGCAACCTCACCAAGAGCGACGTTCACTCGCTTTCACGCTGGAGGGTAAACGGCACACTGCCTCACATTGATGACTGGTACACAGCATTCGGAATCACAGAGGAGAGCCCGATGTTCGTACCCCAGGATGAGCGCCTGAAGATTTGGTAAGATAAGAAAGAAGAAAGGAGAAAGGAGAAAGGAGAAACTTTCACCTTTCACTTTTCACTTTTCACTTTTCACCTTTCACTTTATACAATGCCAATAAAAGTACCGGCCGGTTTGCCGGCCCTGCAAGCAGTCATTGACGAGGGGAACGCGGTAGAGGTCCTTGAAAGGCCTACCGCGCACACCCGTCGTGTGGCACTGCTCAACATAATGCCAATGAAGGAGACCACCGAGGCCGACTTCATACGCCTGCTTGCCGCAACGGGAGAGGAAGTCGAACTCACGCTGATGAAACTCGACAGCCACACGCCCAGGCATGCAAGCCCCGAGCACATGAGCAGGTTCTACCGCGGGTTCGGCGAACTAAAGGAGGAGTATTTTGACGGGCTGATAATCACAGGTGCCCCCATCGAGAAAATTGAGTACGAGGAAGTCACCTATTGGCCCGAACTCTGCACAATCTTCAACTGGGCAAGGGAACATGTGACCTCTACCCTGTTCATCTGCTGGGCAGCGCAGGCCGGGCTCTACCAAAGGTTCGGCATACAGAAGTATCTGCTCCCCAAAAAGATGTTCGGCATTTTCCCGCACACCATTTCCCGCCCCGACATGCCGCTATTCAGCGGCCTTGAGAGCACAATATACGTGCCTCACAGCCGCCACACCGAACTGCGCCGCGGGGACATTGTTGCATGCAAGAAGATTGAACTGCTATCGGAAAGCGAAATCTCGGGAGTATATATAATGCATGAAAAGGAAACTCGGGACTTTTTCATTACAGGACACTCCGAGTATGCACTATACACACTCGACGGCGAATACAAACGTGATGTGTCAAAGGGATTGCCCATTGAACTGCCGCTGAACTACTACCGCGGCAATGACCCCGCCAAAGAGCCGGTAAACCTGTGGCAGCACACAGCACGCAAGCTGTTCGGCAACTGGCTGAAGTATTATTGCAAATGAATATGGCGACCCTTTGGTCGCCATATTCATTTGCAATAATGTTTACTTTTATCTTATAACAATCTCAAACGGCATACGCGCCTGAATGGGAGCAGTATTCTTGACATTGCGGACAAACCTTATGCAATCATAATATTCACCCATTGTCTCGCGGAGCGCACTCTCCATGTAATCCTTCTCGTTACCCTCAAGAAGTTCTGCCATGAAGTCTGTTACTTCGGGATAAGATTTTACGACATACTCACCCAGACCGGCCCTCTGCGCTGCAATCCCGATAGCCTTGTCAAGGTCGCCAATCTCATCCACCAGACCCAGTTCCTTGGCCTTGCTGCCAGTCCACACGCGCCCCTGGCCAATCTTGTCAATCTCCTCGACACTCATCTTGCGGCCATCGGCACAACGCTTCAGGAACAGCTGGTAACCGTCGTTGACATATCCCTGCATTATGGCACTCTCTTCGGGCCTGAAAGGACGTGAGAGGGAACCCATGTCGGCCAGCCTGTTTGTCTTCACTATATCGAAGTCAAGGCCAATCTTATCTTTCAGCAGGCTTTCGGCAAGAGGGAACATTCCAAAAATACCGATAGAGCCTGTCAGGGTCGTGCTGTTGGCAACAATGCAGTCGGCAGCGCATGATATATAATATCCGCCCGACGCAGCATAGTCACCCATTGAGACAATCACCGGCTTGGCAGCCTTGAGCAGGACAACCTCACGCCATATCTGTTCCGAACCGTACGCGCTGCCGCCAGGAGAGTTCACGCGAAGCACTACCGCCTTGACATCAGGGTCCTCACGCAACTCGCGCAGTTCCTTGATTACCTTCTTTGAGCTTATGCCATC
This sequence comes from Bacteroidaceae bacterium, assembly GCA_045592125.1. GTDB lineage: Bacteria > Bacteroidota > Bacteroidia > Bacteroidales > Bacteroidaceae > HGM04593. The sequence goes on along the minus strand of JAZNUE010000042.1, from coordinate 124,383 downwards.
ATCGGCCGATGTTGAGCTGTCGATTTCACCAACAGCATAATATACAGCAATCTTTCCTTTACCTCTATCGGGGATGAGGTTATCAGCCTTTATCTTCTCCTTCACATCCTCCAATGTGGTAATCGCCAGCTTGCCGTCATTGCCTGCGCCGGCAAGGCCTTTAAGGTAATCCAGTACGCCATCCTTGTAGAGCAAAGTATCGGCAAGGCCGCACTCTACATACTCCTCGGCCTGGCAAAGGTCCATATAGCGGTCGGCATACTCATTCAGTTTCCTGGCGTCAATGCCACGCGACTGTGATACAGCATTTACCATATCGTTCCATGTGGAGCCTACATATTCGGAAACCTGTTCACGGTTAGCATTGCTCATCTCGGTGGCGATGTACGGTTCTACGGCCGACTTGTATGTTCCCACCTTGAATATCTGCATTTCAACACCCAGTTTCTCCAGAAGGTCCTTGAAGAATATTGGCTGTGCTGCCAGGCCATGCCATGAAATGCTGCCTTCGGGATTAACTATAACCTTATCGGCTACGGTTGCCAGATAGTACAGGCCCTGCGAATACTGGTCGCCGTAGGCCACTACGAATTTCCCGCTCTCCTTGAACGAGGCAAGCTCGCCGCGTATTTCCTCAAGCGAGGCAATCGAGGCCTCCATTGTTCCGGCCTGCAGATATATTCCCTTAATAGCAGGGTTCTTCTTTGCCTCCTTGATGGCAGCAGTTATATCCTCAAGCCCATATGACTTCAGCTCGTCATCCATTAGCGACGCAAGAGGATTGTCATCGGCACGTTCGTCAAGTGTACCGCTGAGTTCCAGCATAAGTACCGAGCCCTCCTTGACTCCTTTGTCTTCGCTACCCATTGAGGCTACAGAACCTATCAATGACACCAGCACAAATACAAACAAGACACTAGCAATGATGATACCTGCCATACATGCCAGCATTGTCTTAAAAAAAGATTTCATCTTAAGAAACAGTTTGAATTTTAAAAAAATTTTTTCTTATAGAAGCCGTATCGCTTGTTTCGCGATTTAAATTCCTGCTTCAATAGCCTAACTCATAATTATCTTCCTGACTCTACCCAGGCATTATACCCCTCATCAAGCTCAACAACATTATAGCCCATCATAGAGAGCACCTTCGCTGCGTCCTTGCTCCGGTTACCGCTGCGGCAATAGACCGCTACAGGGTACCCCTTATCCAGCAGTTCCAATGCGGTTTCTCCAAAACGGCCTGTCATCACATCAATATTGACGCTGCCGGGTATATTGCCCTCCTCGAATTCCTGAGGAGTGCGCACGTCAACAAGCTGTACGCCCGGCTTTGATATTGAATCGGCAAAAGCCTCAACTGATACTGAATACACCTTGCCTTCGCCATGCACTTCCTTTTTTAAAGAGAATGTACATGACACTAGAGAGAACAGCGCAGACAGCAAGAAAATATAGCAACATTTCATGGTTTTCCCTTTTTGCTTCTATACCTTATTACATCCCATGTGATGTTCCACCAGCCTGCAGCTGCCAACACCCATGCGAGCAGCTCGCCTGTAAATTCTCCCCTCACAAGCAGGGATATTGCAAGACAGCAGACATATAAGAACACCAAGATACAAAGGATGCTCAAGATTATATGAATTATCTTCATGACTCCTACCTTCTCACGTTCCACATCTTGCTGGTACCGTCGGCATTGAACAGAACATCAATGTTCGCCCCGTTCTTCTCCTTTATGATTTCCCATGCACGGAGCTGGATGAACTGGTCGGTTGTGAGCCCCAGTTCCTCCTGGTATGCCTTGTCGGCTATGGCACGCTGGCGCTCGGCAGCCTCGCGCGCAACAAGCATCTCGCGTTTCGACTCCTCGGTGCGCTTGGCCTGCGTTGCTGCAGCAGTAGCATCCATCTCGGCCTTCTGGCGCTCGTTGGGAATTGCACGACCCACAACTACATTCACCACGTCAATTGGCAGCTGGCCCTGTTTTGAGCTGAGCAGGGCAATGTAGTTCTGCATGTCATTCTTCACAAAGAGATTGATTGAGTCGAGCACCTCGCGGTTACTCATGAGGTCGAACGGGCCGTACTTTGATATATAGCCGCGCACGGTGTTGCGGTAGACTTCCTTGATGACCGAATTATACCAGTTGGCACCATAATTCTTTATGAGCACTGGTGACATGTTATCCTTTACCTGCAACTGGATTTGTGTGTTAAAGTCGAGCAGGGTGTTATCGTTTGACGTAGCGTCGTCAAGGTCCTCGTCATAGGCCTGAGGAAGCATGTTCACAATGACATAGTCGGTAGAGAGCCAGGTATACTGCAGGCCTGTCTCTACAGGAGTCATATCCACGCCACCCGAGCCGAAGACCCATGGCTTGTGTACCTTTACACCTTCTTCACCGGCCTCTGGGGCTACAACAGTACACGACGCAAGCATCATACAAGAGCACAGAATGCTCAATACAACAATGTTTTTCATAGCAAATTATTTTTTGGTTTATATTTATTGCACAATAGCTCAACTAGCTCATCATTAGTTATGCCAAGCATGTCGGCCTTGGCCTTGAACTGCGGCAGTTCGTTGTCCACGAACTCCTTCTTCACGTTATCCTTTATGCGTGCCACGGCACCGCCCCTCACATAGTAGCCCATGCCACGCTTGTTGTATATAATCTCCTGTGACTCGAGCAGCTGGTAGGAGCGGACAATGGTATTGGGGTTCACGCCCACCATCGCGCCCATTTCGCGTACCGAAGGTATACGTTCCTCCTCGGGCCACTCGCCACGCACTATCTTCTCCTGCATAAGGTCCACATTCTGCAGGTAAATGGGTTTATGTTCGTTGTATTCCATAATCAGTAGTTTACTTTCTTAATCCGGAAATAGGTTATTGCAAGGGTTACGCCAATCACAAGCATATGCCACAGCGTTGCCAAGGTGTTGTAGAGAGCAATGACCTCCTCATAAGTATATGCCCTGAAGAACTGCCCTATACGGTCGGCCATGTTCTCCCAGAGCTCCTCCGATGTAAACTGCACGAGCGTTATCGCAAGGAGAGAGAACAGGAAACCAGCAGTCATGTTGAACAGCACAGTCTTTATTATCTTGCTCTTGCGGAAGACAGAGTTGAACATAACCGCTGTTGAGATAGTCGCAAGGGTGGCCAGAAGGATATTGCCTGTAGGCGCGCCAAAGTCTTCAAATAACACCTTGAACGGGTTATACAGGGTTATTCCCGTGAAACGCCCAAGTCCTATGCTTGAAAGAGCATAAAGCACAACATCAGTGAGCGTCAATGCCGCGTACACTGCTACCGGGACAACAATGAAAGAGACTATTGCCATTGAAAGCAGTTTCTCGAGAGTGCTGGCCGGTATCATCGCATAGCTGTACCCGCGCTTGCGGTCATTGATATGCTTATAGATGAAATAGGGCGAAAGGAAAATCGCGAAATTATAAAGCACCCCAATGTATCCGCTCCTGTCGGACATTACACCGCCTATAGACATAGAGAGCATCCATGCAGCAACAAGAAAACCGGCGAACACAACAAGTCCCTTAATGTAACGCGGCAGATAGTTCCTGCACTCATATACAAACAGTTTGCCGAAACGGCCGAAATCAAATATATCGTTCATGGCTGCTTACTTTATTGAGTTAATGTAGTTGAACAATAGTTCAATGTTTATGCGGCTTTCCTCGCCCGTGGTGTTCTTGCTTATCGAACAGCAGCCGCCAAGGCCCGGTTCAACATAGAGTGCACCCTCGGGAACACTTGCCGTAATGTCAAAGGTATACTCGCTCTGAATCTCGCTCACGCTCTTGTCAAGCAGCACGGCACGCTTGTCAAGAATCATGATATGGTCGAGCAGGTTCTCTACATCCCTTACCTGATGGGTGGAGATGATTATTGTGCGCCGTTCGTCCATTGCAGCGGCAACCATCTTGCGGAACTCGGCCTTGCTCGGGATATCTAGCCCGTTAGTAGGCTCGTCAAGGAAAAGGTAATCGGTCCTCAGCGACAGGGCTAGAGCAAGGATTGCCCTCTTGCGCTGGCCAAGGGATAGCGACGTGAACCTGCGGCTGGCGTCAATCTCAAACTCTGACAGCAGGCGGCCGAACAGCGCATTGTCATAATTGGGATAGAACTGGGACACGCCGGCAGCATAGTTGCTTATTGGCATGTCGGGACCCTCGAAATCCTCAGGCACATAGAATATCTTGGAGAGGAAACTCGGCCTGCGCCCTGCTGGCGAGCAGCCGTCAATCTCAATGGTACCCTGCCTTGTAGTGAGCAGCCCGCACAGGAGCTTGAACATGGTGCTTTTGCCCACACCGTTGGCGCCAAGCAGGCCATATATCCTGCCCGGGCCGAATACAGTGCTTATATTATCCAGGACCTTCTCCGTGGAATAGGCGAAAGAGAGATTCTTGACTTCAATCATAGTGTATTAGTTTAATAGTACACTGCAAATATAAAACACATATATTTTATTTTCCAAGCAAAAAGGAACTTTTTTTCAAAAAAAGAACAAAAAAGCGGGAGCGTGCACCTTGCGTACACACTCCCGCCAGCACCGCTGCTTGCCGAGACATCAGGAAATCACTTTCTTGAAGATATTGCCAAGCTTCTTTGTCGCTACAAGCACGCCATCCTTTCCCACAGAAAGAATCTTGCTCCCCGCCGACTTGACAGCGAATCTCCTTATCTCTTCCTTATTGCACCCCGCTGCCCCCTGCTCGATATACTTGATTGTGGCATACCCCACCTTCAGGGTTACAAAAGCATTCATCAGGCCATTCATGGCCGAAGGCAGCACTACGCCCAAGGCCTTGCCTGCTATTCCAAGATTCTTCAGGATGGCAGAGAAATCAATCTCCTCTACTATCTCGTCAACGGCAGTGACAATCAAGGACGAAGAGAAGACCGATACATACAGTCTCAGCAGCTGGTTAAGGGACGGGCGCCTGCCTAGCTGCATTACTACCGAATTTATCATCTTGAAGTTAATGGCAATATTTGATATGAAGTCAAGGCTCCCGTTCTGCGAGATGGCGGTTACCGCGAAGCTTGAGACTGCCGAATTCCTCACAACATCCTCCATCCTGGCATAACGGCAAGCAATAATTCTCTCCAGGACATCCTTCCTCCCGCTCTCATTCTGGAGTTCCCTTTCCTCCTCATTTGTGAGCCTGACACTCTTCCTAATCTCCTTTACATACTCATCGAGCTGCCGCGGAGTACAGCCTTCAAGCCTTTTTGCGCTCAGTCCATTCAGCGGCGGAGCAGTTACCACCCTCACAACAGGCAGCACGACAAGCCACATCAGCAGAAGCGTCACCAGTAGATAGAACAGATATGCCAGCACTGGATGTACACTGTAAATCTTGTCGCCAATGCTGACAACGTTTCCAATCACAACCAGCATTATCAGGAGCACGGCACCGGCAATGGCGCCTATCATGACTTTCCTGCCCCTACGGTCCTTGGCCGTTTCATCCATAAATATCCATGTTTTTCATTAATGATAGCAAAGTTACTGAAAATATATAAAAAGAAGCGCCATATCCACCCAAAAATCAAGCGTTCAGGCAAACCAGAAAGAAATTAGCAGCAAGCAGCGCATATTAAATAAATTTATCATTATATTTGCGGTTAGTTGCCATAGAAGGCGCAAACATGACACCTATAATATGAAAAGACTCATCAACTATGCACTAGTCCTTTCTTTACTATGCGCGTGCGCGCACGTTGAAGAGACCGCAACTACCACTAGCAAAGTACTCCCAATGGCAAAGAGCGTTGGGCTCAAGAACAAGGACTTTGTATTTGACGAACGCTTCGCGCTGGAAATTGTTGCAGGCGAGGAAGAGAAGAGAATACTTACGGAAGTCCTTGAGGCCTCTCCCCTACATCTTGTAAAGAAGAGCAGGAAGACCCTTCGTCTGGAGGTGGCCCCTGTAGATGGCATAACATCGCCCGAAGGCTATCGCATAGAGAGTGCCCCCGACAAGATTTCTATTACAGCTCCGAGCGGTGCAGGACTCTTCTACGGTGTGCAGACACTGGTCCAGTTGCATGGGCCCGAGGGCACTCTCCCTGCAGGTGTAATTGTAGACGAACCGCAGTTCGCCTACCGCGGCCTCATGCTCGACGTAAGCCGCCACTTCTTTAGCAAGGAGTTCATAAAGAAGCAGATTGACGCAATTGCCCACTTCAAGATGAACCGCCTGCACCTGCACCTCACCGACGCTGCAGGCTGGCGCATTGAGATAAAGAAGTACCCGCGCCTGACAGAGCTTGCAGCATGGCGCAGCCATCAGCTGTGGAAAGACTGGTGGTTCGGCGACCGTCTCTACGCCGAGGAGGGCACTCCCGAGGCCCATGGCGGCTACTACACACAGGACGACATACGTGAGCTGGTGAAATACGCGGCCGACCGCTATGTCACAATTATCCCCGAGATTGAAATGCCAGCACACAGCGAGGAGGTCCTGACCGCATACCCCGAACTATCATGCACGCACGAGCCATACAGGCAGGCCGACTTCTGCGTAGGCAACGAGAAGACATACGAGTTCCTTGAGAACGTGCTCACCGAAGTAATGGAGCTCTTCCCATCGGAATACATACACATTGGCGGAGACGAGGCAGGCAAGGCCAGCTGGCCCACATGCCCGCTCTGCCAGAAGCGCATGAAGGAGGAGGGCCTGAAGGATGTGGACGAGCTGCAGAGCTACCTCATACAGCGCATTGAGAGGTTCGTGAACAGCAAGGGCAGGCAGATTATCGGCTGGGACGAGATACTTGACGGCGGCCTGGCACCAAACGCCACAGTAATGTCATGGCGCGGTACCGAAGGGGGCCTTGCTGCTGCTGAAAGCGGGCACAAGGCAATAATGACACCCGGCAGCTACTGCTATCTCGACTCATACCAGGACGCGCCTCACACGCAGCCGATGGCTTTCGGCCCGTACATGCCTCTTGAGAAAGTATACTCATACAACCCGGTTGAAGGACTCGGCGAGGAGCAGGCAAAGCTTATCTACGGTGTCCAGGGCAACCTGTGGGTAGAGTACATACCGACCGAAGAACTGGTTGAATACATGATTTACCCGCGCATTCTCGCGCTTGCCGAGATTGGCTGGAGAAACCCGGCCGAACGCGACTACAGCGAGTTCAGGCAAAGGGCAACCTGGGCAGTGAACAGATTGCGCGCGAAGGGCTATAATGCCTTTGACCTTGAGAACGAGTACGGCCAGCGCAAGGAAGCCCTGGCGCCTGCAGAGCACCTGGCAAAAGGCAAGGCCGCGGCCTATTCTGCCGCAGCGCCATTCAATGAGAAATACAATGCTGGCGGCGCTACAGCGCTCACCGACGGCATATGCGGCGGCTGGACATATATGGACGGAAAGTGGCAAGGTTTCATACGCGGCGGCGTAGACGTTGTCATTGACCTTGGCGAGGAGAAGGAAATCAGCAGCGTCTCTGCCGATTTCATGCAGATGTGCATCCCCGACGTGTGGTTCCCCGCCGAGGTTACAATATCCGTTTCAAGCGACAGCGTCATGTTCAACGAGCTTGCACGCATTGAGCACGAAGTAGTACGCGACGAGGGTCTCTCCTTCAAGAACTACGGATGGAGCGGCAAGAGCAATGCACGCTACGTGCGCTACCAGGCCAAGTGCGGCCCGCAGCGCGGCTGGCTGTTCACCGATGAGATTGTAGTAGAATAAGGCCTTAATGGTCCTTGATACCTTTAAAAACTAAGAAAAAATAAAAGACTTATGACAGCAATCAGACACTTTAGGACAATTCTTGCGCTTGCCTTGGCCCTGCCAATGGCCTTGAGCGCACAGACAGACGTAAACCGGGAGAAATACCCCGATTACAGTGACAAGACCAACCCCGACTGGTCGCTCATGCAGTACGCTTCCATGCAGAAGAGCGCAGCACGCGCCGACGCTGTTCCAGCCGGGCAAAGACCGGCCTATGTAAACAACGCCGAGCTCAAGTTCTTCCCGCCTGTATTCAACCAGGACGGAGGCTCATGCGGCTCGGCATCACGTATCTGCTACATGTTCACCTATGAGCTGAACGCCTACCGCAACCTCAACGGAAAAATGCAGAGGAACTACTACCCTTCGCACTTCGTGTGGCTGCTCACTAACGGCAATTCAGGCAAGAACGAGTTCGTGACAAGTGTTGGCGTGCCTTCGGCACTTACTTACGGCGGACAGACATACTCATCACTCTTCGGTTACCAGGACTGCGCCGACAATGATTTCGGCTGGATGCAGGGATACAGCAAGTGGTTCGAGGCCATGCACAACCGCATGCTCGAGCCTTCGAACTTCCCCGTCAGCGTAGAAACCGAAGAAGGCCGCGAGGCAGTCAAGAACTGGCTGTGGAACCACAATGGCGACACTAGTTTCCAGGCCGGCGGCATATGCGGTATCGGCCTTGCCAGCGCTGGCGGCAACTACAACGCCGTAATCCCGAGCACTGCGGCCAATAAGAGTGCAGGTGTTGTTGGCATGAAGTACGTGAAGGCATGGGGCACACAGGTTGACCATGCCATGACAATAGTAGGCTATGACGACCGCATTGAGTTTGACCTTGACGGCAACGGCGTCGCAGGCGAGACAAGCAAAGACGAGGTAGGAGCATGGATTCTCGTGAACTCATGGGGCACATGGTGGGGCAACAGCGGTTTCATCTACTGCCCGTACGCATACGGCGGTGCATCGTTCAACAGCAACGGCACATTTGCCGAGAACTGGTGGACACCCGAGATATACAAGGTGCGCAAGGATTACCGACCTCTGCGCACAATCAAGCTTGAGATGGACTACTCACGCCGTAGCGAAATAAAGCTCTCGGCAGGCATATCGGCCGACATCAACGCCACAGCGCCTGAGAGGACTGTCGAGTTCGAGCACTTCAAGTATGCCGGTGACGGAAACTACGGCAACACCAGTCCCGCACCCGAGGTTCCCATGCTCGGACGCTGGGCCGACGGCAAGCTCCACACCGAGCCGATGGAGTTTGGATATGACCTCACCGACCTCACTGCTGGATACGAGCGCAGCATGCCTCTTAAATATTTCTTCATCATTGAGACAAAGAGGACAGGCAGGGGCAGCGGCAACATCTACAATGCCTCTATCATAGATTATGAATACAACGAGAAGGGAACAGAGACACCGTTTACCCTCCCTGGCGGCAAGATGGAGATTAAGAGCGCCGGCAACAAGACTATAATCTCTGTTGTTGTATACGGCGAGCCCTATTATGCGCCGCAGAATGTATCGCTCGCTGGCAGCACCCTCAAGTGGAAGGCGCCCCTGCCATCTACAAACAAGATTGAGAGATACAGCATATACAAAGAAGGCACAAGGATTGCCGAGGTATCGCCAGAAACATTCAGCTACGATGTTTCAAAGGCAGGCACAGTAGACGGCTCATACAGTGTAACGGCGGCATACGAGGGCGGCATAGAGTCGCAGAAGAGCAGCGTAACGGCACCTATTGCCTACGAGGAGGAGAATGCTGCTGTCAACTTCAAGAAGTCGGGATTCAAGATTCCTGGCATATTTGACAACAGGCTCGAGGACGTGACAATCGAGTTCTACATGAAGCCTAATTCACTTGCCGACTGGAACCAGAGCGCCGGTCCGGGCTGGGGCACATTCATGATGCACGCCAATGCCAACGGCGGTTTCACCGCAGGCTGGGACACAAACAACCGCATAACAACACCAAGTTACCTCAAGACGGGCAAATGGACACATGTTGCGATTACTGTAAAGGGAGGCAAGATGACCGTATACATCGACGGAAGGAGCCGCGGCACCAAGACATCGGCCTTGTATAAAGGCATAGGCGGATTCGGCGACCTTGTATTCTCGGCTGGCAGCGACAACAACGCGCAGGACGCATGCTATGACGAGATACGCATATGGAACAGGGCACGTACCGCAAGCGAAGTATCCAGCGGAAGGAAGTTCCAGTACTCGGGCGAGATAAAGCCCGACGGGCTCATCGCATACTACAAGGGCGACCTCATTACCGTTGACGGCAGGCAGATGCTGCGCGAGTACATCAGCGGCAACCACGCCGAGATACTCAACAACAGCTACGAGGCAGCCACAAGCGACGTTGTGCTTACCAGCCCTACAAGCACCCTCACCGCAAGCATTGACGCTGTAAGCGGCGAAGTATATGCAGGAATTCCAGTGAAACTGAGCGCAACATACAGCGATGCCGTTGCAGCACTAAAGTGGACAATTGAGGATGCAGGCATGGAGAATGTCCAGATTATTGAGCCCTCTGTAACATTCAAGACCGCAGGCGAGCAGAAGGTATCGCTTGTGGCCGAGGATGGCAACGGGAACAGCGTAACCAGCGAACTGACAATAAACGTGCTTCCCGAGAAACCCATTGACGCGACATTCCATGTAAGCAAGGACCCGGTAATAATGGGCGAGAAGGTATCTTTAATTATTGACAATCCCGCTTTCGGCGTAATGTATGAGTGGACCATCACTGGTTCCGACACCGAAAAAGCATATGGCATGCATGCAAACGCTGCATTCAACGACACAGGCGAACAGACCGTGACACTCAAGGCAACCTCCTTTACCGGTGCCAACAGCGCAACATCGACAGTAGTCGTGAACGTCCTTGAATCGGAGCCTGTAGCAGCATTCGAGATCACCCCGGCCGTAATAATGAAGGGCGAGAAGACATACCTGAAGGACATGTCAAGATTCCACCCGACAGAGTGGGAATGGGTTGTAGAGAGCACAGACAAGACCAAGACATATATCATTAACGGGCAGCACAGCAGCCTCACCCCTGCAGTCTGCGGTGTATATAACGTAACGCTCAATGCACGCAACGAGATTGGTTCGGGCACAGCAACCCGCGAGCGCGCAATCATTGTATGCAATGCCGACAGCAAGAACGGACTTAGCTTTGGAGGCAACGCCAAGGTGACAGCGCCGTTCTCCACAGGACAAAGGAACGTGCTCACCGTCGAGTGGTGGATGCGCCCGGCCCAGCTCACTGAGAGATGTCTGGGTATAGGCCACAGCGAGGCAACTTTCCTCATCGACACCGATAACCAGGGCGTGATGTCGCTCTACGCCAACGGATACGCGGGCAAGAGCCAGCCAGGATACGTAATTGCCAACGAGTGGCATCACTATGCAGCAATCCTTGACAACGGTTTTGTCCGCTACTACCGCGACGGCAAGTATTTCTCGGCAAGCTATGTATCGTCCAACGCATACATACCCGGGCTCAGCACACTGGCAATAGGCTATGACGGAGCGAACATGAACGGGCAGATTGACGAGTTCCGTGTATGGAGCAGCGTAGTCAAGGACGACGCCCTGCTAGCAGTGTGCAACGCACCGATAGAGAACCCTGCCGCATGCAGCGGCCTCATGCTATACTATGACTTCAACCAGGCCGGCGGCGACGTTATTGACCGCACAGGCAACGGGCATGACGGTGCCCGTAGCGGTTTCGGTCCCGATGGCGACGCATGGGGACTCTCAAGAGGAGTATTCTGCCTCAACACCGACCCTATGCCCGGCAACACTGAGTATCTTGACGCGAACTATGAGGACGCGACATCAATTGAGTGCGTGACCGAGATTACAGGACACGGCGAAAGCAATGCTATCTACGACCTCCAGGGCCGCAGGATAGAGAGCATTAGCGCTCCTGGAATATACATCATAGGAGGCAAGAAATACCTGGTCAAGTAACCGTGCTAAAAGGAACCGTGCCATAATTTCTTGGCACAGTTCCTTTTAGCCTGTAATAATTGGCAATCCGTCTATACACTGAAACATCAGCAACCATCAAGACAGAATGAAAAGACATAGCATTAAATCCTGGATTATTGCAACACGCCCGTGGTCATTCCCGGCCTCGGCCATGCCAGTACTTGTCACATGCGCATACCTTTACTGGCTGGGCTGGCCAGTAAACTGGTTTCTGGGGCTATGGGCCCTGGTGGATATTGTACTTTTCCATGCAGCAGCAAACTGCTGGAGCGACTATAAGGACTACAAGAGGGGCGTTGACCGCGAGGATACCATTGGAGGCACATCCATTGTAAGCGGCGAGTTCAGGGCCAGCGAGATAAAAGTGTTCTCATTAGCCCTGCTTGCCATTGCTGCAGCAGCCGGTATCGGCCTAATGCTGTGTACAGGCATAGAGCTGCTTTACTTTGGCCTGGCAGGCCTTGTGCTCATAATGGGGTACCCTTGGCTCAAGTATCATGCGCTTGGCGACGCAGATATCTTCCTCACCTACTCCGTACTGCCCATAACGGGAACCTCATATGCCGTTCTTGGACATGTGTGCTGGGATACCGTATGGCTCATGCTGCCCATTGGCCTAATAACCGTGGGCATACTGCACATAAACAATTCGCGCGACATTGAGCAGGACGGGCGTGCCGGCATACACACTCTGGCAATGCTCATGGGCAAGCGCCTCTCGGCGTGGGTATACGTCGCCGAGATGCTGCTGCCGTTCGCCGTGGTGCTGGCTGCCGCCGTGTACGGCGCTATGCCATGGTGGTCGCTAGCAGTGGCGGTAGCCCTGAAACCGGCCATAGAGAACTGCCGTGCCGCATTAAGGCTTCCGGCAGAAGGCATGAAGGCCGTTATTGGCATTGACGAGAAGACAGCACAGCTGCAGCTCATGTTCGGCCTGTTGCTTACGATGTCATTCATTATACCCGCCCTGATATGACACGCAAAGTCACTTTTACAATAATACTTGCCGCAGTGCTATGGACTGTGATGTTCAGTCCATGGACCGCCCCGCACCTGAACTTCTGGTGGGCAATGACCGGTTCGGCATGCGTGCTGTCGCTGCTTGCCACCTGCTTTGCTCCTGGATGGTGGAAAAGAGTGCACATAACGCCAACCGACATCTTGCTGGGCATTGCAATAGCAGCAGCGCTGTGGGGCGTATTCTGGCTGGGCGACAAGCTCTCGCAGCTCATGTTTGACTTTGCACGCCCGCAGGTCGACACCATATACGGGATGAAGGAGGGCGAATCGCCATGGGTGCTGACAGCGCTGTTGCTGCTGCTAATAGGGCCTGCCGAAGAGATTTTCTGGCGCGGGTATGTGCAGCAGAGCCTTTCGGACCACTGGAACAAGGACGCCGGATTTGTGGTGACGACACTCATATATACCGTAGTGCATGCAGGGTCATTCAACTTTATGCTTGTTATGGCAGCAATGGTAGCCGGCGCGGCATGGGGCCTGCTCTATCGCCTGTTCCCCGAGCGCTTCGCTGCAATAATAATATCGCATGCCTTGTGGGACGCAGCGGTGTTCGTATGGTTCCCGATAATGTAAGGTAAAAGCGGAAAACGGAAAGAAACCATCATGGCAAAAGAGAAAACGATATTCCTGTGCAGCCAATGCGGTTACGAGTCGCCCAAGTGGGCCGGCAAGTGCCCTTCGTGCGGAGCCTGGAACACACTTGTAGAGAAAGTTGTAAGGAGCGCGCCAGCAGCGCGGGGCCTTTCCCCTGCCGCCGACAGGCTTCAGGCACAGCCTGTACTCATTGACGATGTCTCGGCCGACGCCCTGCCGCGCATGGACCTTGGCGACGGCGAGCTCAACCGTGTCCTTGGCGGCGGCCTTGTACCAGGCTCGCTTGTGCTGCTTGGCGGAGAGCCAGGCATTGGAAAGTCGACACTGGTGTTGCAGACAATACTCGGGCTGCCCCAGCGCAAGGTGCTGTATGTATCGGGCGAGGAGAGCGTGCAGCAGATAAAGCTGCGCGCCGACCGCATTGCACACGAGCGCGGCAACTGCCACATTGTGTGCGAGACATCACTTGAGACTGTTTTCACGCACATAAAGAACGTCTCTCCCGAGCTGCTTGTAGTAGACTCAATACAGACAATGTGCAGCGAGGCCATAGACTCATCGCCAGGCAGCATGTCGCAGGTGCGCGAATGTACCGCCATGCTGCTAAAGTTCGCAAAGGAGAACAATGTGCCTGTCATACTCATAGGACACATAACCAAGGACGGCGCAATCGCCGGTCCTAAGATTCTTGAGCACATTGTTGACGTTGTTATACAGTTCGAGGGCGACCAGCACCATCTCTACCGCGTGCTTCGCTCTATCAAGAACCGTTTCGGCAGCACTGCCGAGCTCGGCATATACGAAATGCGCCGCGAGGGGCTGAGGCAGGTCACCAACCCGTCGGAGCTGCTGCTGAGCGAACGCCACTGCGGAATGAGCGGGATAGCAATCGCCAGCGCCATCGAGGGCGTGAGCCCGTTCCTAATAGAGACACAGGCCCTTGTGAGCACAGCAGCATATGGCACTCCCCAGCGCTCGGCCACAGGGTTCGACATACGCCGCATGAACATGCTGCTCGCCGTGCTCGAGAAACGCGTAGGGTTCAAGCTTGCACAGAAGGACGTATACCTGAACATTGCCGGCGGGCTGAGGGTCAATGACCCGGCGATAGACCTTTCTGTAATAAGCGCCATCCTGTCGAGCAACATGGACGTGGAGATTGAGCCTGCAGTGTGCATGGCAGGCGAGGTGGGCCTCTCGGGCGAGATACGCCCGGTGAACCGCATTGAGCAGCGCATTGCTGAGGCAGAGAAGCTAGGTTTCAAGCGCATTATCGTACCAAAGAGCAACACAAAGAGGCTGGACGTATCGCGCTTTGGCATAGAGGTGCTCCCAGTGAGCAAGGTAGAAGAGGCCTTCAGGTTGATTTTCGGATGATATGATACACGAATTCCAGATAAGAGTACAGCCGCACGAGGCGGCAAGCGAGCAGTCGCTCAAGCGCTACATTGCACGTGACAAAGGAATGGACGAGCGCACCATAACGGCCGTGCGCGTGCTGCGCCGCAGCATTGACGCCCGCCAGCGCACCATATACATAAACCTCACAGTACGTCTCTTCGTGAACGAGCAGCCGCACATGGAGGAGTATATATGCCGCGAATATGGCAATGTCGAGGGCAGGCAGCCTGTAATTATTGTAGGCGCAGGCCCTGCCGGGCTCTTTGCGGCGCTAAAGGTTATCGAGAACGGGCTGCGCCCGATTGTGGTGGAGCGCGGGCGCGATGTTCGCACGCGCAAGGTAGACCTTGCGGGCATATCACGCACACACACCGTTGACCCTGAATCAAACTACTGCTTTGGCGAGGGAGGCGCTGGCGCCTACTCCGACGGCAAGCTCTACACTCGCAGCAAGAAGCGCGGCAGCATTGAGGGCGTGCTCAACGTCTTCTGCCAGCATGGCGCAAGCCCCGCTATCCTTGCCGACGCCCACCCGCACATAGGCACCGACAAGCTCCCTCGCGTGATTGAGAACATGCGCAACCGCATAATCGAGTGCGGCGGCGAAGTGCATTTTGAGACACGAATGGAAGACCTGCTGGTTAAGGATGGCAAGGTGTGCGGCATACGCACTAGCAAGGGCGAGTTCCTTGCACACGCCGTTGTGCTTGCCACAGGACACTCGGCAAAGGATGTCTACCGCAGGCTGCACGGCAGCGGCATTGCGCTCCAGGCCAAGGGATTCGCTGTAGGCGTGCGCCTTGAGTACCCGTCGGAACTGATTGACCAGATACAGTACCACTCGCCAAAAGGCAGAGGGAAGTACCTGCCTGCAGCAGAATACAGTTTCACCACACAGGCCGACGGACGGGGAGTATACAGTTTCTGCATGTGCCCTGGCGGCGTTGTCATACCCTCGGCCTCGGCAGCAGGCGAGCTGCTCGTGAACGGCATGTCGCCGTCGCACCGTGGCGGGGCATGGAGCAACTCAGGCATGGTGGTACAGGTTAACCCGGAGGACGTGCTGCTGCCCGAAATGCAGATAGACTGCGAGGATATCGCTCCTGTGCCCGATGATTCGCCCCTGAGAGTAATGGACTTCCAGCAGCGCCTTGAGCACCTATGCTGGATAATGGGCAACCGCAGGCAGACCGCCCCCGCACAGCGCATGACCGATTTTGTGCGAGGCAAGCTCAGCTATGACCTCCCTCGCAGCTCTTACGCCCCAGGCCTCATCTCATCGCCAATGCACTTCTGGCTGCCCAAGTTCATATCGGCGCGCCTGCAGCGCGGGTTCGAGCAGTTCGGGCGCATGTCGCGCGGGTTCCTCACAAGCGAGGCCACAATGATTGGAGTAGAGACACGCACATCCTCTCCAGTGCGCATTGTACGCGACAGCGAGACATTGCAGCATGCCCAGATAGAAGGCCTCTTCCCGTGCGGCGAGGGAGCAGGATACGCAGGAGGCATTGTATCGGCCGCGGTGGACGGCGAGCGCTGCGCAATGTCGGCATGCGAATACACTAAAAGCAGATAACATAAACAAAAAAATACATATCACACATGTACAAGTTCAGACCAATACTGAAATCAATGCTATGGGGCGGTGACAAGATTATCCCCTACAAAGGAATAGATTCAGACAAGACATCAGTTGGCGAAAGCTGGGAGATCTCAGGAGTAAAGGACAACGAGTCGGTAGTTGCCGAAGGTCCCGACGCGGGCATGAGGCTGCCCGAGCTCATCGCACGCGACAAGGGCACGCTTGTCGGGCAGAGCAACTATGAGAGATTCGGCAAGGAGTTCCCGCTGCTCATCAAGTTCATCGACGCGCGCCAGGACCTCTCTATCCAGGTACATCCCAACGACAGGCTCGCATGGGAACGCCACCAGTCAAAGGGAAAGACCGAGATGTGGTATGTTGTTGACGCCGGCCCCGGGTCAAGACTGCGTTCAGGCTTCGCCAAACAGGTAACCCCAGACGAGTATGAGCAGAGCATTGCCGACAACACCATCACCAACCTTTTGCAGGAGTATGACATCCACGCAGGCGACGTCTTCTTCCTGCCTGCCGGACGTATACATTCAATTGGCGCCGGCGCGTTCATTGCCGAGATACAGCAGACATCGAACATTACCTACCGCATATATGACTTCAACCGCTGCGACGACAACGGCAACCCACGGGAACTGCACACCGAACTGAGCAAGGCCGCCATCGACTATACCGTGCTGCCCGACTACCGCACCCGCTACGAGGCGAAGGAGGACACGCCCGCGCTGCTAGCGTCGTGCCGCTACTTCACCACTCAGCTCTACAGGCTTACCAAGGAGCACAGCATGGACATTGCCGCGCTCGACTCGTTCGTTATACTCATATGCACAAAGGGCAATGGAACAGTAACCGATGATTCAGGCAGCTGCATGACAATAAGGCAAGGCGAGAGCATTCTTGTCCCTGCAACAGCAAAGGCGCTCCACATTGCGCCACAAGGCAGCATGGAGCTGCTTGCCACCTGGGTCGAGGAATAAGATAACGCGTTACATATTGGCACCGCCGGCGGTGCCAATATGTTTCTATAGTCTTTTGGTCAGTCGCTGTAGTACACGCGCTTTATCCTGTCCGACACGGACGTGAGCACCTCGTAGGGTATTGTATCCAGCCACTGGGCAATCTGCGCTGCTGGCAGCGAGGGACCGAAAATCTCCACAGTGTCGCCCTCCTTGCACTCAATGCCTGTGACATCAATCATGCATACGTCCATGCATATATTGCCCACATAAGGCGCCCTCTTGCCGTTTACAATGCAGTATCCTTTGCCGTTGCCCAGCCTGCGGCTGAGGCCGTCGGCATAGCCTATGGGCAGCGCGGCAATACGGGAGTCACGCTCCAGCGTCCCTTTGCGGCTGTAGCCCACAGTCTCGCCGGCAGGCACGTCATGTATCTGCAGTATTATTGTCTTAAGGGCCGATATCGGGTGCAGCGTGGCGTCGTCCTTAATTGGAGAGATGCCATAGAGGCCTATGCCAAGGCGCACCATGTCGAGCTGCTCGGCAGCAAACCTCTCAGCACCCGCACTGTTGCATATGTGGCGCAGAATCCTGTGGCTGAAACCTGCCTGGAGAGTATCGGCGGCATAGGCAAAACGCTCGGCCTGTATTCTCGAGAACTCGTCAAGCTGCGGCGAGTCGCTGCCTACAAAATGGGAGAACACCGAACGGGGAGTAAGCGCGCTCTGCTCCTTGAGCATGCCCACCAGGCGGGGGACCTCGCACGGCTCAAATCCCAAGCGGTGCATGCCGGTATCAATCTTTATGTGTACAGGGTAGTCTGATATGCCCTCGCGGCTCGCGGCCTCTGCCAGCGAACGGAGCATGCCAAAGCTGTAGACCTCGGGCTCGAGCTTGTTGTCAAAGAGCGTACGGTAAGAATTAGGTTCGGGGTTCATCACTATTATGCCCGTCGTTATGCCATGCTTGCGCAGCTCGGCACCTTCGTCGGCCACGGCCACGGCAAGGTAGTCGGCCCCGCACTCCTGCAATGTGCGCCCAATCTCCAGGGCACCTGCGCCATAGGCGCCGGCCTTTACCATGCAGGTGGTCCTTGTTCCAGGAGCCAGGGCATTGCGGTAGCGGTTAAGGTTATCTCTCAAGGCACTCAGGTTCACCTCAAGGATTGTCTGGTGCACCTTTTTCTCAAGCGCCTCGGTCACATCCTCAAGACGGAACGAGCGCGCTCCCTTTATCAGTATATACTCGTTCTCTGTCTCGCGGAGAAGGCTCGAGGCAAGCAGTTCCGCTGTACTTTCAAAGAAATGGCACTCAATGCCCGAGGCCCTGAACAAGGCTGCCTGCGAGCACAGCTCGCTGCCCACGCCAATAAGTTTCTGTACACGGCGCTTGGCAATGCAGGCAAGCACGTTGCGGTAAAGCGTCTCGGGAGACTCGCCGCTCTGCTTTATGTCGGCAAGTATAAGGGTGCGCCTTAGCGCCGGCATGGTGCTGCTGCGCCTCTCCATGAAACCAAGGGCAATGTCAAGCGACACCGTATCGGAATTATAGCTGTCATTGATTATCATGCAGCCGCGCTTGCCTTCCTTCACCTCGAGCCTCATTGCAATAGGTTCCAGCTGCGACATGCGGCATGCTATGGTATCGGCAGGGACACCCAGCTGCAGCGCTGCCGCAAGACAGCATATCGAGTCCTCAACCGAGGCCTCATCGAGGAACGGTATGCTGTAGCCCGACTCCTGCTGCCCGTAACGGAACCTTACCCTTGTCCCCTCACCCTCCTTCTCAATTCCCATGATGTAGAGCGGGCAGGAACTATCCTTCCTTGACCATGCAATCCTTTGCCCTGGCTCGAGCATTGCCTCTGCAGTGCCTGCAACTACCTCATTGTCGGCATTGTAGATTACTTTGCTGCACCCCTTGAAGAGCAGCATCTTCTCGCGGCACTTCTCCTCCAGTGTACCGAAGTTCTCCTGGTGCGCGTCCCCGATATTTGTGAATATGCCGAGCGTAGGCATTATTACCTGCTGCAGCCTCTCCATCTCGCCGGCCTGCGAGATGCCGGCCTCGATGATGGCAAGGGTGTGCCCCTCTCTCATCTGCCACACCGACAGGGGCACGCCTATCTGCGAGTTATAGCTGCGCGGCGAGCGCACCACACTGCAGCTGCCGGCAACCAGGTGATAGAGCCACTCCTTGACAACAGTCTTCCCGTTGCTGCCTGTTATGCCCACGACTGGCATGCTGAACATCTTCCTGTGATGGGCTGCCAGCGCCTGAAGGGCAGCAATGCTATCCTCTACAACTACAAAGTTAGCCTGGGGAAGGTCCTTAACAGCGCTTTCGCTGCTTACTGCAAAATTCCTCACTCCCTTACGGTAGAGGGCGTCAATGAACCTGTGCCCGTCGCCATGCCTGGTCTCTATGGCAAAGAAGAGTGTCTCCTCGGGTATGCCAAGCGAGCGGCTGTCGGTGAGCAGGCGTGTCACCTTGCTGTCTGGCGCCTGCAGGACTCCCCTGCCGCCTACAATCCTGTTTATCTGTCCAATAGTGTATTGCATTGCCTTATCTCCTTTTCAAAATCAAGTTGCGGATACTTTGCGGCCAAGGCATCCATCTTGCCAACGAGAGTTGAGAGGAACTTGCGGTACCCGTCGGACTTCGCGTCAAACGGGCGGTGCTCAAGAGCCCTTGCAATCTCCTCTACCGCACTGTTAATTCTCCTGGTCTCCTCGCCGAAGTAGCATTGCGAGAAACACTCCCATATATATTCTATCGCCACAGCAGAAGGGTGCAGCATATCGTCGGCATAGAAGCGGTAGTCTCGCAGCTCGTCAAGCATTATCTCGTATGCAGGGAAATAGCAGCAGCCGCTGTGCCTGGCAATTATCTCATCAATGGCAAGCAGCAGAGTGCCCTTGCTCTTCTGGTTATCGTGCGCGCCGTCGCGCAGATGGCGGATAGGGCTCACCGTAAACAGGAACCTTACCTCGCGGCCAGCCGCCCTGTATATCTCAATTACCTCGCTGAACTCGTCCACAATCTCCACAATGCCTAGCAGACGGCGCTCAAAATCCTTGCCAGGCAGCTTGTGGCAGTTCCCGGCTATGCAGCCGTCACTCTTGCGGGTATATACATAGGCCGTGCCGAATGTCACAATCACGGTGCTGCACCTGCCGGCCATTGCGTGGGCATGCTGCAGCGAGGCATTTATGCTGCCAAGCAGGCCGTCCTTGCTGCTGTGCGAGAAGGAGCCATGGTGCATTATGCTGTGCCACAGGCCGTTGTGACTGAAGATTTCGGGCGAGCCTTCATCGAAAGGCTTTCCCAAGGCCACCCTTTTCAGGACCTGTGCTATTGACAACGGGTTATACTGCACTCCAAAGGGGTTAGAGCATACATTGAACTTGTGTCCAATGAGCCTGCCGCCTATGTTGTCAGCGAAGCACGAGCCAATAAGCAGCATGCTGTCCTGGTGCGAAATGGCCATTTCGCCCTCGGGCAGGCCTGTCTTTGTTGTGAATTGCATAATCCCTTATCTGCTTTTTGTACCTTATAGACTGCAAAAATAAGACAAGTTTCCAAAGAATTGTACCTATTTCCTTGAAAATAGCACTTGGTCCTTCACCTTTCACTTTTCCGCTTTCGCTTTTCTGCGCATACGGCAGGTACATAAGGCGCATAGTGCTCTTTTTGGGCAAAAACCTTTCGCTTTTGGCAAAAATAGTGTATTTTCGCAGGTTGATACCGACAATGTTCAGATGTTCCCTTTGGGACAGCCATATATACCGAATGGAAAACAAAGAAAAATACCCGCTTCTTTCGCGCATAGACTCGCCTGCCGGCCTCAGGGAACTGCCTGAGTCGTCACTGCCTCAGGTATGCAGCGAGCTGCGCGGATTCATAATAGACTCGCTGGCAAACAACCCGGGCCATTTCGCGTCGAGCCTAGGCGCGGTGGAACTGACGGTTGCGCTGCACTATGTATTCTCCACGCCCAAGGACAAGATTGTGTGGGACGTGGGGCACCAGGCCTACGGGCACAAGATTCTCACCGGACGGCGCGACAGGTTCCACACCAACCGCAAGTTGGGAGGATTGAAACCCTTTCCCTCGCCCGAGGAGAGCGAGTACGACTCATTCATCGCAGGGCACGCGTCCAACTCCATCTCGGCAGCGCTGGGACTGGAGACTTCGGCAAGGCTCTTGAACAGCGACGAGCATGTAGTGGCCGTAATAGGCGACGGCTCAATGAGCGGCGGTCTCGCATTCGAGGGACTCAACAACCTCTCAAGCACGCCTAACAACCTGCTTGTCATCATCAATGACAACAACATGTCAATAAGCAACAGCGTTGGCGGCATGAACAGGCTGCTCGTCTCAATACACTCGTCAAAGATATACAACAAGGTGCGCTATAGCATTGCGCAGTTCCTGCGCAGGATTCACCTGCTGAACGAGAAGCGCGCCAATGCCATAATACGCTTCAACAACGGCCTCAAGTCCATCATCTTCCGGCAGAAGAATTTCTTCGAGAGCATGTCGGCGCGCTATTTCGGCCCCGTTGACGGGCACGATGTAATTGGGCTCGTGCACATGCTCAGGAGCATAAAGGAGATGAAAGGCCCCCACATGCTGCACATACACACCAAGAAAGGCAAGGGCTGGGCACCGGCCGAGGCCGACGCCACCGTGTGGCACCAGCCTGGCATGTTCGACATAAACACAGGCGAGCGCATTGTAGCCGAGGGCGGGACGCCACGTTTCCAGGACGTGTTCGGTGAGACGCTCGTTGAGATGGCAAGGGCCGACAGGCGCATAGTGGGCATCACTCCCGCCATGCCTACAGGCTGCTCAATGCACAAGCTGGCCGATGTGTTCCCCGACCGCTTCTTTGACGTAGGCATTGCCGAGGGGCATGCCGTCACCTTCTCATCAGGCCTTGCAAAGGGCGGCATGCTGCCCTTCTGCAACATCTACTCGTCGTTCATGCAGCGCGGATATGACAATCTGATACACGACGCAGCCCTGCAAAGACTCGACATAGTATTCTGCCTCGACAGGGCAGGCCTTGTAGGCGAGGACGGCCCCACACACCACGGTTCGTTCGACCTTGCATACTTGCGCCCCATCCCCAACCTCACAATCGCCTCACCCTATGACGAGTGCGAGCTGCGCCGCCTCATGTACACCGCAGCACAGCCGGGCGCCGGCACCTTTGTAATACGCTACCCTCGCGGCAAGGGTTCACTCGAGGAGTGGCGCTGCCCGCTGGAGACCGTAGAAGTGGGCAAGGGACGCAGAATGAAGAGCGGCAAGGATGTGGCGTTCATCACCATTGGTCCGCTTGGCAAGGTTATGGAAAAAGCCATAGCCGAGACCGAGAAGGAAGGCATAAGCGTGGCACACTACGACATGCGTTTCCTCAAGCCCATAGACGAGGAAATCCTTGACGAAGTTGGCAAGAACTTCAAATATGTTGTTACTCTTGAGGACGGCACCGTGAAGGGCGGCCTTGGCACAGCCGTGGCCGAGTACATGGCAACCAACGGATACTCGCCCAGGATTGAGATTATGGGAATACCCGACATGTTTGTCGAGCATGGCACACCCGATGAGCTCTACCGCCTGTGCGGCATGGGCTGCGAATCGGTTGTGAGCATGCTCCTTAAGTGCAAGTAGGATATAATATTGCAATAATATGAGAATAGTTATTGTTGGCGCAGGTGCTGTTGGAACACACCTTGCCAAAATGCTTTCCGAAGAAAACGAGAATGTGGTTCTCCTTGACGAGAGCGAGGAGAAACTCAGCAAGATGGAGTCGATGTTCGACCTGCAGACCGTTGTAGGTGATCCCACAAAGATATCCTCATTGGAGAGCGCCGACGCCGGGCATGCCGACCTTTTTGTTGCCGTAACTCCCCACGAGAGCCGCAACATTGCAGCCTGCATACTTGCACACTACCTTGGCGCAAAGAAGACTGTGGCCCGCATTGACAACTACGAATACCTGTTGCCCAAGCACAAGGAGCACTTCAAATCTCTTGGCATAGACTCCCTCATCTACCCCGAGCAGCTTGCGGCAGAGGAGATTGCCACAAACATAAAGTACAGCTGGATGCGCCAAATGCTTGAGTTCGGCAACGGTGCCCTTGTGATGATTGGTGTAAAGATAAGGCAGAATGCCACAATCACCAACATACCTTTCAAAGAGTTCCCGCACGACATACCCTACCACGTGGTTGCGATACAGCGCGGCGACGAGACAATAATACCGCGAGGCAATGACGTGATACTGCCCGAGGACCTTGTCTGCTTCACCACCACAGCCGACAAGATTCCCTACATGCGCAAGATAACCGGCAAGGACGAGTTCAGCGAGGTAGACAGCATAATAATAATGGGCGGCAGCCGCATTGCAGTGCGCACAGCGCGCCTCATCCCCGACCACATAAAGGTAAAGATTATCGAGAGCGACCTCAACCGCTGCCACAAGCTCCTGGAACTTGTCGACGACAGGATAATGGTAATCAACGGCGACGCCCGCGATCCCGAGCTGCTGCGCAGCGAGGGCATTGACCACACCGACGTGTTCATGGCCCTGTGCGACAACTCCGAGACCAACATCCTTGCCTGTCTTGCCGCAAAGCGTGCAGGCGTATCCCGTGCCGTTTCCGAGGTAGAGAACATCGACTACATATCAATGGCCGAGAGCCTTGACATAGGTTCGATAATAAACAAGAAGAAACTCGCGGCAAGCACCATTTTCCAGATGATGCTCAACACCGACGTTTCAAGCGTCAAATGCCTCACATTCATTCAGGCAGTGGTTGCCGAGTTCCCGGTGAACGGCGAGTGCCTCATAACCAAGAAACCAGTAAAGGACCTTGGACTGCCCGACGGGACCAACATCGGCGGTATAATACGAAACAATAAGGGAATGAACGTGACAGGCAACACCATGATACAGACCGGTGACCATGTCATAGTGTTCTGTCTTGAGCACGTATTGAAGAAACTTGAGAAATATTTCAGATAATGTTCCACCCGAAGGCCATATTCAGAATTATTGGACTGTTGCTCATTTTCGAGGCACTCTCGTTGTTGAGCAGTGTATTTGTGGCAATGTATTACGACGAGGCTGTAATCAAGGACCTGCTCCTGTCGGTTGCTGCAATGGCAGGCACCGGTGCCGTAGCCACATACCTTTGCCGCAGGGCCGGGCGCGACGTATCACGCAAAGACGGTTACATTGTGGTAACTGTCATATGGATTGTCTTCTCGCTGTTCGGTTCACTGCCATACATGCTCAGCGGCTACATACCCGATTTCACCGACGCCTTCTACGAGACAATGTCAGGGTTCACAACCACAGGCTCGTCAATCCTCAGTGACATAGAATCCCTGCCCAAGTCCCTGCTATTCTGGCGCGCCCTCACACACTGGATAGGTGGTTTGGGAATAGTATTCTTTACCGTGGCGGTGTTCCCCATCTTCGGACTTGGCGACATGCACCTTTTTGCAGCAGAGTCAGTAGGCCCCATGCGCGCCAAGCTGCACCCAAGGATAACCGTAACAGCAAGATGGATACTCACAGTATACGTGGGGCTCACAGTAATTGCAGTTGTCGCATTCTACTTTGCAGGAATGGGCTGGTTCGATTCGGTGTGCCACTCCATGGCAACCGTGTCAACCGGAGGTTTCTCCACAAAGCAGGACAGCATTGCCAGTTTCCACTCCCCGCTAATTGAATATGTGACAGTACTCTTCATGTTCACTGGCGGAGTAAGCCTCTCGCTGCAATACCTCCTGATATTCAAGGGACGCATAAAGGAACTGCTGCGCGATTCCGAGTTCAGGACATACATCTCTATTGCCGCGGCCTTTACGGTGATGGTTACCATAGGCCTCATCCGCAGCGAGGGCATGGACGGCGAGAATGCCTTCCGCACTGCCCTCTTCCAGGTTGTATCAATACAGACCACAACCGGGTTTGCCACTGCCGACTACACGCTGTGGACCCCGCTACTGTGGCTTGCGCTCTGCGGTCTCATGTTCGTTGGCGCCTGCTCAGGCTCAACATCGGGCGCCATGAAGTGCGTGCGCGTTGCCACGCTCTTCAAGGTAATGTGGAACGAGTTCAAGCGCATAGTGCACCCCAACGCAGTAATCCCCGTGCGCATGGCACGCAAGATTATCCCCACGAGCGTACAGTCGGCGATACTTGCCTACACCGTAATATATTTCTTCATGGTAATTGTGGGCCTTGTAGTGAACATGGCATTCGGGCTCGACTTCCTTAACGCATTCGGCCTTTCAGTGGCCTCGGTAGGGAATGTAGGCCCTGCCCTGGGGAATTTCGGTCCAATGGACTCGCTGGCACTGCTGCCTGCAGGCGTAAAGTGGTTCTGCACATTCCAGATGCTAGTAGGCCGTCTCGAGTTCTTCGCCGTGCTGCTGCTCCTCACTCCAATGTTCTGGAAGAGGAACTAGAGCTCCCTTGGCTGTAAGGATTGACAGTATACAAGGCCAGCCATTGCACTGCTTTTGAACATAAAGAACGGTTAAATAAACAATACTTGGTCCTAACAAGAACTTTTTTTAGAAATTTAAACAGTTTCTAAGTTTTTGTTTGTTATATTTGCAATGCTTAGCTAGCCCGTCGTCGGGTTGGGTGGGCAAACATATTGAAAAGACGTTACTTGACGTTTATCTTCGACATTCAAACTTCGCAACTTTGAAACTTCCAGAAGATACGGCAATGTGGACGCTTATGGGCGATGTTTATCCAAGCATCGCATGGTTCTGTATATGAACCATGCGTTGTCTGAATATACATCTGACGTGGGCTAGCTGCATTGCTTATCCTGGAAGGGGGCAATGCGAAGGCCTGAATGTGGGATGAGCAATAGGTACAGACTCCCACGTCTTTTTTGTTTTATAGCCCAATCTGGGATGTCTATAGGCTGCAAACAGAATACCATACAGCAAATATTCAACGATACGCTTCATTATTAGCCGTCATCATCCTGTCCAAGGACTGTCCGTCCTTTTCATAAAGGATATAAATACAGTTATTTTATGAGTTTAATCATTGGCTGCGGCCTTAAAGAGGTCTAGCCGCCTGCTGATGACAAGCATTTATAACAGGACCTCGCTTACTATGAAAATGAAAAAGATTCAATTATTTCTGTTTCCGCTGTTCCTAGCATGCATGAGTATGCCCCTTTTTGCCCAGAACAGAAGCGAAAAGGCGCAGAACCCGCTAAACTATCCATATTACATATATGGAGAGCAAACGGTTACTGGCAAGAATTCTGCAACTCTAAGCAACATCAAGTACAAAGGTTTCTCAAGCGAAATACCTGAAGACGGGGAAACTTATGGCAAAAGGAACACTGAGGAAAAGTTCGTGTATGAATTCAAGAACATCCAGACCCATCCTGAGATAAACCTTGACAACAAGAAACTGCTCTATTGGCGCCAGCTTGAGGGCGGAGTATGGATGTCTGACGCAGAGTCAGGAAACGCGACTGCAAGGCTAAGGATGGACAAGGATGCATATTTTATACTGGTTCTTGACTGCAGTTTCAGCCTAGGAAATGAATTTACAAGAGTCAAAGAAGGTGCAAGGACCTTTATTGAGCAGATGTACCAGGTTTCCGACCAAGGCAACCTCAAGATAGGTGTTGTATGCTTCTCGTCTATGGAAAACACAGAGATCTTTCCAATGACAGAACTGACACCTGCCAACAGAAGCAAGATGCTGTCGTTTATTTCAGGACAGAACAATTCAAGAAAAGCAACCGCAATGTACTATGCAATAAACGAAGGCATAGACAAGATGCTTCCTGACGGGTCTGATATTAATGCAGACAAGTTTGAAGGGATACATATCATCACCTTTACCGACGGCCTGGACAACACCTCGCAATTGGAGAAAGAGCAGATGTATACTGTAAATGAAGTAAGGCGCTATGTAGAAAGCAAGATGCGCACAACCAGCATTAAGAACAACAGCCTGGACAGTTGGGTCATTGGCGTGCAGGGAACAGATGTCCAGAATGCCCAGCTAGAACTGATGAAGAACCAGCTGACAGAACTTGCTTCCGACCGTTCACAGTTTATATGGCTAGAGGATATGTCCCAACTGGTAAGCACATTCTCTAATATTGCAAACAGCCTTACCAAGAGATGGAAGAACATGTATTGCACATCGGCGCTGAACCATGCAGGAGCAGTTTGCTGGACACTCGGAGATATCACAGAACCTGTGAAACCCGTTGTAAAGGCACCTAGGAAGCGCAAGGATATCCTCCTAGGAGTAAATGCTGGAGTAGGTTATGGCATGGAAGATCTTAATGTTACTGCAGGAGTAGATTTTGCATATCCTCTTTCTTCAAAGTTCGGTTTGGGCGCATATATCTCAGTAGGCAGCTTCCCCACATTGGGCACAAACCTCGGCATTCTGGCAACAATAGGAGACCATAATAAGAGCAAGCTAAAATTCATGTGCGGAATTGGAGGACATTCAAGCGATGAAGGCGCTGGCGTTGATGCCCGCCTTGGCCTGATGTTCAGGAACGGCCTGTACCTAATGGCCGACATCTATTGCGGCGCAAGACATAATTATAATGACGGTGATAACGGCGGCTATTATGAATATAATAAATACGGCGACTATTATTATGAGCATGATGAATACGGCGGCTATTACGGAGACAATGAGTTTATAGGTGGTATAACCATAAATATCGGTTTCAATTTCGGCAAGTTATTTAAATAGCAGGACAGGCCCTTGCCTGGACCAGGAATCAGGCAAGGGCCTTCGCATTTATGGCAGACATTTGAGCGACAAACCATTGAATGATACAAAACTTATACATATGAAAAGAAGTATCCTCACCTTGCTGATTGGCCTTATGCTTGCATCGTGTACAAGCGAACTGACCGACGGCGATTTTTCAGGTGCCATTTCCGGCAGCGTGTCGGACAATGTAACTGGCGAGCCAGTACCTGTGGTAAATGTAATACTATATTCGCTTGATTATTATGGCGATGAGTATTATGGCGACGAGTATTATGGCGACGAATACTATGATGACGAGTACTACGAAGAAGACTACGGACACGTGTCAAGAAGCACCGTCACAGGCAGCGACGGCAGTTTCAGTTTCGATGACCTTGAGGCCGGTGAATACATGCTTGAGATTAACAAGACAAACTATAAGAGCAACTACAAGACTGTACGCGTCGAGAATGGCAAGACTGCTGTTGCACACATGCTTATTGAGCGCATGCCGGCTATTGTAACAACCGACCGCACAGAGCTTGATTTTGGCAGCGACAAGAGCAACAATACCCTATCGTTCAATATTGTAAACAGCAGTTACGAGAACCTGGACTGGAGCATTGAGAAGAACTGCAGCTGGATAAAAGAGGTGAAGCCTTCCAGCGGCACACTCGGTTTCGGGAAGACAGAAACCATTGTTGTTGTCATTGACCGCGAGAAACTTGAAGAGGTAGACAACCACACTGTGATTGTAGTGCGTTCATCAAACGGCAGCAGCGAGGTAAATGTCTATGCAATTGGCGAATACACCTCAATGCCCACACTTGAGACATATGCAGCTACAAATGTCGGCGCATATTCCGCTACACTTAACGGCAAGATTACAGATGCCGGCACACCAGAGTATGCCGAACGTGGATTTGTGTACTCAACTAGCAGTTACCCAACCATTGAGAACAGTACCAGGGTGACTGTACCAAAGAACAGTACAAGCGAGTTCAGCTACAGCATAGGCAACCTTACTCTTGGCGAGACATACTATGTGCGTGCATATGCAACAAGCAGCAAAGGCACGGCATACAGTTCCTATGACGTATCGTTCACTACCGCTGCAACATATGCCCAAGTTACTACGCTGGAAATTACCGACGCCGACATGGCAGAAGGGACCGCAACCTTCCGCGGCAAGATTGGACATGCTGGCGAACCGGCCTATTATGAGCGCGGATTCGTCTACTCCACCATGCCTGAACCAACAGTCAATGACAACAAGATTGTTAAGGACGGTACAGGCACCGGAAATTTCAGCAGCTATGTCACGGGCCTGCCCAAGAACAAGGCATACTATGTACGTGCATATGCCATAAGCGAGGCTGGAGTAGCATACGGCAACGAGGTGGAAGTACGGCCTGATTTCATTGTTTTAACCGCTGCAAAGCTGATGGTGCAGACAAAGGACCTGGGTTGCACTGACTGGCATACAGCAATAACCATGTGCGAAAGCTCAATTGTGGGCGGATATACCGACTGGCGCTTGCCCACAAGAGAAGAGCTTATGGTGCTGTATAACAACAAGGAGAAAATCGGAGGATTCAAGCTTGGGGAAACCGACAATAATAGCAATACATATGAATGGTACTATTGGTCTTCCACTTACGATGGTGCCTACTATTCTATTAATTTTAGTTCTGGCAAGATTACGTCCGATAGCCATAATTATCGCAATAGCGTCCGCGCAGTACGCTCAATCGAATAGGGCATAAAAACAGAAAGTGCCAGAAAAGTTTCTCGTGAACCTAGACTTTTATAAGAACAATATCTTTATTAACTAACTAAACCAATTATTATGAAAAAGAGTATTTTTTCCTTAGCACTTGTTGCTGTATTGGCGCTTGCTTCATGCGTAAGGCCCCAGTACCCTGCTGTAATCGGCGGTTACACACCTAACCCGCAGAACAGCGGCAGTCCTTTTGGCGAGACATATGAGATGCCTGCAGCCGAATATGACACCGACGAATCTTTTGGCGCGACAGGCATTGCTTCAGGACCTAAGATGAGAATGGACGTGTTGCAGTCTGCAGCCCTCAGCAATGCGCAGGGACTGGTTCGCCAGAAGATGCAGCATGCATACAAAGGCGCAATCGATGACTACATGAGCTATATGGGCAACAACGTTGGCAGTGACGCCGTTAACAAGATGGAACGTGGCGGCACACAGATTATGGACCTTATTGTAAATGACACGAAAGCAACAAAGGTAGTGTTCTCTTCACCCGACGACAAAGGTAATGTCACATGCTTTGTGGGCATACGCGTTGACAAGAAGAAGATTGCCGAGACCATAACAAATTACATTTCGGAGGACGAGGAACTGAAAATCCGTTTCAAGGAAGAAGAGTTCCGCAAGAAGATGGACGAGAACTTTGCCAAGTATAAGGAAAAGTAATCACAGTATATGAAACAGATAATATTTATCATTTGTTGTCTGTTCGTTTCTGTCACAGCCATGGGGCAGCAGCCTTACCAGGGCAAGCGCCCCATGTGGCTGGACGGATATCACTCGGACCACAGCAATTCATATCTTGATGTCGTTTCAGGAAAAGGAGCGACAGAGCAGGATGCAAGAAAGAATGCGCTTGAGACAATTTCAAGGAACCGCAGCATTGCAACCGGACAAAGAGTCTCGATAAGAGAGACAAACGGGAATGTGTCAATTATTGAAGACGAGCTGACAGTCAAGGCACGTATTGTTGACGAGTACGTTGAGCATATTGGAAGTGGAGAATACAGGGTAAGCCTGCTTGTGCAGACAGCCCGTAATCCTGAACTGCAGTTTGAGCCTGTAAAGATAACATCAAGATACCCTATAACAGCACGTATTCTTGTTCCGGGCATGGCACAGCTGCATAAAGGAAGTACAGTAAAGGGTATTTCATTTATAACTGGCGAGGCTCTTGCTATTGGCGGCATTGTTGCATTTGAGAGCCTGAGAGCATCATACAAGGCCAAGATAAGCTCAACACACAATGCGGCGCTCAGGAAGGACTATATCAACAGGACCAGCAACATGGGCAACATAAGGAACTGCTTCATTGCAGGCGCTGCAATAATCTATGTATGGAATATCATTGACGGTGCCGTAACAAAAGGCGACGAGCATATTGAGGTCGGCAAGGCAGCTGCACGCATATCGCCCTATGCAACAGCCAGTTCAGCCGGAATAAGCCTATGTCTTAATTTCTAATATCGCACAGATGAAAAGAATTCTATTTTTTGCAGTGGCAATGCTTTGCATTGTATCTTGCTCCACCGAGGAATATGACATGTTCTCTACTATATACGGGAGCATATACGATTCTGCGAATGGAGAGCCCATGCCAAACGCGAGTGTTATACTGAGCCCTGGCGGCGAGACCAAGATTACCGGCAATGACGGCCAGTACATATTCGAGGACATTGAAGCACGGCAATACACCATCACGGTACAGAAGGAAGGTTACTATACAAACAGGAAGACTGCGACGGCTATTATAGGCGAGGAGACTGAATACAACATTCCGATAACGAGAATATAGCAGACTAGGGAAGTTCCGGAACTGGGGATATGGTATTCCTGCCATTCCGTTATTTCTCAAGGCATATATAAAAACAGCATCAGAACAATGAACAATACCATAGTCTCACTCCTGTTCTTGCTAATGCTTGCTGCCCCTTGCACAGCACAGACATTTGACGAATACAGGAATACTATGCACTCACGGTTCAACAGCTACCGTCAGGACAGGCAACAGAGACTGGAGTCGTACCGCGACAGTCTCAACAGCAGGTATGCCAGTTTCATGCGCAAGGCATGGGCAAGGCATGACATTGAGCCAGCAATGCCTGTACCTGTTATGCCCAAGCCGGTAGATCCTGTAATTGCCAGACCTGATATAAGGCCAGATTTGCCAATAGACAAAGAGATTAGGCCAATAGATATTGTTGTCACCCCGGCAAAGAAACCGGAACCAGAGGCCAAGCCTCTGGTGGTCCCCGAACAGGAGCAGGAACCGCTGCAGAAACCAGAGCAGGAACCGCTGCAAAGGCCACAGCCGCCAGCTGCTTTCAAGTTCAATTACTACGGGACCGTATGTTCCCTGCCCTTTGGCAACAGGCATAGTTTCTCGCTTTCCGGGATAAATGAGAATGCGGTAGCAGATGCATGGCTCATACTATCGGACAAAAAGTATACGCCAGTAATCAACAGCTGCCTTGAATGGAAGAACAGGCTTGACATGTGCGACTGGGGTTATGTCATGTTTGTTGAGAAGGCCTGTGACACATTCTTTAAAGGCAAAGTGAACGAATCATGCCTCATGCAGATGTACATCTTGGCCCAGTCGGGGTACAAGGTACGTATTGCACGCACAGGCAGCAAGCTGGCCCTGCTTATTCCTTCTGAGGCCGAAATATGGCAATATCCCTACCTCAGCATTAACGGATACAAATACTACATCTACAGCAAGGACCCGGGCAGCGAATGCCACCTGTTTGAGCAGGAACTCCCCAGGGAGGTCCCGATATCCTTGCACATACGAGAGGAACAGGCCTTTGCCTACTCCCCCACTGCAGAGAGGAGACTATCCTCAAGCAAATACAAGGAGGCGACAGTGGCAATCCGGGAGAACCTTAACCTTATAAAGTTCATGGAATCCTATCCGCTTAGCAACACAATGCCCGTCTATGCCGAGTGCACGCTCAGCGAGCATGCAAAGCAGCAGCTTTACCCGCCACTGCGTAAGGCCATAGAGGGCAAGGGAGAGGGCGAGGCCGCCGGAATCCTGCTGGACTTTGTACAGACAGCATTTGAATACCAGACCGATGACGAGCAGTTCGGGCATGAGAAGCCTCAGTTCGCCGACGAGACCCTTTACTACAGATACTGCGACTGCGAAGACCGCTCAATACTCTTTTACAGGCTTGTGCGAGACCTGCTTGGGCTTGACGCCGTACTTCTTCGCTATCCTGGACACCTGGCTACGGCAGTAAGGTTTAATGACAGTTCTGTCTCTGGCGACTACTATGCTATAGACGGACAGAAGTATTTTGTATGCGACCCTACTTATATAAACGCTGGCATAGCGACAATTATGCCCGGCTACCGGAATACAACTGTTGAGATTATCAGGATTAAGCAATCACTTTAAGGACTATTACATCGGGAATCCACCATTTAGGCCTAAGGAATATGAAACAACACACAAGTATTATTTATTTTATTACAGTACTGCTATGTCTATTTGCTTCTGGTTCCTGTACCTTGGACAACGAGCTGGAACCAGGCGGTATATATGGCATTATTGTTGACGCAGAGACTGCGGAGCCCATGCGTGCAATAGGTGTCGAGCTATACAATAAAGGCAACAGCCTGCTGGAGAAGACCGTTACATTCGATGATGGCTCGTACCAGTTCAATGACCTAAAACCAGGACAATACACATTGAGGGTCGTTGCTAATGGCTATCAGGAGCTACGATATCCAGTCAGCGTCGAATGTGGCAAGATTGCCCGTGCTGACATGCAGCTGACACTTCTTGACACAAAAATGACTGTAACAACATCTGCTGTATCCAATATAACAGGAAACGGAGCAAGATTCAACGGCCGCTGTGTTTATTGGATGGGATATCCAGCCCATCAATACGGTTTTATCTATTCCAGAAGTCCAATTCCAAGGCTAGATGGAGAGAAAGTAGGGTACACATCGTGTTCAGGCGCCATGAGCTACTGGTCTTTCTCTGCAGATGTAGAAGGATTAGAGAAAGGCAAATATTATGTCCAGGCCTACGCTATTAACGAGCTTGGCATAGCATATGGCGAATCCATGCCTTTCACTATACCATAGCAGCGCCCAGCAAAGTATAATGCCCACTACTGCTTGCCGTCCAGTTCGGCAAGCAGTTCTTCTATATCCGCCTTCAGGCGGCGATAGGGGGCTGTATCCTTGAAGTCGGTGTTCTTGCTGAGCATTAGCGCCACGTCGCACTGGCTGTGGCGGTACGATGAGAGTTCGTTGTTGTACTGCTGGCGGTGGCGGGCCAGTTTCTGTATCTCCTCCTCGCGCTTGTTGCGCAGGTGGCGGCAAACTGGGGTGAGCAGGCGCATTACCACGTTGTTCATTATGTGGTGGCCCTGGATGTAGAAGTATGTCTCCTCGGGCACGACACCAAGCGCGGCAAGTTCCTCCATCGTCTCCTTGTGCGGCCCTATGTATTCAGGGAACTGTTTCTCGAGCAGCCTTATCTGGTGCTCTACCCTTCCTCCCAGCTGCTGCAGGCTATAGGCAGGGTTGCCTATGGTGAATGATGTGAGACGGACGATATCGCAGAAGCGCAGCATGCTCATGGCGCCGGTGTTGTTCTTGCGGTAAAGCAGTATGTTCCATGCGAAGAGCGGGAAGCATATCTGCGAGTAGAGCCTCATGAACGCCTCAAGGTCAATGACATTGCTGTCATTGAGCGTGCTGAGCACGCACACCTGCTTAAGGCTTCCGGCATTGCACCTGAGGTTCTCTATCGCATAGGCGTATGTGTGCAGTATGTAGCGGTTGCCTATGAGACGACGTGACGTGGCGGTAGCGCCCTGCAGCAGATAGTCGTAGTCGCTGTCGACGCATGCAATCATGTTGCGGCCGTAGGCATTGCCCAGCATGTTCATCATTGCCTGCTTCTTGCCTTTGGTGAGGTTAGAGCGCGCGGGAAGCATTACCTCGAAATGATACTTCTCGCTCTCGTACTCATCGAACACCGAACGCCAGAACGACACATCTTCATAGCTCTCGACATAGGCTACGATACGGTGCTTCGCCTTCTTGGGGCGCAGGGCGTTAGCGGCCTCAATGAACCTTGAGTTCAGGTATTCGGTAAGTTTCTTCATCCCCTAGGAAGTGTGCTATCTTGTTATGTCATCAATCTCGGTTACGGCGTCCATCCAGCCGTCCATAATTATTGCAGGCGAATGGGTGCACAGGATTATCTGCGTGTTCGGGTTCATAGTGCGTATTAGGGATATGAGCCTCTGCTGCCACTCTATGTGCAGCGATATCTCCGGTTCGTCCATGAGCATAACCCCAGGCTGGTTCTCCTGCACCAGGGCGGTGAGCATTATCACTAGAATCTGCTTCTCTCCTGCCGATAGCATATAGGGCGGTATGCGCTCGCCGTACTGCTCGAAGAATATCTCGTTGCTGTCGCGCACGATAGTCTTTGCAGTGGGAGCGAAGAGCTCGTCAACAAGGTCCTGGAACTGTTTCTTGGGCCTTGTGAGCTCGGTGGCCAGCAGCTGGTCCTCCGGGTTGCCCGACGTGAGGAGCGATATAATCCTGTTGCCCACGTTAACCTGGTAGTTGAGGTAGCGGCGCTGCAGGTTATACAGCTGCCAGTCGAGCTCGGTGCGAATCTCGGCCCCCGAGACCTTGTCCAGCACCTCGCGGCTCATTATAGGGCGGTCAATGCTGCTTATTACGTCGAAGTTAATGCTTGTGGCGTCCTTGGGGAAGAACGTCACATGCACACCGTCCTGCGGGGTGCTGGTGAGCCTCCCTTCGCGCATAACCCTCAAGTGGCTTGCCGAGCGGTTTATTATTGTACTCTTGCCCACGCCGTTGCTGCCGCTGAGGATATTCACATCGGGGCGCAGTTCCCAGACAATATGCTTCTGGTTGCTCCACAGGGAGTCAATCTCAATGCTCTTGATATACTGTGCACTTTTTTCCATGTATACGGTATTGCTTTTGGCAAATGTAATATAATTGTTGTACCTATTTGAGAAACTTCAAGAATTTCTAAGAAATATTTTGTTGCAGGAACAGCCCGTTTCACCTGCTTCTTTCTTTTTGCGGCAGTCTGGGCCTGCTATTGCGCCCTTGGGAACAAATAAACATCCTATTTTTGACTTATTAAAATTTTGGCAATTAAAAATAGTGAAAATTGCTTGAGAAAGGCAATTTGTTCTTATCTTCGCACTTGAGGAGCCTATCTTCCTCCCGCCTAGCAGGAGAAGCGGCATATCACTTGTTTCCAATAAGCAGCACAAAAATCCAAGACGCCATGATAAGAATCTATTGCAAGAACAACGGCATTACAAAGGAGTTCGAGAGCGGCCTCTCGCTCAAGGAGATATATGACGGTTTCTCGCTCGGCATGCCCCACGGGGCAATAGCGGCCAAGGTAAACAACGTTACCGAGGGCCTGGGCAAGCGTATCTACCGCCACAAGGACGTCGAGTTCCTCGACATCACCAGCAACGACGGCATGCGCATGTATGTGCGCTCGCTCATGTTCATCTTCATGAAGGCCATGAACGAGTTCTTCCCCGGCGAGACCGTCCGTTTCGAGAATGCTATCTCCAAGGGCTACTACTGCCGCATAAGCCGCCCGCTCACCAGCGCCGAGCTCTCGGCCGTGCGCGAGAGGATGCTCGGCATTATCGCAAGCGACATCCCCTACAACAGGATTGAGTGCCACACGGCCGACGCCATTGAGGTGTTCACACGCATTGGGCGCATGGATAAGGTGCGCCTGCTCGAGACCTATGACAGGCTCTACACAAGCTATTACGAGCTCGACGGCTATATCGACAGTTTCTACAACGGGCTTGCCCCCAGCACAGGCTACATAACGCTGTTCGAGGTAGAGAACTACGACGACGGCGTGCTGCTGCGCGTTCCCGACAGGCATAACCCGCAGCAGCTTGAGGACAAGGTGCCGCAGGAGAAGCTTCACGAGCTATTTGAGGAACGCCTTCTATGGCACCAGAAGATGGGCGTGGAGACAATAGGCGACTTCAACAAGGCAGTGCGCGCAGGTTTCGGCGTAGAGCTCATGAACGTGTCCGAGGTGCTGCAGGAGCGCCGCCTCTCGCAGATTGCCGACATGATACACGAGCGCGGCTCAAGAGTCGTCCTCATAGCCGGTCCCTCGTCATCGGGAAAGACTACGTTCAGCAAGCGCCTCAGCCTGCAGCTGCTGGCATGCGGCCTCAGGCCCTATGCTATCTCGCTCGACGACTACTTCGTGAACCGCACCCTCACCCCGCGCAAGGCTGACGGCGACTACGACTTCGAGTCAATCTACTCCATTGACCTCCCCTACTTCAACGAGTCGCTTACCCGCATGCTGGCAGGCGAGGAGGTGGAGATACCCACATACAACTTCAAGAAAGGCGAGCGCGAGTTCAATGGCAACACCCTCAGGCTCACCCCGCAGATGGTGCTTGTCATTGAGGGCACGCACGGGCTCAACCCCATGCTCACCTCGCAGGTGCCCGACAGCGAGAAGTTCCGCATATACGTCTCGGCCCTCACGTCAATCAAGCTCGACTACCACAACTACATCTCTACGTCGGACAACAGGCTGCTCCGCCGCATAATACGCGACGCCAAGTACCGCGGCTATCCTGCGCAGGAGACAATCATGCGCTGGCCCAACGTGCGCCAGGGCGAGGAGGACTGGATTTTCCCCTACCAGGAGAATGCCGATGTAATGTTCAACTCCTCTCTCTTCTACGAGCTTGCCGTATTCAAGGCACAGGCCGAGCCAATGCTCCGTGCCGTGCCCGAGAACGTGCCGGAGTATTCCGAGGCGCAGAGGCTCTTGCGCTTCCTTGATTATATTGTACCTTTGCAGGACACAGAGATGCCGCCCACATCCCTCGCCCGCGAGTTCCTTGGCGGCAGCAGCTTCAAGTACTGAGAAACTGTTTCTAAAGCATGACAAAAGGCCCGGTAACACAGACACAGGAACAGCAGCAGGCCCTTGCCCAGACGCTGTCGCCCCAGCAGCTGCTCGCAGTGCAGCTGCTTGAGATGACAACAGTGGAGATTGAGGAAAGGGTACGCGGCGAGGTCATGGACAACCCCGCCCTGGAACCGCTGGAGCGTGACGCGGCGCCCTGCAGCGAAGAGGCGCCCGACAGCGGTTACGCTGCCGAGGATTTTTCAGCCGATGACTTCGACGACTACAGCGACGGCGGCGACATCCCCGTGCAGCAGACCTACAGCGGCAGCGGGCGCGACATTCCCGTGAGCGACACCCTCTCCTTTGGCGACACTCTCATGGAGCAGCTGGGCGAGCTCCGCCTCACCCCGTTGCAGCAGGCAGCAGGCGAATATATCATAGGTTCGCTCGACGAGGACGGGCTGCTGCGGAAGCCTCTCCCCGAACTTGCCGACGAGCTGCTCATCTACAGCAACATCGACATTACTCCCGAGGCCTTGCTCGAGGTGCTTGGGATGATACAGACATTCGAGCCCGCAGGCATTGCTGCACGCGACCTCCAGGAGTGCCTCCTGCTGCAGCTTGAGCGTGCCGGACACGACACGTCCCTGCAAAAGCGCATAGTCTCCGCCCATTACGACGACTTCACCGGCAAGCGCTGGGACAGCATTGCCGCCAAGATGGGCATTTCAGGCGAAGAGTGCCGCCAGGCCATTGCCGGCATCGTGCGCCTTAACCCTCGCCCGGGCGCCTCGCTCACCGAGGGCATAGGCTTCAGCCGCCAGCAGATAACGCCCGATTTCATACTTGACGTGCAGGACGAGAACGTATACGTGTCGCTCAATAACGCCCACGTCCCCGTGCTCAAGGTGAGCGACGAGTACATGAGCATGCTCGAGGAGCAGGCAGGCAGCGCCAGCAGCGCGCAGCGCGAGGCCGCGCAGTTCCTCAAGCAGAAGATTGACGCAGCCAGGAACTTTGTAAACGCAGTCCGGCAGCGCGAGAACACCATGCTCTCCACCATGCGCGCCATTGTAAAGGTGCAGAAGCAGTTCTTCCTGAGCGGCGGCGACGAGGCCGCGCTAAGGCCCATGATACTTGAGGATATAGCCGGCATAACAGGCTATGACATATCCACAGTCTCCCGTGTCGGCAACAGCAAGTACGTGCAGACACCATGGAGCATTTACCCGCTCAAGTACTTCTTCAGCGACGGCATTGTAAAGGACGACGGCACAGAGCAGTCGGTATACGAGCTGTTCCGTGTGCTGCGCGAGATTATTGACGAGGAGGACAAGCAGGCCCCGCTCACCGACCAGGCGCTGCAGGAACTGCTTGCCGCACGCGGATACAGCATAGCGCGCCGCACTGTCGCAAAGTACCGCGAGCAGCTGGGCATTCCCGTGGCCAGGCTGCGCAAGGAGTAATGGACCAGCACATAACCGCAAAAGCATACCAGCATGAGACAGATATATCTTGCATTGTTTCTCCTGACTGCTGCAGCCGCACGGCTGCTGGCACA
Organism: Bacteroidaceae bacterium; assembly: GCA_045592125.1. Taxonomy (GTDB): domain Bacteria; phylum Bacteroidota; class Bacteroidia; order Bacteroidales; family Bacteroidaceae; genus HGM04593. The sequence continues at coordinate 84,942 of JAZNUE010000042.1, read as the reverse complement.
GGAACAGTACCCCGCTGTCATTGAGTGCTCTATAAAGAGCAGCATACTAGGCACTGAGAAGAGCTACTGCATATATCTCCCGCCAGGCTATGACGGCACCAGGCAGTTCCCGGTGCTCTACCTGCTGCACGGGCTCACCGACACGCACACCGCCTGGCGCGACAAGGGCAACGTGCTTGAGATTGCAACCGGGACATTCTCCAGCGGCAAGGCGCAGGAGATGATTATTGTAATGCCCGACGCGGGAACCACATTCGACGGGTATTTCAACTGCGAGGGATGGCGCTACGAGGATTTCTTCTTCCTGGAGCTCATACCCCACATCGAAGGCAAGTACCGCATAGCAGGCGGCAAGGAGAACCGCGCCATAGCAGGCCTTTCCATGGGCGGCGGAGGCACCGCATGGTATGCCCTCAACCACAGCGGGATGTTCTCCAGCGCATACGCCATGAGCGCGCTGATGGGAATGGTGGAGAACAGCTGGATAAGCCATAACCCCGATGACCGCCGCAGCGTGTTCATGCGCAGTGCAATAGACAACAGCTGTATCAGTTACGTAAGGAATGCCACTGAGGCGCAATGCAAGGAGATCTCAGCAGTGCGCTGGTTCATAGATGTAGGCGATGACGACTTCCTTTTCGGCAACAACATGGAGTTCATTGAGGAAATGCGCCGCAAGCGCATACCCTACCAGCTTCGCGTGCGCGACGGCGGGCACACATGGCAATACTGGCAAGAATCGCTAAGGATAGCGCTGCCGTTCATTTCAGCAGGTTTTAGCAGTGCCCCTTAAAATCTCATACAATCTTTGCCTTTTTGCAAAAATAACAGTAAATTTGCCTTTATTGAAAAAGCAAGAAACTGAGAAACTGTTTAAATTTATGTCCTTGAAATTTTTATAGGTCTTTTTTAGGATGTTCTTTCATTTTTCAAAGACACGAATAAGTGAGGGCAAAGAAAGTTCACTTACTTTGCCGAACGAGAGCGGGCTCGTGCAACAAAGGCGCATAGCGGGCTATGTAACTGCGAAAAAGGGGGGAACAGACAAAAAAAAGAGCATAAAAAGGCAAGCACAACTCGCGGCAATGGAATATTTTTTCCGAAAGAAATTTAAACAGTTTCTAAATATATCACAAAATATGTCAAAACCGCAAGTAACCATTGAAGAGGTTCGCGAGGACCTTCGTTATCTACGCCTGCTGGCACGCGACTTCCCAACCGTGTCAAGCGTTACAACCGAGATAATAAACCTTGAGGCCATACTGCACTTGCCCAAGCCCACCGAGCACTTCCTTGCCGACCTTCACGGCGAGCACGAGGCATTCCAGCATGTGCTGCGCAACGCGTCGGGAAACATCAAGCGCAAGGTTAACGAGATTTTCGGCAACAGCATTACCCCTGCCGAGAAGAAAGACCTGTGTACCCTCATCTACTACCCCGAGGAGAAGCTCAAGCTTGTGAAGCAGTCGGGCGCCGACCTCGAGGAGTACTACACCACCTCGCTCAACCGCCTGATAGCAGTGTGCCGCGACGTATCGTCAAAGTACACCCGCTCCAAGGTGCGCAAGAGCCTCCCCGAGGAGTATGCCTACATAATTGAGGAGCTCATGCACGAGGCCAATGACATACAGAACAAGCAGGCCTACTTCAACGTCATCATACGCACAATAATAGGCACAGGCCGCGCAGGCCATTTCATCACAGCGCTCTGCTACCTCATACAGCGCCTGGCTATAGACCGCCTGCACATCCTGGGCGACATTTTCGACCGTGGTCCTGGAGCCCACCACATCATGGACACCCTGTGCGAATACCATCACCTTGACATCACCTGGGGAAACCACGATGTACTGTGGATGGGCGCCGCGGCCGGCAACACCTGCTGCATTGCCAGCGTGCTGCGCCTGTCGCTGCGCGACGCCAACACCACGACGCTTGAGGACGGATATGCCATAAACATGGTGCCCCTTGCAACCTTCGCAATGGAGCAGTATGCCAACGACCCTTGCGAGATTTACCAGCCTCGCGTGGACGAGGAGCGCACCAGCTTCACCGAGAAGGACATACGCCTCATTGCGCAGATGCACAAGGCAATCTCGGTAATCGAGTTCAAGCTGTCGGGGCAGATTGCCATGCAGCACCCCGAATGGAACATGATGGACCGCTGCCTCATGGAGTTCATTGACAAGGAGCGCGGCACCATCACCATCGACGGCAACGAGTACGCCATGAAGGACACCCTGTGGCCCACTCTCGACCCGGAACACCCGTACAGCCTCACCCCCGAGGAGCAGGATGTAATAGACCGCCTGCGCCACTCGTTCATACGCAGCGAGCGCCTGCAGAGTCATGTAAACTGCCTGCTCATGCGCGGCGGCATGTATGCGATATACAACTCAAACCTCATGTTCCACGCGGCAGTGCCCATAAACGAGGACGGTTCAATGCGCGAGGTAGTCTTTGACGGCGTCCCCGTCAAGGGCAAGGAACTGCTGCGCAAGGTAGAGCGCATGGCACGCACGGCCTTTGACAACGACGTTGACGAAGAGGTGCGCAGCCGCTATGCCGACTTCTTCTGGTACCTGTGGTGCGGTCCCGAGTCGCCCCTCTTCGGCAAGGCCAAGATGGCCACCTTCGAGCGCTACCTGCTCGACGACAAGGAGGTGCAGAAGGAACCCAAGGGCTGGTACTACATACTGCGCGACAATCCCGAAGTGTGCGACCGCATTCTTGACGAGTTCGGCGTCACGGGCAGTCACCGCCACATAATCAACGGGCACGTTCCGGTGCGCGTGGGCAAGGGCGAGACGCCAATCAAGGCCGGCGGGCGCCTCATGGTCATCGATGGCGGTTTCTCAAAGGTATACCACAACCGCACCGGCATTGCAGGCTACACGCTCGTTTACCACAGCCGCGGTTTTGAGCTTGTGCAGCACACACCGTTCACCTCGGCCGAGGAGGCCATACTCAACGGAAGCGACATTGAGAGCACTACAAAGATTGTGGAGATTGTAGGCGAGCGCGAGAAAGTGCGCGACACCGACATAGGCCGCGGAATCATGGTAAAGATTGCCGACCTTGAGCGCCTGCTCTACGCCTACCGCAAGGGCGTGATAAAAGAAAGGCCATAAAGTAAACGGAAAGCGGACCTTAACAACCCTTAGTCACCTTTTAGACCAAACAAAAACAACAGCATATGAAAGCAATAGTAAGCGTTATAATGGGAAGTACATCGGACCTTCCCGTAATGAAGAAAGCAACCGATTTCCTCAACGAGATGAAAGTTCCCTTTGAGGTGAATGCCCTTTCGGCCCACCGCACCCCCGAGGCTGTCGAGGCCTTCTCCAAGGGTGCCAAGGAGCGCGGCGTAAAGATTATCATTGCCGCCGCAGGCATGGCGGCCCATCTGCCTGGAGTAATTGCGGCAAGCACTACCCTGCCAGTCATTGGAGTGCCCATCAACAGTACCCTTGACGGTATGGACGCCCTGCTCGCCATTGTACAGATGCCCCCGGGAATACCCGTGGCCACAGTGGGCGTGAATGCCTCGCTCAACGCCGCAATACTTGCAGTGGAAATGCTCTCGCTCGCCGACAGCGAGCTGGCAGAGCGCCTTGCATGCTACAAGGAGAACCTTAAGAAGAAGATTGAAAAGGCAAACGAGGACCTCAAGGAACTGCAGTATGAGTACAAGACCAACTGATTTCAGCCTCTTCAGCTATGCACGCCGTGCAACAGCCGAGGTGAATGTAGGCGGTGTCACAATAGGCTGCACCAGTCCCGTGCGCGTGCAGTCAATGACGAACACCAGCACCATGGACACCGATGGCAGCGTGGAGCAGATACTGCGCATAGTTGCCAAGGGTGGCGAGATTGTGCGCCTCACCACACAGGGCAGCCGCGAGGCAATAAACATGGGTAGCATAAAGGAGCAGTTGCGGGCGCGCGGCTGCAATGTGCCGCTTGTAGCCGATGTGCACTTCAATGCCGCAGTGGCCGACACGGCAGCACAGTATGCCGACAAGGTACGCGTGAACCCCGGCAACTATGTCGACGCGGCACGCACCTTCAGGCACATCGAATATACCGACGCGGAGTATGCCGACGAGCTCAAGCGCCTGCGCGAGCGCTTTGTGGCATTCCTTGACATATGCAGGGCCCAGGGCCGTGCAGTGCGCGTGGGAGTGAACCACGGCTCGCTCAGCGACCGCATTATGAGCCGTTACGGCGACACGCCGCAGGGCGTAGTGGAATCGTGCATGGAGTTCCTTCGTATATGCCGCGACGAGAACTTCAGCAACGTGGTAGTCTCAATAAAGACTAGCAACACCGCCATGATGGTTACAACCGTGCGCCGTCTTGTGCGTGTGATGGCCGATGAGGGCATTGCCTTCCCGCTCCATCTTGGCGTTACCGAGGCTGGCGACGCCGAGGACGGCCGCATAAAGAGCGCTGTCGGCATTGGAGCGCTGCTTGCCGACGGCATTGGAGACACCGTGCGCGTGTCACTGGCCGAAGCGCCCGAGAACGAGATACCCGTAGCCAAGGAACTTGTCGAGTATATTGCCTCGCGCAAGGACGCCCCTGCCATTGACGGCGTTGCCGCTGCTGGTTTCAGCTACGAGGAGCCTGTGCGACGCAAGACACGCGCTTTCGGCATAATAGGCGGCGATAACGTGCCTGTGGTGGTTGGCAGCGAAGGCAGCGACGAGGAGGCTGCCCCAGATATTGCAGCAGGCCTCGTGCCCATAGTAGAGATTGAGAATGCCAAGGACAGCAGGTTTGTAGCTGTTACATACAGCGGGCTCACCCCAGAGAACATTGCAAGGATAAAGACGCTCAAGGATATTGTGCTTGTCGCCTCATCGCAGCACATGAACCCCGTTGGCGAGCTGCGCGCCATTGTGCACAGGCTCATGGCCGAAGGCATTGAGGCGCCTGTAATCATACGCCGCTCATATAACGAGGAGAGCATTGAGTCGCTGCGCATAAAGGCTGCAGCCGACCTTGGCGTGCTGCTCATTGACGGCCTTGCGGACGGTCTTTGGATAGAAAACCCCTCAAGCACGCCCCAGGAACTGAACTCGCTGATGTTCGGTATACTGCAGGCCACCCGAGCGCGTATAAGCAAGACCGAGTATATTGCCTGCCCCGGCTGTGGGCGCACTATGTACGACCTTCAGGGTACCCTGGCACGCATTAAGGCGGCCACAGGGCACCTCAAGGGGCTTAAGATTGGTGTCATGGGCTGCATTGTGAACGGTCCTGGCGAGATGGCCGACGCCGACTACGGATATGTGGGCGCTGCCCGCGGAAAGGTATCGCTCTACCGCCGCAAGGAGTGCGTAGAGAAGAACATCCCCGAAGAGGAAGCAATAGAAAGGCTTTTGCAGCTTATTGAGAAAGACAGCAAGAACTGACAAAGAGGGCAAGCCTGAAAGGATGTCAATGGCCTAAAGTACTGTGTGAGTCCACTCCGGTACTTTAGGCCATTGAGCTTATCATGCGACCTCGTCACCTGTAGTCCTTAAGCATCTGCTGCAGCTGCTGGCGGGTGAAGAAAATGCGGCTCTTTACCGTGCCTAGCGGAAGGTCCAGTTTCTCGGCAATCTCGCGATACTTGAATCCCGATATATGCATGAGGAACGGAATGCGGTACTCGCGCGGCAGTCCATGTACTACGCGGTAAATCTCCTTGCTGTCGTAGTTGTTCTCTGTAGTGTAGCTCTCCAGCTCGCGTGGCTGGTTAATGTGGAACAGGTTATCGGTGTGGTCAACAAAAGTCTGGTCACGGACCTCCTTGCGGTAGTTGTTTATGAAGATATTCCGCATTATGGTATATACCCACCCTTTGAAATTAGTGTCGGGGGTATACTTGTCCATGTTACCAAGCGCCTTTAACGACGTCTCCTGCAATAAATCATTCGCCTCTTCCTTATCTGCTGTCAGCTTGTACGCGAACCTCTGAAGTTCCGACTGCACCTCAAGCAAATCCCTCCTAAACTTTGCAGTATCCACTTTGCTATGTTTTTGTTGTTCAGCCCCACTTGCAGGGCATAAATAAAGAACAACAGCAACATCTGTTTTGTTCTGCAAAGCAGCAAGGCTATTGGCCCGTTTACAGGAAATTCTTTATGAAAATATAAAGGATGAGCACTGGGGTAACGAAACGGAGCATGAAGATTATTACCGGCGCAAGCCTGCGGTTGCACTGGCCGCTGTTGGTGAGCTCGTTCCTCATGAATTCCTTCTTCATGAACCACACTGCCATAACGCAGGTGAACATTGCGCCAAGAGGCATGAGCACGTTGGCCGTGATGTAGTCGAATAAGTTGAAGAAGTCAATGCCAAAGAGACTGAAGTATGTTACAGTGCTCAGCACTATTGAGACTACAGTGGTCACCATAGCAGCCCTCTTGCGCACAAGGCCGAACTCCTCGGCCACATAGGCGGTGAGCACCTCGTGGAACGATATTGTAGAGGTGAGCGAGGCCAGCATCACAAGCAGGAAGAAGATTGCCGACCACACCGGTGCCAGCGGCATCCCCTTGAAGATTTCGGGCAGGGTGACAAAGACCAGCGCTGGGCCCTCGGTTGGCTGCAGTCCCGCGCTGAAGACTGCCGGGAATATCACAAGGCCGGCAAGCAGCGACACAAGCAGGGTGAGCACCGACACGTTGAACGAAGTAGACACCATGTTGTTGTCCTGCTTGAAGTAAGAGGCGTATGTTACCATGCAGCCCATGCCCACCGACAGGGAGAAGAATGCCTGCCCAATAGCCATCATTATGGTCTCGGCCTTGAAGGCCTCGGCAAAGTCGCAGGAGAGGAAGAAGCGGTACCCATCGGCAGCGCCCGGCATGAACGCCACCCTCACGGCCATTATAATAAGGATTAGGAAGAGCAGCGGCATCATAAGTCTTGAAGCCTTCTCTATGCCCTTCTCAACACCACGCGACACTATGAAGTGGGTCATGAGAATGAATATGATACCGCACAGCAACGGTCTCAGCGACGCCTGGAACACGTCGAACTGCTCCTTGAAAGAGAGCGGCGAGTCAAAAATCCCGCCCGTGAGCGAACTTGCAAAGTATTCGAGCGACCAGCCTGCAATGAGGTAGTAGTAGCCCGAGATGAGCAGCGCTCCCAGCACGCCGCTATAGCCCAGCCAGCTCCAGCGCCTGGAGAGAGTGCGGAAAGCACCGACCGCGTTCTTCTTTGTACGGCGGCCTACGGCAAATTCGGCAAGCATTGCAGGAATGCCAACTACAAATATACTCAAAAGGAAAACGAGCAGGAAGGCAGCGCCGCCATGCATGCCAGCTATATAAGGGAAACGCCACAATGCACCAAGCCCTATGGCGCTGCCTGCTGCTACTAATATTACGCTCAACTTGCCTCCGAACGAGGCTCTCGGCTGTTCACTCATAGATTTCTTTATTCTTTGAATAGAGCGCGAAGATACGAATAAACGGGCTTTAATTAGGAAAATATCTCTTAGAAATTTAAGCAGTTTCTTAGTATTTCTCGCAAGTTCTGCCTATTTTACCGTTTTTTATATCAAAAAATGCATCTCCTGGTTCAGAATGGCAAGACAAAAGAGCAACCGCAAGCCAGCAATAAACTGGCATGACAGTTCCTGCTGGCTTGAGATTCCCCACATACGTCCGGAATGACAAGTACGCGTGTTGCGGCACTCCGCACTCTGTTATCTGTACTCTAGACATCACCTGTCATGTTGAGCGAAGCGAAACATCTCGGCCGACACCTATTAGATCCTTCGCTACGCTCAGAATGACAGGACGCGGCCAATGCTCCAGCATGACAATCCTTGCACTTTCCTTATACAAGGTGCGCGATATGCTCTTCCCTGTCGCCGTAGAGCAGGTCAATGAGCGGTATCTCAATCATGGTGTAGCAGCCTGGGGCCTGGCGCATTGTTGCGCGGGCGCAGCACACAAGCACCTGTGCTGTGAGGGCAGGATTGTTTATTCTCATGTTGAACTCGAAGAGCTGGTTCTGCGTAACACCGGACACGCCCTTGCGGGTGAGGTTCACGCCATGGCCCATGTCAAGCAGGGCATCTACCGAAGGAACAAGCCTCACATGCGTCTCGTCATTCACGAAGTAAGGGTCGGCCTTTATGGCTGCCGACACCTGGCCGAAGTCATAGCCGTCCTCAAGCTCAATATATACCATGCGGCGGTGTATGCCCGTGCCCACAGGGATTGTCATCGAGAGAGCGGCCTTCACGCCCTCAATGGCCTTCACTGCCACAGTGTGGCCCATGCTCATGCCGGGACCGAAGTTCGTGTAGGTGATACCCTTTGGAGCAATGGCCTCGAGCAGCGTGCGCACCACAGAGTCGCTTCCCGGGTCCCAGCCTGCCGAGATGATGGAGACGGCATTGCCGGCCTCGGCGCTCTCGCTGAGCGAACGGCGCAGGCCGAGAATCTTTGAATGGATGTCGAAACTGTCTACAGTGTTTATTCCAAGCGCAAGGATATCCTTGGCATATTTCTCCACACTGCGTGTGGGGGTTGAGAGGATTGCCACATCCACATCGCCCAATTCGCGTATATCCTTCACCACGTTATATCCCTCGAGCTCTGCGGGGAGGTTCTCGGCACCCGAACGGCGCACAACGCCTGCAACTTCAAAGTCGGGCGCAGCATTCAGCGCCTGGAGAGTATATTTTCCAATATTGCCATATCCAACTATGGCTGCCCTAATCTTTTTCATGACTATTGAATGTTAATTTGACAGCGCGAAGATATATAAATATTGTTTTCGCACGCACGCGTGCACGTACTTTTTTGCACCATTAAACAAAAAATAACATGGCCGCACCTTTCGGCACGGCCATGCTTGCATATTGGAACTAAACGTTACTCCTTGTCAGTCCTTGGACGGCGCTGCTCGCGGTCGCGGCGCGGACGGCGCTCGCGCTCCTCATAGCCCTCGGGCTTCTCAATGAGCACCTTGCGTGAGAGCTTGAACTTGCCAGTCCTCTGGTCAATCTCAACGAGCTTAACCTGAATCTTGTCGCCCTCGTTGATACCGGCCTCCTCCATTGTCTCGAAGCGCTTCCAGTCAATCTCGGAGATGTGCAGCAGGCCATCCTTGCCAGGCATGAACTCAACGAACGCGCCATAAGGCATTACGCTGCGCACTGTACCCTCATATACCTCGCCAGCCTCGGGGATTGCGACAATTGCGCGAATCTTTGCAATGGCGTCATTGATTGCCTTGCCGTTGTTTGCTGCAATCTCAATGATACCCTCGCCTTCAACCTCCTCGATAGAGATTGTCGCGCCAGTCTCCTCCTGCATGCCCTGGATAATCTTTCCGCCAGGACCGATGACAGCACCGATGAACTCCTTAGGAATACGCATTGTCTCAATGCGTGGAGCATGGGGCTTGAGCTCGGCACGTGGCTCGGCAATGCACTCGGTAATCTTGCCGAGGATGTGCATACGGCCCTCGCGTGCCTGGTTAAGGGCCTTCTCAAGGATTTCGTATGAAAGGCCGTCGACCTTGATATCCATCTGTGTTGCAGTGATACCGTCAACAGTACCTGTCACCTTGAAGTCCATGTCGCCAAGGTGGTCCTCATCGCCAAGGATGTCGCTGAGCACAGCATACTTCTCCTCGCCTGCGTTCTTGATGAGACCCATTGCGATTCCCGATACAGGCTTCTTGATCTTGACGCCGGCGTCCATGAGCGCAAGCGTACCAGCGCACACTGTTGCCATTGAAGAAGAACCGTTTGACTCAAGGATATCCGATACTACGCGTACGCAGTAGGGATAGTCGGCAGGAATCATGTTCTTGAGCGCACGGCAAGCAAGGTTGCCATGGCCAATCTCGCGACGGCCTACGCCACGCTGCGGGCGTGCCTCGCCTGTCGAGAATGGGGGGAAGTTGTAGTGAAGCAGGAAACGCTCTGTACCCTGGTTCATTACATCGTCTATAATCTTCTCGTCACGCTTTGTGCCAAGGGTAACGGTTGTAAGCGACTGTGTCTCGCCACGTGTGAACACTGCCGAGCCGTGAGGGCCAGGAAGATAGCCTGCCTCGCACCAGATGGGGCGAATCTCGGTTGTCTTGCGGCCATCGAGACGCTTGCCCTCGTCAAGGATACAGCGGCGCATTGCCTCCTTCTCAACGTCGTGGTAGTAGCGGTCGATGAGAGCGCCCTTCTCCTCGAGTTCCTCCTCGGTGAACTGCGCCTTGAACTCCTCCTTGATGGCCTCGAAAGCCTCGCCACGGCCATGCTTGTCGTTATTGCCGCTTGCAGCAACAGCGTATGCCTTGGCATAGCATGCCTCATGTACCTGGGCGCGGAGCTCCTCGTCGTTAACCTCGTGGCAATACTCGCGCTTAACGGTAGTGCCAACCTCTTCCATAAGTTCCATCTGCGCCTTGCAGTGAACCTTGATGGCCTCGTGGGCAACCTTCATTGCCTCGAGCAGGTCGTTCTCCGAAACCTCCTTCATCTCGCCCTCTACCATCATGATGTTCTCATATGTAGCGGCCACCATGATGTCCATGTCGGCCTCCTCGAGCTGTGCGAATGTCGGGTTTACAACGAACTCGCCGTTAATGCGTGCTACACGCACCTCGGAGATTGGACCGCCGAACGGGATGTCGGAAACAGCAAGCGCTGCCGAAGCAGCAAGGCCTGCAAGGGCATCGGGCATGTCAACACCATCGGCTGAGAAGAGTATAATGTTAACAAACACCTCGGCATGGTAGTTATCGGGGAAAAGAGGACGAAGAGCACGGTCGACCAGACGGCAAGTCAGGATCTCATAGTCCGAAGCCTTGCCCTCACGCCTTGTGAAACCGCCGGGGAAGCGTCCGAACGACGCATATTTCTCTTTGTACTCTACCTGTAAAGGCATAAAATCGGTGCCTGGGACAGCGTCCTTAGCTGCACAGACTGTGGCAAGCAACATCGTATTGCCCAGACGCAACATGACAGAACCGTCGGCCTGCTTGGCCAGCTTTCCTGTCTCGATGGTAATCACGCGTCCATCAGGCAGTGCCACATTTTTCGTAACAACATTCATCTTTTTATCTTCTTTTTAAAACAAAATTTTTTTCTAATTCCTGCAAAGATATGCAATTTTCCACATTTTAACTATCTTTGCACAAAAATTTTGCGAAAATAGGCAGCGCTCACCGCAAATCGTCCGCTTGCACTATATATGCACCCAAAATTCCGAGTTTTATGAGAATCCTGAATGTAAAAGCACTCTTTTCTATCCTGGCGGCAAGCACTCTCTTGCTTTTTGTATACGCATGCGGCAAGAGCAGCACTGCCAGCGAACCGCAGTTCACAATAAACGGCACAGTGAGCAACGCTGCCGGGAAGACAATATACCTGGCCAACGAGTCCCTGGCCGGCACAGTAATCCTCGACTCGGCAAAAATTGGCGATGACGGCAAGTTCAGTTTCTCGCAGCCAAGGCCCGAGAGCTTCGAGTTCTACGTCGTTGGGTTCCGCAACGGCACCCCTGCAGTAGTAGCGATTGACTCAACCGAGACTGTGACCGTCAATGCCGACGCTAGCGACTTTGCCGCATACACAATCGAGAACAGTCCCGAGAGCGAGAAGATTAAGGAACTGTACGCGCTCACCAAGGCACTGGAGAAGCAGGTTGCAGGCATGGAGCCCGACGCTTCGTTCCTCGCAAGGAAGGCAGCGCTCATTGAGGAGTTCAAGGAGAACATCGCCAAGCAGTACATTATACCGGCGCCCCAGAAGCCAAGCTCCTACATCGCGCTGTGGCTCACGGCCAAGGGCGAGCCCATATTCAGGCCAATGGAGATAAGGACCGACAGCAAATGCTATGCAGCGGTTGCAACAAGCATGAAGATACACTACCCTGGCGCACTGAGGACAAAGCACCTTTGCAGCATTGCCGAGCAAGGCATGAAGGCAACCCGCCCCATAACAGCGCAGGAGATTGAGCAGATTGAAGGCATGGCCGGCACTGCAACAACAAGCGACCTTTTCGAGATTGTGCTGCCCAACCGCGACGGCGACAGCATAAGCCTCTCATCGCTCAAGGGCAAGGTGGTGCTGCTCGACTTCACCATGTTCGAGTACTCAAAGATGAAGATGCGCAACATTGACCTCCGCGAGCTCTACGACAGGTACAGCAAGAAGGGACTGGAGATTTACCAGGTGTCGCTCGACAGCCGCGAGCACTACTGGCAGCAGGAGACGCTGGGCCTGCCATGGACTTGCGTGCGCGACGGCCGAGGCAGCGCTTCGCCCTACCTGGCACAGTTCAACGTGCAGGCGCTCCCCACATTCTACCTCATAGACAGGAACGGGGAGATTGTGCTGCGCGACACGCAGGCGCAGGATATACTAAAGGAGGTTGAGGGACTGCTCAAGAAATAAGATATACCGCCCTGCTGCCACCCGGCCAAAAATGTTACAAAAGCTCAAAATCTACAAAAATTCACCGATTTAATTTGGTTTTTAATTAAAAAGGGCCTACCTTTGCAACACATAAAGAGGGAAATTGGGTTCCAGCACTCGTGTTGGAATCCTTTGTTTTAATGTTTTCTAAAAAAGGAAGAAAAATGAGCTATATGTCAGAAGAGGGCTACAAGAAACTGTTGGCCGACTTGAAGGAACTGGAGGCGAAGCGCCCCGAAATTGTACGCCAGATTGCCGAGGCACGCGACAAGGGCGACCTCTCGGAGAACGCGGAATACGACGCAGCAAAGGAGGCACAGGGCCTGCTCGAGATGCGTATCAGCGAGCTCAAGATGGTGATTGCCGAGGCAAAGATTATCGACACATCAAAGCTTAGCACCGACACAGTGCAGGTGCTGACAAAGGTTGGTCTCAAGAACACAAAGACAGGCGCTGCAATGCAGTACACCATTGTGCCCGAGAGCGAGGCGAACCTGCGTGAGGCAAAAATCTCTATCAACACCCCAATTGCAAAGGGCCTGCTGGGCAAGAAGGTTGGCGACGTTGCCGAGATTACAGTGCCGCAGGGCAAGCTTTACCTTGAAATCACAAGCATCTCGTTCTAAAAAAGAGGGAAAGCCATGGCAACGATTTTCAGCAAGATAGTAGCAGGCGAGATTCCAAGCTACAAGGTAGCAGAGGACGGGCAGTTCTATGCATTCCTTGACATAAACCCGCTTGCCAAGGGACACACCCTTGTAATACCCAAGCGCGAGGTCGACTACTTCTTCGACCTCACCGACGAGGAGATTGGAGCAATGCAGGTGTTCGCCAAGAAGGTGGCCCAAGGCATAAAGCGCGCATTCCCTTGCGTAAAGGTGGGCCAGGCAGTGCTGGGGCTAGAAGTCCCGCACGCCCACATACACCTGGTGCCAATGCAGAGCGAAAGTGACATGCTCTTCACCAACCCCAAGCTGAGGCTCACCCCCGAAGAGTTCGCGGAGATTGCCGCCAAGATAGAAAGCGAGATTGCCTGACGGCAATCTCGCTTTCTAAATAACCAGTATTGGATTCGTCATACATGATAAATTATAATAAATCATTAGTATCCTATTAAAATCATTTACCATTCTTATAGGTCATTAATAGGCTTTCAAATAAATAAGCACCCTCCGCAGAGGTTAGTGCCATTACAAACCTTTAACAAGGAACTTTTGAACATAAAAACCAGACTTGACAATATACAAACCGTTACCAAGACTCACTTCACGGGCACAACCAGGAGGCAATTCCATTTTAAACAGAATCACACCGTTACTGTTACACACCTGAACATCTTGCTTGCTTTCTGACATGTTGATTATCGTTGTTATACCATTCTTTGTCAAGACCTTCAGCATACTACCAAGAACTTCTGACATACAGACCGATAAAGAACCATTATCAATCTTACTGATACTCACGGCATCAAAATACATCTTTGTGCCCTTCTTAATATTCGCCTCTAATATGATCCATAAGTCACCAGTATCAGTCATCACCTCTTTCGTATAAACAGTCCAGTCGCCACTATTTGTGACCTCAGCATCCATCCCCTCATTCCACACAGAACAATCAGAAGAAAAAAGCACCCTTACACTATCATTATTAACCTCGCTTTCTTTGCGGCAGAAAAAAGAAAAATTATACTTGGCACCTGGTTCAATGCGGATTCTATCAGACTGGAGTCTACTTACAATCCTGCTTGTAATTAATGGCGATGCATTGTTTGAACTCATGCTTAAATATCCCACACCGTCTACTACATTTAACGGAGATGCCGACAAGACCTTTCTTATATTCCACGTAGCCTCTCCATGCACATCCTTTGGAATCCAAAAAGAACCAAGTGTATTCTTTTCAAAACCATCATACCATACGTTGTCCGCCGTCTCTGTGTCATCGGTATTTGAGACTAATGTCAGGAGAATGTTTTCGCCGGACTCTTTTATACCAGTAACCTCTATTCCACTTGGTTTTCCATTGAAACAATATGAAGCCGGCTTTGATGAACTTGAAAACTCCGTGTTCCCTGACACTCCCGGATAAGGACATCCAGCACTATTAATATTGCCATAAGAAGAACTGCTTGATGTAGGTACGGAATATGAAGAGGAAGCACATACTGGGTAACACTGTTGCGGGAAACCCGCATTAATCGTATTGTATAATGCCTTTTGATCAATGTCCGGACCAACATGATAAATTAGAAGTCCCTCGCCAGGAATATGACTGTTAAACTTGTAGTTTCGCCGGTTCTCAAACAAAAAGAAATCGCCGCTTACATTTGTACTAATCCTGTAGATCTCATCAACATTGTGTGATGGTTTTATAACATTCTCTTCTCCCAACCGTAAATCCTTTAAATGAGCCCATCCGTAATTATAAACCTTCACATAAGGATTGAAATCAGCAGGAGAGATTCCCCCATTATTCCAACTACCTTCAGCCATCACATCCCATTCTCCGGTACCATAGAACTGACCTCCTGCCTGATAGTTGGTATCATAATAGTCCATGGCACCCAACGCATGACCAATCTCATGGCAAGGCACGCCAATCCGCGTAATTCCAGTTCCTGCATTACCTCTAAGTTCAGGAGAACAAGAGTATCTATCTATCATTACTCCTTGTACTGATATCGGAGAAAATGACATTTGGTGTGACCAGATAGCACTTGACATGGCACCTGCCTCTTCACCATAACCGGCAAATATTATATGTACATTATCAACATACCCATCGGAGTTGCAGTCATAATCCGCAAAGTTTACTTCTTTCTTTGCATGTTCAATTGCCTCCTGAAATAGCGCAAACGGATTTTTATCTTGGCCACCTACACCTGAATTTCCTCCATAGTATGAGACTTTGTTTCTTGATGTATATGGTCCCAGCACATCGCTCTTTAGTTCAAGCTGACCATATGACGCAAACTTATAGAAATCATACACACTGCCTTCCGCGCCATCTTTTGTATAATTCGCCATGTTGAACAATTCATCAAAATCCCTGCTACTATATTTAAAGGAAAGATCAGAGAACTGCATCAAAATAACTAAAGCTTTGCGTTCGCCAACAACAGAGCCATATCCCATATTGCGACTATGGGATATGACTCTATTTGTATCCTGTATTTCCTTTGATGCCGAAGGGACAAGACCCTTAGGCGTCATACTAAGAAATTCCTTTGTGGTATTGTCCGGCGATTGCATCAACAGATATTCAGAGCAAAAGACATCACCTTTGCCATTCACGCTTGCATAATACCAGAAACCGGCATTCTGCAGTACAGTATAACCACTATCTGTAATACCATATTTGCAGTTCTCATCACCTTTAAGACTTATATAAACATGTCCGTCAGGAACTATAACCTTTACTAATCCAGTATAAGCAGGAACTGCAAACAAGCGAACAGCAAACCAAACCGCCAATAAGGAATACAAAAACCTCATATTAAGGATATTACGGATTATTTCTTATCGCACAATTTCCAATCAGCTCACGCAACATGCTTTTAGATGAAGCCTTTATTTTTTCTGATGTTTTTTCAGCAACAGTCCTTGTAACACTGTTTTCAGATATGCTTCCTGCAAATATATCCAACACTCCACTAAAGTTTTCCTCAGCTCCGACAGCCCATGCTGCAATATATATCGCATTAGCCCCCGTAGATCTTTCAGCAGTCCATGAACCACTATTTACTATTGGTTTATAATCACCCGAGTCAATATACTTTCTCATGCTCCAAGCAATCTCCGCATCGCAAAGCATTGCATAAAGATAAGCATAATACCCATCAGCAAATATTTGATAATACCTTCTTGCATAAGGAGAAATCAAAGTCTCCCAATACCAATAGTTATCACTATAGCTTATATCATATATATCAACACGAGGCCTATTTGTAATATCAGACTTTGTTGTCACTCTTACCCTGCTCATTTCGCCTCTATTGCCTTTGCTGTCATAACCAAAACAAATAATTTCATAACTTGTACCGTAGACAAGACTATCAACGACACCCAAAAGATCCTCATCGGGCGTATATCTTTTGAAGTGTTCCTGCGCAAACTCTTCAATATCCTCATCGGTCATGGTTCCTGCAGACTTACTTTTAATATGGCCATAATAATAGTAAGAAACTTTTTTGCCAAACTTAAAATCAAAAGCGACACTTTCATTCATAACCATTATCTCTGTAGGGATAACCTCACAATCTCCTACCAAATCAGCCCTCTGTGTAACCTCAATATCAACAGTAACAGAACCTGACACCACATTTATTATTGCCGTACGATCTTCTGCAGAGCTATTGGTTGATTTAGCTGTAACAACGATTGGGGTAGTTCCTGCACCGCCTTTTGTTGAAGAAAGGTCCAACCACTCAGGCATTCCTGTAATCGTCCAAGAATTATTACAGACAAGCGTAAAAGTGCTGGTTGCACCCTCTACTGACCCGAGCACGAGATCATATACGTTTACTGTCAATGAAGTCTTTTCTTCATCGGAATCATCTTTACAAGAAGTAAAACAGAATGCAAAGACAAATGCAAGCATCATTAATAATGTTTTTTTGTTTTTCATAAGAAATCTATTTAGATAATAAAAAGTGTTTAACAATGCAAAAATACCTGAAAAACCATTAGGAAAACCAGAAGAGATGATTCACAAAATCACACAAAAACGTGAGAAAAATTCACAGTCAAATCACCCTCTTAGTTCAAACTCTTCTACATAAAGAAGAAAAAAGTTCCGCTTTAGTACCAGGCTAATCCTCAACAAAAGTTCCGTATCAACACTTTCCCTTTTAAAAATGTCATAAACGTTACTTCTATCGCAATACAGTTTGCGGGCGAACCAGGATATTGTACGCTCCTGTTTCCTGAGTTCTTCTTTGACAATATTACCAATATGAATGCTTTGCATGACTTAACACATTAAGGAACCAGACATATCGGGCACATATTAGGGTCCATTCAGTCTATACACCCCCCAAGTTGCGCCACCAGTCCCTTAATGGCAATATGTAACAAAATAAAAAAGCGTAGGAACTGTACTGTTACCCGTTCCACGCTTCGAGGCTCTGGTATGCCCATTACAGTCGGAACGAGCAACGCAGAGCCTACGCAGTTATGTATAACACACAGACAGGCAACAAAGTTGGGAACCCCCAAATTGTCACCAAGTGTATAAATACACGCCATAGACATCTATCGTTGCCTTGTCTTTGACTGTAATTGAAATTTACCAGATTCCGAAACGTCAAGAACAAAGCGCCAATAAACGCTTTCAAAAAATATATACCCTCCGCTCGCCCGTTGCACAGGCCCTGCAGAGGTTAATGCAAATATATAGAATAAATCCAATTGGCACAAGCAGGTGAGAAAAAATATACTTTCCGCTAAAGAATAATCACTTCTTTTTCACTATCTTCGCAGAAAGAAGCAATAAAAAACAATAATACCAACTGTGTCATTGGCTCGTCTTGCTTTTCGCGCACCGCAGGGCATCACTTTCAGCGATGCACCCTGCAACGTTCACTGCAAGACTCGTCGATAGCAAAACAAGGTTTTGTCATTCTATATTTGCTAAGTCATTGGCTCGTTTTGCTTTTAGCCACCCGCGTGGCATAAACTTCGTCTATGCTTCACGCGACTAATGGCTGCAAAACTTGCCGATAACAAAAAAAGGTCATTGGTTCGTTTTGCTCTTCGCAACCCAAACGGCATAACCTGCGGCTATGCTACGTTTGACCTGTTGCTGCAAAACTCGCCGATAACAAAAAAAGGTCATTGGCTCGTTTTGCTCTTCGCAACCCAAACGGCATAACCTGCGGCTATGCTACGTTTGACCTGTTGCTGCAAAACTTGCCGATAACAAAACGTTGTTTTGTCATTCTGAGCAACGCGAACCAACGGTCGACGCCCGAGGCATTAAGCCGAAGGGGCTAAAGCCAAGGGCCTCCTCGCATAAGACGACTAGAGATATTTCGCTCCGCTCAATATGACATAAAAGAGTAAATTATGCGCGTACTTATAAGCAACCCCACTATCGTGAACAATGGAGAGCGTTTCCAGGGTTCTATCGTCGTTAACAACGGCAAGATTACAGAGATTCTGCGCGGCGATGAGCTGCCGCGCGCAGAGTGTGACGAGATTGTTGAGGCCACAGGCCTCTACCTTATACCGGGAGTCATTGACGACCATGTACACTTCCGCGAGCCAGGCCTCACGCAGAAGGCGACCATAGCCACAGAGAGCCGTGCAGCAGCAGCGGGAGGCGTGACATCGTTCATGGAGATGCCTAACACTGTCCCGCAGACTACCACGCTCAAGGCGCTTAAGGAGAAATTTGCCATTGCTGCAAAGGAGAGCGTCATCAACTACTCGTTCTACTTTGGCGCCACAAACAAGAACGTGGACTGTTTTGCCAGGCTAAGCAGGAAGAGGGTGTGCGGCATTAAGCTGTTCATGGGCTCCAGCACTGGCAACATGCTTGTAGACAAGGCTGCCGAGCTTGAAAGAATCTTTGCCGAGGCTGCACGCCTTGACATGCCCGTTGCCGTGCACTGCGAGGACAGCAACATCATTACCCGCAACGCGCAGCGTGTGAAGGAAGAGGCGGGCGAGGACGCCGGAGTGGAGTATCACCCGGCAATACGCAGCACCGAGGCATGCTACCAGAGCACGAAGAGCGCCGTAGAGCTGGCAAGGAAGCACGGCACACGCCTCAACGTAATGCACATAAGCACAGCAAAGGAACTGGAGCTGCTAAGCAGCGCACCATTGCAGGGGAAGAGGATTACGGCCGAGGTTACTCCGGCACACCTCACGTTCTGCGACCAGGACTATGCACGCCTAGGGACAAGGATAAAGTGCAACCCGGCAATCAAGAGCGCCGATGACCGCGAGGCGCTGCGCAAGGCGCTTGCCGACGGAAGGATTGACGTTGTAGGCACCGACCATGCGCCGCACCTGCCCAAGGACAAGGAAGGCGGTGCGCTGAAGGCAGCCTCGGGCATGCCCAGCATACAGTTCTCGCTGCTTGCCATGCTAAGGCTTGCCGACGAGGGGGTCATCACCCTCGAGACCCTTGTCGAGAGGATGTGCCACGCGCCTGCAAGGATATATGAAGTAGACAAACGCGGCTTTATTGAAAAAGGGCACCATGCCGACTTTGTGCTGCTAAGCCCCAGCAGCCCTCATACCGTGACTGCCGATGGAATCATAAGCAAGTGCGGCTGGAGCCCATTCGAGGGCGAGACATTCCGCTGGGCAGTAGAGCAGACATGGGTGAACGGCGAATGTGTGTACCGTGGCGGCACTATTAATGAAGAGGTACGCGGCAAGGAACTGAGATTCAGGCGATGAGAAGGAGCGTCTTCCACTACAGCGTTGAGGAGGTTGCCCCGTATATAGACTGGAACTACCTGTTGCATGCATGGGGAGTAAGCGGCACGCGGCACGCGGCAACGGCCGATGAGCTTGTGCGCGACGCGAAGGAAATGCTGCAGGCCGCAGGCAAGAGACGCTGCATACATGCGGCCTTTGCGCTGTGCGACGCTACGGGCAGCGGCGACGACATCATCATTGAGGGCACACGCCTGCCGCTGCTGCGCCAGCAGCACTGCATTGAGGGGAAACCGAATATGTGCCTCAGCGACTTCGTATCGCCCAAAGGGGACAAGGTCGGGCTTTTCGCCACAACGGTGGAAGAGACATTCAGCAGCGGATATGCCAATGACGACTACAGGAGAATAATTGCCCTTGTGCTTGCCGACCGCCTTGCCGAGGCCGCCGCAACCCTTATGCACAGCACCGTGCGCACCAGCAAGGAGCTGTGGGGGTACGCGCCTGGCGAGCAGCTCAGCATTGAGGAGCTCAACCGCGAGGAATACCAGGGAATACGCCCGGCAGTGGGCTACCCTTCACTGCCCGACCAGAGCGTCATTTTCATAATCGACAGCCTGCTGCAGGCCAGCAGCATTGGGATTACACTCACGCCAAACGGCGCCATGCACCCACACTCATCGGTCTGCGGCATAATGATACAGCACCCTGCAGCAAGGTACTTCGCTGTGGGGGAGATAAGCAGGGAGCAGCTGCTCGACTACAGCGCACGCAGGAACATCCCAGCGAAGGAGCTCAGGAGATTCCTCTGCCGTAACATACAGGAGTGAGGCCTCTAAAGAAGAGGGAGCAAACAGCAGGCCGCACTATATTTCCCCGCCATTTTAGCGTTAACATCTGAAAAAATACTATATTTGCACTAGTATCATAAAACATGACAATATGCTAAGAAAACTCCTACACCCGCTCTATGTGCTGTACCAGGTCCTTTTTGCATGGTGGGCAGCGCTTATTGTTGTTGCAATTACAGCAATAGTCATCAGCGTCTTCGGGCACTACTTCAAGATAAAGAATGCCGACCACACGCCTGCCGTGATATGGTGCAGGCTCACATGCTGGATTTTCCTCATACCCGTGAAGGTTGTCGACAGGGACAAGTACGTGAAGAAGGACGAGACCTACATATTCGCGGCCAACCACCAGGGAATGTTCGACATCTTCATAATGTACGGATACATTTGCAAGCGTTTCAAGTGGATTATGAAGGACTCGCTGCGCAAGATGCCTCTCCTGGGCCTTGCATGCGAGCAGACCGGACACATCTTCGTCAACCGCACTACCCCGCAGAAGGACCTGCTGCGCAAGTCAATAAACACGCTCAAGGGCGGCGCGTCAATGGGTATCTTCCCCGAGGGCACACGCTGCAGGAACGGCAAGATGGGCACATTCAAGAAGGGCGCCTTCGTAATTGCCAACATGGCACAGAAGAGCATAATACCTGTTGCTATCCAGGGCTCGTACGACATACTGCCCAAGGGCTGCAAGTGCCTGCACTGGTCGCCTGTGACAATAACATTCCACGCTCCAGTTGAGTGCCAGGGACGCGACAGCGCAAATGCCGAAAGGATGATGGAAGAGACACGCGCGGCAATTGCAAAGACACTGGGACAGGAATAACAGGGCGCCGATAACGAAAAACGCAACGAGATATTTAAAGACAAAAAGATTATAGACTATGAAGAAATTATTCGCTACACTGCTAATGGCAGTGCTTCTTACCCCACAGATGAGGGCCGACGAGGGCATGTGGCTGCTGCAGCTCATGCGCCAGCAGAACCTTGAGGACCAGATGCGCAAGCAGGGACTGCAGATGCCTGTCGACGGAATCTATTCACCCGACGCGCCTTCGCTTAAGGACGCAATAGGCATTTTTGGCGGCGGCTGCACAGGCGAGGTTATCTCTCCCAACGGCCTTGTAATAACAAACCACCACTGCGGTTTCAGCTTCATACAGCAGCTGAGTACAGTTGAGCACAACTACCTGCACAACGGTTTCTGGAGCCAGAGCTACGAGGAGGAACTCCCATGCGAAGGCATTGGCTTCACATTCGTCGTGAAGATTACCGACGTTACCGAGGAAGTGAACAGCCGCGTGAAGAACGGCGAGATTACCGAGGAGCAGTCATTCGACCGCCATGCACTGGCAAAGATTGGCAAGGAACTGTTCGACGCCGACAACATTGAGGGCAAGGAGTTCATGTACCCGCAGCTGCTCCCTTACTTTGAGGGCAACAGGTTCTACCTTGTATATTATAAGAAGTATACCGACGTGCGCCTTGTTGCCACACCTCCCAACTCAATTGGCAAGTTCGGCGGCGAGACCGACAACTGGATGTGGCCACGCCACACTGGCGACTTCTCGGTTTTCCGTATCTATGGCGACAAGGACGGCAACCCCGCTGCATACAGCAAGGAGAATGTGCCCTTGAGCACTCCAAAGTTCCTGGACATTTCGCTCGCAGGCTTTGAGGACGGCGACTTTGCCATGATTATGGGATTCCCTGGCAGCACATCGCGCTACCTCACAGGCGACGAGGTAAAGCAGAGGATGTTCCAGGAGAACGAGCCACGCATTGCAATGCGCGACGTCACCCTGAAGATTATACGCGAGGAGATGGCAAAGACCGAGGACATTGCTATCCGCTATGCCAACAAGCAGGCACGCATAAGCAACTACTGGAAGAACTCAATTGGCATGAACAAGGCCATTGTAGACAACAAAGTCGTGGAGACAAAGCTTGCCGAGGAGGCTGCATTCAAGGCATGGGCACAGAGGAACGGCAAGAGCGAATACGCCAATGTTGTAGAGGACATCAACGCTTGCGTCGAGGATATGAACCGAACAATGTACCTTGCGACTGTCACATCGGAGCTTATAATGAATGTGGAGTTCATCTACCGCAACCTCATCGCCGAGAACAAGACGATGTTCGACGACCCCGCAAAGGTGGAGCCGACAATGAGGAACGTATACGCATGGCTGCACGAGCGTGACTATGTACACGACATTGACCGCCGCATTGCAAAGGAGGTCCTCCCGCTCTACTTTGAGCTGACAAGTCCCGAGGAGCGCGACGAGTACCTTAACGAGGTATACGCAAAGTACAAGGGTAACCTTGAGAAATACATAGACTATGTATATGACAGCTCAATCCTGGCCAACGAGGCAAACCTGAAGAAGTTCCTCAAGAAGCCTACACTCAAGAAGTTTGAGAAGGACCCGGCAATGAAGCTGCGCACAGCGGTGTTCACATCCTACCGCAAGATTATGGCAAAGGCAACCGAGTTCGAGAAGGTGATAAACCCGCTGCACAAGACATATCTCAAGGGCCTGATGGAAATGGCAGACGGCGCGCCTGTGTACCCCGACGCTAACTTCACCATGCGTATGACATACGGTAACGTTAAGCCATACCAGCCGAAGGACGGTGTCACATACAACTACTACACCACCCTCAAGGGCGTAATGGAGAAAGAGGACCCAAGCAACAGCGAGTTCATTGTGCCTGCACGCCTGAAGGAACTGTATGAGACAAAGGACTATGGCCAGTACGCAATGGCGAACGGCGAGATGCCTGTAGCTTTCCTCACAACAAACGATATCACAGGCGGCAACAGCGGCAGCGGCGTGCTCAACGGCAAGGGCCAGCTCATCGGCCTTGCATTCGACGGCAACTGGGAGTCGCTGAGCGGTGACATCAATTTCGATGACAACCTGCAGCGCTGCATTAACGTAGATATCCGCTACGTGCTCTTCGTTATTGAGAAGCTTGGTAACTGCAAGCGCATTATTGACGAGATGAATATAGTGAAGTAACTTGCTGCTTGCATTATATACAAAAAACGGTTGAGGGATTTCTCAACCGTTTTTTGTATATATCATGAGCCCGATATAACAATTAGGTCCCTCGCCGCTTCGCTCTGCCGGGATGAACAAGTTCGCGATTTGGCTGAGTCTATACCAGACTCACGTTATCTATAATATAGCCTAAGCCTACATGCCAAGTTTCTTCAGCAGGTCGGGGCGGCGCATGCTCTTGAGAAGGCGGGCAATCTCCTTGCGCTCCTCGGGCCTGTACCAGAAGAAGAACCTGCGCTGCGACTCCTTGTCGCGCATTGAACGCGCTACATACACCTTTTCGCCCGTCTCGGGGTTTATGCCAGTGTAGTACATTTCCGTGGCCATTGTCATAGGCGTGGGAGTGAAGTCCTGCACCTGCTCAAGATGGAAATTCAGCTGGCGCGTCTCGGCGGCAAGCTCGGCCATGCTCTCCATGGTGCTGCCTGGGTGGCTGCTTATGAAGTAAGGTATTATCTGCTGCTTGAGGCTGTGCCTGCTGTTAATGCGGTCGAAGATTCTCTTGAACTCATGGAACTGGGAGAACGAGGGCTTGCGCATGAGCCTTAGCACCGTGTCGCTTGTATGCTCGGGAGCAACCTTGAGCCTACCGCTCACATGGTTCCTTATGAGTTCCTCGGTGTAGCGCGCCGTTACGGCATCGCGCTCCGGGTCGCCGCTCTTGTGCAGGAGCATGTCGTAGCGGACTCCGCTGCCAATGAAGCTCTTCTTCACACCAGGCATGGCGTCAACCTTGCTGTAGAGATCAAGGAGCGCTGAATGGTCCATGTCCAGGTTAGGGCATATCCTTGGCTGAATGCAGGAAGGGCGCGAGCACTTTGCGCATAGCGCGCTGTTGCGCCCTTTCATCATGTACATGTTGGCCGACGGGCCGCCAAGGTCGGAGAGATATCCCTTGAAATCGTCCATGCGTGTAATGGCCTCAACCTCACGCAGTATGCTCTCCTGGCTGCGGTTAACGACAAACTTGCCCTGATGGGCCGATATGGTGCAGAAGGCACATCCGCCGAAACAGCCGCGGTGGATGTTCACCGAATGCTTAATCATGTCGTACGCTGGTATGCGCTTGCCCTTGTACTTGGGATGAGGAAGGCGCGTGTAGGGCAAGTCAAAGCTGTGGTCGAGCTGTTCGGTTGTCATTGTGGGGAAGGGGGGATTGATAACCACTACCCCTTCATCGGTCTCCTGCAGCAGCCTCTTGGCCGTTACCTTGTTCGACTCTTTCTCGATTGCCAGGAAATTAGCAGCCTGCTTCTCCTTGCTCTTCAGGCACTCGCTGTGCGGCGCAAGCACCTTGTCGCTATCCTCGTCAATGGCAAGCGCACCCTTAGGAACCAGATAGCCTACCTGCCTTATATCGCGGCATATCTCACGCGCCTCTCCGGCAGTCATGTACCCGGCACCTGTGTGCGCAAGGCGCTCCTTCATGGCAGCGACAAGGGCAAGGATGGGCTGCTCGCCCATTCCGTAGACAAGCACATCGGCCTTGCTGTCGGCAAGAATGCTCTTCTTGAGGCAGTCCTGCCAGTAGTCGTAGTGCGTGAAACGGCGCATTGAGGCCTCAATGCCGCCTATTACAACGGGGACATCGGGATATAGTTCCTTGAGGATTGCCGAGTATACCGTAGTGGCATACTCGGGGCGCATGCTATGCTTGCCGTCGGGCGAGTAGGCATCCTCGCTGCGGAACCTCTTGGCAGCAGTGTACTTGTTTACCATGGAGTCCATGCAGCCGGCCGAGATGCCGAAGAAGAGCCTGGGGCGTCCCATCTTCCTGAAGTCGCGCAGGTCGTCCTGCCAGCCGGGCTGGGGGACTATCGCCACACGCAGGCCCTCGGCCTCGAGCAGGCGCCCTATTACTGCCGCACCGAACGAGGGATGGTCGACATAGGCGTCGCCGCTGAAGATAACGGCGTCCATCTCGTCCCATCCACGCAGCTGCGCCTCCTTGCGGGTAGTGGGCAGCCAGTCGGTAACCTTGAGGCTACTCATTGGCGGCTGAAGCAGCGCTTTCGGCAGAAAGCTGTTGTACCAACCAGTCGTTATAGCACTTGAGCAGGTTGCCCAGGCCTAGCGCTTTCATGTCCTCGTGATAGAGTACAAGGCACAGCTCAAGCAGGTCCTTGGAGTCCATCTTCTGCGACGCTATGAGCGAGCGCACTGTAAGGCGCAGCTTGTCGAGCGAATCCTCGTTTACAATGCCCATGCTGTTGGCAACCCTATCGAGCAGGGAGTACTTCCTGATAATCTGCAGCTGGGTCTCGGTCACCTCAATGGTGCGGGTACCCGATGCGTTTGCGTTTATTTCCATATATATAGCCTATACTTGTTTGTCTGTTCTGTCTTCACTTCGCGAATGTAGCAAATAATCCCGACAGGAGAGTCATTCTGCCATCACTATCTTTACTGTGCGCGTGCCGTCCTCTTCTTCTTCGACAAGCACCTTCACGCACTCCTCGGGCAGGAGCTCCTCAATGAGGCCGGGCCACTCGATAAAGCATGTGGCGCCATTGTAGAAATACTCCTCATACCCCATGTTATATACCTCCTCAAGGGACTTTATGCGGTAGAAGTCGAAATGGTATATGGTGTTCTGCTCCCTGTCCTCATACTCGTTGACTATTGCAAACGTGGGGGAGTTTACAGGGTCCTCCACGCCCAGTTCCTCGCAAATGCTCTTTATGAAGGTTGTCTTGCCGCTGCCCATATTGCCATAGAAGGCGAATATGCGGCCAGTGCCAAGCAGCTGCACGAACTCGCGCGCAGCGCGGGGATAATCCTCAAGGCCCCTTATTGTTATTGTATGCTCTTTCATAATCATAGTCCCTTAGGGCGCAGCCTTATCAATGGGACAAGCATCTCTTCCATTGATATTCCGCCGTGCTGGAATGTGTCCTTATAGTATTGTACGTAATAGTTATAGTTATTGGGATAGGCAAAGAAGCTGCTTCCTGTAGCAAAGATGTAGCTTGTGCTAAGGTTGGGCGCTGGCAGGAAGGCCTTTGCCGGCTCCCTTATCTCGAATATATCCTTGCTGCTGCAGTTGAGCGCCTTGCCCAGCTTGTAGCGCAGGTTAGTGTTGGTGTTCTTGTCGCCAATGACCTTTGTAGGGGTATCCACCTGTATGCTGCCATGGTCGGTGGTGATGACCACTGTGTAGCGGTTGTCGGCAAGATAGCGGAAGAGCCTCTTTATTGCCGAATGGCGCAACCAGGAGAGGGTTATGGAGCGGTAGGCGGCCTCGTTAGCAGCGAGCTCGCGCACCATAAGCGACTCTGTGCGGGCATGCGATAGCATGTCTATAAAGTTGATTACAAGCACATTGATGTCGTTCCTTGCAAGACTGTTGAGGGTATCCATGTATTTCTCGGCCGCCGCGGAGGTGAGCACTTTGGCATAGGAGAATGTATCCTTACGGCGATAGCGGGATATTTGTGTGGCAATGAGCTCTTCCTCGTTCAGGTTCTTGCCTTCCTCGTCCTCCTCGTCGACCCATAGCTTTGGAAACATCTCCTTTATCTGCTTGGGCATAAGGCCCGAGAAAATGGCATTGCGGGCATACTGCGTTGCAGTGGGAAGTATGCTGGTATACAGTTCCTCCTCAATGGCGAAGTCGCTGCCAATCTCCTGGGCAAGCACACGCCACTGGTCGTAGCGGAAGTTGTCGATGATAATGAAGAAGACCTTCTCGCCATTGTCGAGCAGCGGGAACAGGCGGTCGCGGAAGATGTCGTTGCTCATGAGCGGGCGCTCCTCGCGCGGAGAGGCCATCCAATCCATGTAGCTTTTCTTTACAAAACGGCCGAACATGCTGTTTGCCTCGGCCTTCTGCGAACTGAGCATCTCGCGCATCTGCACATCGGCATTCTCGAGCTCGAGCTCCCAGTACACGATTTTCCTGTAGACATCCTGCCACTCCTCAATGGTGCCGGCCGAGGAAATCTGCATAGAGAGCCTGCCGAAATTCTGCTGGTAAGCGGTGTTCGCCTTCTCGGCAACAATCTCCCTGCTATGTATGTTCTTCTTGAGCGCCAGCAGTATCTGGTGCGGGTTCACAGGTTTTATCAGGTAGTCGGCAATCTTGGAACCGATGGCCTGCTCCATTATATCCTCCTCCTCGCTCTTGGTGACCATTACCACTGGAGTTGCGGGGTGCAGTTCCTTTATGCCGGCAAGCGTCTCAAGACCTGTGAGGCCTGGCATGTTCTCATCGAGCAGGATAAGGTCGAACGCCTCGCTGCGGCATGCCTCAATGGCGTCATGGCCGTTAGTGACCTTAGTCACCTCATACCCTTTGCCTTGCAGGAATATTATGTGGGCATTGAGAAGCTCTATCTCGTCATCGGCCCATAGAAGTCTGTATGCCATATCTCTTACTCCTCTTCTTTTCCGTTTTCTTCATCATTCGCGCTATCCTCACTATATCCTGGCTCGTCAATGGTGTAGCCGTCAATCTCCAGTTCCGGTATTCCCAGGAAGTTCTGCTCATAGAACTCGGCATATTCGCCGAAGGTATAGTACTGTAACAACAAATCGAGATTGGCTTTTGATATTATGAAGGCATTTATTCCATCAAGCAGCCTTGCTACGGCGGCATCGGAATAGAGGCGCTTGCGGTAGAGGTATGCCTCGTCGAAGTTCAGGAACTCCTTGACCTCGAAGAGCGTTATCTCGGCCTGTCTCTCGAACACCATGTCAAAGCTGCGCACCATGTAGCGCGAGAAGTTGTACCTTGCAATCTCAAATAGCAGGCGCTTCTCGTCGAGCGACCCGTTAGGGAATGCCAGCACAAAGTAATAGGGGCCGTTGCGCTCGGCCACGAACGGAGGCACGCTGTCCTGGGCATTCCTTAAGGTGCCGTCGGCCTTGCGGTCCCATATTGACACAGAGATTCCGCTCTGCAGCAGGCGGCCTTCCTTTATTCCGGTGGATATCTCGCCCGCTATCTTGCTTATGCTGTCCGAGGGGAAATAGGCCGTTATCTCGCCAAGCGCATTGAGCGCCTCATCCTGCTTCCCGCCATAAAGTCTTGACATGGCGTCTATGAACATGAAACGGGCGCGGTGGCTGCCTTTCGGATACATTTCGGCGGCTATGATGTTCTCCTCCTCAACCTGTGCATATTCGCCTGCCATGTAGTGCGAATAGGCCTTTACGTAGAGCGAGTCCTCCTTGTGCTTGCGCGTAGCGGCATTGTCGAAATAGCCGGGCTGCTGTATGAGGCGTGTCATGGAGCTATCGGGGAACTCCTGCACCAGCAGCTGCCTGTAGCGTGCCGCCTTTTCGGGCTCGTCCCACCTTGAGCAGGCAACGAACAGGTTGAAGTACGTGTCGGCAATCCTCCGGTAGCGAGGATAGTCCTCTGCCACCCTTTCGAGATACTTTATTGCCAGTCCCTTGTCGTTGACATTGTCCTTGAACCTCACTCCCGACTCGAAGAGGGCGTCGCAAAGCGCCGAATCGCATGCGGCCTTCTGCTCATCGGTGACAGGAATCTGCTGAAGATAGAACTCGCGGGTTGTGGGGTCGGTGGACAAGGTGTCCCCGGCTGCTTCCTCGGCGTCAGGCACTGCGGAACCGTCTGCAGCCATGAGCGCCGAATCGGCCTCAAGCATGCCAGGGTCAAGCATTGAGCTGTCGCTGGGGATTGTATCGCTGGCCATCAGCGAGGATATCTCATGGCTGAAGCGCCAGTAGTCCTTGAGCTGCCTGTCGCCCCACTGCTGCTTAAAGGTGCGCACGCCCTGGGACACAAGCCTGCTGTTGTAGAAGTACCACTGCTGCTTCTCTGTGGGGTCCTGCATGGTCATGCCGGTCTCCAGGGCGGCATTGTCCAGCTCGCTGCCGCCGCTCTCGCGCTCGTTCTTCTTCTCCTCCTTCTTGCGGAGCTCCTCAAGGCGCTTCGCCTCCTCAATGCGGGCGTCAATTATGGGGTTGAGCTGCTCGGGCGTGAGCGTCGCCCAGTAGAGGAGCTCGCTCTGCTTCTCCACGACATCGGTATACTGCACCAGGCCGCCAAGCACCTGGCTGCGGAACTTGGCCTCGTCATAGCCATCGGTGCTCTCGTCAATGAGAGACACCGCCTTGCCATAGTTCTCGTTGGCCTTGGAGAACTTCTCCTGCTGCCAGTATATCTTGGCAAGGGACAGGTGGAGCATGCCTGTGCCGTAACCGCTTGTGGCGCCTTCGGCAACACCTGTCTCATAGGCCTTGACCGCCTCGGCAGTGTCCTTCTGGCTCATGTAGATGTTGCCTATTGCATAGTATATCTGGGAGAGGTACTCCTCGTTCTTTGGAGAGCGCGCCATGCGCTTGAGCTTGCGGAGGATTTTCTTATGGTTCTCGGTTGTCGCAGTCTCGGTCTGGCGTATGCGCGCATTGAACTCAAGCTCGTAAGGAGGGCTCTTGGATATTGTCTTGCCAAAGCTCTTGTAAGCAGCCTTGCTGTCGCCAGTAGCGGCATAGAGCTGGCCCAGGAGATAGTATTCGCGCGCCTTGTCAAGCGATGTGGCCCCAGGACGCCTTATACCCTTGAGCACATGCGGGATTGCCTCTTCAAGACGCCCCTGCTTGAGCAGAAGGTTTCCTTTGGCCTGTGCGTACTCCTCCTGCAGCGGCCCTGGTACGGTATCGCGCTGCACACGCTGCAGGATATCCTCTGCCTCGTAGAGCCATCCGAGCTCACTATAGCATTTCGCGAGCGATATGCGGGCCCTGGCCACTATGTCGCGGTCGTTCTCGTAGAGACGGGATATGTATATGTATGTGCTCGCCGCCTCGGTGAACTCGCCCTTCTGCATCTGCGAGTTGGCCATGAGGAACCATGCACGCCACAGGAAGGGGTTGAACTCCTTCTTCGCATAGAAGAGCCTCTGCTTGGGAGTGAGCCTCTTGCCTGCAGGTTTCTTCGGGCGACGCTTTATTGAATGGTTCTTGATTGCCTTCTGCGCCTTCTCTATCGCCTTGTCATACTTGTCGGCGCTCTGCTTGCGGGTGTTCTCGTCGCTTATAGTGAGCAGGGGGAGCTGCTCAAGATAGTTGTCCTGGTGCCCCTTGGACTGCGCCTTGAGACCCTGGTCATAGGCAAGCTTGCCATTGTAGTAGGTGTTGTAGCGGGCGGTAAAGGCATGATACATGCGTGTAGCGGCCGTGTTCTTCTTGCGGCTTGCACAGCCGCACATGCACAGCACCGCCACAAGGCATATTATGTATAGAGAAAACCTTTTCACGCCTGCACTACAGTTTGAGACAGTTTCTTATAATAACTACAGAAATATTATTTTATTGCCGGACGGAAGCGCTTACTTCTGGAGAATCATGAGCACCTCTTCCCTCACGTCTCCGGGCAGCTCAATGCCGCGTGCCTGCAGGCACTGCACCCAGGTATCGACCTCGTCCTCCTTCATGGTGTAAAGCACCTGGCGGAACTCCTCGATATCACTCCCGGAATATTCCTGCGGAGCAACGCCTTTGAAACGGTCGAGTTCCTCATCATCGAAGTACAGGCCCTCGCCGCCATGCCCTTTCTCGCAGTTGGCATGCCTGCCGCAGCAGCCGCTTTCACTGCTGTCGTGGCCATGGTGATGTTCCTCAACTGGCTGCCCGGCCTTGCCGTACTTCTTCAGGAAAAAGAAAGCGGCAAGCATGAACAGCAGAATTACGCATAAAGCAATTGTATTTCCCATCATATCACATTTTCAGACGCGAAGATAGGGAATAAAAACGAGTTTATGCGCCTTTGTACGCACTTTTAATAAAAATAATATATAACATTACTAGAAATTAGGGCCAGCAAGGCACCCGCTACTGACAAAATGCCAGAAGACACCGCAGCCAGCACAGAATGCTGCTTATAACACTTTTCCGCATTTTAATCTAAAAAAGTGCCAATTTGTTGCATATAATAAATAAATTGTTGTATCTTCGCTCGCCTTCATGGCAAAACGTGCCCAAGCGGCAAAATAGCAAAATGACAGCATATTAACTTAAAACAAGAAAGAATAATGGACAAATTCAGCTACGGCCTTGGAATGGGGATAGGCCAGAACCTGCTATCAATGGGTGTAAAGAACATGAGTGCCGAGGATTTTATCAAGGGCATAAGCGACGTGCTTGCCGGCGGCAAGACCGAAATTACCCATGCCGAGGCGCAGAAGGTAGTGAACGAGCACTTCCAGAAACTGGCCGAGGAGGCATATGCAGCGAACAAGAGCGCTGGCGAGGATTTCCTTGCCGGGAACGCAAAGAAAGAGGGCGTTGTCACACTGCCTAGCGGCCTGCAGTATATGGTTATCACCGAGGGCAACGGCAAGAAGCCTGCGGCAACCGACCGCGTACAGTGCCACTACGAGGGCACGCTCATTGACGGTACAGTATTCGACAGCTCTATCAAGCGCGGCGAGCCAGCGGTATTTGGCGTGAACCAGGTTATCAGAGGCTGGGTTGAGGCCCTGCAGCTCATGCAGGAGGGCGCAAAGTGGCGCCTGTTCATCCCATACGACATGGCATACGGCGAGCATGGCGCTGGCGAGATGATTCCTCCCTACAGCGCGCTTATATTTGACGTTGAGCTTATAAAGGTACTTTAAGAAGGCATTACAAGACAATGAGAAGGCCATTTAGAGCGCTTGGCAGGTTGCTGCTTGCAGGATGTTGCGTGCTCGCAACTGGCTGCACAGGCACAGGCAACAGCAGCATAGCCCTCAGCAATGAGGACGACTCGCTCGCCTATGCCGTGAGCATGGTACTTTCCGAGGGATTCCCAGCGATAATGAGCAAGGAGGGTGTTGACTCCGCCACTGTTGATGACTTTGTGCGCGGCATGCGTGCCGTCTTCCCGGTAGAGGAGACACCCGAGGCACGGGCATACCTTGCAGGCGTGTATGCAGCAATTGAGGCAGCAGGCATGCTGGAGAAGGTGGACGAGTCGGTTTATCCCGATGAAAAGGATAAAAAGGTGAGCCGCCGGCTCTTCCTGGAAGGTCTTGTGGCCAGTGCCACAGGCAATGCCGCCATGGGCAGCAACGAGGCCGAAGTGTATTACAACCAGAAGATTTTCCGCGCCCGCAGCGAGAAGTTCATTGCCAGCAACAAGAAACGCTCAGGCGTTGCCTCGCTGCGCAGCGGCGTACAGTACAAGATTGAGACCATGGGCAAAGGCCCCAAGGCCGTGCATGGCGACACTATCGCCTGCATATACAAAGGGATGTACCCCAACGGGGCGGTATTCGCGACATCGCGCGGCCAGGTTGCCGGCCTTGCTGTGGACGAGGTTGTCCCTGGCCTTGCCGAGGTGTTTATGACGCTGCCTGCAGGCACACGCTGCATGGCGTACATTCCATGGCAGCATGCCTACGGGGCAAAGGGCACCAGCAGCATAGCGCCGTACAGCGCGCTTGTATATGACCTTGAGATTGTAGAGGTAAAGAAGGGTCTTCAGGGAAAATAAAGAGAAACTTAACCTAACCATAACAATACTGATGAAGAACATTGAATGTAAAGTCGACGCGCTCGACCTGAAAATACTGAGCATAATCTCAAAGGACGCCAGAATACCGTTCCGTAACGTTGCCGAGCTGTGCGGGGTATCAAGGGCCGCCATACACCTGCGCGTGCAGCACCTCATTGACATGGGAATTATCTCAGGCTCGTGCTACGAGATTGACGTGCGCCGCCTGGGCTACAAGACATGCACTTATATTGGCATACGCCTTGAGCGCGGTTCAATGTACAAGGAGGTGGTAGAGCGCCTGCGCGAGATTCCCGAGGTGGTAGAGTGCTGCTACACTACAGGCCCCTACTCTATCCTCGCCAAGATGTACTCTCACGACAACGAGCACCTTATGCAGCTGCTCAACGGCAGCGTCCAGGACATCCCGGGCGTTGTGAGCACCGAGACAATGATTGTCCTCGACAACAGCATAAAGCGCAACATGCCTCTGGAGTAGTACAGAGAACAGAGAACAGAGTACAGAGTACAGAGAACAGAGCAACCTGGGCATTCACTACAGCAGGCAACGAGGACGGCTGGTCGTCCTCTTGCTGCGATATATACTAGCTAGCAATTGACAGGCATGACAGACAGCACATTTAGCGTAAGGAGCGAGGCAGACGCCTTATATTCCTCATATCCTGCATGGAGCAGGCGCCCGGTCATAGGCATAACGGCCAATTTCCTTAAAGAGAAGGCCACATTGGCCGAGGCATACTACCAGTCGGTAATAGCGGCAGGCGGCTGCCCGCTGCTTATCCCGCCATACAGCAGCCGGGAAGCGCTTCTTGAGACGCTTGAGCATGTGGACGCCATCATGCTCAGCGGAGGCGCCGACATTGACCCGCGCTACATGGGCGAAGAGCCCGACTACACGCTGCTGCACAACATAAACCCCAGACGCGACGGCCAGGAGGTGCTGCTTGTTATGCTGGCCGAAAGGCGCGGAATCCCAATCCTGGGCATATGCCGCGGCATACAGATGCTGGCCGCTGCACTAGGCGGCAACGTGCACCAGGACCTCTACGCCGGCATAGGCGGCGAGCTGCTGACGCACGACCAGGACCCGCTGGAAAGGTACACGCCCACCCATGATGTAGACCTTCTCCCGGGAAGCCGCCTTGCAGGAATATTCGGGACGGAGCGGCTGGCCGTAAACACCTTTCATCATCAGTCGGTGAAGAGCATTCCCAGCGGATTCATAGTAAGCGCAACAGCCACAGACGGAGTAATCGAGGGGATTGAGGCAACCGGCGGACGCCCCATTATAGGAGTGCAGTGGCACCCCGAATCGTTCATCACAGACAACAACCCGTGCATGCTGCCCCTGTTCAGGTGGCTCATAGGCGAGGCCATGCTTTACCGCAAGGCAAAGGAACTGCACAGCAGGATTGTAACAATTGACTCGCACTGCGACACCCCCATGCTCTTTGCTAAAGGATACTGCCTGGAGGAGCGCAGCGCCACAGCGCTTGTAGACCTGCACAAGATGAGGGAGGGAATGCTCGACGTGGCGACAATGGCGGCATACATCCCCCAGAGAGGACGCGACAGCGAATCGCTTGCAGCAGCCACGGCAAAGGCCATAAAGCGCCTCGACGGCATTGAAGAGCAGGCGGCAAGGAACTGCGCCTTTGTACAGATATGCAATACCCCGGCCGAGGTGCAGCAGGCAAGGCAGGCAGGCAAGAAGATAATAATGCGTGCCATTGAGAACGGCTATGCGATAGGGAAGGAACTGCCGCTTGTAAGGCACTTCAGGGATAGAGGCGTGGTATACATGACATTGTGCCACAACGGTGACAACGATATATGCGATTCGGCGCGCGGCAACGGAGAGCATGGCGGCCTTAGCGCGTTCGGCAAGGATGTGGTAAGGGAGATGAACCGCTGCGGCATGATGATAGACCTTTCGCATGCTGCCGAGACAACGTTCTACGATGTGCTCGAGGCAAGCGCAGTGCCTGTTGTATGCTCACACTCATCGTGCAGGGCGCTGTGCGGCCACCCGCGCAACCTCAGCGACGCGCAGATAAAGGCGCTTGCTGCCAAGGGAGGCGTAATGCAGGTGACAATGTACAGCGGTTTCCTGCGAAAGGACGGCGAGGCCACGCTGGAGGACTTCATTGCCCATCTTGAGCATGCGATATCTGTTGCCGGCATTGACCACGTTGGCATAGGCACCGACTTTGACGGTGACGGCAAGGTCATAGGCTGCTCATCGGCCTCAGAGCTGCACTGTATTACCAGGGAACTGCTGCGCAGGGGATACAGCGACGAGGATATCAGCAAGATTTGGGGCGGCAACTGGCTGCGGGTAATGGGCATTGTGCAGAGCGCAGCAGAAACCGGAGACTCCTGTTTGCGCACTGGTCCAATTATATAAAAAAAACAAAATTCTTTGCAGTTACTGTTATATTTTGTTTCTTTGCGTAATGTATATTATCCCTATGGGATAAAGGCACAAGGAACCTTTACTGAAAACAAAATATAACAGCAATATGAAGAAAATCCTACTTTCCGCAATCTTGTTCCTGTCGGCATTCACCTGCATTAACGCACAGGAGTGGAGCAAGGTCCTGACTAGTGCAGACGGGCTCCCCGGCATTGCAACAGGCGACATCAGCTACGATGGATTCTACGAGTTCAGCTCAATCCTTATTGAGCCAGGCACGCCAACTAACAAGGTGCGCATTACCGTTCTTGAGACCATCACCAATGAGGCGCCAAACGGTAACAACATCATCTTTGCCCTTTCGGAACTGAAGGTGTACGACAAGGACGGCAACTCCCTGCCATACATCGCCACGTCAAACGCGGACCACAACTCAATGTCATATGTAGACGATGGCGGCGGGCTCCCGGCATTGTCCGATGATGACTACAAGTCCTACTTTCACTCTATGTGGACCGGAAACAACCCAGTCGCCGATTACCATTATGTAGAGCTCTCACTGGAAAAGAGCGTCGATTCCTTCTCGATAGAATGGGCCACACGCTTTGGCGAGCCAAAGAACTCCCCGACAAAGGTTGCCATAACACTCGGCACCGGCTACGTTCCTGTATCTGTCGGCGACGAGTTTGTCCTGGGCGCTGCTGTAACCGAAGAGACCGGACTTGCCGCCGAGAAGCAGCTTTTTGTACTGAAAGGCAATGCAGCAAAGTCCTTTACGGCATCCAACGGAACAACCTACACAGGCAGCGGCCCGCTCTACATGCGCTGCGCCGAAGAAGGAGACATCGTGGCCTCATCGGCAAACATAATGCAGCTTGTCCCGGTAGACAGCGAGCGCTACATTATCTACTGGCCGGCAGCCGGGCAGTACCTTGCCAACTCGGCCAGCCATTTCAACGGCCTTAACGGCTGGCAGTACAGCACATCGTCCTTGAGCAAGGCCGCGCATGTAAAGATTACCGCAGACGGTGAAGGCAAGTTCGGCCTGCAGTACGACGGAGTGAACTCCAGCGGAGAAGTAACGCTATACGTGGGTGCGGAAATGCGCGACGGGGCAGGCTCAAAGATGAAGACATTCGACCAGGAGCATAAGGACGCGCTCGAAAAAGGTGATTATACAAAGGGCTATGCTTTGCCGATATCATTTGGATGGGAGATATACAAGGCCATTCTCGACGACGCCACGATAGAGACCCTCATGCTATCGCTACCGGCCTATGCACAGAGCACATTGCAGCCAATAATAGACAAGGCAAACGAGTACCTTAAGGAATACTCCGGCTTTGACGGTGACTGCACTGGCGGCGAGGATACGGCCCTGCAGGCCGCAATATCGGCAGCTGCAGGCACAATAAGCAGCGTAAAGAGTTTCTCTGAGATTGAGGCCGCACAGGCGGCGCTGCTGGAGTCAATGTCAGAATACATGGCCGTAGGGCTAAAGAAGTATGAGCGCCGCGTGGCCGTACTTGAGTCAACAGCGACATACAGCAGTTACCCTTACACTGCAGGGACATACCCCGAGAGCTCAAGGCAGATACTTGAAGGCATTGCCTCAACTATTGCCACGGCAAAGGCCTCGGCAGGCATATACCCCGCCGAGCAGTATGAATCAATCTTTACACAGATTGAGAGCGACATCGCGAGGTTCGAGGCCACGAAGGTAGAGACCCCGAGCGGCGGCGATGGAGACGGCGGCGACGAGGAAGATACCGGGAACGAGGAAGAAGAGGAGATTGTATACCTGTACCTGAAGAATGGCAGCATTGACGCATTTGCCCTCTCATCGCTCAACGGCGGCTACTATGAAGCAGACGGGGCGCTATGCTTCCCGATAAAGGACGGCGACACAATACAGTACAGGCAGGAAGTGTATGACAGCTGCTCTATGACAGGACCGGAACTGCCGCATATGACATCGTTCAAGTTCAACAACAAGTATAATCCCAACCTGAATGTTGACGCCATTGCAGATACAGTCTCCCAGGACATGTACTTCAGCCTCAATGCGATTGGCAAATGGCTTACCGCAAGTTTCCAGCTGAGCGACGAGAATGCCGTGGCATATGTAGACACCGTAATGCAGGAGAGCAAGGTAACACGCCAGAGCTTCGCCAGCAAGGTGACATACAAGGTAACATACCCGGGATACAGCATTGTTGAGCGCGTAAAGGTACAGGACGAGAAATGGAGCGAGCCGGTTGTTAGCGGCGAGGCGGTAGAGCTAGCCCTTACAGCAGACATGCTCTCTACCAACAAACCTTCACAGGACCAGGCCGAAGGACTCGCGAACCTGCTCGATGGCGACCCCAGCACAATATTCCACTCGACATGGGGCAGCGCCAACAATGCGACAATAAATGTTAATACTCATATTGACATTGCATTGCCCGAACCGCAGGAGAACATACAGATCTACTACAGGTGCAGGCCACAGCCGGGATACAATCCGCTTGTCTGGGAGATATACGCAAGCAATGACGGCGGTATGTGGACACTGGTGCGCACCCTTGACCACACAAAGGACGGCATGCCTGCCGGGGGTAGGGGCCAGGAATATACCTCGCCGACAATATCTCTTGGAGGCAGTTACTCGCACCTGAGGATACTGCAGACAAGCGGCGAATACTCAAAGAACCACCTTGTACTGTCGGAACTGCGCCTTTACAAGGTTGTTGAAGAGAGCAGCGAGGAACCAGTGAAGATTCAGGACGCATTATACGAGAACCGCCGCAGGCCCTTCGGACGCGAATACAACGTCAGCGTAGAGTGGCTCACGGAGAATGCAATATCCGTGCCACGTATTGACATAGACATCGACGGCGGACAGTTCGTGACCAGCAAGCAGCGCTACCTGAACGCCAAGTTCCGCATAACAGGCTATGGCGTATACGAGAACTTCGAGGACTCAGTGCAGATAAAGGGACGAGGCAACTCCTCATGGGGACATAGCAAGAAACCCTACCGCCTGAAGTTTGCCGAGAAGGTGAAGCCGTTTGGCCTTACAAAGGGCAAGAGCTGGGTGCTTCTCGCTAATGCGCAGAGAGGCTCGCTAATGGCAAACGCAATGTCAATGAAGATTGGACAGATTGCAGGGACAGCATATGCAAACCATATAATTCCTGTAGACCTATACATGAACGGGACTTACATGGGCAGCTACATGTTCACCGAAAAGGTGGGAATGGCAAACAACAGCGTTGACATTGACGAGGCGCTAGGCTATCTGCTTGAGCTGGATACATACGCCAGCAGCGACGAGCCCATCTACAGGACTGGAGTGTACAACCTGCCGGTGAAGGTGAGCGAGCCCGACCTGAATGACCTGGATGCCGACGCTGCGTCGGCCCGCCTCACTGCAATAACAGAGGATATCAGGGAAATGTCAGCCGTAGTGCTTGACGGCGGCGACATTGAGAGCGTACTTGACGTAGACGCGCTGGCACGCTTCTACCTGGCAAACGACTTCTCGCTCAACCAGGAGATTAACCATCCTAAGAGCACCTTCCTCTTCAAGGACGAGAGCACGCCCGAGGGCAAGCTCACATTCGGCCCGATATGGGACTTTGACTGGGGATACGGGTACGAGACTGAGTACAGTTACTGTTACACCGGCGCGACATCAGGCAACATAAATGCAAATATGGCGGCACATGGTTTCTGGGAGGATATAACAAGCAACGAAACCTTCAAGAGGTACTACTACAAGGTGTGGAAGGAGTTCATTGACAGGAATGGCATGGAAGAGCTTGAGGAGTACATTGACAGTTACTTCAGCTTTGCCGAGAACTCATTCCAAAGCAATGCCGTTATCTGGGGAAGTTCCTGCGGCTTTGACGAGAGCGACAAGGAGCGTGCAAAGCAGTGGCTGAGGGAGCGTAAGAAGTACATTGTGGAGAACCTTACAGAATATGACATTGACGACATAATATCTTCGGTAACTGGCGACGTCAACTGCAACAGCATGCTCACCGTGCACGATGTGGCGCTTATTGCAGCATACCTGCACGGCAAGACCCACAAGACATTCAGCGAGAGCAAGGCCGACGTTGACGGTAACGGCAAGATTGAGGATGGCGATGCCGTTGCCGCAGCAGACCTTATACTAAGGAACGGGGCGCCTACAATCGCATACTGGCAGAGCACGCCTGCGGCCAAAGGCGCACTCTCGGCAAGCAGCATTGACATTGAGATTGGAGAGGACTATGACATTCCATTAGGCCTGGCGAGCAGCAGCGAAGAAGGATACAATGCCCTGCAGTTCGACCTTACAGTGCCCGACGGGCTCGAGGTCTTTGACATTGTAGCAGGAAAGCAAATCAGCAGCAACAAGTTCGTGTGGTCACAGATAGACATGAACACCTTCCGCGTAGTTACATACAGCGAAGGGAACACCATTTTCACTAGCGGTGACGACATTGTTGCCAAGTTCTCGGTAAGCGCAGGCGACGTGATAGCCGAGGAAGAGCGCAGGCTGAGCATTACTAATGCCTATGCAGTAACAGGCAGTAATGAGGAGGTAAGGCTTGACGACCTTGCAATTCTGTTCAATGAGACAACAGGCATAGGCAATATGCATGCTACAGCAAGCATAAGCGGCGGCAGCGAGATAACTGTTACTGCGCTTGAAGCGCAGGAGATTGCCGTGTACTCAGTTGACGGAAGGCTTGTACGCAGGCTGAGCGTTGCAGAGGGAACCACAAGGATTGCACTCCCGGCAGGCATGTACATTGTCAACGGCAAGAAAGTAACGGTATACTAACATGAATTTGATATAAGGGCTGGCCATCCCGGGGCCATAGCTGTCCCTTAGGCCCTTATAACCCTTCACGGCTACAAGTGGACTAGTAAGCAAAATGCAGAAGGGTGTGTCACAGAAATGACACACCCTTCTGCATTTATTCTTGCCATCGCAAGGGATATTACTCCTCAACCTCGAACTCTTCCTTGCCTACTCCACACAGTGGACATACATAATCTTCTGGAAGGTCCTCAAATGCAACGCCTGACTCAATACCCTGCTCAGGGTCGCCAATCTCAGGGTCATAGACCCACTGGCACACTGTACAAATATACTTTTTCATAATTCTATGTTTTTATTAGGTTAAACATCTGGCGGCGCAGAATGTTCAGGCACACTAGGAACTGAGGGGCTGCAGGGTCTTCACTTTCAACTTTCCGCTTTCCACTTTCATCCTTGCACCGGTTCTCACTGCAAATATAGTACAAATTTCTAATATAAAGAAAAATTATTCTAAATATTTACAACTTTGTAATCATTTTATTTTTGAAAGATACTCATCTATAAGGAAACGCATTCCTTTGGAGGCGCCCATGCGGATTACAGTAACGCCACGGCGGGTAACACTTACCTCATTAGGGTCAATAAGGAAGACAGGAACATCTGATGGGACATAGTTAAGCAGGCCTGCTGCAGGGTAGACATTTAGCGACGTGCCTATTATAACGAAGACATCAATGTCATGTAGCGCTTGTATCGCATCCTCAATCCGAGGCACCGCCTCACCGAACCACACGATAAAAGGGCGGAGCTGCGAGCCGTCGGCTGCCTTGTCGCCAAGAGCAATCTCTATTTTATCGGGTGTAAGTGTCTCGACATAGTTCTCGTTATACGGTTCACGCGAGGAGCACACTTTCATCAGCTCGCCATGCAGGTGGATAACATTTGAAGAGCCAGCACGCTCGTGAAGGTCATCAACATTCTGCGTTATGACAACAACCTCATAATCGCTCTCAAGCCATGCAACGAGCTCGTGACCGCGGTTAGGGACCACCTCGAGCAGTTGCCTGCGACGCTTGTTATAAAACTCCAGCACGAGGTGCGGGTCTGCCCTATAGCCTTCGGGAGTAGCGACTTGCTCAACAGGATACTCATCCCAGAGGCCACCGCCTCCACGGAACGTGCTTATTCCGCTCTCAGCACTCATGCCAGCCCCAGTAAGTATTGCAATCTTTTTCATAATAAGAGTGATATGGTTTATAATAACTAACGTAAGCCCGATATAACAATCAGTACTGTAATCTAACCCATGACACTGTATTCTTTTGCAGGCAACCTTGTCATTCTATATTTGCTAAGTCATTGGCTCGTTTTGCTTTTAGCCACCCGCGTGGCATAAACTTCGCCTATGCTTCACGCGACTAATGGCTGCAAAACTTGCCGATAACAAAACGTTGTTTTGTCATTCTATATTTGCACTGTCATTGACTCGTTTTGCTTTTCGCAACCCAAACGGCATAACCTGCGGCTATGCAACGTTTGACCTGTTGCTGCAAAACTCGTCGATAACAAAACGTTGTTCTGTCATTCCGGACGTATGTGGGGAATCTCTGTCAATGCGCTCTTGAGATCCTTCGCTTTGCTCAGGATGACAGGCACACTGACCGTTGGCATTTGGCCTTGCCCTGTCATGTTGAGCGCAGCGAAACATCTCATCCAATGAGCGGACTTTGCTCCTCCTATAGTTTGAGTTCCTTGACCTTGGCATTTGGCTTTGCCCTGTCATTCTATATTTGCCCTGTCATTGGTTCGTTTTGCTTTTAGCCACCCGCATGGCATAAACTTCGTCTATGCTTCACGCGACTAATGGCTGCAAAACTTGCCGATAACAAAACGTTGTTTTGTCATTCCGGAACGTGGTGAGGAATCTCTGCATTCGCAAGACTAAAAGAATAAGGGTGTGCAGGATACCCTTGACACACCCTTACTAGAAGCTATATCAGAGAGATTATTCCAAATCCTCTGCCGGGTCGTAGCCCTCAGGAGTCTCTTCTACCTTGCCAGGCATTACAACCTTGCCAGGGAGCGGCAGATACCAGTTGGCCCTGTTGCTCATCTGTGTATATACAGAACCGTCGTACTGGAACGCAGGATGACGGTGCGATACGGTATTCTCATAGTCACGTCCTGCAATACGCTTAGCAAGCACATCCTCGTCACCCAGCGCTGTCGCTACACGCACAAGGTCACCGAAACGGGTACCCTCCCATGCAAGCTCAAGCGCCATCTCATCAAGGATAAGCTCCGATACATAAAGCACAGAATCCTCATGAGTAACAGGAGTAGCAGGGTTAACAATCTCAACATCGCCTTCGGTTATAGTCTTGCCAAAGTATCGTGCCACGTTAATATCGTCAAGGGCATAGTATATATTGCGCTCGCTGTCGCCAGAACCACGAGAGTGGATACCAATGTTCTCATCAAATGCCGCTGCAGAGAAGTCATAG
Source organism: Bacteroidaceae bacterium (assembly GCA_045592125.1). Lineage (GTDB taxonomy): Bacteria > Bacteroidota > Bacteroidia > Bacteroidales > Bacteroidaceae > HGM04593. Next base: position 42,003 of record JAZNUE010000042.1, on the reverse strand, counting down.
GCAAGAGAGTCGTCATAGTGTGCGACATACGGTACAGTCCTGTATGTAAAGCCAAGCGTATCGTTTGTCTCCTTGTCAATATCATATATCTTCACTGTATCACCCTTGGCGTTGATAAGGTAACGCTCGCCATAGACAGGGTTCTTGTAGAGTGAGTACACATCCTTGACACCAACCTTGAGCACGTCCATAGCAACTTCCATTGCACCTTCGTATCCCTCGCGCTCCATACCCATGAGAGCCTCGGCAAAACGCAGGTAGGCCTGCTCTGGGCGGTTGAGGACAATGTATGTTGTAGGTATCTCAGGTACATACATGGCGCCAGCCATGTTCTGGTCAAGGTTGAACTTGGCAATAAGGTTCTTGTACTGGGTCTCGGACTCGTCATCGCTAATCTGTGTACAGGTTGATGAGTAGAGGCGGAGGTCACCAGGAGTCTCATAGCGCTTGTCATTGCTATACTCATACTTGTCGGGTTTCGCAAGGTCCTGACCCTCGGCATAGCGGAATACCTGACGGGCAGAAAGAGAGACAATTGCAGGAGAAGCGACTACCTGCGAACCGCCTATGTCACCTACAGGAAGGAACACATCGGCAAGCTGTGATGTTGTACCATGAAGCGCGGAGTTAGGATAAGGAATCATAGCAAGGACATGGCGCGCGATAACGTCGGCAAACTGGCTTACAGCGAACATCCTTCCGAAACCATTGCCAGGATGCTTGCCGCCTGCCTCTGTATATCCCGACTTGAATGAATGGTCATGATACTGAGGTGCTGTAGAACCGGTACCGGCACCGGTAAGCAGGTCGTAATAGCACTTGGCAGCATTCTTGTACTCGCCTCTCCAGAGGTACATGTCACCAAGGAGCATGCGCACAGGTACAAATGCCTTCTTAGTCTCAATATCAACACTGCTGTTCTTATAAGCGAACTTTAGCGCCATACCGTCGGCGTCCCACGCTGGCATTGGGAACAGTGCAGGGTTCTCATAAGGAAGGAGTTCCTCGATAAGCTTTGCAAGAATCTCGTCACGAGAGAGCATTGGCTTGTCCATAACCTCCTCGGCAGCACTGTGTGTGAGGATTGGCTCGGTAAAGTAAGGAACATACTCATGGTTGATAGCGAGCTGCAGGTAGGTCCATGCCCTTACTGCCTTCACGGCAACATATTCAGGCATGATGAACTTCCTGTAGAGTGTATCTTCCTTTATGCTCTCGACTCTCTTGAAGTAGATGTTGCAGTTGTTGATAATAGCATAGTAATCCTTTACATCAAGGTACTTGTTAGAAGCGAGGTTAAACTCGGACCTGCTGAGTTCCTGGACGTCAATAACCGCCTTAGACTTGTTGAGAGAGATAAGGTCGGCACGGAGCTCGTTGATGAGCACCTGACGGTCACCGACTTGCTGGACACCTTTAAGGATACCCAGGACTGAATACACAGAGTCGTTCAACGTCCAATCGTCAAACTCGTACTCAACGCGGTTTGACTCGACATTCAGCATATCGTCGCATGAACTGAAGAGAACTGCGCCGCTAAGCAGGAATGCCACTGTATAAATAAAGTTCTTTTTCATTTTATTATAGTATTTTATACTGTGGCACGGACAGGCCGTGCACACAGGTTGGGTTCCTTAGAGGTTAACTTTAACACCAAGATGGAAACTGCGTGTCTGCGGCAGCAGGCCTGCGTCAATACCCTGGTACAATACATTATTATTCACTGAGAACTCAGGGTCGGCGCCCTTGTACTTTGTGAGAGTGAGAAGGTTCTCGGCCGCAGCCCATACAGTGAGTCCCTGGAGCCAGTCGGCCACGACAGGAATGTCATATGAGAACTTCACTGACTTAACCCTGAAGTATGAGCCGTCCTCAATCCAGCGGTCAGAGAAACGAGAGTTGCCCATCGGGTCGCCGAAAGCGACTGAAGGAATGCTTGTCTTCTGTCCCTCCACTGCCCATCGGCTGGCCATGGCCTCTGTCTGGTTAAAGAAACTTGAACCGCTCTCGAGCTGCTGGCGATAGTAGTTATATACATCATTGCCCACTGAATAGTTGCAGTTCACGTCGAGCTGGAACTCCTTATACTTGAGGCGAGTGAATACGTTACCGTAGATGTCGGGGTTAGGATTACCTATAACCACCTTGTCATTCTCGTCAATGCAGCCAGGGTCATTGCCAGGGTTGACATCGACAAACTTCATGTCACCGGCCTTGAAAGACTGGGCCTGTCCTGTTGCGTCACGCTGGAAGATACCGGCCTCCACGGCCTCCTCTGTGCTGCAGAGGACACCGTCGGTCTTGTAGCCCCAGAATGAGCCGATAGGCTCGCCCACCTTGGTGATTACCTCGCCGCCATATACCGAGACAGGAGCAATCTCCTCGTCAAGGGCAACAACTTCGTTCTTGTAGTGTCCGAGCGAAGCGCCGAGTTCCCACTGCCAGTTCTTTGTGTTAATGAGCTTGGCATTTACAGTTGCCTCGATACCAGTATTCTGGAGCTCACCGCCATTGGCCCAGTACTTGTCCATACCTGTAACGAACTGGTATTGCTTCTGTACCAGGAGGTCCCTTGTGCGGGATGTATACCAGTCAAGCGAGAGTGCCAGGCGGTTGTCGAAGAGCATAGCGTCAAGACCTACGTTGAAACGTGCAGTAGTCTCCCACTTGATTCCGTCATTCTCTACATTCGCAAGCTGCAGGCCCATAGACTTGTCATAGAACTTCACTGCCTGCAAGTAGCTGCGGGCCGCGAAATAGTCAATGGCATCATTTCCTGCAATGTCATAGCCAGCACGGAGCTTGAGAGAATTGATAGGCCTGACCTTGAACCATGGTTCTGAAGATACAAGCCACGCTGCCTGGACAGACGGGAACAGGCCCCATGCGACACCGCACATCTTGAGGGCATTCTCGGCCTTCACACCAAAACGTGAAGAGGCCTCAAGCGCCGCTGCCACCTGCAGGAAGTACTTTGTCCTGTAAGAATAGTCGGCCGAAAGGTACCATGCCATGTTAGACCATACGTTCCTGTCACCATCGCTGTCGATATGCTGGAGCGATGTACTGACATTGAAGGCATTGTCACTTCCTGAGTTCGCGCCCGAGATTGAGCTTGAGTCGAAATTGAAGTTCGTGTAGCGGAAACCGCCGAACACGTCAATGCTGTGGCCGCCAAGCACCTTGCTCCACTCTACTCTTGTATCGCTTGAGAGCGCAGCCTCCTTGCCGAAGAAAGAAGAGATGTAGTTACCTATGGTACCGTTGAGCGAGGCCACATAGAAGTGGTATGTAGCGTCGGCCGCTGTGTTCACATAAGGAAGATAGTACTTCTCGCTCACGCGGTGCAGAGAGTAGTTGAAAGTCTCTGTAATCTTGAAGTCGCCAAGCACCAGCTCTGGAGCCACTGTAATACCCATGTTGGTGTACTCAAGCTCGTTCTTCTGTGTTCCAGCACCCTTTGTGAGGATTGTCATGGGGTTGTAGTACGAGTTGTTAGGACGAGCCACGCCGCTTGCCCTTGTAACATCAAAGGCAAAGGTATCGCTGAGGTCAAGGATTGAGCTTATCTCGCCTGTACTTGCATAGCGGTAAGGGCTGAGGAAAGGCGACTTGATTGCAGCAAGCACGCCAGTAGAGCTGAGCGGGAACGCAGCCTGGTCCTCACGCATACCGTCGTCAAGGGCCTCACGGGCAACACGCGCATAAGAGATGTCTACACGTGTGGTGAAATTGTCGGCCAGAAGGATATCCGAGTTAAGGCGGATATTAAGGCGGTCAAGGCTGTTGCCCTTGAGCGGAGAATCGGCCATGGTGTAGCCGAACGAGAAGTTATACTTCGCTACATCGTCACCACCCTCTACATTTACCTTGTAGTTCTGTGTCAGCGCCTCGCGGTATACGAGGTCGGCCCAGTCGGTATTGTTGTGGTACTTGTCATAGTAGATATAGCCGCTCTGCAGCTTGCCATTGGCGTCATACACAGGCTTGTCCTCACGCAGGAACGGAGTGTTCCTGTTGGCATTCACGTCCATTGTGCTTATAAGGTCATTGGCATAGATACGGTAGTCCTCGGCGCCAAGCATTTTAGGGAGGCTCGGGGTCAGGGCCACATTCGCATATATGTTGGCAGTGATTCGGGTAGCCATGCTCTCGCCACGCTTGGTGTTGATGACGATGACGCCGTTCGCGCCTCTTGCGCCATATATGGCAGTACCGTTCTTTATAACCTTTACATCACGTATATCATTTACGTCAATAGCGCTGAGCACATTGTTATAGAGACCCATGTGGATTGTCTCGTTTCCTTCCTGCATGTCCCAGATAACGCCGTCAACAACAACCAGAGGCTGTGTGTTAGCGTTAAGGGAGTTAAGGCCGCGGATGAACATTGCAGCACCCATACCCGGAGTTCCTGAACGGGTTATAGTGCGCACGTCGGCACCGAGCCTGTTCTGGATATCGGCATCAACAGTCAATGCCCAAGAATCCTCATCCCTGAAACCGCGCTCTGCCGTGAGCAGGATATCTTCGCTATAATTTTTCTCAAATCCCTCGGCATAAAGGCGCACATTCACAACATCGGCATCACCAACAGCCTTCTGCACAAGCAGGAATCCCTGTGTCGAGAAGTTCAGCAATGTAACATAGGAAGGGATGTTGAGCTTGTACTTGCCATTGGCACCGGTCATGGCAGTAACCCTCATGTGACCTGCAGCCTGAACGCGGACACCGGCAAGCGGTGTATTTGTGGCAGCATCATATACAGTACCCGTAATAGTACGTACATTCTCAGGCTGTACGGCCTTTACAGAGTCATTTGCTGCATAAACGCCAGAATTAAGGACTGACGCGTGGAGTACTGATGGCACAAAAGCCACCAGCGCCACCAATAATTGCATAAATTGTCGCATATACATAGTTATTTCCTTTTTATTCATGTTACAGACTATTCTTCAGTATCTTTTACAGGAACAAGAAGAATTGCATCGAGACGCAGAGACTTGTCAAGGTTCTTGCCTTTTCTTAATGTTTTAATAAGTATCTCCGTATTGTAGTCCTTTAACCTTGAAGTCCTGTAATACTCGCAATAAGGAATGTTAACCACAGCGGTATCGCCATTCGCGTCCTTCAGGAATATTGTGTCGATACGAGTGGGGTCATTCTCATAGCCCTCGTCATCCCCCATCTCAAAAAGCGCCGAACCATTCTGTGTGATTTTGACATTCAGTCTGGTCTTATAGGCGTCTTCCTTTACTCTCGGGAAACCATCGGGCACTATAATCAATGCAACCTGATAGCTTGCTGCAAGCACATCGGGCAGCCTGTAACGAACTTCGACTGAAGCATTCTCAGAGTAGTACTGCTGGTATGCGCCGCCAGAGATTTCCGTGCCCTCAAGTTCGGGGAACTTCTCAATATCGGACTTAGATACATACATCACACCTTCAACACCCATAGATGACAGTTCGCTGTCCCTCATGCCAACGTTCTCGCCTTCAAGCTTGATGGTATCGTGCCACAGCTCGAACTCGCTATAAGGCAGCTTGTCCACAATCTTGAAAGTACCGTTAGACATCTTGAACGATTCGATTACATTCGCCTCAAGGCGCGCTTTCTCAAACTCAGGCCTGCCCACGAACACCGACCTTCCCTGCCATGATGGCATTGCACAGTTTACCGTGTCCTTAATGTAACGCTGCTCGTTATCGCTGTAGGTCATGTACTTTATGACATTAATGCTTGAATAGAAGTTACGCAGAGAGTCCCTTACCAGCGAGTCCATGCTGGCCGGTCCTGCCTTAAGGTTATAGTTATAGTGCTTGTAGGCAAGGGCCTTTGTCTCATTCCAAACCTCATTAGTGGGCACATATACTGTATATGTAGAGTCCTCCACATTCAGGCGGCCTACGCCTTCCCAAGTGCTGAGCAGCACGTTTGAGGTAGTGAAAACCGAGTCAAGGTATGTCTGCTCGCCATTGACAATGGGGCCAATCACACTTGAGGAGGGAGAGAACTCTGTCACTTCATATTCATAGAGGAAGCTGGCAACAGAATCTGTACGGTCAGCGACACGCAGGTATTCCCAAATGTTATACTTGTACTCGGAAGGGGTCGAGAGTTTGTGGAGAATGCCGTTCCATGCACGTACATTAGCGACCTCAATGCTCTTGCCGTCGAAGGTATATCCATTATTCCTGCTCCCGTCAAAGGTTGCAAGCTTGCCGTTAAGCAGCATTACCTTCTTGGCATCGATAGTGCCGTTGGCCGCACGCATATGGTTTGCGACATGCGCCAATACAAATCTCTTGAAGACTTCATCGCGGTTACCGTCAGCAACCTCCTGGATAAGCGAGTCCTTATTGAACGTCTCGTCCTTAGGTGCCCATACTGTGTACACTCTTGACTTGTTGAAGAGAGAATCGGCACAATGCTCGCCGCATGCATTGACAACAGCGAGGAAGTCTTCCAGCTCAGTATCACTGGCCATCACCTCATACAAAGTCTCGCCGGGAGCGCCTTCCATGCTTTCCTTGTCGTCACAAGACGAGAACATGAACAGGGCACTGAAAAGGAATGTGCCGGCCAGAATCTTATGTTTAAAATTCGTATTCATATATATAAGTTTTTTTCTTTCTTCTTTCTTGGGCCCGCACAGGCTGTGAGGCACATGCGGAAAGCCCATTTGTAAATTCTTTGCCTATCAGTTCATTTCGGTTGACTCGTCTTCCTTATCATAAGCGGGGTTCTGTACCAGCTTATCGTTATACCTGAGCTCGTCAACATGTATTGGCATGAAGAGACCATCTATTGTAGACATCTTGCTCTTCACTACGGACGAGTTGCTCTCAAGCTTCTCGGCAACGAACTTGATGTTGTTAGTTGACTTCTCACGCAATGCTACGCGCACGAGGTCGAACCAGCGCTTGCCTTCAAAGGAGAGCTCACGCACTCGCTCTGCAAGTACAAGGTCAAGCATCCCGGCAGCAGATGTAGGGAGCTGAAGAGGATTCTCAATCTTGGTTGTGTCAATACGCGAGCGTGTATTGACTGCCTTTACAATGTCAAACGCCTTCGCAATATCCTCGGTGCTGGCTGCAGGACGTGCAACTAGCGCCTCGGCCATCATCAGGAGAACATCTGTCTTGCGGTATACAATCCAGTTAGCGTCAAACTCGTCTGCTGTGCGGTAGTTGCTTGCAGGAGAGCTCTTGGCCGCATACTTTGCGACCTTGATATCGGTAGACTCGCCTGAAACGTCGGCACCAGTCTCAAGGGATGTAATAGGCAGGTAAGAATAGGCACGCAAGTCATCCTCCTCATAGAACTTAGGAGCGAAGCTCTTTGGGACAATAAGCAGCTTTGTCTTGTCTTTGTTGCCGTACATGTCAAATATGCCGGTAGCAAAGCCGTTTGTCGCGTTTGCATTCATTACCTGGAGCTCAAAGATTGACTCGCGGGAGTTCTTTGAGCCGAAGATTTCATTATAGACAGTGCTGATGTGTCCCTCTTTCTCGACATCACCCTCATTCTGGATAAGGTTATAGGCATACTTGCCATACTCCTTGCTGCCTTCCTGGGTCTCCTTGAACTCAAGGTCCATATTGTCGGCCACAGCCTGGCAGTCCTCTATGCACTGAGCATAATAGTTCTCAATGTCACCGGCCTTAACGAGTTCCGACTCGCCCTCGTAATATGTAGCGAACGCTGCACGCCAGAGGTTCACGTCGGCCTTCATTGCCAGCACGGCATTCTTGGTTATGCGGCCGCAGTTCTGCTCCGCTGACGGATAGTTGCCCGACTTCATCACAAGGTTCTCGGCCTTTTCAAGGTCGGCCATGATGTGATTGAGGGCCTCAAGCGGATGCACCTGTGTGTACTGAGGCATATTGTAGTCCTTGTCAACAACCTCGAGCGCCATAGGGATATCGCGGAATGCGCGCACAAGGTAGAAGTGTCCAAGAGCACGCAATGCGTACATCTCGCCAAGGACAACGTCAAGGTCACCTTCGGTAAAGTCAGGGTCACGGTCTACTACCTGCGGAGCGCGGTCAATTACAAGGTTCGCAGTCTGGATAGCCTCATAATACCTGTCCCACTTGCAGAAACGGTTCTCTTCAAGAAGATTGGCCTCGACAATATACTTGATATCCCTGTCGGGACTTGCCGGATATGTAAGGTTATCGGCACGGAGCTCGCCCCATACAATAGCACGCTGTATGGCATCGGCGCTCAGGAGATTCAGGTATGCCTTTGCCAGGATGCCGTTAACGTCATCCTTTGTCTGCCAGTAGAACTCCTCAGTGGTCTTGTCTGGCGGCACTATTGTCAGATAGTCTGTACATGAACTTGTGAAACACAATACTGCAAGCACAGCAAATAGTTTCCTGTATATATTCAATTTTCTTTTCATGATCGTCATTTTTTAGAAACCGAGTGAAAGTGAAAGTGTGTAAGAGCGTGAACGCGGGGTCTTTGTACCGTCATATGCGATACCGTCGCCACCTGAAGCGATTTCAGGCTCAAGACCTGTATACTTTGTCCAGAAGCAGAGGTTGTCGGCCGAAAGGAAGACGTTGAGGTTCTTCAGGCCAATCTTCTTGAGCCACTCGGGTTCAAATGAGTACGAGAGCTGCAGATAAGAGAGACGTATGTATGACGCGTCCTCTACATAGCGGTCGCTGCCAAGGTAGTTATAGGCATTGCTGCCGCCGTACACAGCACGTGGAATCTCGGTGATGTCACCCTCCTTGCGCCAGCGCCAGTTAACGGCACGGCTCTGGTTGTTGAATGTAGCCATGTTCTCGAAGTCCATGCGTGAGCTGTTGACAACGTCTACATCCCAACGGTATGTAAAGCTGGTCCTCAATGTCCACTTCTTGTAGCGCAGCGTGAGACCGAAACCGCCCTGTGCCTTAGGGTTAGAGTTTCCAAGATATACAATATCGAGCTGGTTGATTGTACCGTCATGGTTCACATCCTCGTAGATTGCATCACCGCCACGGAACTTGTAGGCCGATGTCTGCTCCTCATTGTCGTAGAACAGCACCATCTGCTTCGGTGTACCGTCGGCCTTGTATACTACATTGCCTTCAGGGTCACGGGCAACCGGACATGTGCCGTTGCGGCCTGCGGCCTCCTCGGCAAGCGCCTTCTCCCAGTTCTTGTAGCTGTAGCGGTATACACCCTTGTAGCGGAAGCCATAGATAGCGCCGCTAGGGTTGCCAATCTGTATACGTGGCAGGTACTTGCCGTTCTGCGGGGCGTCATATGTACCGTTACGTGCCTCAAGGTATGCATCCTCAAGCTCTATAATCTCGTTGTAGTTCTTGCCTATGTTGAAATAGAGAGAAAGCGAGAGGTCCTTTGCCAGCTTAAGGCTGTTGAGGTTAAGGTTAAGCTCCCAACCGGCATTACGCATAGAACCGGAGTTCTTGTACGCAAGGTTTGTGTATCCTGTCGGTGAAGGAATCCTGTAGTTTGAGATAAGCTGGTCCGATGTCACGCCATTGTAGTAGTTGAACGCACCGGTGAACTTGTCGTTGAAGAAACCGAAGTCAGAACCGATGTTCCACTCGCTCTTGCGTGAGCAGCGGAGGTCAGTAAGGCGGATACCGTCCATCTTGAAGGCAGCCATGCCCAGGTAGTTCAGGTCATGTACATACTTCACACCATCCTTCCACTGCTCATACTGGTATGTAGAGTAGCTGTTGAATGTCTTGTTGTCGCCAGGAGCATGACCGTCCATACCCCATCCCGGACGGAGCGAGAGCATGCTCAGCACTGGACGTGCCCACTCCATCCAGTTCTCGTCAATGATGTTCCAACGGGCAGAGACTGACGGATAGGCAACCCATTTCCTGTCGTCACCCATAGATGTGAGACCCTCGCCGCGCACAGCAAGACGCAGGGCATACTTTGACTTGTAAGAATAGTGCGCATCCCATACGAAGCTGATGTTGCGGTTCTCCCACTTGCTGGTACCTGCACCGCCAAGCTTTGCGTCAACGGTCGAGCTGCTGATATTGCCGGTAGGAAGGCCGAGCGCGGTAGAGTTCTGCGAGTTGCCGCTACCTGTCCTCAGCTCGAACTGGGCGTTCATTGTCATGAAGTGGTCCTTGCTTCCAAGGTAAGGAGTGAAGACAAGCTGGTGGCGTGTGGTGAAGTTAAGGCTCTTGCTGTCGTCGGACTGAGACTTGTTCTTCTCGTCAGCATCCCAGTCGCCCATTGAGAGGGCTGCAGGCATGTACATTGTAGCAGCATAGGTAGAGGCATTGAGGTTAACCATACCGCGGTACTTGAGCTGTGTCTCATTGTCCTCAAGGCCAAGCAGGTTGTACTCGAATGTAATCTGCGGGCTTATGCTGTAGTTCTCTGTGTTGTACTTTACAAGGTTACCCAAGGCAATCGGGTTCTTCTGCCCGTTCAGCGCCTTGCGCAGCTCGTTAGTATTCGAATCGTCATAGTCGAGCATTGCATAGTACTCGTCAGTGTTATTGCCAAACTCATCCTGCTTGTAGATACTCATGTTAGGCATTCTCAGCAAAGACTCATAGAGCAGGTCATTTGTGTTCCTCCTGTTCTTGTTGTATGTGAACGAGAAGTCGGCAATAACCTTGATTCTTTCAGACACATAGTAGTCAAGGGCAAGACGTGTCGTAAAGCGCTGTCCGAACTGGCCGAGCACCTGTCCTGTCTCGTCGCGGTAACCGCCGGCAATACGGAACGTCGCCTTCTCGCCACCACCTGAGATGTTCACGTTATAGTCGTTGCTATATCCGTGCTTCGATACAGCATCTACCCAGTCGGTATTGTTGTTGTAGTTCTCGTACTGGTCAAAGTTCTTGTCATAGTTAAGCTCCGGCACGACAACAGCCTGCTGGTTCTGGTTGAAGAGCGCCTGCTTGATAAGCATTGTGTAGTCATCACCATTGAGCAGCTTCATGCCGCTCGGTGTCCACTTGTCCTGGAACTTGTATGAGAAGTTCACGCGTGTGGGACCGCGCTTACCGCGCTTTGTCTTAATCTTGATTACACCGTTGGCACCGCGCGAGCCGTAAACGGCACATGACGCAGCATCCTTGAGCACCTCAATCTCGGCGATATCCTCGGTATTTACCATCAGCAGCTCGGCGAACTTGTCCTGTGTTGCAGTCTCAAAGTCAAAGCTGCCCTCGTCAACCTCAAAGATGTTGTCGTCAACTACGATAAGAGGAGTGGCATCACCCTCGAGCATTGAGTTACCGCGCAGGCGCATCTGTGTACCTGAGCCTACGTCACCAGAATTGAACACGACGTCAAGACCTGCAATCTGTCCCTGGAGCGCCTGGTCGACAGAGGCGAATGAAAGGCCCTCCATGTCGTCCATGCTAATCTTCTGGGTAGCATGTGTCATCTCACGCTCAAGAATGTCAAGACCGCCTGAGCGCTGTATCGGCTTTGCGACAACCTGTACCTCATCAAGTATGTTGTCCTCTACCATCTTCACATTGAAGACAGTGCGGCTGCCGATAGCAAGACGCTGGGTCTTGTAACCGATGTAAGTAATCTCGAGCTCATTGGCCGTACTCTTCACAACCATTGAGAAGTTACCCTCAAAGTCTGTTGCACAGTGGTTGATGATACGGTTGCTGTTGTCACGCTCGGTAACATTCACCATAATCAGCGGGCCTTCGGCGTCACTGGTTATCGTACCTGAAATTCTCGCACCTTTTTGTGCCATTGCCGCACTGCTCAAGAAGCAGAAAAGCACGAGTAGTAACAAATTCTTTATCTTTATCATGGCTAATTATGTTTATTCTACGTCACAATCAATTTGAAGCCTCGTCTGAAACATCTCCACAGGGTATTCTTTTGATGACATCACCATTGTTAGCAACCTGGAGCATGTTATTATCGTCATCTACAACATACTTGTATACGGTGACATTGACAGTATTGCCATCCTCGTTCTTCACTTTCTCCTTGGTGCTGTAGACCAGCATGCCTTCGTTGTCGACAAGCATCTTCTTGCCTTCGGCATCAAGGACATACTCTTCCCTTGTGTGCTTTGCGTTATAGCCCTCATCGCCCTCGGCGAGCGGTTTCATGAGGTAGGCAAGACGGATTCTCTTATCATTGCCATCCTTATCCTTCATCGTTACATTACCAAAGTTGGCAACGAGATACGGCTTGCTTCCATCCTTAAGTTCTGCGAAACCGGCAGACCCGCTGACAGTCATGGTGTCAACCAGCTCGCCATCGTTCGCGTAGCGGCGGTAACGCCCGTCATAGCCAAAGAGAATCTCAGTAAGCAATACCGAGTCAACCGAATGCATTACAGCAAATGAAGATGTAGCAATCTTGGTTGGCACCTTGGCATTGTACTCAATGTCACGAGTCATTATATTCCATGTCTTGTTCTCCTCGCCTGGGGTCGCAATAACCCTTACAGTCCTGTCCATCTGGTCGGTAACAAGGAGCGTTGTATTGGCGTCATCGCTCTTGACAGTCGTCTCATAGAAACGTCCGGTCTTCGGGTCCATAACCGATGTAGCGAAACTTGCCTTGGTATAGTAGCCGCCCTCGGGCCTTGCAATAGAGAACGGAACGTTGTCTACATATATTGAGTTATCCTGGAAGTGGTAGCGGAGGAAGTTGTTAAGTACGCGCAAGTGCGCAGCGGCCTTCTTTCTCTTTACACTGTCTGCTGCAATCTCGGAAATCTCATCCCAGTCGCAGAGGCCCTTCTCCAGTTCCTTCTTCACAGCCTCGTTAGTGGGCACATATACAGTATAGTGATATGTGTTGAAGAATGGCACAAGACTCACCATCTTGCCGTCCGCAGAACTGAAGAATATTGAATAGAGCTTAGTAGAGTCGGTCTTGATCTTATTCACAGGCGCACCCTTGAAGATAGTCTCGAGTCTCTTGCTTATAGCGTCGCCATCTGGTTCGCAGAGCCTTGCAAACTCATAGAACGGGTCGCTCTCCTCGTTTGCGAGGGCCCTCATGTTTGTGTATACCGACTTTGTAGGAGGTGTAGGCACAGAAGACAGCAGGACACCTGGACGTGCCTCTCCCGAAGGAACGGTGTTGAAAGAGAAACCGTTCTTCTGCTTGAAGATATTGGCAGTTGCAATCTCTGTACCGAGCTCAAGCTGCTCGCCGCCATAGAACTTGATGTTCTGCGGGTCGCTTGTGTCTACCTTAACTGTACCATAGCCCTTAGTCTGGTAGTACTTCCTTGGATTTGCAATCACAGTACCGTCGTCATAACGCTCGGCAACAATACCGTCGCCCCTGCCGTCATGTACTATAATAAGGTACTCCATGATATCGGTAAGCTGAGCCTGGAAATTGCTCCTGAAACCAGTCAATTTCGGATCTGGATCTACATGATACACCTCTTCCGCTGTAAGAGTATCAAGTATCACGTATGTATCCTTGTCATACTCATACTTGTCGGCCCACAGCTCATCTTTATTGCTGCCCTTACGCTTGTCATTAAAGTGATATGCATAGGCATATGCCTTCTTCGAGTTTATGGCCTTGGTTACCGGGTCATACTGTATGAACGCAGCGTCATCGGGGATAATATAGCTGTACTCCGCCTTCATGGCAAGGAGATAGTAGTTGTACTTGAGGAGGGTATTGACCCTGTCCATTACGCGCATATTGTCAAACACGATGGCAGGGGCCGACACGGCCTCATACGCAGCAGGGCCGAACACCTTATTCATTATATATATAATACCGTTGTTAGCGAAGAGGCACTTGTCAACATCGGTCTCGGTGATACCCATCTCGTCGTTAGCGTCATCGGTCACCTTGTTGAACTTGCTTGGTACCGAGCTTGCGAAAGAAGGTTTCATAAGGTTGTTGAGGAACGGTGCGATATTCTTCTCGGGGACACTGTCAAGCGCCTGTATAAGAGAAGCATAGGAATCGCTCTCGCCTGGCTTCACCTCTACGTCTGAGGCGAACTGTTCAAGAAGGAATTTGCCAGAACCATTCACAAAGTATTCGTAAAGATAGGCATCCCTCGGCACAAACATCACTGCCATATCGCGCTCCTTGCCCTGGCTGTTAGCAATCTGGTTGTTTCCCGGGTCGAAGATAAGGCGCTCGTCATCCATAGGGTTAGCGCCAAGAGCCTCAAGCGGAGCATATCCTGTAATACCGTCCGCAGCATCCTTCACAAAATAGCGGAGACGGAATATACTGTCGGTCTCCGAGACGCCTACCTGCGCTGTAAGGGCAGCGTCATATACAGGGATACAGAAACGGTCGAGCAAGTGGCTGAACACCCTGAGGTCCTCATCCTTGCTCTTGAGGCGGAGCTCCTCGGCCATGTTTGAAGGCGGAAGAAGCACATCCTCAAGACGATAGATATATCCGTTCTTGCAAGTTATGGTCATTGTATCATCGGAAAAACCGTCAGTAGGCACATCGCTGTCAACCACCTTGTTCCCGAAAATCAGCACCTCGCCATCCTTGTAGTCCTTGCCGCTGTTCTTTAGAAGGAAGTTGATGTCCGAAGGCCTGATAGTGTTATTCTTCAGGTATTCGGGCAGGATGTGCACCATCATAGGAGCAGAGCCGTCCTTCACAATCCTAAGCGACTCAGTCCTTGCCTTTCCGCGGAGAGCGTCCCAGAACTTGTTGTACACAGGCATGTCCTCGCCTTTCACAAGCGGAATTGAGTCAATCACCGCCGAGGCTGTCAGGCGGCGAAGGCATGTACCCTCATCGGCCTCGTTAGGACCTGTACTTGAAAGCATGTCAAGAAGCATGGCATTGTCAATCATAGAGCTGCGGAACAGAATCTTCATCTGCGCCTTGCTCATCTCACTGACGCTCTTCACGCCCCAGGGGTTGTTCGCATAGAACTTTTCGAATGCCGCGTCATCGGCAACAAAGAGAGTTTTACTACCTGTGTGCGCCAGTGTCTCCTTCTCGCCCAGGCTGTCGATGAGCTCGATGAAGTTCGCATAGGTGTGACCCGACGAACCGCCGGTCTTCAAGAAATCATAAATGCTTGCGCCCAACCAGTCCGGTTCTTCGTGCGGATAGAAGTAGTCATCATCGCATGACACGAATGAACCGCCTGCAAGAAGCATGCACGCTGCAAACAGCGTAGCCTTGCCAATTTTACTTAAACGGTGCCTAAACATAAGTACAAAATTTATTAATTATTATTTTTCGTTTTTTTAAGCATGTCGCACAAGGGCATAAAATACCCTTTGGTAACGTGCAAAAATAAGACTTTTAAATAAATCTTCGCATAAAAGCCGTTTTTTTTTCATGCCAAAGGCACTTTTTTCACATTTAGGTGCAAAAAAAGTCTCATCTCCAGCACCGCGGTGCTGGAGATGAGACAAATAGCGATTTTTATTTATTTAACAATGTAACGTTAAAATTTACTTTACCGAGCGCGAATATTTAACGTTTACAGATGTGCCTTTTACCACCTCGGCAAACTCCTGCGGAGTGACTGTCACAGGCTCTGCCATGAACTCGGGAACGTTGTACGAACGGTCGAAGAAACCATAGTACCCGGCGCTCTTCTGCGGCAGCACAAAGGCCTTGCTGCACGAGCCGCCAGCATCGACATGGGCTATATAAAGGCGGCTGTAGTTATTCTCCATGCGGCGGCTTGCGAACAGAATCCACCGTCCGTTGCTGCTCCATGAATGATAGCTCTCCGCATAAGGGGAGTTTGCCTCCTCTAGCGGCCAGAAGGTGCCGTCCTCAAGGCTCAGGAGGTAGAGGTCGGCGTCCTTGTGCCATATGTGGAAGCACCCGTACTCGCCCAGAGCAAAGAGCAGGTACTTGCCGCACGGCGACACGCGCGGGAAGGTAGCGCTCTTGCCCAGGCTGCTTGCCATGAACACGGTATCGGCATTGCCGAATACGCCGGTCTCAGGGTCCCAAGAACGGCGCATAATGTCATACTTTATATCCTTATACCCCTCTACTAGCTGCGTCACGCGGGTCTTTGAAGGGTCGTCGCACTCCACGCTGGCAACACAGTAATAGAGTGTCTTGCCGTCGGGCGACCATGTGGGGAACACCTCAAGGTCATTGGGGTCGGCAGCGACCTCGGTCACGGTCTCTGCCACAGGGTTATACACGATTATGTCGCTCAGGGTATCCTGCACCTCAACCTTGTTGGCGTGCCTGGTGTGGAACACCTGCCCTGTGGTGTTCACAGAGTAGGCAACCAGGTCGTACTTGGGGTTGAAGGCGGGATAGACACCGGCCGAGATTGTAGAGTCGCTCTTCATGTTCACCTTCTTTATCTCGCCGTTATGCACGAATACAGTACCGCCCAGCGTCTGCCGCACATGGAACTGCATATTATCGGTCCTGTAGTTCTTGTATGCATGGCAATTGATACACTGCCCGTTGGGTTCCGCGTCGACCATCATGTTGCTGAAGATGACATCCTCATCATAGCTTGAGAGCGCGCGCTGGTTTATCGTAAGCTTCTCATATGCCACATACGAAGGCGGTATAAGGCGGTACGAGATATAAGGGTCAATCTCGTCCTCGGAGACAATGAAGGCAAAGGTGCTGTACTTCTCCCATCCGCTCTCCTTCCTGGCGAATACGTCAACCTTTATGCTGTCGCCCTTGGCCTGGGCCAGCAGCCCGTTCCACTCGTCAATGGAAGGAGCGACCTCGCTGCCTCCAATCACAACCTGCCTCTCGCCCGCAGTGAGCGAGGTTACATGCTCGCTTGCCTCATCTTCAATCCTGAATGTAAGCGGCGCGATATTGCAGGGTATTGTCACGTTAGTGTACTCCGGGAAAATCACTGGCAGGCTGCCTGTTGCGGTATACTGCTCCGGCACATGTGCCGTGCATGCGGCAAGCGCCAAGAGAGGCAACGCCAGCATATATCTGAATATGTGTCTCATGATACAGTCGGTTAATAGGTCTTAATCTTCTTCACAAAGAAATAGTAATAGTAGTACGTCTCACCATACTCCTCCTTCAGGAGCGCTGCAAGCAGGGCGTTCAGCCTGGCCTCCGATATATCGGGGTACTTCTTGCCAAGGGCGTCCCGGTTTACCGCCACTGCACGCTGGAAACTGTTGAACCTGGACTCAGTGCCTCCTGGCGTGCGCGATACTATAGTGCCCAGGAACTCGTCGCCAACCTGCACTGTCTGGCCCTTGTCGAGCAGCAGGAACAGCAGCACCGCCTCCTGATAATGGAGCGGCAGGTATTTCCTTGTAGTGGACTCAACAGCCTTCATGTGGTTGTCCAGGTACATGCTGAAGGTCTCGAGGAAGCGCTTGGAATCCTTCTTTATGAGGGCCATCGTCATAGCGGCCTCAATAAAAGGCTGCGGCACCTCGCTGCCGCCGGCGGCCTTGAGCGCCTCAATATCACCGTTCTCGAAGGCGTTGCGCGCCTGCAGCATATCCCCTGTCTTCAGGCCCTGCTGCAGCGCGGGCGCATCGATATTCTTGGTAAGGTGCATCTCAACGCCCTCGTCAACACCAAGCATATCATCGTAGCACGCAAAGGCCAGAGGCATTGCGAACGAGCGTTCCTTGGCAATGAGTGCCGGGTCATTGATATACTTCTCGAGCTCGCGCGCCCATTCCTTATTGAAGAGCGTGCTCTTCAGGATTCCTGTGTACCTGGCGGCAAGCCTGTACTCGCCCGAGAGGAGCATTGCGCGTGCCGCATTCTTAAGGTACTCCACCCTCCAACCATACTCTACAGAGTTCTCCACGCACCAGCGGTAGCAGTAGTTGAACTTTCCGTAGCTATAGTAGAGCGAGCTGCCGTCGGTGTGCGTCATGTGGACCGCCACAGGCGAAACAGGCAGCACGCCGCCATCGGGATAGGCGAACATCTCGCTGCCCAGCCTGCCCATATTTATAAGCGCAAGGTTCTTGTTAAGGATTATCTGCCTTGTAGGCTCATCCGTATCCCGGGCATAGGCAGCGACAGACTCCCAGTCGTTCTCCCACATCGCAACCATCTGCCTGTTCTCGATACGGAAGTTCCTGTTCCCGTACCAGAAACACACCGTCACGGCAAGCGACAGCAGCAGGGCCACGCCATTCACAGCATATTCCGCCCGGCCTTTCAGCGCCAGCCTGCCACGCAAGAGCGGAGAGAGCACGCCTGCCAGCATTGAGGCAAGAAGCAGGCACAGCGGCACCCAATAGAGGCAAATGCACTGCCACACCGACTCCGTCTCATACTCCACGCCTGCCACAGCCCTTTCGCTCCACTGTGTCGCAGGCACTCCGACAGTATATATAAGTTCCTTCGCTACAAGCGCATAGCAATTATAATAGAAGCGTGGGACAAAGAAAACGAGCAGGAGCGCAAAGAGCAGCTGCAGCAACGGCAGTAGAAGGCCTTTCCTGTCGCGGACGGCAAGCGTAACGCCGAAGAGCGCCATTAGCAGCGCCGGGACCAGGGCATATACGCCCATGAGCGGATAGCCGGCCGCCACCCACACTGCCAGCAGCAGGAAACGCAGCAGCGTGCCGCATTTACGGTACGCCCACAGGCCTAGCAATGAGAGGATTGTCGCAAGAAGAGCCATATAATAGTAGCCCGGCATCTTCAGGTAGAACAGGTAGTACCCCAGCTGGGTATTCGAGGCAACAATTGCCACAACCGGCAGGAGCGCCAGCAGCGAATACTTCCGAGGCACCTCAAAGGCCTTGCGCGTGAGACAGTACACCGTCCAGAGAAGCGCCACATATATTGCGGCACCCAGGGCAGGATAATGGAAGAACTGTATGAAGAAGCAGCCAAGATAGGAGAGCATTCCCGCCGGAACGGCCATCATGCCCTCGAAGAATGTGCTGTCATAGAGGAACAGCGACATTGAGGCGGTCCTTTTCAGCAGCGCATGCTCATAGAAAGCGAGTACCGCCCACAGTATCGCGAAGAATAGCGGTACAGCATACTTCTGCACAAGCGGCATTGCTCCTGCAAGGCGGCCAGGCAGAGGCCGGCCGGCCTCTGCCCGGTTATTTCTAGTGGTTCTGTTCATGATTTATGTGGTTCTGGGGGAACTGCCGCGGCAGCTCCCGGTTTTTCGTGTTATATAAACATGCGGTCCTTGGCACGGGCAAGCATATAATGGTCGAGCACGGCGAGTGCAGCCATGGCCTCTACGACAGGCACCGCCCTGGGGACCACACATGGGTCGTGGCGGCCGCGCGCTAGCAAGGTTGTCTCCCGGCCGTCGCGTGTCACAGTAGGCTGCTCCTTCAGCAGCGTCGCCACAGGTTTGAACGCCACGCGGAAGTATATGTCGTTGCCGTTTGATATGCCACCCTGTATTCCGCCGCTGTTATTGCTCCTGGTGGCAATGCCGCCGTCATTATTGCAGAATATGTCATTCTGCTGCGAGCCTCGCCCTGCTGCCGCGGCAAAGCCGTTGCCGAACTCAAAGCCCTTAGCGGCATTTATCGATAGCATGGCATGGGCAAGCGATGACGTAAGCTTGCCGTACAGCGGTTCGCCCAGCCCTACTGGAGCGCCCTTCACTACGCATGTCACTACCCCGCCCACGGTGTCGCCGTCGCGCTTCACCTCCATTATCAGGCGTTCCATCTCGGCCGCCTTGCCGGCATGCGGGCAGCGCACGGCATTCGTCTCGGCAAGCGAGAGGTCATAGGCGGTATAGTCCCCGTCGAGCACAATCTCCCCCACTTGCGACGTAAACGCCTGCACCTCAATCCCCAGTTGCCTGAGCGCGAGCCTGGCAAGCGCGCCTGCACATACACGCACAGCCGTCTCGCGGGCCGACGAGCGCCCCCCGCCACGGTGGTCGCGTATGCCGTACTTGCGGTCATACACATAGTCGGCATGCGACGGGCGGAACGCCTCGCGCAGGTTCTCGTAATCGCCGCTACGGCTGTTGCTGTTCGCTATAATGAATGCAATGGGAGTGCCAGTCGAGCGCCCCTCGAATATGCCCGAGAGGAACTGCACCTCGTCCTGCTCATTGCGCTGGGTGGTTATCGCGCTCTGCCCCGGACGGCGCCGCAGCATCTCGCTGCGCACAAACTCCTCGTCAATGGATACCCCGGCAGGGAAACCATCGAGCACACCCCCTATTGCCGCGCCATGCGACTCGCCGAAGGTTGTAAGGCGTAGCAGTTGGCCAAAGCTGTTCATGCCAGTCCAGTGTTATCAGTGGCAGCAGCCGCCCTCGCAGTCACCGTCACCGCAGCCTCCGCCACAGCCGCTGCAGCCTCCGCCGCAGCTGCATGAGGCCTTGATAGAATCGTAGAACTTCTTGAGCTCAGGTTCCTTGGCCTGGCGGGCCTCAACCACACTGCCAACGAACTGCAGGTCGCAACCTGCAAGAGGATGGTTGAAGTCCATCACCACCTTCACGGGAGTAACCTCCTTCACTGTACCCAGGATGGGAGAGCGGTCGGCACGCATCATCTCAACCACATTCCCTTCGTATATGTGCGCCGAGTCGAACTTGCCATCGATTGTAAACACCTCCCTGTCAAAGTCCTGCACATGGTCAGGGTCATACTCGCCGTACGCGTCGGCAAAAGGAATGGTAAAGTCAAACGTATCGCCCTTCTTCAGGTCCTTGAGGTTCTCCTCAAAGGCGTCAAGGGTGTAGCCTACACCTGTGAGGAATGCAAAAGGCTGCTCGCGGGTTGCCTTCTCAACCTCCTCGCATACATCGCCACGGTGTGAATAGAGCGTGTACTCAACACGCAGGTATCTGTTTGTAATTTCCATGATTGGTATTTATTATTATTAAATTGCACCTGTTTATCCTGCAAAGATATAAATTGTTCACAAAAAACATCGGCCGCCGGGCGAAAAAATGCACTGGCACACATTTTATGAATATAACTTTCGGGCCTGCCGAGGAAAAAAATATATAAAAATTCGTTTCTTTACCACAAATTGCTAACTTCGCAGAATTAACGGATAACCATAACAACAGGATGAAGACCTTTAGGAATCTATTACTGATAATGGCGACTATGCTGTTTGCTGCCTGTAGCGCAAATGCCGTGAAAGGCAAGGAAGACACAGACGAGAAGGACGGGGCATGTTTCGTGGCCACGGACGGCACACGGCTGATGAGAGGCGGCGCCCCCTACCGCTACATTGGCACAAACCTGTGGTATGCCAGCGTGCTCGCCTCTACTGGCGAGGGCGGCGACAGGGAGCGTTTCTGCAAGGAACTCGACAATCTCAAGGAAATTGGCGTAACTAACCTGAGGATTCTCGCCGGCCCCGACGCGGGCAGCGACCTTGCCAACCCTGCAAAACCATACCTGCAGATTTCGCCGGGTGTACTCAACGACACAATTCTGCAGGGACTGGACTTTGCCATTGCCGAACTTGAAAAGCGAGACATGACAGCAGTAATTTATCTCAACAATGCATGGGACTGGAGCGGAGGTTTCGGGTTCTACCTGAAGGAGTGCGGATATGGCGACTCGCCAAACACCAACGAGGATGGAGGATACAACCGCTATGTTGACTACTGTGCAAGCTTCGCTCGCGAACCGAAAGCACTTGAAATGTACTATGACTATATAAAGAACATTGTATCGCGCACAAACAGCATAACTGGGCGGGCCTACAAGGACGAGCCTGCAATAATGTCGTGGCAGCTGTGCAACGAACCACGCGCCTTCTCAAAGGAGAACAAGGAACTTTTCGCGGAGTGGATAGCAAAGGCCGCCGCATTGATAAAGAGCATTGACAGCAACCACCTTGTATCGACAGGCAGCGAAGGTTACATTGGTTGCGAAGTGGACGCTGAGCTTTGCGAGCGCATACATGCTGACAGCAACATTGACTACCTTACAATACACATATGGCCGGTGAACTGGGGATGGGCGCCGCGCTCCGACCCCGACAGCGGTATTGAGAACGCCTGCATAGAGAGCGGGAAGTACATCGACGAGCACATTGCAATGGCAAAGAGGATAGACAAGCCTTTGGTAATAGAGGAGTTCGGATTCTCACGCAAGGGCAATGTCCCGGGCGTTGGCATAACGACAGAGAGCCGCGACATCTTCTACTCGTTCATCTTTGAGCAAGTAAAGAAAAGCGCCGATGAGAACGGCCCCATCGCTGGCTGCAACTTCTGGGGCTGGGGCGGCAGCGGACGCCCGCGCGGCCTTGTATGGCAGCCAGGCGATGACTACCTGTGCGACCCGCCGCACGAACCGCAGGGATGGTACTCGGTATTCGACTGCGACACAACTACCATTAACATTATAAGGAAGTATTCAAGAGAGATAGACAGATAACATCATTATGCCATTCAGGCATTAACGAGACAAAAACTTATAACAGCTATGTACAAAAAAGATAACCGCATTGTAGCCACGCTTGACGCGGGTGGCACAAACTTTGTTTTCGGCGCCATGAGGGCCGGAGAATTCATTATAGAGCCAGTATCAGTCCCGGCCCAGTCGCACGACCTTGACCTCTGCCTGCAGAACATGGTAAACGGATTCCGCCAGGTATTCGACAAATTGGAAGAGAAGCCTGTTGCAATAAGTTTCGCGTTCCCCGGCCCGGCCGACTACCCTAACGGGATTATCGGCGGCTACCTGCCCAACTTCCCATCGTTCCGCGAGGGCGTGGCGCTGGGCGCATTCCTTGAGAAACAGTTCGGCGTGCCCGTGTTCATAAACAACGACGGCGACCTCTTCGCATACGGCGAGGCGCTCTGCGGTGTGCTGCCCGAAATCAACAGCCGCCTGAAGGAACTCGGTTCCACAAAACAGTACAAGAACCTCATAGGCTATACATTGGGTACAGGCTTTGGCATTGGCGTGGTGATTGACAACCGCCTGAACCGCGGCGACAACTCATGCGTGGAGACATTCTGCCTGCGCCACAAGGAGATGCCCGAAGTCATTGTCGAGGAAGGCGTTGCCATACGTGCGGTAAAGCGAGTATATGGCGAGAAGAGCGGTAACCCCGGCCACGGTCTTACCCCGAAGGATATATGCGAGATTGCCGACGGCACACGCCAGGGCGACCGCGAGGCTGCAAAGGAGGCATTCGCTTCGCTTGGCAGGATTGCCGGCGCTGCAATCTCAACGGCCGTTACAATCATTGACGGCCTTGTTGTCATTGGCGGCGGTGTGTCGGCTGCAAGCCGCTGGATAATGCCTGCGCTGCTTGAGGAAATGCGCTCAAAGCTGCACACTCTTGGCGGTGACGAGGTAAGCCTTGTGCAGATGAAGGTATATGACCTTGAAAATCCCGATGAATTCGAACTTTTTGCAAAGGGCGAAGTAAAGAAAGTGAAAGTCTACGGCGAAGAGAGGTATGTCGATTATGACAGCCAGAAGCGCGTGGGTATTGCAATATCAAAATTAGGTGCAAGCAAGGCCGTCTCGGTTGGAGCATATGCATTTGCCTTGAGCGAACTGGACAAAAGATAACAGGCTATGAAGAAGACGACATTGCTACTGTCACTGCTGCTCACCGCGGCCGTTGCGGGCGCACAGGAACCGGCCAGGCTGGTAAACCCGTTTATAGGTACAACCAACTTCGGCACAACAAACCCGGGCGCAGTAACGCCCAACGGAATGATGTCGGTTGTACCGTTCAACGTCATGGGTTCGGACCTCAATGTCTTTGACAAGGACAGCCGCTGGTGGTCGGCACCCTATGAGTACAACAACAGGTTCTTCACCGGATATGCGCATGTTGCCCTGAGCGGCGTTGGCTGCCCCGAGGCCTCTTCGCTGCTGGTAATGCCCACGGCGGGAGAGCCTGACGTAAACTATTTCACATACGGCACAGAGTATACCGACGAGACCGCCTCGCCAGGCTACTACAGCAACCGGCTTACGAAGTACGGCATAAAGACCGAAGTTACGGCAACCACACGCAGCGCGTGCGAGCGCTACACATTCCCCGCAGGCAAGGGAAACATTATACTGAACCTGGGACAGGGCCTCACCAATGAGTGCGGCGCCATGGTGCGACGCGTGAGCGAGACCGAGATTGAGGGTTTCAAGGTACTGGGTACGTTCTGCTACACCACACAGGCGGTGTTCCCCATCTATTTTGCCATGAGGGTATCAAAAGCGCCCACAAGCGAAGGTCCATGGAAATTCCAGCCTGCATTGAGCGGCGTTGAGGCCGAGTGGACCCCCGACGACGGCACATACAAACTATATGAGAATTACTACAAGGAGATTGCCGGCGACAACATCGGCTACCGTTTCTGTTATGACGGCCTTGCCGAAGGCGAGCAGATTACAGTGCAGATGGGTGTCTCATTCGTTTCGGTAGAGAACGCATGGGAGAACCTTGAAGCCGAACAGAAAGGCAAGAACTTTGACATGGTACACGCCGAGGCTGTGGAACGCTGGAACAACGACCTGGGACGCATTCGCGTGGAGGGCGGCACAAAGGAGCAGCAGACAATCTTCTACACAGCGCTCTACCATGCGCTCATCCACCCTAGCACCATAAGCGACGTAAACGGCGAGTACCCCAAGATGGAGAGCGCGGGAGTGGGTAAGAGCGACCACACACGCTACACTGTATTCTCACTATGGGACACATACCGCAACCTTCACCAGCTGCTCACGCTTGTCTACCCCGAGCGCCAGACCGACATGCTGCGCACCATGGTTGGCATGTACGAGGACTGGGGCTGGCTGCCGCGCTGGGAACTCTTCGGGCGCGAGACATACACCATGGAGGGTGACCCTGCGGCCATTGTCATTGCCGACAGCTGGATAAAGGGACTGCGCGATTTTGACATCGGCAAGGCCTATGAGGGCATGCTCAAGTCGGCAACCACCGAAGGCAAGGACAACCCCATACGCCGCGACATCGACCCTTATATAAAGGACGGTTTCATCCCCCTGTGGTACTTCTCAAGCGACCTTTCGGGCGACAACTCGGTTTCTCATGCACTCGAGTACTGCTCGGCCGACTATGCCATTGCGCAGCTTGCCGACTCGTTGGGCGACAAGGCACGCGCAAAGGAGTTCCTGAAGCGCTCGCAGAGCTACCGCCGTTACTTCTGCAAGGAGCATGGCACACTGCGCCCCCTCACGAAGGATGGCGAGTTCCTGGGCGACTTTGACCCGACAACAGGAAAGAATTTCGAGAACGTACCCGGGTTCCACGAGGCTTCGGCATGGTGCTACACCTTTGCTGTTCCGCATGACATCAAGGGACTCACAAGGCTCATGGGCGGCAAGCGCAGTTTCATAAACAGCCTGCAGGGTGTGTTCGACAACGAGCTCTACGACCCCGCAAACGAACCCGATATTGTATATGCATACCTCTTCAGCCGTTTCAAGGGCGAGGAGTGGCGCACACAGAAGGAAGTGAACAAGATTCTTGACAACCACTACAAGAATGCCCCCGACGGCATTCCGGGCAACGACGACACCGGTACAATGTCGGCATGGGCGGTGTTCTCCATGATGGGATTCTACCCCGACTGCCCGGGCGAACCGCACTACACCCTCACCACCCCGGTATTCGACAAGGTAAGCATTACCACCCCGCAGGGCAACATCACAATAGAGTGCGACCGCCCAAGCGAGGATAGCCGCTACATCGAGAGTATAAGCCTCAACGGCAAGAAAAGCGGTTACCGCCTCACACACAAGCAGTTGCTTGACAACGCAAATATAAGAATCAAACTAAAGAAAGAACCGAAATGAAAGCATTGGACAGCATATTGGCACTATCGCTCATTCTTGCGACATCGTGCTCCACAGCCCCCAAGAGCGAGGAGCAGGCACCCCAGGAACCGCTCACACAATATGTAAACCCGCTCATTGGCAGCGGCGGGCACGGGCACGTATTCGTGGGCGCAAGCGTACCGTTCGGTATGGTACAGCTGGGCCCCACAAGCATAAACCAGACATGGGACTGGTGCTCAGGGTACCACCAGGACGAGGCCACGGTAATAGGTTTCTCGCATACACACCTGAGCGGGACAGGAATTGGTGACCTCTTCGACGTTACAGTAATGCCCGTGACCGGCGAAGTGACTTACGCACGCGGCATGGCCGAGGACCAGGACAGCGGCATGTGGTCACCCGCCGACCGCACACAGGAAGTTGCCCGTGCCGGTTACTATTCGGTACCGCTCACACGCTACGGGATAAAGGCAGAAATGACAGTCACGGCGCGCGTGGGCTTGCACCGCTACACCTTCCCCGAGGCACAGGACGCAGCGCTTGTTATTGACCTGCAGAACGGCGGTTGTTGGGACGAGACCACCGAAGCCTTTATGCAGGCCGAAGGGAACAACCGCATTGTCGGTTACCGTTACTCAAAAGGATGGGCCAAAAACCAGCGTATATACTTTGTTGCCGAGCTTGCAAAGCCATTCGATAAGTTTGAGCTTAAGGGTTACAAGGATATGTACGGACGTGCGTCGTTCAGTACCGCAGCAGGCGAAGAGGTGTTGCTGAAGGTTGCAATCTCGCCCGTGAGCATTGAGGGAGCCAAGCTGGCAATGGAGTCGGAACTGCCCGGTTGGGACTTTGCAGCGGTGCAGACAGCAGCCGTGGAGGCATGGGAAAAGGAACTCGCGCGAATAAGGATTGAGAGCAAAAGCCGGGAGCAGAAGGAAATATTCTACACCGCAATGTACCACGCAATGATTGCCCCGATGCTCTTCAGCGACGTCAACGGCGACTACCGCGGTGCCGACGACAAGATATACAACAGCGACAAGCCACGCTACACATGTTTCTCCCTGTGGGATACATACCGCGCAAAACAACCGCTGATGACGATAATACAGCCCGAGAAGGCTGGCGAGTTCGTTGCCACAATGGTTGACATCTGCGACAAGCAGGGCGACCTGCCTGTATGGCACCTGTGGGGCAACGAGACCGACTGCATGGTGGGCGACCCGGGCATTCCCGTTGTTGCCGACGCCATAGTAAAGGGCATTGATGGCTTTGACCGCGAGGCAGCATTCGCCGCCATAAAGAAGACTGCCGCCACCGAAGAGCGCGGCAAGGAGTTCCGCCACAAGTTCGGTTACATCCCGTGCGACCTTTTTACCGAGGCTGTTGCCTTTGACATGGAATATGCCCTTGCCGACGGTGCTGCAGCCAACGCAGCCAAGGCGCTTGGCAAGCAAGACGACTATGAGCACTTCACAAAGATGAGCCACAGTTACCGCACATTCTTTGACAAGGAGACCGGTTTTATGCGCGGCGTAGACGAGAACGGCAAGTTCCGCACACCGTTCAACCCCTACTTCTCGGCACACCGCGCCGATGACTACTGCGAGGGCAACGCATGGCAGTACACATGGCTCGTTCCGCACGACCTTGGCGGTTACATCGGCCTCTTCGGCAGCAAGGAAGCATGCCTGGCACGCCTTGACTCACTGTTCCTTGCACCATCGACAGTCGACGGCGACCCCTCACCCGATATCTCGGGCATGATTGGACAGTTCGCACACGGCAACGAGCCCAGCCACCACATCCTCTACCTCTACACCATGATGGGCCAACCACAGAAGACAGCCAAGTGGGTACGCGAGGTAATGACCACACAGTACCGCAACGATTTTGACGGCCTCTCGGGCAACGAGGACATGGGCCAGATGTCAGCATGGTACATAATGTCGGCAATGGGCTTCTACGAAGTAGAGCCCGCCAGCGCCCGCTACTGGTTCGGTTCGCCGCTCTTCGACCGCGCCGAGCTCACCGTCAAAGGCGGCAAGTTCGTCATTGAGACAGTGAACAACAGCGACACCAACATCTACATCAAGAGCATAAAGCTCAACGGCAAGCCATACGGCCTGCCATACATCAACCACAGCGACATCGCCAAAGGCGGCACACTCACAATAGAGATGAGCGACACCCCCGCCGTGTGGTACAATGCGGATGTAATAAGATAAGAGAAACGTAATATCAAATCAAACGTGGTTCACCGACAGTGAACCACGTTTGATTTATTGTCTTCGCAGGCGATTAATAAGTCCTAATAGGAAGTCCTACGCAATGCGAGTTGTTGTTTTACAACTTTTTATTACAAATACACAAAAATTTTTGATTCCCGGCCCTGCACATTAAACATTACACATTTATGTCATGTCGAGCGAGCGCAGCGACGAGACATCTCAAGAAAACAGCGAACAATGTCATGCTTGAGCGTAGCGAAGCATCTCAAGAAACAACGTAAGATACGAGATTCCTCACACAGGGTTCGGAATGACAAAACAACGTTTTGTTATCGGCAAGTTTTGCAGCCATTAGTCGCGTGAAGCATAGACGAAGTTTATGCCACGCGGGTGGCTAAAAGCAAAACGAGCCAATGACACAGCGGAGGCCTTTACTCATTAAACATCAAACGTTACACAATACACATTAAACATAAGTATCCTCTTGTTTTACCCCTTTGGCTAAAATTGATTATTCCAAGTTTTGCGAAGATTTTCTGCACTCGCTGTAAAATGTCAAAGTAAACTTTGCCTATCTTGCTCGTTTGTTACTATCTTTGCGCTAAACTGCGAGTATATGAAACAGACAACAGAAGCAGCGGTTCTGCCATTTAAGGTATTGGAGCTGGTGGGGCTTATATCGGAGAAAAAACGTCTGTCATTTGAGGATGCGTTATATTATCTCTATAACTCCAAACTGTACCATGATTTGGACAATCCAAGTTTGAAGCTATGGTATTGCAGCGGGCTGCAGCTTTTTGATTATCTTGAGGAAGAAAAGGCAGCCTCACGTATGCTCAGGATAAGCAGGAACGAGGCGCTGTTTGTCATCTCATGCATAGAGCAGTATCGTTTAAGAGGGAATCTCTCCTCGGCCGACGTGCTGACTATGTTCTGCGAGTTGGGGCTTGACAAGTTCCTGACAGCGAATTTTGAAGTTCTTCATTCGCAGAGCATGGAGTATATTCTGCACGAAATAGATTTGTTCATTAAAAAACACCGATAGATTATGTTGTTATATCACGGTTCCACCATGGCTGTACGCAAGCCGACAGTTTCGCGAGGCAGGGCAAATACTGACTTCGGAAAGGGATTCTACACCACAACAAGCCGGGAACAAGCCGAGAAATGGGCCCGGATAAAGCGGGACAGAGAGGGAGGGAATGCCCGTGCTGTGGTATCGGTGTTTGAGATTGATGATGATATTCTAAACGACCGCTCATTCAATACAATGCACTTTGACGGCGCTACCAAAGAATGGCTTGACTTTGTTGTCGGGAATCGCCGTGGTAACACCAGCCACGGGTTCGACTTGATAATGGGACCGGTTGCAAACGACAGGCTATATGTAACCATTTCGCTTTATGAAAATGGGGTTCTGGACGCAGTATCGGCTATCATGCAGCTGAACACGCACCAGCTGTTCGACCAACTGTCATTCCATTCGGCAAAGGCATGCAAACTTCTTGCATTCGTAAAATCAGAAGCAATTCAATAGACTTCTGTAACCGGCATATGATACGTGATATATACAGCAGACAGGGTGGCCACCCTGTCTGCTGTATATTATTGCCGCCATGCTGCAGATAGGATTATCGTACACTCACAATAAAGATGAGGACGCACCGGCGCCTGGGTATCACATCAGTAGATGAGTACCTTTTTTGCGACATGAATGACAACGGCGCTGGCCGCCTACAGGAGCAACCCCAGCTGGAGAACGTACAGGCTGGTAGGGGATTTATAGCTCTTCATTTCCAGGACACCTTAATAAAAAGGCCATTCGGCTCAACCCTTGCTGTTTCCAAAGAAATTGCAAATTTCACAGTTTATATGTAAATTATTTGCAAAAACACAAGGAAAATTGTTTAAATATACCTATTTTTGTGTTCGCAAAGAATAAATATACGATTATGAAGGTAAAGAATTCACGTCTTGACGCTATTCGCCTTATTCTCTCGACACAAGAGATAGGGAGCCAGGAGGAACTTTTGAGCGAACTTGAGAAAGAGGGCTTCAAGCTTACGCAGGCAACGCTGTCGCGCGACCTGCACCAGTTGCGTGTGGTTAAGACAGTGGGCGTGCAGGGGCGCTACCGCTATGTGCTCACACGTCCTCACCAGTACCGCCATGCGGGCGAGCAGGGCGAGGTGCGCGCAGTTACCACGCCACAGGAGGTTACAGGGTTCCTGTCAATCAAGTTCTCGGGCAACATTGCGGTAATACACACCAAGCCCAGCTATGCAAGCACGCTGGCCTACCACATCGACAACTACGATTTCCCCGAAATCATAGGCACAATAGCAGGCGACGACACAGTGATGATGGTTATTGCCGAGAACGTGACCAAGGCCGCCGTGCTGAGGGTGCTAAGGACCATCATACCCAACATTTGAACAGTTGCAGAAGATGGAAGAGATTGAATACAACGACGGCATTGAGGTGATTATAGCCAATGCCTCGCACGAGAGATATGTCGATGAGATACTGGCTACCATTAGCGACGCAGCCAAGGTGCGCGGCACAGGAATTGCCAAGCGCACGCACGAGTACGTGGCACAGAAGATGAAGGAGGGCAAGGCCATAATAGCCCTGGCGGGAGATGAGTTTGCAGGGTTCTGCTACATCGAGAGCTGGGGCAACAGGCAGTATGTTGCCAATTCGGGACTTATTGTAAGGGAGAAGTTCCGCGGGCACGGGCTTGCAAGGCGCATAAAGCAGAGGGCTTTCAAGCTATCAAGGGAGAAGTGGCCCAACGCCAAGCTCTTTGGGCTCACGAGCGGTGGAGCAGTCATGAAAATCAACACCGGACTTGGCTACGTGCCTGTGCCGTTCTCGGAACTCACCGACGACGAGGCATTCTGGAAAGGCTGCCAGGGCTGCGTGAACCACGACGTGCTCATGCGCACCGGCAGGCGCTACTGCATATGCACGGCAATGCTCTACGACCCGGCAAAGCACAAGGATGGAGATAAGTAACCAATGATTATATTTTTGTAAACGAAGAACATATATCTTAAGCTTTATATTTCGCCCGTTTATGTATATATTTGCAGAATAATATGGAAAAGAAGAAAGTTGTTGTCGCGTTCAGCGGCGGTCTCGATACCTCATTTACAGTAATGTACCTCGCCAAGGAGAAGGGCTACGAGGTATATGCAGCATGCGCCGACACAGGCGGCTTCAGCCCTGAGCAGCTGAGGCAGAACGAGGAGAACGCATACAGGCTCGGGGCCAAAGCGTATGTTACCCTTGACGTTACAAGGGAGTACTACGACAAGAGCCTGCGCTACATGATTTACGGCAATGTGCTGCGCAACGGCACATACCCCATCTCGGTATCATCGGAAAGGATATTCCAGGCGCTGGCCATTGCACGCTACGCAAATGAAATAGGTGCCGACGCCATAGCCCACGGCTCCACTGGTGCCGGCAATGACCAGATACGCTTTGACATGACATTCCTGGTGTGCGCGCCAGGTGTGGAAATCATCACCCTCACACGCGACATGACACTCACGCGCGAGTTCGAGGTGAACTACCTGAACGAGCATGGCTTCAAGGCCGACTTCGCAAGACTGAAATATTCATATAACGTGGGACTGTGGGGAACATCCATCTGCGGAGGCGAGATACTCGACTCCAGGCAGGGACTGCCCGACAGCGCATACCTAAAGCAGGTTGAGAAGGATGGCGAGGAGGAACTGCGCCTCACATTCGAGAACGGCGAGCTCAGGGCCGTTAACGGCGAGACGTTCGAGGACCCCATAAAGGCAATACAGAAGGTAGAGGAGATTGGCGCCCCTTACGGCATTGGGCGCGACATGCATGTGGGCGACACCATAATAGGCATTAAGGGGCGTGTGGGCTTTGAGGCCGCCGCGCCAATGCTGATAATTGCAGCGCACAAGTTCCTTGAGAAGTACACGCTCAGCAAATGGCAGCAGTACTGGAAGGACCAGGTTGCCAACTGGTACGGCATGTTCCTGCACGAGAGCCAGTACCTTGAGCCTGTTATGCGCGACATAGAGGCAATGCTCGAGAGCTCGCAGAGGAACGTCACAGGCACGGCCATACTGAGGCTCATGCCAAGGCATTTCGAGACCGTGGGCGTTGACTCGCCCAACGACCTTGTAAAGAACAGGCTTGGCGAGTATGGCGAAGTGCAGAAAGGCTGGACGGCCGAGGAGGCCAAAGGCTTCATAAAGGTAACCTCTACCCCGCTGCGCGCCTACTATGCGAGCCACCCCGACGAGAAGATATAATTACAATACAATATATGATACGAGTAGGAATTATTGGAGGTGCGGGATACACGGCAGGAGAACTTATACGCCTGCTGCTCATCCATCCCGAAGTTGAGATAAAGTTCGTCCACAGCAGCAGCAATGCAGGCAACCGCATTGCCGACGTGCATGCAGGGCTGCATGGTGACACCGACCTGCTGTTTACCGGCGAGATGCCGTTCGAGGAGATTGACCTCCTCTTCTTCTGCACGGCACACGGCGACACACGCAGGTTCCTTGAGAGCCATGCGCTGCCCGACGAGCTCAAGGTCATAGACCTTTCAATGGACTACCGCATAAAGAGCCATGACCACGAGTTCATATACGGCCTGCCCGAACTGAACCGCCGCCACACCTGCAAGAGCCGCTACGTGGCCAACCCGGGCTGCTTTGCCACATGCATTGAGCTGGGACTGCTGCCGCTGGCCAAGGAGCACCTGCTAAAGGGCGACATATCGGTGAATGCCATCACCGGCAGCACAGGCGCTGGAGTAAAGCCGCAGGCCAGCACACACTTCAGCTGGAGGGACGGCAACATCAGCATATACAAGCCTTTTGAGCACCAGCACATGCCCGAGATAATGCAGAGCATAAGGCAGCTGCAGCCCGAGTATGACGGCGAGATATGCTTCATCCCCTACCGCGGCGACTTTGCACGCGGAATATTCGCCACAATAGTAGTTAAGTGCGACCTCGACATCGAGACACTCTACAAGCTCTACGAGCACTACTACGACCGCGACTCGTTCACGCACATTGTAAACACGCCTCTCGACCTCAAGCAGGTAGTGAACACCAACAAGTGCCTCATACACCTCGAGAAGCACGGCAGCAGGCTGCTCATAACATCGGTCATCGACAACCTGCTCAAGGGCGCCAGCGGCACGGCCGTGCATAACATGAACCTGCTCTTCGGCCTTGCCGAGACAGTGGGCCTGCAGCTCAAGCCGTCGGCATTCTAAGGCCCCGGAAGGAGAGACTGCAAGGCGACGAGGGGCACCATTAGACAGCGGCCGCATAGTTACTATTACATATATAAACGGACAGGAGAAAATGAACTTATATAACGTATACCCCCTCTTCGACGTGAACATAGTCAAGGGCGAGGGGTGCAGAGTGTGGGACGACAAAGGCACTGAATACCTCGACCTTTACGGCGGGCATGCTGTAATCTCCATTGGGCATGCACACCCCAGGTATGTAGAGAAGATAAGCCGCCAGGCAGCCACGCTCGGGTTCTACTCCAATTCGGTTATAAACACCCTGCAGCAGAGCGTTGCCGACAGGCTAGGGCGCATTAGCGGATACGAGGACTACAGCCTCTTCTTCATAAACTCGGGCGCCGAGGCCAACGAGAACGCCCTTAAGCTCTCATCGTTCAAGAACGGCAAAAAGCGCGTAATAGCATTCAGGAAGGCGTTCCACGGACGCACGTCACTTGCCGTGGAGGTTACCGACAATCCAAGGATAATAGCCCCTATCAATGCCAACGGGCACACCACATACCTGCAGCTTGGCGACATTGAGGGCGTGCGCGCCGAGATTGCCAAAGGCGACGTGACAGCCGTGATTATCGAGGGCATACAGGGCGTAGGCGGAATACAGATACCCAGCGACAGGTTCCTGCAGGAACTGCAGGCGCTATGCAATGCCACCGGCACAACGCTCATCCTCGACGAGATACAGAGCGGCTGCGGGCGCAGCGGCAAGTTCTTCGCCCACCAGTGGGCTGGCATAAGGCCCGACATAATAACACAGGCAAAGGGCATTGGCAACGGATTCCCTATTGGCATGGTGCTCATAAGCCCAAAGTTTGAGGCCGTATACGGAGAGCTTGGCACCACATTCGGCGGCAACCACCTTGCATGCGCCGCGGCCCAGGCCGTGCTCGAGGTGATGGAGGAAGAGAACCTGCTTGAGAACGCATGCCGCGTGGGCAGCCTCCTCATTGACGGGCTGCGCAAGATTGAAGGAATAAAGGAAGTGCGCGGCCGCGGCCTAATGATTGGAATTGAGCTTGACAGGCCCATAAAGGAGATACGCCACAGGCTGCTCTTCGAGGAGCATGTATTCACAGGCGTCAGCGGCACCAATGTAATACGCCTGCTCCCGCCTCTCACCCTCTCGCCCAACGAGGCCCAGGAGTTCATCAGGAGATTCAGGAGAGTATTATCGCAAGTGGAAAGATGAAAGCTTGTGCCAAGCGAGCGAAAGCCAAGTTTACTTGAGCTTTTACAGCGAGCGCAGCCAAGGTTCAAGCCCACGAAGTGGGGTTAAAGCGAAAAGATGAAAGATGAAAGTGGAAAGCTTGTCCAAAGCGAGCGAAAGCCAAGTTTACTTGAGCTTTTACAGCGAGCGCTGCCATAGGGGGAGCAAAGCTCGCCAACGGTCGATGTGCCTGTCATCCTGAGCAAAGCGAAGGATCTCAAGAACGCATTGACAGAGATTCTTCACTGCGTTCAGAATGACAAGACTGGTTGCAATCAGGCTACGCCCTAGCTTGAGTTCCTTGACCTTGGCATTTGGCCTTGGCCTGTCATGTTGAGCGCCCTGTCATGTTGAGCGCAGCGAAACATCTCATCCAATGCAGAAATGACAAAACAACGCGGTTGAGCGCACTGGAACCTGTCATTCTGGAGCGAAGGGTAACGGAGCGAAGAATCTCTTTATCCCCGCGCCTTTGCCATCCCGACAGAGCTGTTTTTCAGATGCTTCGCTCCGCTCCAGCATGACATGTTCGCGGCTTTCTCCTTTTTCCTTTCCCCTTTCTCCTTTCTGCTTTCTGCTTTCTGCTTTGATAATGCTCTTTCCTCCGCCTACATCCTAATCCACTCTGCAGGGTTAAGAATCTGCTTCTCCTTGCGCAGCTGGAACTGCAGCCTTGGGGTGCCAGACTTGGCGTCGACGCCAACATCGCCTAGGACATCGCCTGCCTCTACCTTCTCGCCGCCGCTGACGCGCATATTCACTACGTTGCTGTAAACCGATATGTACTCGCCGTGGCGAACAAGCACAAAGTGGTAGTTCCCGTCATTCACCACAGCAGTGACCTTGCCCTCGAAAATGCAGCGCACCTTTGCGCCGGCACTGCCCTCAAGGACAACACCCTTATTGTTTATCTGCACGTTGCCCTTTCCTTCTATCACATTCCTTGTGCCGAACTCGTCGACTACAAGGTAGGGGCCCGTTATGGGCACAGGCATGCGTTTCTTGTTCTTGAGGAAGGAACCTGTCATCTCGGCAACTCCAGCGTCGCTGGCATAGAGATTATCGTCCTTTGCCTCGCTCTTCTTTGGCAGGCCGCTGCCCTGGGCCTTCTTTGCGGCCTCCTTGCGCTTGCGGGCAGCCTCCTCGGCGCGTTTCTTCGCAGCACGCTCCTCGGCCAGCACGCGCTCAATCTCGGTATCGATACGCTTGTTAAGCCTGTTAAGGCTTTTCTGTTTCTTGTCAATCTCGGCCTTCACCTTGCCCGACTGCTTCTTCAGGCCGGCAAGTATACTGCGCTGCTCTTTCTCAAGGGCCTCGAGACCCGCCTTCACGCTCTCCTGCTCCTTGAGCGACTCGCTCTTTGCCGCGTGGGCCTCCTCGAGTTCCTTCTTCTTTGCAGAGAGAATCTCTATCTGGTTCTGCAGGCTGGCAGCCAGACGGTCCTGCGCGCCCATATACTCGTTAGTGTAGCGATAGCGGCGCAGCAAGGTGTAGAAATCCTCGGACGAGAGAAGGAAGTTGAGCCTGCTGTTTCCCTTCCTGTACTTGCGTGCCCTGCGGAGCGCCTCGGCATACTCCTTGCGCGACTGGGCCACACGCTCCTCCTGCAGCACTATGTCGGAACCTAGCTGCCTTATCTCGCGGTCAATGCCCTTGACCTCGTTCCTCAGGAGAGAAACTAGCGACTTCTGCTTCTTCATCTGCGCCTCCACCACACTCAGGTTGCGGAGCTGGCTGCTCACATCCTTCTCGGCAGAGAGAAGAATCTTCTTCTGCTCCTCAATCTCCTTGCGCAGCGCAGTGGCCTGCCCGCGCATTCTCTTTATCTCGGAGTTCTGTGCAAGCGACACAGAGAAAGGGAGCGCCATAAACAGGCCGATGAACAGAATATGTCTTATAATGTGTCCTTTCATAGTTTTCTTTTGCATTAGTCTCTTTGTTACTCCATGCTGCCCATTGACTCAATAATTGCCTCAAGCGAGACCCTCCTGAAGGCCTTGGAGACCCTGCGGGGGGAAAGCTTGAACTCCTTGCCGCTCAGGTTGCCGAGCCTGAGCGTGAGCTCTGCCGACGAACCGCCGCCGCTGAACGACACCTCAACCCTCTGCGGGAAAGGGAGGCCGCCAAGTTCCTTGAAGCCTGAATAGCGGCAGACAACGTTGCCGCCGCTGGCATACCAGCCTTCGCTCTTTACCAGGTTGCCGCTCTCTTTCTCTATGCTGAACCTGTACACTACCGGATACCCGCCCTTGGTGGTGACAGTAATGGTGTCGCCCTCGTCGGCTATATGCATGCCCGAGAGCGCCTTTGCGAAAGGAGCTCCGTCGGGCGAGAACATCCTGTTCAGGAGGACATGCTCAAGTATGCTGTAGCCCGTACCTGTGCCGCCAAGGAAAGGGACACTAGCGTAGGGCGACTCGGCATATACCTTGTCAATCTTGTACAGGAACCTCACGGCCTGCGGCAGGAACTCGATACAGGCAGCCTCCATGAGCCCCATTGCCGTCGCGCTCACCTGCACACCCTCGCCGCCTTTCACGCGCAGCCTGCCCTTCAGCGACGCCTCCTCGCCATTTATCGAGGCGGTCATCCTCACCGGGCACGAGAGACAGGCCACATCCCTGCCTGCCGACGGCAGGAGCGCGATATCGGCCTTCACAGGCCTTGCCTGCATGCCTGGCACGCAGTGCCGTCCTGAAGAGCAGCCAGTGAGCAGGAGCGCGATGGAGAGGAGCAGCAGTATGGTGGCAGCAGCATTTCTCATCGTGCATAGTATTTGCGTTTCCTAATCTTTTTCTTGAGCACCTTGGAAGTGTCGCCAAGCCCGCGCGCCTTCTCCCAGCACTCCACTGCACGCCCCATGTCGCCGCATTTTGCGAATATGTCGCCGCAGTGATGGTATTCCACCGAGCTCTTGTCGCCCTCAATGAGCAGCAGCTTCTCGGCATAGGCCTTTGCCTCCTCATACCTTTCAAGGCAGAAGAGCAGCCAGGCATACGTGTCTACATATATGGCGTTTCCTGGTTCGGCCTCTATTGTCCTTGCGCTCATTGCCAGGGCACGCTCCAGGTCCTTGCCCTCAAGGGCCAGGTAATAGGCATAGTTATTAAGCACAGATACCTCGGACGGGTTGTATATCAGCGCCGAGTCATATGCCTCCATGCACCTGTCCATCCTGCCTAGCTCGTGGTACACGTCGCCCAGCAGCGAGAAAGTCCTCGAGGTTATCTCGGTTGAGCAGTCGCTGCTCCTGCGCGAGAGCCCCTGCTCAAGCACCCCGGCACTCTCCTCGTCCCTGTTGAGCTGGGAGAGGGCTATGCCCTTGTAGTAGTAGAGCTCAAGCATGTCAGGGATGTAGAGTATCGCATTGTCGCTGCACTCTATCACGCCCTCATAGTCATTCCGCTCAATGGCAAAAATAAGCAGCTGGAGCAGCGCCGAGCGGTTCTCGGGCTCCATGGAGAGGATTGTATCGAGCACTGGGATAATCTTCTCGGGCGAGGCTTCCCGGTAGAGAAGGTACTGCACATAGAGGTCGGCAACCTCAAGCCTGTCGAAAGGCAGCTCAAGCATCTCCTCGAAGAAGCGTGCGGCATATGTGGAATCACGCTCGTCCTTGTACTTGGTATAGTCAAGGAGGGTCGATATGCGCTGCTCAACCTCAAGCTTCTCGTTCTTGAGCAGGCGTTCCACTGCCATGCAGTAGAGCGAGTCCCTGCCGCTCATAAGATAGAGGTTGCAGAGAGAGGAGAGGGAGCTGATGTCGGAGGAGTCCTTCTCCACCACTCCCAGGTATATCTGCTCGGAACAGGCAAAGTTGCCGAACATGGAGTATACATCGCCCAGCAATGCCTGGTACTGCAGGTTCTCGGGAGAGTCAGCAATCATCTGCCTCACAGCAGAAAGGGCACGGGCACTGTCCTGCAGCATAACGAGCTGCTTTACCCTGTGGAGAGAGACCATCTCGTTCCTGCCCTCGGCCTTCTCGAGCTTGCCGAGCACCTCAATGGCCTTCTCATGCTCCCTCTCGTCGCTGTAGAGCGAATAGAGCGACATGTATATCTCGCTTTTTGAGGAGCTGTGCTCCAGCATTCTCTCGTAGAGAGAGATTGCCTGCTTCCTGTTGCCAGTCCTGTGATAATACTCTACCAGCGCCTCGCAGTACTTCATGTTGAGCGGTTCCTTCTCCACTATATTCTTGAGCATGCAATGAGCAAGTGAATCCTTGCCCAGGAACTGGTAGAACGCCGAGAGGTCGTACTGTACGGCAGACGACTCCGGCGCCAGCCTGCGGCAGTGCTCAAGCAGCTCAAGGCTCGCGTCAAGGCTGTCCTGCTCAAGCAAGGATATTGCCTGCAGGTAATAATACTCCACAGCGCGCTCGCGAGCCGTACTGCCAGCGCTATGCTGCGCCGCTGCTGCAGCAGGAAGAAGGCACAGCAGGAATTGCATTATATATTGGGCAAGGCGTCTCATAGACTGCTCACGCTTGGTTATACGCCTGTGTGGCCGAACCCTCCGGTCCCGCGCTCCGTGCTGGAGAGCGCCTCAACCTGACACCACTCCACCTGCTCATGGCGTGCTATCACCATCTGCGCAATGCGCTCGCCGTCTGCAATGACAAAAGGCTCGCTGGAGAGGTTCACCAGTATCACGCACACCTCGCCACGGTAGTCGGCGTCAATTGTTCCTGGAGAGTTGAGCACCGTAATGCCCTTCTTTATGGCAAGGCCGCTACGCGGACGCACCTGCGCCTCATACCCTTCGGGCAGGGCAATAAAGAGCCCTGTGGGGACAAGCGCACGCTGCAGGGGCTGCAGCTCAATGGACTGTTCAAGGTTTGCCCTAAGGTCCATTCCTGCCGAAAGGGCCGTTGCATACGAAGGCAGCTGGTGCTTCGACCTGTTGATAATCTCTACTTTCATAATTCTATCCATCTATAAAAAACTCCGGGCGAACAGCATTGTTCCCGGAGTCTCTGTAATTATTGCCTATCAGTTGCCGCGCGGGATGTCAAGCACCTGGTTTACTGTAAATGCGAAGTTCCGGACATCGGGGTTCTCCTTTGCGAACGAGTCGACATAACGCTGCTTCCTGTCGCTGCGCATCTCGTCCACGGTAATGAGCAGGCCAGTCTCCTCAACATTGCCGAAGGCATAGTTCACTGCAGTGCCGAAAATCTTCATTGTCGGCGAGAGGCACATATAGGCATTGAACATTGGCGGTATCGACGTTCCCAGGTTGTGGACCGCCTGCTTGAGCGCACGGTAGTCCTCGTTGAAATTCTCCTTGCCAAAGAGCGCCGCAAGCTCCTCCTCGCCAGTAGCCAGCCGCACCGGGGCTACTGGGCACACAAGCCTCTCATTATCGGGGAAATGCTCCCTGAGGAAGTAGAGAATCATGTCGCGCGCCTTTGTGGGGTACGAAGGATACATGGTAACCTTGCCAAAGAGGTACTTTACACCGGGGATTACAACAGTGAGGGCGCCAAGGCCGTCCCACAGGTTGTCAAGGGCAAAAAGGCTCTTCGCGCCCATACGGGTAGACTGGTACTCTACCGACACGAAGGCACGGCCCAGCTCAATTGTATGAGGGAGCACCTCCTTAAGGAACTTTTCGGAGAAATTGAACATGCCATGCGCTGTTGCCATGCGCGGCTCGCCGTTCTCCTCAATCTTCACCTCCTTGCCCCAAAGATAACGGTAGCCTCCTACAATGTCGTCGCTGTCGGGGTTCCACACAATAAGCTGCTTATATGGCACGTCCATAGTATCGAACTCGTCAATGTCTATTGACTTGCCTGTACCGCCGCCCGAGGCCCTGAAGGCAATCTCACGCAGGCGGCCAATCTCCCTCATCACGTTAGGGGCCTCGGCTGCAGTTACCACATAAATCTCATTGTTGCTCTTCTGGGTGAAACGCAGGCGCCTGCCAGGCGTCAATTCCGCCTTGAGCAGTTCTTTGGGAACAGGAGCTATAATCTCTTCCATTATGGTGTCTGTGTCTGTTTTATAATGTGTATACAATCTCCTTGACATGCTGCGCCCACTCGGTAGGGGTCTTCGACCTGTCAAAGGCCTGCCAAGGAATAGGCTTGCCGATAGTTACCTTGAACCTCTTGTCCCTGTTCTTGTACATCTCGTCGGCAAGGTAAAGCATTGCTATGTTGAACTTAATCCCTAGCATCTTGTTTATGTTGGCAAGGCGGTAGAAGAACTTAGAGTTCTCGCCCTCAAAATGCACAGGGACAATATCGCGCTGCGTCTGCACGCTCTTGGTAATGAAAGTCTTCTTCCAGTCAAGGTCACGTATCACGCCCTTGCGCTTGCGCGAACAGAGGCCGGCAGGGAACATCACAATGTTATTCTCGCTCTCAAAGGCCGCGTTCACCTGCTGCGGGAAGTTGCGTGCCTGCTTGCCAGTCTTGTTTATGGGGACCCAGAACTCCGCCAGATGAGGTATATTCATCAGCAAGTCGTTTACAAGGAACTTTATTTTTCCCTGATAGTGAGGGCCAAGGATATATGCCAGTCCCAGGCCGTCCTGCGCTCCCAGCGGATGGTTGCTCACGAATGTGCAGAGACGGTCCTTTGGAAGGTTCTCAAGGCCATTCACCTCGAAAGAGTTGTTGAAGTACTCCATGAAGGCATTTACAAAACCAATTCCACGCTTGTCGTGATAAATGCGCAGGAACTCGTTAACCTCGTCCTGGTGCACAATTTTCTTGAGATAAGAAACAAGGAAACCAGGCACATAGCGCGCCTTGTCCCCGGCCTTTGCAGCCAATATCTTCTCAACATCTATTTGCAGAATTTCATCCATCGTGCTGCTGTGTGTATTGTATTTGACGCAAAATTAAATTTAAAATATCATAAAAACAAGATATTTGTCAATTATATGCCCCGCCGCGGAACCTAAAAGTACAGAGAAAAGCTGCGGTTAAGCGAGCGGGCGGGAATGTCGCACATTCACGCACACAGCCGCAGGGGCTAAAGACCGTTCTTGTCATTCTATATTTGCACTGTCATTGACTCGTTTTGCTTTTAGCCACCCAAACGGCATAACCTGCGGCTATGCTACGTTTGACCTGTTGCTGCAAAACTCGCCGATAACAAAACGTTGTTTTGTCATGTTGAACGCAGTGAACCAACGGTCGCCGCCCGAAGGGGCCAAAGGCAAGAATCTCTGTCAATGCGTTCTTGAGATCCTTCGCTTTGCTCAGGATGACAGGCACACCGACCGTTGGCATTTGGCCTTGCCCTGTCATGTTGAGTGCCCTGTCATGTTGAGCGCAGCGAAACATCTCATCCAATGCGAGACTCTAGCACACGGTAGGGCCAAAGGCGCGCGGATAAGGAGATTCTTCGCTCCGTTACCCTTCGCTCCAGAATGACAGGCTCCCGCACAGGGGCTAAAGGCAAAACAACTGTCAACTCCCGGACTTGTCATTTTGAGCAAAGCGAAAAATCTCTTCTCAGTTGTTATGAAAAGGACGAGCGAAGCAGGGAGGAATCTCATACCCGAAAAAATCTCTTTATTCGCAGTTTTTCAGATGCTTCGCTCCGCTCCAGCATGACATGTTCG
>JAZNUE010000041.1:0-7202 GCA_045592125.1 Bacteroidaceae bacterium | reverse complement strand
GGGACCTTTTGCGTACTTTTCAGTCATGAAAAGTATGTGATAGAACGACAACAAGAAGAATAAACGACAACAGATTAAGGGTAAAACAAACCAAGGAATAACAGTTTTATTTAGTTGAGTTATTTCGTCCACACGAAATTTCTGCTGAGCCCTTTGGAAGCGTCCAATGCCATTTGCAACCAAAACCCTCTCGCGAGTGTTTATACCTTGCTAAAGCTTACACACTTATGACGAGGTTTCAATCTTTACTCATTCTGTTACTCCTCAGCACGTGCGCAGCGGCGCAGAAGAGCGAGGAGCGCATTGGCGGGCCGTTGCCGCAAGAGTGGAACGACGGCGAGTATTTCAGCCAGGCCCTGCCGCCCGACGACAAGTGGTGGCAGCAGTTCGAGGACCCCGTGCTCGACTCCCTCATTGTCGCTGCCTCAACGAACAGCTACTCGGTGCTGGGCGCCATGGAGAACATCAGGAAGGCGCGTGCCGCCTGGCGGAAGTCACAAGGCAGCCTCATGCCGTCATTCGGCCTGAGCCTTGGATGGCAGCGCGCCAAGACCAGCGGCAACACGGCGCAGACCATGTACCGCGAGGCCTGGGAGGGGCAGTTCAGCACAGGAGTGTCAATGCAGTGGCAGGCCGACATCTTCGGCACCATATACATGCGCTCCAAGGCACAGAAAATGCTCTTCATGGCAACCGAGGAGGAGTACAGGGCAGTGCTGGTAACGCTCACAGCCAACGTCGCCTCAACATACTTCATGCTGCGCGAGTCTCTGGCACGCATGAAGGTGCTGCGCGACAACGTGGAGTCGCAACGCGAGATAATGGACATCGTCACATCGCGCTACAGCACCGGCCTTGCCTCAAAGCTCGACGTCGCGCAGTCGCGCAGCGTCTACTACAGCACCATGGCACAGATTCCTGCCATGCAGGCAACCATCGAGGGTTACCGCAACAGCATGGCGGTGCTGCTTGGCGTGTACCCGCAGGAACTCGAGGGGTGGCTTGACGAGTGCTGCACCCTTCCCGCCTACATCGAGCCAGTGGGCGTGGGCATACCGGCCATGCTGCTCCGCCGCCGTCCCGACATACGCGCTGCCGAGAAGCAGGTCGAGGCCAATGCTGCGCTGCTGGGCGCCACAAAGCGCGACTGGTTTCCCCAGTTCCTGATAACGGGCTCAATAGGCTTCGCGTCGGGCGAGATGAAGAACCTTTTCCGTTCCAGGAGCCTCACATGGGAGATTGCGCCCACGCTCCAATGGAACATATTCAGCGGGGGCCAGAGACTGAATGCCACACGCGAGGCGCAGGCGGCCCTCGACGCCAGCATAGCATCCTTCAACAGCACCGTGCTCACCGCAATGCAGGAAGCTGAGGACGCCATGTCGCATTACAAGAGTTCTGTTGAGCAGACAGTATCGCTGCGCGAGGCAGTGAACTGCAACCGCGAGACACTGGAACTCTCGCTTGAGCTCTACAAGCAGGGGCTCACCGAATACCAGAACGTGCTCGACGCGCAACGCTCCCTGCTCACCTATCAGGACTACCTGGTGCAGGCACAGGGCGGCTCGCTCGTC
Organism: Bacteroidaceae bacterium; assembly: GCA_045592125.1. Taxonomy (GTDB): domain Bacteria; phylum Bacteroidota; class Bacteroidia; order Bacteroidales; family Bacteroidaceae; genus HGM04593. Next base: position 5,628 of record JAZNUE010000041.1, on the reverse strand, counting down.
TATCTCGTCAAGCTGTACGAGGCCCTTGGCGGCGGCTGGTAAAAGAGAAAGATAACAAGAAAAGCATACAAGATATGAAGAAGAGTATCCTTGCAGTGGCACTGCTCGCAATTGTCGCATGCCACAGGAAAAGCGAAGGCACCACAGGTGCTGCTGCGCTCCCGGTAGAGGTTGCGCGGCCCACAGTAAAAGACCTCACCCTCACGCGCGAGTACCCTGGTTATCTTGCCGCCGACGCCACCATTCCCATAATGGGGCGGGTGAACGGCGTAATCACAAAGCGCAGCTTCACCGAAGGGCAGAGAGTAAGGAAAGGCGACCCTCTGTTTGTCATTGAGCCCACGCTCTACCAGAACGCCGTAGAGCAGGCAGCAGCGGCTGTAAAGAGCGCCGAAGCGGAGCTGGAATACGCAAAGAGCAGCTATGAGCGCATGAAAGCGGCGATAAGCAGCGACGCCGTGAGCCAGATTGAGCTACTGCAGGCCAAGAGCCGTGTTGAAAGCGGCGAGGCCGCGCTGGCTAATGCGCGTGCCGCGCACAAGAGCGCCAGGACCAGGCTGGGATACTGCTACATTGCAGCGCCGGCCGACGGTGCCGTGGGGCTCGCGAAGTACCCAGTCGGAGCATACATCTCGGGCGAGATGAGCCCCACGCAGCTGTGCACGCTCTACAAGGACGACCTCATGTATGCCTTCTTCGAAATAACCGACAACCAATGGCTCAAGAAGGTCATGCAAGGCAGCGAAAGCATGGACCAGAGCGGCATAACCTTCACCGTGGGCGGTAGCAGGCTCTTCCGCCAGAATGCCAGGATAGACTTCCTTGCCCCCGCCGTGAACCTGAGTACAGGAACCCTGCAGGTACGCGCCGAGCTGGACAACAGCAGCGGCATGCTCAAGCCGGGCAGCTACATAAGCGTGACAATGCCCTACCAAGAGGTAAAGGACGCCATCCTTGTACATGACGCCTCGATAGGGACCGACCAGCTGGGGAAATACCTCTACGTCGTGAACGACTCCAACAGGGTCGAGTACCGCCGCATTGACGCTGGCGCTCTCATTGACGACACCATGCGCCTTGTAGAGGCAGGGATTGCCCCGGGCGAGCGCTACGTGACAAAAGCACTGCTTAAAGTGCGCAACGGCATGCCTGTAACACCAGTTATGAACCGCTAAGAAACCATGCCATGAAATTCTCCAGATTCTTTATCGAGCGCCCTATCTTCGCTACAGTACTGTCATTGCTGCTGCTAGTGGCAGGCGCCGTGGCGCTCATCGCCCTCCCCATAGACCAGTACCCGTCCATCACCCCGCCAACCGTGCAGGTGACAGCAGTGTACCCCGGCGCTAACGCCGAGACCATAGCCCAGACAGTGGGCATTCCCATCGAGGAGCAGGTCAACGGCGTGGACGGGATGCTCTACATGAGCTCCACATCGTCGTCATCGGGCACCTACCAGCTCACAGTGACGTTCGAGGTAGGCACCGACATCGACATGGCGACAGTGCTTGTGCAGAACCGCGTGAACATAGCGCTGAACTCCCTGCCCAGCGAGGTGATACAGCAGGGAGTGACCGTGCAGAAGCAGTCGACCAACATCGTGCTCTTCATCACCCTCACCGGCGACAAGGAATATGACCAGCTCTACCTCTCCAACTACGCCGAGCTGCAGCTTGTGGACCAGCTTACACGCACCCCAGGCGTGGGAGGAGTGAGCATAATGGGCGCAGGCAACTACTCAATGCGAGTGTGGCTCGACCCGGAGGCAATGCGCATACGCGGCATCTCGCCCGCCGAGGTGTACCAGGCAATCAAGCGCCAGAACCTTGCCGTTTCGGCCGGATATGTGGGGCAGACACTGGACTCCACTGCCGACAACGCCTTCCAGTACACCCTTAGCGTACAGGGACGCCTCACCAGCACAGAAGAGTTCGGGAATATTGTTATACGCAACGACGGTGTAGATATGCTGCGCCTGAGGGACGTGGCACAGATTGAGATAGGCAGCGAGCAATACTCGGCCTCGTCGCGCCTCAAGGGAATGCCCACCGCAGCCCTCGCCGTGTACCAGTCGCCAGGGTCAAGCTCGCTGGCAGTCTCAAAGGCAGTGAAGGCAAGGATGGCCGTGCTTGCCGAGGCATTCCCCCCGGGCGTAGAATACCAGATTGCGCTTGACACCACCGATGTTGTGCGCAGCTCAATTGAGGAGGTCCTCTACACATTCCTTGAGACAACACTGCTTGTGGTGCTTGTCATCTTCCTCTTCCTGCAGAACTGGAGAGCAACGCTCATACCCTGCCTCACCATTCCCGTCTCTCTCATAGGCACACTGGCCGTCATGCTGCTGCTCGGGTTCTCAATAAACACCCTCACGCTGTTCGGCCTAATCCTTGCCATCGCCATTGTTGTGGACGACGCCATTGTGGTAGTGGAGAACGCCACACGAATAATTGACGAGGAGGGACTCTCCCCGCGCGAGGCAACCGAGAAGGCCATGGACGAGATTACAGGCCCCATAATAGGCGTAGTGCTTGTAATGCTTGCGGTATTCATCCCCACCACAATGATTGGAGGAATATCGGGAGAGCTCTACAAGCAGTTCGCGCTCACCATAGCCACCGCCACCCTGCTCAGCGGTTTCAATTCACTCACACTCACGCCCGCACTCAGCGCGCTGCTGCTCCGCCCGTCCAAGGGCAGGAAGCAAGGATGGTTCTTCCGCTGGTTCAACAAGGGGTACGACGCCCTGCAGCGCGGGTTCGACAAGTGCGTAGGTTTCTTGCTGCGCCGTGCATGGGTTGCAGCCATCACATTCTGCGCCATGGTAGCGCTTGCCATATATATGTTCACCAGCTGGCCCACCACCTTTATCCCCGACGAGGACGACGGGTACTTCATCGTAAGCGTGCAGCTGCCGCCCGCCGCCTCACTCTCGCGCACCGAGGCCGTTGCCGACGAAATAGAGAAGATTATAGCAGCCTACCCCGAGGTAAAGACCTACCTGAGCATTAGCGGGTTCAGCATACTCAACAGCGGCAGGCAGAGCAACGCTGCCAGCATATTCGTTGTGCTCAAGGACTGGAGCCTGCGCAAGGAGAAGGGCGAGTCGGCAGCCTCCGTCGTCAGCCGCCTGAACAAGGAGGCATACCTGAAGGTGCCAGGAGCACAGTGCTTTGCCTTCGTTCCGCCGGCAATCCCGGGAATAGGCAACGTAGGAGGCCTGCAGCTGCAGCTCGAGGACCGCAAGGCGCTTGGACAGGACGAGATGCAGAAAGCGCTTGACGCTCTCACCGGCAGCATTGGCAAGGAGAGCGCACTGGCCTCAATGAACAGCTCGTTCGAGGCCGACGTGCCGCAGTACTTCATAAACATCGACCGCGACAAGGCAACCGCCATGGGACTGGACATAGGCGCTGTGCTTTCAACGCTCAGCTACTACATGGGCGCTGTCTATGTGAACGATTTCGTGCTGCTCGGGCGCATATGGCAGGTAAAGATGTCGGCAAGCGAAAGGAACCAGAAGGTAATTGAGAGCATAATGAGGCTGAGCCTTGCCAACAGCCGGGGCGAGATGGTGCCGTTCAGCAGTTTCGTAACCGCCGAGGAAATCCTAGGCAGCGACCAGCTGGTGCGCTACAACATGTACAACAGCGCCACTGTCACCTGCAACACCGCGCCAGGCTACAGCTCGGGCCAGGCCATGGACGAGGTTGCAGCGCTCTTCAGGGCACAGCTGGGCGAGGAGTTCGGATATGAATGGACAGGCGTGGCATTCCAGGAACAGAAGGCAGGCAGCAACACCGCAGTCATCTTCGGCCTGGCACTGCTTGTGGCATTCCTTGTCCTGGCAGCGCAGTACGAGAGCTGGACGAGCCCTGTTGCGGCAATCATGGGCGTTCCCATAGCCCTGCTCGGAGCAATCGCGGGCTGCTGGCTGGCCGGCATACCTGTGAGTATCTACACCGAGATTGGCATTGTGCTGCTCATTGCACTGAGCGCAAAGAACGGAATCCTCATAGTAGAGTTTGCGCGCGACTACCGCGCCGCTGGCAAGGATATACGCCTGAGCGCCGCCCAGGCCGGGCATGTGCGCCTGCGCCCCATCCTCATGACCTCGCTATCCTTTGTAATTGGAGTAATGCCGCTGCTCTTTGCAGCTGGAGCAGGGGCTGCCGCCCGCCTGTCACTTGGCGCAGCAGTAGTGTTCGGCATGCTCCTGAACACCGTGATAGCCACGCTCTACGTCCCCAACTGGTACGAGTGGATGCAGACACTGGAAGAACGGTGGAGAGGGAAAGAGTAAAATCATAAAAGCAGTAAGCATAAACAAAAAATACCTGCATATGCCGGTATTTTTTGTTTTGTTATATTATCTTCGCAAAAGAATGTACTGACAAAAACACAATACTATGAGCGAGAAGATTACAATGCCTTGGGAAGAACGCCCCGAAGGCTGCAAGGATGTCATGTGGCGTTACTCGAAGAACCCTGTTATAGGGCGCTACGCCATCCCCACATCGAACAGCATATTCAACAGTGCTGTAGTTCCTTTCAAGGACGGGTATGCAGGCGTGTTCCGCTGCGACAACAAGGCCGTGCAGATGAATATCTTTGCCGGATTCAGCAAGGACGGCATAAACTGGGAAATCGAGCATGAGCCCATCGTGTTCAAGGCCGGGAACACCGAGATGATTGAGTCGGAGTACAAGTACGACCCGCGTGTCACCTGGATTGAGGACCGTTACTGGATTACATGGTGCAACGGTTACCACGGTCCCACAATAGGCATAGGCTACACATTCGACTTCAAGGAGTTCTTCCAGTGCGAGAACGCATTCCTTCCGTTCAACCGCAACGGCGTGCTGTTCCCGCAGAAGATAAACGGCAAGTATGCCATGCTGAGCCGTCCGAGCGACAACGGGCACACACCGTTCGGCGACATATACATTAGCTACAGTCCCGACATGAAATACTGGGGCGAGCACCGCTGCGTAATGAAAGTGACCCCGTTCCCCGAGAGCGCATGGCAGTGCACCAAGATTGGGGCCGGTTCAGTGCCCATCCTGACCGACGAGGGGTGGCTGCTCTTCTATCACGGCGTAATAACCACCTGCAACGGTTTCCGCTACTCTATGGGCGCAGCATTGCTCGACAAGGACGACCCGTCCAAGGTGCTATGCCGTACCAGGCCGTACCTGCTTGCGCCAGCAGCGCCATACGAGCTTGCTGGCGACGTGCCCAATGTGGTGTTCCCATGCGCAGCGCTGAACGACGGCAACAGGGTTGCAGTATACTACGGGGCCGCAGACACCGTTGTAGGCATGGCATTCGGATACATCCCGGAAATCATTGATTTCATAAAGAACAACAGCACAAAGTAAACGGTCGCTTTAAAGAAGAGCGAATGCAATCACCCCAGATCGGGGGTGATTTTTCTGAAGGATGTGGTTGAAAGGGCAAAAACAGAATCCCCCCTTCACGACTCAGTAGAAATTTCGTGTGGACGAAATAACTCAACTAAATAAAACTGTTATTCCTTGGTTTGTTTTACCCTTAATCTGTTGTCGTTTATTCTTCTTGTTGTCGTTCTATCACATACTTTTCATGACTGAAAAGTACGCAAAAGGT
>JAZNUE010000040.1:0-24311 GCA_045592125.1 Bacteroidaceae bacterium | reverse complement strand
TCCTCCTAATGGATTCATTGAATATCACGCACAGGATTTAGGAGCTTTCCGTTCGTTTAAGACAGATAAAGTCGATTTTGATATTGATATAAGTGACCAAAAGGTTCTTAAAGGCCGTCAGATAGGTGTCTATCCATTGGTATTCAATAAGATGTTTACAGGCTACATGGTTGTAGACAAGTGCGATGAGTTCTATATCCCGTACGATATAAAATTCACAAAGTACGATAAGGACTATGAACGTGCTGATTTTGAAGCAGAATTCGATAAGGATGCTATCGACAATCCTTATATAACAGAGGGCGGCTTCATATTCCTCGACCCTGAAACCAATGAAGTCATTAAGCCGGTGGTGGTTTTTGACAAGGCTCATCCGGGCAGCAATGTGATGAAGATGTCTGTGGAGCGTGGAATGTTCCCGCGCGACGAATTCAATGTGCAGGCATATATATATGACAGCGTAAACGACAAGTTTATGTATAGCAATATATGGCCGGGAGGTTTCTTCGAGTATTATGCTCCTACCACTGAGGAACCTACTGAAATCACGGCTACCGGTGCAACGCTAAATGCAAGTCTTCACGGCAGCATATACGAGGCCGAGGATATGAACCATGTCGATAACAGGTTCAGTGTAGGTTTTGCATATTACCCTGACGCAAAAACTGCAATGGATTACCTCAATAACGTAAGGAAGGTGGGCTATGAGTGGAATCTTGACGGCAAACTGAAACCCAATACCGAATACATGTTCAATGCCATTGTTCAGGACCACGAGACAGGCAAGACATACAAAGGTCTCACGCTGAAGTTCAAGACAAAGCCTGTATTCTCCGACGTTGAGGCAAAGGCAAGCTACACAAAGGTACTTTTCTTCGCAAAGGTAGATAAAGGCTTCATGGGGGTATCGAACAAGAACAAGTACAGTATTCTTGTTTCGGACAGTCAGGAGTTCATGGAGCAGGGCGATGTGATTGCAGTCAGTCCCGAGGATATCGGCCGCGACAGCGACGAGGACGACTATGAGATTATCCTTGAGACCGACAACCTGTGGGACCGCGACAAGCAGTACTTCTTCATGGTGGTCTATGACGATGGCAATGGTAACAGGCATGAGTCAAGCATAGAGCCTTTCTCGGTGCCGCCTCCAATAGATAACCTGACAGCCAAGTCTGAGGCCGAGTCGGCTGAGCTTGAGGCTGATGTGCAAGGCGATTATGCCCTTGGCAAGGTAAAGACCACAATTGAGTTCGCCACAACGAACAAGGATTTTGAGGAGAATGCCGAGTCCATTGACATAACCAAGAAAATAGGCTGGTCAAGCAAGGAGATGGATGTCTATCTGCTCAACTATACACTTGAGAACCTTGACCCGGCCACAACGTACTACTACCGTTACAGGCTCGACCTTGAGCTTGGCGACGGAGAGGTGGACTACGCAACGCCTATACATATGTTCAAGACCAAGAAACTCGACATTATGGCCACCACAATGTCGGCCTCAGTCACAAAGAACAGGGTGAGCATGACTGGTTCGGTGACAAAACCCCTAAAGGAGCGTCTCGACAATTCGGTGCAGAACGAAGATGAGAAGCAGTACATGCTCTATTTTGAAGTTTCAAAGAGCAAGGACATGTCGGCGTCGGCAATCTGCTATGTGCCTCTCACTGAGGAGCGCGAGTACGTGGGCGAGCTCAGGAACCTTGCCTGGAACACAAAGTACTACTACCGCTTTGTGGCAATGACAGCAGACAAGAAGCAGACGTACCGCGGTTCCATAAAGAGCTTTACTGTAGAAGAGGAACCGCGCGAGAACTTCGACCTTGAGACATTCGACGCAGTACTTGATGACGAGTGGACAATACTCCGCGGAAAGGTGAACAGCCAGGTGCTCGACGCAATTGAGAGCGGAGAGTATAATGACCTTTCTGTAGGCTTTGAGTATGCGCTGAGTGTTGCCGACCTTAACGAGGGCAACGAGAATGTGTACCGCGAGGCAGAGGTGACGGTGAACATGAGCACAGGGTACTGCTCGCGTGTACTCAACCTTATGCCCGACACAAAGTACTACTACCGCACCTTTGTATATGCTGGCGGGAAGTTTGCATATGGCAACATTGTTGAGTTCACCACTCCGTATTATGACGCAGGCCTCATTGTCCCCGACAACGCAAGGCGTTTCCGCGAGATGAGGGCTGTTATGCAGGAAGGCGGCAGCGTGGATGATATCATCTTCCTTGAGAAGGGCAAGAAGATTATCCCTACAGCAACTGAACTGAAGATGTTAAATGAATATATAGCAAAATGAAAGGAAAGATAAGGAACATGCTTCTTATAATGCTGGCGGCAATAGTGCCGCTGGCATTCACCTCGTGCGAGCTCGACGGGCCGCTGTCCCACTTTAAGATTGTTGTCAACGACAGGCTCGACTACCTGCCAATGGAGAATATCCTTGAGATTGAGGCCATGAACAAGGAACTCTCTTCGGTACCTTATGAGAAAGATGATGCCATAAAGTGCTTTGACAAGGTGTGCGACAGCCTGCAGGGCTATTACGACGAGCACCGCGGCGCACTCATATGGGACAACCTGGACTTTGAGGTGTGCCTTTACAACACAACTAACGGCAAAGGTACAGGCGAAGGCCAGCTGGTGAAAAGCAGGGTGATAACGTACCGCTGCGAATAACAGGGCCCTTGGATCCAGAAAGATAATGTTTGCGTAATGTTTGCGGACAATTTGCGGACAATTTGCGGACAAAATAGTAAAATAAAAAACGCTAGCCACTTTAAAAACAAGTAATTAGCGTTTTGGAAAGTACTCGAAGCGGGACTTGAACCCGCACGGCGTTTAAATGCCAAAGGATTTTAAGTCCTTCGTGTCTACCGATTCCACCATTCGAGCGACCTTATGTCTTGCTTGCGTTGCTACAGCAGTTGCTGCTTCAATGCGATAGCGAGCGCAAAGATAGTACATTTTGATGAATTGGCAAGGGCTTGCGTCCTAATTTTGGATTACCAGGCTGTTGTCGGTGCCAAAGATACGGTAGTGCCACATGGGGCGTGACTTGCCGTCAATGGCTATGCCGCCGCTATTGAGGTCGAACCTGACACCGCATGATGGGCACGTCGCATGTCCTATTGTGCGGTCGATGTTGAGGCGGCTGCTTGCCTTCTCGCAGTTGGGGCATGCCCAGTCGAATGCCCACATGTTGCCGTCGGCATTCATGGGGGTGCCTATGATGAGCCCGCCTAGCCCGTAGCAGAACTGGTTCTGCTTCAGGTATATCTGCGGGATGCTTACTGCCTGCGTGTTGCCCAGGGCGTCGGTGAGCCTGTACTGCCCGAGGTTGCTCCCTTTGCGCACGCATATGAACTGCCCCATACTTCTTGCCTGGATGTACGGGTGTATTGTAGAGTCAAAGACAAAGTTTACGGGGTAGCCCGAATATGGGCTGGTGTAATCGCACCCCATGAGTACAACGGATATTGCAATAAGTGTAATTAATACTCTTTTCATCGTCCTTTCTTTGCTCTAATGACAGTGTGTGGCTATCAATATAAAAACGCGGCGGTCATGGTTTTATTGCCTGTTGCCCGCTGCGTTTGACTTCTTTAACATTGTGGTCTCTACATTCGTGTCAATTGACAGGTCATAATCCTTTTTTGTCTATTGTAGGCCTTAATGGAAAAGTGTTTTGATATCAGATAGTAAATCGTCTGAATGCCGTCTGTTGATTATTGGTGTGTCTTTGGCACAATCCATAATTATTTATTCGGTTTCCCTATATCACAAAGATGGCTTATCCTTCTAGAAGTGCCCGTTCGGCCTTGTTTGCCTTCTCGAAGTCCATGCTTGAGTATATGTTCTCCATGATGGTGCCTATCTCTTTGTTGCATAGGTTGCCTATGCTGCCTTCGTGGGTGTGCCTGATTTCCTTGCGGGGGGTGAACTCTCCGGCCTCAATGTCAAGGCCCACCTTCCTGTAGGCGTCACGGAACGGCATGCCTTCGGCAGCAAGGCGGTTGACCTCTTCTACGCTGAACATGGCGTCGTAGCGGCTGTCGTCCAGTATATCCTTGTTCACCTCAATGCGCCTTATTATGTATGTTGCCATTTCAAGGCATTCCTTGAGGCTGCCGAATGCCGGCAGGAACAGTTCCTTTATTATCTGCAGGTCACGGAAATACCCGCTAGGCAGGTTGTTCATTATCAGCAGTATGTCATTAGGGAGCGCCTGCAGGCGGTTGCATTTGGCGCGCAGCAGCTCGAAAACGTCGGGGTTCTTCTTGTGCGGCATTATGCTGCTTCCTGTGGTACACTCGGCCGGCAGCCTTACAAACCCGAAGTTCTGGGAATTGAACATGCAGGCGTCGAATGCCATCTTTGCCAGTGTGCCCGCTACGGTAGCGAGCGCGAAGGCGATGTTCTTCTCGCATTTGCCGCGCCCCATCTGCGCATATACCACATTGTAGTTCATGCTGTCGAATCCTAGCAGCTCAGTGGTCATGCTCCTGTTGAGGGGGAATGACGAGCCATAGCCGGCGGCCGACCCAAGAGGGTTGCGGTTGCACATCCTGTATGCGGCCTGGAGGAAGAGCATGTCGTCGGCAAGGCTCTCGGCATAGGCGCCGAACCACAGGCCGAATGATGATGGCATGGCCACCTGCAGGTGGGTATATCCAGGCATGAGCACCTCCTTGTGCTTCTCGCTCTGCTCAATAAGCGCACCGAAGAGCTCCTTTACGCCGCGGCATATCTCCTGCAGCGCGTTGCGTGTGAAGAGCTTGAGGTCGACAAGCACCTGGTCGTTGCGTGAGCGCCCGCTGTGTATCTTCTTGCCTGTGTCGCCCAGGCGGCGGGTGAGCATGAGCTCTACCTGCGAGTGCACGTCCTCGACGCCTTCCTCAATCGCAAAGCCGCCTTCCTCTATAATGCCGTATATGTCGCGCAGCTCGCGGTGTAGGGCCTGCATCTCTACGGTGCTGAGCATGCCAATGCTCTCGAGCATTGTGCTGTGGGCAATGGAACCAAGCACATCGTAGCGTGCCAGCAGCAGGTCGAGTTCCCTGTCCTGGCCCACAGTGAAGCGCTCAATCTCGGGGACGACGCTCGTCTCCTTTTCCCAAAGTTTCTTTGCCATGCAATCAATACTGTATTAGGGAGAGCGCCTCGGCAATCTTCTCAATGCCTTCCTTCAGCGGTTTCTCAACCATTGCACGGAACATCATGCTAATCTCCGTCTTCACCACGACACGCAGCTTTGCCCCCTCTTCTCCGTTGGGGATAATCTGTATCCACATGTTGGTGGGGAAGGGCGAGCCCACTGCCTCGAACTTGATGCATTTAGGCTGTTCGCGCTCAACTACCCTTATGGTAACGTTGCCCAGCGGCGGAACGTTCACTGTAGCCTCGTCGCGGCTGTATGTGAATTCCTTCACCTTGCCGGCGGGAATCCTATCCTTTACTGCCTCAAGGCTGTTGAGGTCCTCAAGCTTGGCATATACACGTTCCTGTGGGAATGGGATAGCCTTTACGCTGCTTTCGTACTGGCTCATAGGCTTACTTCAGGTCGTTTCTCCACTCCGACGGGTTTGCGCGCCATTCGCGCAGTGTCGGCATTACATCCTCAGTTATGTATCCGGTCTCCTTGGCCGCCTCAAGTACTGCTTCGTAATTGGTGAGTGTAACCAGCCTTACGCCTGCATTGGCAAATGCCTCTGTGGCAACGCCGAAACCATATGTGAATGAGGCAACCATGCCTACAACCTCTACGCCTGCAGCACGCAACGCGTCAACTGCCTTTAGGCTGCTGAGGCCTGTAGATACCAGGTCCTCTACTACTACAACCTTCGCTCCTGGCTGTATGTCGCCTTCAATCTGGTTGCCAAGCCCGTGGTCCTTTGCCTTGGGACGTACATATACAAAAGGCTTGCCAAGCTCTTCGGCAACAAGCGCGCCCTGTGCAATGGCGCCTGTAGCAACGCCTGCAACAGTGTCGGCCTCGGGGAACTCCTCGAGGATGAGGTTGGCAAGGCCCAGCTTCACGCGAGTGCGCAGTCCAGGGAATGAGAGTGTCTTGCGGTTGTCGCAGTAGAATGGTGATTTCCATCCTGAAGCCCATGTAAAGGGCTGCTCGGGCTGCAGCTTTACAGCCTTAATCTTGAGAAGCTCTGCTGCAAGCAGCAATTCTGATTTGTTTGCCATAGTATCTGAATTTTTAATAAATGATATCCTGTAACTGCGAAGTTATAAAGAAACGTGCTTCTGGGCAAAAAATAGTGGCTTTATTTTGCGGTCCAGCGAAAAGCGCCCTTGAGCCTGTGCTATTTTGTCTGGGTATAGCCCTCTTTCTTGAGTATCTCTATTACCTTTTCCTTGAAGTCTCCCTGTATGAGTATCTCGCCATCCTTGGCGCTCCCTCCCACGCCGCACCTGGTCTTGAGCAGCCTGCCCAGTTCCTTCAGGTCGTCCTGCGTGCCTATGAAGTTCTTCACCAATGTCACGGTCTTGCCGCCGCGGTGGTTCTTCTCTATGCTCACCCTGAGCCTCTGCTGCTGCTTGGGGAGCGTCTCGTTTTCCTCCATTTCATCGGCGGAATACTGAAAATCGGGGTTGGTGGAATATACAATGTTAAGCCTCTCCTTCCAGTCGTTCTTCTTTGTTGCCATCTCTGTTGCCTGTTCTGTTATTGGGCGCTAAGGTACAATATTTCTGTGACAAATTTTATACCTTCGCAAAATAACCTTAATTTTGTTACGTTATAATAAACGCGCGACTATCCACTATGGCACAGTTACCCAAAATTGAGAAAGTACCCGAACCTACCTTGCGCCGCCTGCCCTGGTACCTGTCGGTGTGCCGCCTGCTCAAGCAGCGAGGCGAGCAGTACGTGTCGTCCACCCGCCTTTCGAAGGAGACCAGTATCGTGGCCTCGCAGATAGCGAAGGACCTCTCCTGCGTGAACATAGTGGGGCGCACCCGTGTGGGGTATGAGATTGACAACCTGCTCAATGTGCTTGAGGATTTCCTTGGTTTCACCCGCATACACCGCGCATTCCTGTTCGGTGCGGGCCGTCTGGGCAGCGCGCTGCTTAACGACTCGGGACTCAAGCAGTTCGGCCTTGAGATTGTGGCCGCATTCGATACCAGTCCCCGTGTGGTAGGGCACAGCGTGGCCGGAATCCCTGTATATCACATAAATGACCTTGAGGCAAAGATAAAGCGCTACAATGTGAAGATAGGTATTCTCACTGTTCCCATTGACCGCGCGCAGGAGGTTGCCGACAGGATGGTGGTGTGGGGCATAAAGGCCATCTGGAACTTCACCCCGCTGCGCATACGCGTCCCCGATGACATCGTAGTGCAGAACACCTCGCTCTATGCGCACCTCTCCCTTATGTTTAACCGCCTTGAGGGCCTTGAAGACCTTCCCGATGAAAACATGCTGAAATGAAGATAATAGCTGTTGGAAAGAACTATGCGGAGCACGCCCTTGAATTTGACGGCACGGCCGAAAGGCCGCTTGTGCCCATGATATTCATGAAGCCCGACTCTGCGATAATAAAGAACGGCAAGCACTTCTATGTGCCCGACTTCCTCGGGCGTGTAGACTATGAGGCCGAGATTGTGGTGCGCATATGCAAGCTTGGCAAGAGTATACCGGCGCGTTTCGCCCACCGCTACTACGATGCAATAACCGTGGGCATTGACTTTACGGCCCGCGACATGCAGCGTGCCTTTATTGAGGCCGGCGCGCCATGGGAACTGAGCAAGGGATTCGATGGCTCGGCAGTCCTTGGCGAGTTTGTGCCGGTGGAGCGCTACAATATTGATGACGTCAGTTTCTCGCTGGCAATTGATGACAGGACGGTGCAGAGCGCAAGCACGTCGCAGATGATTTTCAAGGTCGACGATATTATAGCCTATGTGAGTCGTTTCTGCACCCTGAAGCACGGCGACCTCATCTTTACGGGAACTCCTGCCGGCAGCGGCCCGGTTTCCATAGGAACACACCTCAAGGGGTTTATTGGCGAGGAGAAGGTTCTTGACTTTCATGTAAGATAATGCTATGAGAATAAGGAATATAGCCGCCCTGCTGTGCTTGCTGCTGCCGCTTTCCCTGAAGGCGCAGTTTGCCGATGTGGAGTGGCCCCGCTCAAGGGGCGACTCGCTGTTGCCGCTATGCACCAAGGTGCTGGACTTGCCTGCCGGGCATGAGGCATACAGCTATTCGGCCCGTATTGAGTATCCCGAATACCAGCGTATGACTGCCGAGGAGGTAGCGCGATACTCCCTTAAGGAGAGATATGCGTCGCTGCCCGCGCAACCCGCGGTTGAGTGCTATGTAGGCATTCAGGCAAAGCAGCCGCAGCTCGATGTCTTCTTCCTGCCAGTGGTAATGCGTGACGGTGCCTACTACCGTATAAACTCCTATAAGCTGGTTGTTGATAAGAAACCGCTTCCTTCCAAGACAAGGAGCAGCGCCAGTGCGGCTGCGGAACGCTATGCAGCGGCGTCGGTGCTTGCAGAAGGCCGGTGGGTGCGCATTTCTGTCAAGGAGAACGGAGTGCACAAGATAACTGGCAAGGAACTCAGGAGTATGGGTTTCAAGGACCCCTCAAAGGTGCGCCTCTATGGATATGGCGGCCACATCCTTCCCGAGAAAGGGATTGGCGGGCTGGCCGATGACCTTTGCCAGGTGCCCCTGTGGCGCGAGGACGGCTATGTGCTGTTCTATGCCAACGGCACGACAAGATGGACCTACTCTGCCGGGCGTTACCTGCGCGAGCAGAATGTGTATTCGGAATATGGCTGCTATTTCCTCACCGAAAGCGATGAGGCGCCCATGGGGTTCCCCGTTGAGGAGATGACTCCCTCCTCGGGCGTTGAATATACTGTGTTCAACGACTATGTGCTGCATGAGAAGGATGCCAGGAGCCTCTGCTCCTATGGACGTGAGCTTGTCGACAGCTATGACTACTCACGAGGCCGCAGGGTGAGCTACAAGTTCCCGGTTGCAGGCGTTGCCGAAGGCAAGGCGTTCCTTGACCTTTCGTTTGCTACAAACGGCATAGAGCGCTCTACGGTGTCTGTAAGGCTGGGAAGCGCCAGTCTGGGCTCGCTTACGGTAGGGCGCTGCGTGTCGGGCGAGGTGGGGAAGATTGTCTCGGGCAGCTTTCCCATAAATGAGGGCCTGTCCGATAATCCAGTGGTGGAACTGCAGCATAATGTTACGAACAGCACCGTTACAGGAGCGCTTAACTATATTAGCATAACCTTTCCCCGCGTGCTTGCACTTTATGGCTCGCAGACACTCTTCCGTGGAAACTTGCCTGGCGGCACTGCCCTTTACAGGATTAAGGGGTGTAACGCCAGCACCAGGGTGTGGGACGTCTCAGTTCCATCGTCGGTAAGGCAGCTCAGCGGCAGTCTTGATGGCGGCACCTATGTTGTTGCCGGCCCTGCAGGCTATGACGGGAATCTCGTTGCCGTGGATGTGAAAGGGGAGTTCCCCTCGGTGAATGTCATTGGCGAGGTCCCTAACCAGAACCTGCATGGCATGCAGCAGGCCGATATGGTTATTATTGTGCCTTCAAGCGGCAAGTTCATTGCTGCGGCAGAGCGTCTTGCCGAGGCACACCGCCAGGCCGACGGGATAACCGTGGAGGTGGTTACTGCGCAGCAGGTATATAACGAGTTCTCGTCTGGCACTCCTGATGTCACGGCCTACCGCCGCCTTATGAAAATGCTGTATGACCGCGCCGCAACGCACGAAGACGCGCCCAAGTATCTTCTGCTGATGGGCGATGCCTGGTACGACAACCGTCTCATAACCTTCCCGGGGCGCGTGCAGGATGATTATCTTCTCTGCTATGAGTCCTTTAACTCTGTTGACGCTATACAGTCCTATGTGCTTGAGGACTATATGGGCTTCCTTGACGACAACGAAGGAGGCTCTCACACCCGTGACAAGGCCGATATTGGAATTGGGCGCCTTCCGGTGCAGAGCGTGAGCGAGGCGAATGCGGTTGTAGACAAGCTGGTCTCATATATTGGGAACAATGACGCCGGAGGCTGGCAGAATGTTGTTGCATTGCTGGCCGACGACGGGGACGACTCAATGCCCAACCAGCACATGAAGGATGCCGACAGCATTGCTGCCGTAATGCAGCGCAATTTCCCGCAGTATATTGTGGACAGAATCTATTGGGACGGTTTCCCTTGTGAGCCGTCGGCAACTGGTGTGCGCTATCCGGCAGTTACACAGGCGATATATGACCGCCTTGAGAAGGGTGCCCTCATTGTTAACTACTCAGGGCACGGCAGCGCGAACCTGCTCTCTCACGAAATGGTGTGGAAGGCGTCCGACATGGCGGCTGTGAAATCTCCGCGTATGCCTTTCTGGGTGACAGCCTCGTGCGATATCGGCCCGTTCGATATGGGCGACAACTCGGTGGCCGAGAGCGCAATCCTTAACCCTTACGGCGCTGCAATAGGCCTCTTTACAACCACGCGTACCGTGCTCCAGAGCTATAATGCCGTTATAAACAAGGCCTTTATGGAAGAACTTCTTTTGCCTGTGAAGAGTGGCGAGAGGCTTGCGGTGGGCGACGCTGTGCGCCGCGCCAAGGGCAAGGTGATATCCTCGGGCGCCGATGCTGGCGTGAACAAGCTGCAGTTTGTGCTGCTGGGCGATCCCGCATTGCGCCTTAAGCTTCCAGAGTACAGCATTGTGATTGACAGCTTCAATGGCGCTGAGGCAGGCACGCCATCCTCGGCGGCAGCAGGCGCGCTGCTCAAGGTCGAAGGGCATATAGCCGGGCGCGACGGCCAGCTGGCCAGCGACTTCTCGGGTACATTGTACTCAACTCTCTTTGACAGTGCTAACGAGGTCGCTACTCGCGACAATACAGGGCTTGGCAGCCATGTGTACACGGCATTCAACAGCTCGCTCTTCTCGGGTACCGACTCTGTAAGCGGCGGGCGCTTCTCAATTACGCTTCCAGTACCAATGGACATAGGCTATAGCAACGAGCCTGGCTCCCTGAACCTGTTTGCCGTAGATTCCTCAAAGGTGCGTATGGCGCAGGGCCGCTATAATGATTTCATTGTGGGCGGGACGGCCAGCGATATTGCTAATGACGGCAAGGGCCCCGACATCTCCCTCTATCTTAACACGCCTTCGTTTGAGGATGGCGACGAGGTGAACGCTACTCCTTGCCTGTGGGCAGAAATATACGATGAAAACGGCATAAATACCCTGGGCAGCGGTATCGGGCACGATATTGTCGCCATAGTGGATAATGCTCCTGAGCACACATACGTCCTCAATAATGCGTTCACTCCCGCCGTGGGCGACTACAGGCGCGGCACTGTTGTCCTGCCGCTGAATGAGCTGCAGGAGGGCGAGCATACCCTAATCCTGCGTGCATGGGACCTCTATAACAACTCCACTACCCAGAAGGTGTCGTTTGTCGTTAACCCGTCGCTGGCGCCCGACATAGTGCAGCTTAGGGTAAATCCGTCGCCGGTTGTCTCTGGTTCCCCGTCATTCTTTGAACTGACGCATGACCGTCCGCAGAGCGTGCTTAAGGTTACAGTCGAGGTATTCGGTTTCCATGGGCAGCTGCTATGGAGCAGCGCTGCGGCCGAGGTGGCCGATGGCACGCTCTTCCGCCTTGAGTGGAACGGGGCAGGGCAAGGCGGCCAGCCGCTGCCTGCTGGCGTGTACCTGGCGCGCGCCCGTCTGGCCTCCGGCAGCTCGGAGACTGTTACCCGTACAATTAAAATAGTAGTGATAGGCAATAAATAGCCTGTCCATGAGTTAATATATACTGAATAGCTGTAAAATAGATTAAGGATGATGAAACCTAGAATATTAGCCGCATTGCTTGCCGTGGCGCTTGCCCTCCCGCTGCTTGCGCAGAAGGAGCAGTTCAACCCTATATATACAGGAGTCACCTCTCTCTCCATTGCTCCCGACGCTCGCGCCGGTGCGCTTGGCGACGTAGGCGCGGCTACTGAGCCCGATGTGAACTCGCAGTACTGGAACCCGGCGAAATATCCGTTTAACATAGCCCGTGCGGGCGTGTCAATGTCCTATACGCCATGGCTGCGCCAGCTTGTGAGCGACATCGACTTGGTGAACCTTGCCGGATTCTACCGCATTGGCGACTACTCGGCCGTGAGCGGCTCGCTCACATACTTCTCGCTTGGCCAGGTGTTTGTGGAGAACGAGATGACAATAAAGCCTTATGAGATGGCGCTTGACGTCTCCTATTCGCGTATGCTTTCCGAGACATTCTCGGCAGCCATCTCGCTGCGCTACATACTCAGCGACCTGCAGTATAACTACGAGGAGGATATGTCGGCCGGCAACGCCTTTGCTGCCGATATTGCCCTCTACTACAACAATTACCTGATGATGGGCGGGCGTGAATGCCTGCTAGGCATTGGACTCAATGCCTCTAACATCGGTACCAAGATTTCTTATGACGGCGGCGCTACCAACCAGTTCATCCCTACGAACCTGCGCCTGGGAGCATCGCTGCTAATCCCCATTGACGAGTACAATACGATAGCCATCAGCGCCGACGCCAACAAGCTTATGGTGCCCACGCGCCCCACATATTCCCAGTTCATGGGCGAAGAATACGCCGATGTCCCGAGCGGTGACGCGCAATATAACTCATACTACTCCGAGTATCAGACATGGCTCGAGTCGAACGGCTATAACGACATCTCTCCCATCTCGGGCATATTCAAGTCTTTTGCCGACGCTCCAGGCGGTTTCAGCGAGGAACTCAAGGAGATTTATGCCGGTGTAGGCATTGAGTACTGCTACAACCAGCAGTTCTCGGTGCGCGGCGGATATCACTACGAGAATGAGTACAAGGGCAACAGGAAATACTTTACTCTTGGCGCCGGCTTCCGCATGAGTGTCTTCTCGCTCGACGCTGCCTATCTCATTTCTACAGCACAGAGCAACCCGCTTGACCAGACACTGCGTTTCTCGCTCTCGTTCGACATGGATGGCCTGCGAGACCTTTTCAGACGTTAACACCTTCATCAATATGATTAGAGTAGGCTTTGGAATAGATGTCCACCGGTTTGCCGAGAACCGCGACCTGTGGATTGGCGGCGTAAAAATCCCTTACGGGCTTGGCCTTGCAGGGCACTCCGACGCCGATGTGCTCATCCATGCCATATGCGATGCGCTCCTAGGCGCTGCAAACCTGCGTGACATAGGCTATCAGTTCCCCGATACGTCGGACGAGTTCCTGAACATTGACAGCAAGATACTGCTGCGCCGCACTGGCGAGCTTCTCAAGGAAAAGGGCTATAGGATAGGCAATATCGATTCCACGGTTGCTGCCCAGGCCCCTAGGCTGAATCCCCACATCCCGGCCATGCAGGAGACTATGGCGGCTGTGCTTGGCATTGCCCCCGATTGCCTCTCGATTAAGGCCACAACTACCGAGAAACTTGGTTTCGAAGGGCGAGGGGAGGGCATAACGGCCTATGCTGCAGTGCTTATTGAGAAGGCATGACACGGCGTGCTCCTTACCTTAGGCCTGTGTTATTGGCAGCAGTAATGCTGCTAATTTCATCTTGTGCTACGCTGTCGCCTAGCGGGGTAGGGCGTATAAGGAACTATTCTGTTGAGAGCGAGCAGCTTCCTGGGCAGTTCGACGGCTATACGGTAGCATTCGTCTCCGACCTTCATTATCCCAGCAAGTTCACCGCCAGGCGACTTGGCAGGCTTGTGCATGCCCTAAAGGGTATATCTCCCGACATCCTTATGCTCGGTGGCGATTATGTCACGGATAATGACAGCATAGAGAGCCTTTTTGCCTCGCTGGCGTCTGTGGTCCCAAGGGACGGCATATATGCGGTGCTTGGCAACCATGAACGCAGGAATAAGGAGCTTATAGGCCGTGCAATGGCAAGGGAAGGCATTCTGCTGCTTGCCGATTCTGCTGTTCCCGTGGCCCGTAGCGGCGACACGATATTCATTGCCGGCGTATATGACAGTTTCAGGTACGATTCCCTTGCTGTGCAGCCTTCGGAAACAGTGCCCGATTCCCTCTTTACAATACTCCTGTGCCACACTCCCGACTATGCCGAGCGTTCTGCCTCAACAGCAGACCTCGTACTTTCCGGGCACACGCATGGCGGCCAAGTGAGTCTCCTAGGGCTTTATACTCCAGTCAAGAACAGCAGTTACGGGACCCGTTTCCTTCGCGGGCGTAACAGCACCAGCAGCGGCTCGACGATAATTACAACAAACGGAGTGGGCACTTCCCGCCGCAAGGTCCGTTTCTGTGTACCAAGCGAAATTGTAGTCATTACCCTGAGGCGCCCTGCTCTTCGATGAGCAACAGTTTTGTTTGCTGGGCGCTTTTTATTATCTTCGTGCAGCAAACAGGATACTGTGTTTGTCTTTTAAGTAAATATAACTTACATTATGCCAGAGTTCTCCCAAACTGATACTGCATTTATGGCGCGTGCCCTGCAGCTTGCCCGCTGCGGCATGGGCAGCACGTCACCAAACCCCATGGTCGGGGCCGTGATTGTCTGCGACGGGAGAATAATAGGCGAGGGCTACCACATACGGGCAGGGCAGCCGCATGCCGAGGTCAATGCTGTGAACTCGGTAAAGGAGTGCGATGTGCACCTCCTTGAGCGTTCTACCATGTATGTTACCCTTGAACCCTGCTCCCATTACGGAAAGACCCCTCCTTGCTGCGACCTCATCATTGCCCGCAGGATTTCCCGGGTGGTGATTGCGGCAACCGACTCCAATGCTCTGGTAAACGGAAGCGGCATTGAGAGGATGCGTGCTGCCGGCATAGATGTGTCGGTGGGGCTGCTTGAGGAAGAAAGTCGCCGATTGAATGGTGCTTTTTTTGCTTTTCATCAGAAAAGTCGCCCTTATGTCACGCTCAAGTGGGCGCAGAGTTCCGACGGGTTTATCGACCGCTTTCGAGAGGACGGCGCGCCGCTGCGTGTCTCAACTCCGGTGTCGCAGGTTGCGGTCCATAGGCTGCGTGCGGCGCATGACGCAATTCTGGTGGGGCGGCGCACTGCCTTGCTTGATGACCCTTCCCTTAATGTGCGCCACTGGGCAGGCCGCGCTCCCCTGCGCATGGTCATTGACCGGGAGGGCACATTGCCGGCAACCCTTAAGCTGTTCGACGGTTCTTCCCCTACAGTGGTGCTTACATCAAGGAAAAGGAAGATGATTGATGGTAAAAATATTGAACAAGTTGTGCTTGATTTCTCGCAGGATGTCCTTCCGCAGATTCTGGAGTATCTCCATTCGGTAAAGGTGGGCAGCCTGCTGGTTGAGGGCGGTGCGCTTCTTCTTGGTTCATTCCTCAGCGCCGGCCTTTGGGATTCTGCCCGGGTGGAGACAGACCCTTCCCTTGTAGTGGGCAGCGGTGTCGCGGCCCCGCTTATGGGCAATGCTGTCAAGGTTGAGGAAGCGTATTGTGGCGGCAATGTCGTTGCAGTCTTTGAACGCAAAGGCTGAAAAGCTTTTAGCCTCTTCTTGCCTTATAGCCCTTTTGGCCCTCAGGCCTTTCTATTCCTTCTTGCCTTTGTCTCCAGTTTCCCTGCAAATTGTCTTTAAAAACCGGCCCCAAAGCTTTAAAATAATATAAATAACGCGCGAAAAGGTGGGTAAACCAAAAAATGTTGCTAATTTTGCAGGTTGAATACTAGAACCTGTAAATCTATGAAAAAGAATCTGGCAATATATCTTGTGCTGCTGGCCTCAGTCTTCTCTGCTGTTTCCTGCGGCAGCGAGGTGGAAGAAGCAGAACCGCTTCCCTATGCAATGATAAAGTCTTTCCGCCTGGGCGAGATAAGGTCTTCGTACCCGGCATTCACTTCGGATGGCCGTGACACGGTTCTCAGGAAGACGATATCAATGGCAACCGTGCCGTTCAGCATTGACCAGGCGGCTGGCAAGATATTCAATGCCGACTCCCTGCTTTTCGGGACCGATGTGTCAAAAGTGACAATCACAATGTCGGCCGAGGGCATTCCCTCAATCTATGTCGACAGTACCGGGCTGTACGAGAACATATACACGACCGATTCCCTTGATTTTACCGCGCCCCGCAAGTTCCGCGTATATTCCGCAGGAGCGCTCTGCTATAAAGACTATGAGATTTCAGTGAATGTACATCAGGTTGACCCTGAGCTGATGGTGTGGCAGAAGTCGCAGGCTCCCGAGGGTATCCTGCCCGTCCGTGCTACTGGGCTGGGCGATGAGATGTGCCTTTTCGGTACGGACGCTGCAGGAAACATGGCGGTCTCAAAGACTGCGCTCAATGATACAGTGTGGAGCGCAAGCGGTGTTGCCGGCCTGCCGGCCGAGGCCCTTGCGTCAGTCACGGCCTACAATGGCAGGCTCTATGCTGTGGCAAGCGGCAATGTATACTCATCGGCCAATGCCATTGACTGGGAAGTGACGGCAACAGGAACAGGGGCGGTTGCTATTGTGGGCGCTTCGGATGAGGAAAAGAAACTGTGGATTGCCGGTGACGGCGGCCTGCTTTGCTCTTCAGACGGCTTCTCGTTCGAGGCCGCAGGAAATCTTCCCGAAGGTTTCCCTCTCTACGGGGTCTCTCAGGCGTCATACCCGCTCGCACATAACAGGAACATAATACGCTATATGCTCGTGGGCTACCCCACAGCGGCAAAAGAGGGAAATCCTTCGGTGTGGTGCAGGCTCTCGAATGAAAGCAAGTGGACTTGCTACGACGACGAGCACAGCCAGTTCCCTTGCCCTGCGCTCAAGGATGTGACAGTGCTGCACTACGATAACTTCCTTTATGCGCTAGGCGGTGCCGGAAAGGCCGGCGGCGTTGAGAGGGCAGCCTTCTCCTCGTTCTTTGTCTCAAAGGACAACGGAATCGTGTGGAGGGAGAACGAGAGCTTCTACCAGCGCTTGCCAAAGGAACTTGCCGGCAGCAGCCTGCCGTTTGCAATTGCTTCCGATTCAAGGAACTTCATATGGATAATAGCAGGAGGTCCCGACGGAGGAGTGTGGAAAGGCATTATTAACCGCCTTGGTTTCAAGGAGTGATATATGGCAGGCAGGTGGATTATGCGCGTGGCTGCTGCGGGTGCAATGCTGTTGTGCCTTGCTGGTGCGCTACGCGCCGATAATCTCGAGTACCGCTACGAGGCAGGCGTGATGGTTGGCGGCAGCAGCTATTACGGCGACGCAAACTACGGCTCGCTCATTAACAACATGAGCCTTATGGGCGGGATAATGGGGCGTTACAACATAAACCCCAGAATGGCTGTCAAGGCATCCCTTGCCGCTGCCGGCATTGGGGGTACCACAGCAGGGCTCGACAATAGTTTCCCTGGCGGGGATGTGGAGTTCTCCCGCGTTGTCTATGACCTGGGAGCGCAGTTCGAATGCCACTTCCTTGCCTATGGCGACGGGGCCGGGTACAAGCGCACTAGCCGCCTTGCGCCATATGTGTTTGCTGGCGTGGGAATGACCTTTGCGCCTAAGCCAGCGAGCAATGTCTTCACGGCAAGCTTGCCTGTAGGCATTGGGCTTAAGTACAAGATTGCGCCAAGGCTTAACCTTGGCTGCGAGCTGTCGTTCCGCTTTACGCTCAGCGACAGGCTCGATGTGACAAAGGAGACAGCGCCGGTGCTGGACGACCCCTATGGCGTCAAGAGCGGCTGGCTCAAGAATAAGGACAGCTATTCATTCCTGTCAATATCGGTGTCATATGACCTTTCGCCGAAGTACAGGGAGTGCAATAATTAGGACAGATACTATGGATTACGTTGAAAAGATAGACAGGTGCAATATACCTCAGCATGTTGCCATTATCATGGACGGCAACGGGCGCTGGGCCAAGCAGCGCGGAATGGAGCGCTCGATGGGGCACAAGGCGGGCGCCGAGACGGTGCACGCCATTGTCGAGGATGCGGTGAGGCTTGGCATAAAGTACCTTACCCTCTACACATTCTCCACAGAGAACTGGAACCGCCCGGCCCAGGAGGTTGCGGCACTCATGGCCCTCCTGCTGGAATCTATTGAGGAGCAGATATTCATGAAGAACAATGTTGCCTTCAGGGTGATAGGCGACATGGACAAGCTCCCTGCCGAGGTACGCGAGCGTCTTGAAGGATGTATTGAGCGTACATCCGGTAACACGCGCATGACCCTGGTGCTTGCCCTGAGCTACTCTTCAAAGCAGGAGATAGCCCATGCAGTGCGTTCATTGTCGGCAAAGGTAAAGGCCGGCGAGCTGCAGCCCGAGGATATAACAGAAGAGGTCATAGCCCAGGAACTGTTCACCTGTTTCATGCCCGACCCCGACCTGCTTATCCGCACTGGGCGCGAGGTGCGCCTCAGCAACTTCCTGCTGTGGCAGGCCGCATATTCCGAACTTTATTTTACCGAGGTCCTGTGGCCCGACTTTACCAACAGCGACCTCTGCAAGGCAATATATGAGTTCCAGCACCGCCAGCGCCGCTACGGCAAGACAGGCGAGCAAGTTACAAGCGTTGAAAATGAAGATAAAACAGAATAAGATGAGATTAATGTCCCGCATAAAGGCAATTCTCCCCGTGCTGTTCCTGCTTATGGCAATAACAGGTACCGCGCAGCAGAAGATAGTGAAACCTACTGTACTATATACCAACAACCCGCCCAAGTACACCATTGGCGGAATAAATCTCTCGGGCGCCGACAATCTCGAGCCCGCTGTCGTTATCGGTATCTCGGGCCTTTCGGTAGGCGATGTGATTGCAGTGCCGGGCGACGCTGTTACCGACGCCATCAAGCGTTTCTGGAAGCATGGCCTTTTTGAGGATGTGGTTATAACGGCCGACAGTATCGTTGGCGACAAGATATATATAGGTATAGCCCTCAGGCAGCGCCCGCGCGTGTCGCAGCTGAATATCCTTGGCGTCAAGAAGTCGGAGAAGGAAGACATACAGGAGAAGATAGGTATCATACGCGGTAACCAGATTACGCCCGATATTATTGACCGCGCGACAAAGATTATCAAGAACTACTACGACGACAAGGGCTATAAGAATGCCGAGGTGAATGTTGTGCAGCGCCCCGATGTCACTGGCGACAACCGTGTCATAGTGGACGTGAACATTGACAAGAAGGACAAGATAAAGGTTCACCGCATATATCTTGAGGGTGTTGAGGCGCTTCCCGACAAGAAGGTGCGCTATGCCATGAAGAAGACACGCGAGCTCACCCGCATGGATAACCTGTGGCACGCCCTCTTCCGCTCAAAGAAATTTACCGAGGAGCGCTACAGCGAGGACAAGGAGAAGATTATCGAGCGCTACAACGAGCATGGCTATCGCGACGCCCGCATTGTAAAGGACAGCGTGGTGATGTTCGACGACAAGACCGTTGACATATACCTTGGCATTGAGGAGGGCAACAAGTACCACATACGCAGCATAAAGTGGGTGGGTAACAGTGTATTCTCTACCGCATACCTCGACTATGCGTTGCGCATCAGGCCTGGCGACATCTATAACCAGAAGGAACTCGAGGACCGCCTGCTCTTTGACGAGGATGCCGTGAAGAACCTCTATTATAACGAAGGATATGTGTTCTTCAATGTCATTCCCACTGAGGCACGCATAGAGAATGACTCTGTTGACCTTGAGCTCCGTATGGTTGAGGGCGTACAGGCAACAATAGGCCGCGTGAACATCTCGGGCAACGACCGCCTCTACGAGGAGGTTGTGCGCCGCGAGCTCTACACCCTCCCGGGCAGCATGTTCTCAATGGACGCCCTTGAGCGCTCGTTCCGCCAGATTGCGAACATGGGCCACTTCGACCCTGAGTCAATAGACCCGGGCGTTGTGCCTAACCCCGAGAACGGTACCGTTGACATGAACTGGAAGCTCCAGACAAAGAGCAGCGACCAGATTGAGCTCTCGGCAGGCTGGGGACAGACAGGTATCATAGGCAAGCTCTCGCTCAAGTTCACTAACTTCTCAATGCGCAACCTATTTAGGAAGAAAGCGCTGCGCAGGGGTATTATCCCGCAGGGCGACGGCCAGACGCTTACAATAAGCGCGCAGTCCAACGGCCGCTACTACCAGTCGTACAGCATGTCGTTCTACGACCCGTGGCTGGGCCGCAAGCGTCCTAACTCGTTCTCGGTATCGGCCTTCATGTCAATACAGACCGACGTGTCCGACAACTACTACAACTCGGCGTTCTACAACAACTACTATAACTATCTCTATGGCTATGGCAACTACAACGGCTATGGCTACGGATATAACAACATGTCGTCGTACTACGACCCCGACAAGTACATCAAGATGTATGGTGTCTCAATAGGCTGGGGACGCCGCCTGCAGTGGCCCGATGACAACTTTACCTTCTCGGCCGAGCTCAACTACCAGATGTACTCGCTCAAGGACTGGCAGTACTTCCTCATAACCGACGGAAACTGCAACAATGTGAACCTCACCCTTTCGCTCGGGCGCAACACGGTGATGAACCCGTTCTTCCCTCGCGAGGGCTCGGAGTTCTCGCTGGTGGCATCGGCTACGCCGCCCTATTCGGCATGGGACGGGAAGGACTACGCCGGCATGGCGGCAAACACGAATTCCCCCTCGTACAAGAGCGAGCTGCGCGAGAAGCACAAGTGGATAGAGTACTACAAGATAAAGTTCCGCAGCAAGACATATACCTCGCTCACCGAGGGCAAGTATAACCTTGTGCTCATGACACGTGCCGACTTCGGTATCCTCGGAAGCTACGACAGGAACAAGAAATCGCCGTTCGAGACATTCTATGTGGGCGGAGACGGCATGAGCGGATATTCCTACAACTATGCTACCGACATGATTGCGCTGCGCGGATATGAGAACGGAAGCCTCACGCCCTATGGCCGCGAGGGATACGCCTATGCGCGCCTGGGCCTCGAGCTGCGCTTTCCGTTCATGCTGCAGAACTCTACCACAATCTATGGCCTTGCCTTTGTTGAGGGCGGCAATGCATGGAACGACGCCTCAAAGTTCAATCTCTTCGACCTCAAGCGCAGTGCCGGCGTGGGCGTGCGCATATACCTGCAGATGATTGGCCTTGTGGGCCTTGACTGGGCATACGGCTTTGACAATGTATTCGGTTCGTCACAGTATGGCGGAAGTCACTTCCACTTCATACTCGGACAGGAGTTCTAACCATTAAAATGAAACTGCTATGAAAAGACTGTTCTTTACGTTCCTATTCTTCTGCCTCGCGGCAGCAGGCGTCCAGGCGCAGAAGTACGCTCTCATTGACATGGAGTATATCCTCAAGAACATCCCCGCCTATGAGCGCGCAAACGAGCAGCTCAACCAGCAGTCCAAGCGCTGGCAGGGCGAGATTGACGAGGTTGTGCTCGAGGCCGAGACCCTCTACAAGAAGTACCAGAGCGAGTCGGCCTTCCTTTCCGACGAGCAGCGCGTAGCGCGCGAAGAGGAGATACTTGCCAAGGAGAAGGAGGCGAGCGAGCTCAAGCGCCAGTACTTCGGTCCCCAGGGCGAGCTCTACAAGAAGCGCGAGAGCCTTATGGCGCCAATCCAGGACGAGATATACAATGCCGTGAAGGAGATTTGCGAGGCCAAGAAATACTCCATGGTAATAGACCGCGCGTCGGCAATGAGCATAATATATGCCTCTCCCTCCATTGACATCAGCAGCGAAGTGCTTGTCAAGCTGGGCTATTCCGAGTAAAAAGCAAATAATTAATGTTTAATATAAAACTTTAGAAAGATGAAAAAATTATTGATTGTTGTTATGCTGCTTGCTCCTATGAGCATGCTTGCACAGAAGTTCGGCTTTGTAAACTCAGCCGAGATTGTACAGCTCATGCCTGAGTTCGCTAACGCACAGAAGAAGCTCCAGGACCTTGAGAAGATGTATACCGATGATTTCAACGCTCTGCGTACAGAGCTCGAGAAGAAGGGTACCGAGTTCGAGAAGCTCCAGAAGGACTCTGTTCCCGAGAATATCCTCAAGCGCCGCTACGAGGAGCTGCTCCAGATGGAACAGCGCCTGCAGCAGTATGGCCAGGAGGTACAGACAAACCTTGCGAAGGCCGAGCAGGAGGAGATGGTGGCAATACAGACAAAGCTCCGCGACGCTCTTGACGCAGTTGGCCGTGACGGTGGCTTTGTATGCATTTTCGACCTCAACGGCGGAATGCCTTACGTTAGCAAGACCCTCTGCGAGGACGTTACCATGAAGGTACGCACCAAGCTGGGTATCGCTGCAAACGCTGTTCCCGCAAAGTAACTTTATAAAGCAGAGTGGTGGGGGAA
The DNA here is from genome assembly GCA_045592125.1 of Bacteroidaceae bacterium. GTDB lineage: Bacteria > Bacteroidota > Bacteroidia > Bacteroidales > Bacteroidaceae > HGM04593. The sequence continues at coordinate 1,970 of JAZNUE010000040.1, read as the reverse complement.
CATGTTCCCCCACTGCTGTTTTTATCCTTACGGTGGACAGCCAAGTCCTATAAGAGATATTTTTCAGAAATTCTCATAAATTCAGACAGTTTCCTATATGCGCAAGATATTATTACTGTTTATGTTCGTGCCGCTGCTCCTTTCAGCGCAGAACAAGTTCGGCTATTACAGCCACAAGGATGTCCTTGCTGCCATGCCAGGCTACCAGCAGTCGGTTGAGGAGTTTGAGCTTCTCAAGCAGCGCTGCAATGCCGAGATTGAGCATAACGAGCAGGAACTGACCCGCAAGTATGTGGCCTTCCTTGACGGCCAGCAGGAGTTCCCCGAGCCAATTCTCCGCAAGAGGCAGAAGGAGCTGCAGGTGATGGTCGACAACAGCGTGCAGTTCCGCGACCGCCTCAAGGTGTGGCTCGCCCAGGCCAAGGACTCGCTCTGTGCCCCGCATAACCAGGCAGTAGGCGTTGCGCTTGCCAAGGTGTGCAGGCGGATGGACCTTGCCTACATAGTCAATTCCGACGAGGCGCAGTACAAGTACGTGAATCCCAAGTTTGCCGATGACATAACGGCTCTTGTCATTGAAGAGGTGCTGAACCCTACGCCCGACGAGGTGCAGCCAGCAGCTGAGTGTGCCGAGACCGGTGAGGAGCAGGAAGAGGAGATTCCAGTGCCAGACGGCAATGCCGCTACCGGTACTGTTGGCATTGCAACCGATACAGTGGCAACCGATAGCATTAGTGTTGCAACCGATACAATACAATAGACAGCAAACCGTTAACACCAGCAAAGGCAATGAGTGATTTCCTACAGCTCTCAAGGGAGGCAGGCCCTATCGGAGTCTTTGATTCCGGCTATGGCGGCCTCACCATCTACGACGAGATACAGAGGCTGTTGCCAGGATACGACTATATCTATCTTGGCGACAATGCCCGCACGCCCTATGGCACACGCTCGTTCGATGTTGTATATGAGTTCACGCGCCAGGCAGTGCGCTATCTTTTCCAACAGGGGTGCCAGCTTGTAATCCTTGCCTGCAACACAGCGTCGGCCAAGGCGCTGCGCACCATACAGCAGGTCGACATACCGCTCCTTGACCCCAGCCGCCGCGTGCTGGGCATAATACGCCCCACTGTAGAGTGCATAGGCGACGCCACAGTCACCCGCCATGTGGGCGTGCTTGCCACCGAGGGCACCATCAGGTCCCACTCCTATCCGTTGGAGATACGCAAGCTCTTCCCCGACATTGAGGTCACAGGCGAGGCCTGCCCAATGTGGGTGCCGCTTGTCGAGACTAATGAATACGGCAGCGACGGTGCCGACTTCTTTGTGCGCCGCCATGTGGAAAGGCTGCTTGAGCGCGACCCCGAGATTGACGCCATAATCCTGGGCTGCACCCACTATCCCATACTGCTCGATAAGATTAGGAAATACACCCCCGAGAATGTGAGGCTCATAACCCAGGGCGCTGCAGTAGCCTCCTCGCTAAAGAAGTATCTTGAGAACCATCCCGAGATGGAGCGCCTCTGCACCAAGGGCGGCACAACGCTCTTCTGCACAACCGAGTCGGACGGCAAGTTCGGCGACCAGGCGTCCCTGTTCCTTAACCAGCACATTGATGTAAGGACGGTGTCTCTGGGCTGCGAATGAAATGCGGCCGATAGCCCTTAGGCTTGTCTTGTTCTAGCACAAGGGATAATAAGGAGCGGCCATGCGCCAGCCCAAACAAACCTAAAGGAACTGTGTCAGCCTGACACAGTTCCTTTCTATATTTGCACTGTCATTGACTCGTTTTGCTTTTCGCAACCCAAACGGCATAACCTGCGGCTATGCTTCGTTTGACCTGTTGCTGCAAAACTCGCCGATAACAAAACGTTGTTTTGTCATACCGATACGCAGTGAGGAATCTCCAAGGCCTTGGCGCTACATCGCCATTCTCCGTGTCAGTATCTTCACTGGCAGCCACACGGCGGCAA
>JAZNUE010000039.1:0-1752 GCA_045592125.1 Bacteroidaceae bacterium | reverse complement strand
CACGTGCCATTTATGGCATACGGCGGTTTCCAATCAGCGTTTGAGGAGTTGATAAAACGAGATATATCCCTCTGCTCGCAGCCATGCGTTATCCATGCAGATATGAGCAAGTTGTGAGCATGATATCCACCACCATCGCCGCCCCATTGACCCGATACTCTCGCGCATTTTCCGCTTCACTCCTATACTTTCGAGGAAACGGCGGATGCCTTTCGGGTGTTTGCATTGTTTGAGGCGCAGGCACCGTAGCTTTCGGCGCGTCCATTCATCGAGTTCCTGACATAGCCTGTTGATTGCTGCCAGCTTGAAGTAATTCGTCCACCCCCTTATCACGGGGATAAGTTCCGCGATTACTTCGCGTAAAGGAGTCGGGCGATTTCGGCGAGTTATCAATCGCACTTTCGCTTTCAGCTTCTTCACGCTTGCCGGTGCTATTCTCAACTTGCCCTCTACTCCTATGATGTAGCCGAGGTAGACGCAGTTCCACACCTTGTCCACCTTGCTTTTCTGTTGGTTTACCTTGAGTTTCAGTTCATCTTCGATGTAGCGGCTGATGCTTGCCAGCACGCGTTCTCCTGCTTCTATTGTTCTAACGAATATGATACAATCGTCTGCGTAGCGGCAAAAATGCAGCCCTCGATTCTCCAATTCCCTGTCAAGGTCGTCCAGCAGTACGTTAGCAAGCAGCGGTGAGAGCGGTCCGCCTTGCGGTGTGCCTTGCTCTCGTTTTTGCTTGATGCCTTCGTTGTCCATCATTCCCGCCTTGAGCATTTGGCGGATGTAGTAGAGCACTCGCTTGTCTTTGATGCGCTGTGCCAGTCTCGACATCAGGATGTCGTGGTTGACCTTGTCGAAAAACTTTTCCAAGTCCACGTCTACGGCTACAGTGCAGCCTTGCTCCACGTACGCGGAGCCTGCCTTAAGTGCTTGGTGGGCGCTTCGATTCGGTCGGAATCCATAACTCGATTCGCTCATCTGCGGGTCGAGTATGGGGGTGAGTGCTTGCACAAAGGCCTGTTGCACTAGGCGGTCTATCGCCGTTGGTATGCCCAGTTGCCGCCTCCCGCCGTTTGGCTTGGGGATGCTCACTCCCTTTACCTCTTGTGGTTGGTAGCTGCCGTTGAGCAGTTGCTCTCTCAGTTCTGCCATGTGAGTGTTAAGCCATCGTCCCAGTTCTTCCACGGTCATGCCGTCTACCCCCGGGGCTCCCTTGTTGCTTTTCACTCGCTGACATGCAAGCTCAAGATTGTAGCGGTGTGCTATGTTCTCGAGTATGCGCTCCTCCCAGTTCAGTTCCTCCCTCCACGCCGCGAACGCTTGTTGCTCCCGCGATGGCGCAGCTGTGGGATTCGCACCCTCACCGCTTCCAAGTGGGCGCACCTCCCCGGATGGGGTGTCGAAGTCGAACTCCATCTGGTATAAGGTGTCTTGATTCTGCCTCTCCACGTTCATGAGTTTCAGGCTGTACTGTGCTGTGTTGGATTTCGGCCTTCCCCACCAAGGGATGGGTACTATGCCTCTGCTGACCACCTGCTTCCGGGCGTTTTTCCCCCGTCACCCTTTCAGGCCTTAGCAGGTTCTCACCGAATATGATTATGCTACTTTCCTCCCGCGCCGTCTGCATCTACCTTATGGACTCTTGATGATGTATCGGATTTTGGCACTTTTGGCAACCTCATCCGTCCATCCGGCCTTATATGCAGTTCCTGTTCGTACAGTCGGGATTTCCCCTCGAACTTCCTTTCCCACGGT
>JAZNUE010000038.1:0-23140 GCA_045592125.1 Bacteroidaceae bacterium | reverse complement strand
AATGACAAAACATAAGTTTTGTTATCGGCGAGTTCATTAGCGGTTGGTCGCACGAGGCATGGGTGAAACTCATGCCGTGCGGGCCGCGAAAGGATGAACGAGCCAATGACTCTACAAATATAGAATGACAAATACACGTGTTGTGGTACTCTGTTTCTGTACTCTGTTCTCTGTTATCTAAACATCTCAGCCATGCACCCATTAGATTCTTGCTTAATCTGTTCGTTTTGTGTTTGTATTTGTGCCATTTGTCTTCTGTCGGTTTTGCTTTTTGTGGTCTGTCAACTCCCTTTTTGTGCCCATAAAAAGAAATCCTGCAGCTGTCTTTTGTATTTGTATGTCCTAAAAAATATTATTTCGCCTAAAAAATATGACAATAATGGCAAAATATACAATCTCTTTTTGTATTTTTACAAATTGAAGAGATTTTGCTTTATTTTGCCCGTAATGTGGAGTGCTGAGTTTTGGAACGTGCGGGTGCGTGAGGTTTCCACAAGGGCGTATGTCTTTTCAGGCGTGAAGTTCCTGTGACAGGCATCTCTTCCCCAACCATAGCAAAATAAAAAAATAATATATAATGGGTCAGAAATGGAAATATGAACCTCCGGCCTATGAACAGACTTTGGCAGCCAAGGCGCTGTCGGTGGAACTGGACATGAGTCCGATACTCTGCGGTCTGCTCTTGAAACGAGGCATTACCTCTGCTGCAGAAGCAAGGAACTTCTTTCGCCCGAAGCTTGGCAATCTCCACAATCCGTTCCTGATGAACGACATGGATATTGCCGTCAAGCGCCTGAACAAGGCTCTTGGCAAAAAGGAGCGCATACTTGTGTATGGCGACTATGACGTTGACGGCACAACGGCAGTGGCTTTGGTGTATAAGTTCCTGCAGCAGTTCTCATCGAATATAGACTACTATATTCCCGACCGTAACGAGGATGGTTACGGTATCTCCAAACGTGGAGTCGATTACGCCTATTCTACAGGCGTGAAACTCATTATCGTGCTCGATTGCGGCATTAAGGCTATCGATGAGATAGCCTATGCAAAGTCATTGGGCATTGATTTCATCGTGTGCGACCACCATGTGCCCGATGAGGAACTGCCGTGCGCTGTGGCAATACTCAATCCCAAGCGCAAGGATTCCGCCTATCCCTATCCGCACCTTTCGGGCTGCGGGGTAGGCTTCAAGTTCATGCAGGCCTTTGCAATAGATAATGGCATACCGGCAGAGCAGCTCTACACCTTGCTCGACCTTGTGGCCGTGAGCATTGCCTCGGACCTTGTGCCCATAATGGGCGAGAACCGCATACTTGCCTTCCACGGCATAAAGCAGCTCAACCACAGTCCCAGCGTAGGCCTCAAGGCCATTATACAGGTGTGCGGCCTTGCCGAGAAGGAAATAAGCATAAACGATATAATTTTCAAGATTGGCCCCCGAATCAACGCGTCGGGCCGCATACAGCAGGGCAAGGTGGCTGTAGACCTCCTCATTGAGAACAACCTGCGCACAGCGCTTGAGATGAGCCGCCAGATAAACGAGTTCAACGAGACGCGCAAGGAACTGGACAAGAGCATGACCGAAGAGGCTAACAGCATTGTCGAGGGCCTTGAGAGCTTTGATGAGCAGCGTGCAATTGTAATCTTCAACCCCGACTGGCACAGGGGGGTAATAGGCATAGTGGCCTCGCGCCTCACCGAGGTGTATCACCGTCCGGCGGTGGTAATAACATGCACCGGGGATATTGCCACAGGCTCGGCACGTTCGGTGACAGGCTTTGACATATACAAGGCCATGGAGAGCTGCCGCGACCTGCTTGAGAACTTTGGCGGGCACACATATGCCGCGGGCTTCTCGCTCAAGGTTGAGAATGTGGAGGCGTTTGCGCAGCGTTTCAAGGAGTATGTTTCCGAGAATATACTGCCCGAGCAGACCGACCCTGTAATTGAGATTGACGCTGAGCTTGATTTCCTGCAGATAACCCGCCGTTTCTTCAACGACATGAAGAAGTTCGCCCCTCATGGCCCCGACAACCCAAAGCCTCTCTTCTGCACGCGCAATGTGTGCGACTATGGCACTAGCAAGGTAGTCGGCCGCCGCCAGGAGCATATAAAGCTGGAACTTGTCGACAACAAGTCCAATACCATACTCAACGGCATTGCATTCGGCCAGAGCCGCCAGGCAAAGTATATAAAGTCCAAGCAGTCGTTCGACATCTGCTACACTCTTGAGGAGAATGCCTACAAGCATGGCGAGGTGCAGCTGCAGATTGAGAGCATACACGCAAAGACGGCGCAGAGAAACTGATGACGTACAGGGAAATCCTAAAGAAGTATTGGGGATATGATGATTTCCGCGGAATACAGCGCGAGATTATCGAGAGCATAGGGGCCGGGCGCGACACGCTCGGCCTTATGCCCACTGGTGGTGGCAAGAGCATTGCCTTCCAGGTGCCTACGCTGGCCAGGGAAGGCCTGTGCATTGTTGTAACGCCGCTCATCGCGCTCATGAAGGACCAGGTCGCTAACCTGCGCAGCAGGGGAATTAAGGCAACGGCCATCTATTCAGGAATGAAGAGCAGCGAGATTGTGACAGCGCTTGAGAACTGCATTTTCGGCGATTACAAGTTCCTGTACATTTCGCCCGAGCGAATCGCCTCGGAACTGTTCCTCAAGAAGATACAGCGCGTCAAGGTATCGCTTATCACCGTTGACGAGGCGCACTGCATATCGCAGTGGGGGCACGATTTCCGTCCGGCATACCGCGAGATAATTGCGCTGCGCGGCATATTCCCTTCGGTGCCTGTGCTTGCGCTCACGGCAACAGCCACCCCCGAGGTGGTGAAGGACATACAGCAGCAGCTCGGTTTCAAGGAAGAGAACTGCCACAGCATGAGCTTTGCCCGCAAGAACCTTGTGTATGTGGTGCGCCGCACCGAGAACAAGACACAGGAACTGCTGCATATACTCAGGAGGGTAGGCGGTTCGGCAATAGTGTACACGCTCAACCGCAAGAAGACAAAGGAGGTGTGCGAGTTCCTGCTCTCCAATGGAATTACGGCCGAATACTACCATGCAGGCCTGGCACCCGAGAGCAAGGACGCTAAGGAGGAGGCCTGGAAGAGCGGCAAGGCACGCGTTATGGTCTCCACCAATGCCTTTGGCATGGGTATTGACAAGCCCGATGTGCGCCTGGTTGTGCATATTGACCTGCCAAGTTCCATTGAGGCCTATTTCCAGGAGGCCGGCCGTGCGGGGCGCGATGGCAAGGACGCCTATGCAGTCACGCTCTTCAGCCGCAGCGACAGGCAGGTAGTGGCGCGCCGCCTCTCCGATAACTACCCTTCGCAGGAGTTCATCCGCGAAGTCTATGATGAGATATGCTACTACTACAGCATGGCCCTTGGCGACGGACTCAACTGTACCTATGAGTTCTCGCTAGGCGACTTCTGCAAGGACTATCACCGCCCAGTGCTGCAGGCCGACAGCGCGCTGAAGATACTCACCCGCATGGGCTATCTTGAGTACGTAGAGGAGATGGAGTACTCGTCCCGCCTGCGCTTTATTGTGGGCAAGGACGCGCTCTACCGCTTCCGCGGCCTGCCGCCCGACTACGAGCTGCTGGTGAATGCCCTGCTGCGCAACTACAGCGGTCTCTTCAGCGACTATGTGTTCATTGACGAGCGCTACCTGTCGCGCATTACAAGGCTGTCGCGCCACCGCATGTATGAGATATTCGTTTCAATGAGCAACCAGGGCCTTGTGTCCTATGCCCCCTCGAAGAAATGCCCCATAATAACCTTTACCCGCCATCGTGTGCTTGGCAGCGAGCTGCGTTTCCCGCGCGAGGTATATGACGAGCGCAAGGCAATATTCGGCGAGCGCCTCAAGTCGGTAATTAACTATGCCACAAGCGAGGACAAGTGCCGCAGCCGGCTGCTGCTTGAGTACTTCGGCGAGAAGGGCAGCGAGGAGTGCCGGCGCTGCGATGTGTGCGTGGCAAGGCGTGCTGCAGGCGTGGCTGTACCATCGGATTCTTCAACTGCTGCCATAATGCGGCTGCTCTCCGATGGCCTGCCACATTCGCTTGACGAATTGCAAGTACTGGGGCTCACCGAGGCCGGGACAAAGAGTCTCCTGCGTCAACTGTGCGACGAGGAGCAGATAAAGGTTATTGACGGAAAGATAATGAAAAAATGAGATTGCTATGATAACATTCCTTTTGTGCCTTGCGGCACTTGTCATTGCCTACTTCACCTATGGCAAGTATCTTGAGAAGGTGTGCGAAATAAGCGCCGCCAATCCTGTACCGTGCGAGACAATGTATGACGGTGTCGACTACATTCCCATGCCACGCTGGAAGGTGTTCCTCATCCAGTTGCTCAACATTGCCGGCCTTGGCCCCATCTTCGGCGCCCTGCTCGGTGCAGCATACGGTCCTGTGGCGTTCCTGTGGATTACCCTAGGCGGAATATTCATGGGTGCCATGCACGACTTTATTGCGGGCGTAATATCATTGAAGGACGGAGGCAAGAGCCTTCCCGAGATTATTGGCCAGTATCTGGGCAATGGGACAAGGGTCTTCATGCGCATATTCTCGGTACTCCTTATGGTGCTTGTGGGTGCTGTCTTCATGTCGCAGCCGGCGGAGCTCATTGCGTCCAATGTTGCGGTTCCTGCACTTGAGACGCCTGCCTTCAGCGGCATGTCGTGGGAACTTATAGCCGTGCTTGCTGTGATTCTTGTGTATTATATTATGGCAACGCTGCTGCCCATCGACAAGCTAATAGGCCGCGTTTACCCGCTCTTCGGCATTGCGTTGCTTGTAATGGCATTGAGCATACTATGCATATTGCTTGTGCATAGCGATACATATATAATCCCTGAGCTCACCTCGCTCGACAACCAGATAGCCAGTCCGGAGAAGTTCCCCATTGTGCCCATGCTCTTCACTACAATAGCGTGCGGCGCAATCTCGGGTTTCCATGCTACGCAGTCACCCATGATGGCGCGTTGCATGAAGTCGGAGAAGCAGAGCCGCAGCATATTCTACGGCGCCATGATTTCCGAGAGCATAGTCGCGCTCATATGGGCTGCAATAGGCATGGCCTTCTGGGGTGGAGTTGAAGGGCTCAACGCTGCCATTGCCGAGTATGGCGGCAGTGCTGCAAAACTTGTGAATGTTATAACGAGTACCACTATGGGACCTGTCATTACAGTCTTTGTGCTTGTAGGTATCATAGGGTGTGCAATAACATCGGGCGACACGGCATTCCGTTGCGCAAGGCTCATTGTGGCGGATATGTTCGGCATAGGGCAGAAGAAACTGCTCAAGCGAGTGCTTGTGTCGCTGCCGCTCTTCGCTGCGGCACTGTTCATCATCTTCGCCTTGCCGTTCCAGACAATATGGAGCTACTTCGCATGGTGCAACCAGACATTGGCGGTAATAACACTATGGTGTATTACTGTGTACCTGTTCAAGAAAGGCAAGCCTGCGCTCATTGCCATGATACCTGCGCTCATAATGACCTATGTGTGCTCGTCGTATATCTTCATCTCGCCAATGATGTTTGGCATGGAGAACCGCACGCTGGCATATATCCTTGGCGGCGTGCTCACGCTTGCCATCTCGGCAGCAGTGCATTACAAGGCAAGGAAAGGCTGGTAAGAGACTCACCTATAACAAGGCTTTGTCTTGTCATTCTATATTTGCACTGTCATTGACTCGTTTTGCTTTTAGCCACCCAAACGGCATAACCTGCGGCTATGCTTCGTTTGACCTGTTGCTGCAAAACTCGTCGATAACAAAAAAGGTCATTGGCTCGTTTTGCTTTTAGCCACCCGCATGGCATAAACTTCGTCTATGCTTCACGCGACTAATGGCTGCAAAACTTGCCGATAACAAAACGTTGTTTTGTCATTCTATATTTGCACTGTCATTGACTCGTTTTGCTTTTCGCAACCCAAACGGCATAACCTGCGGCTATGCTGCGTTTGACCTGTTGCTGCAAAACTCGTCGATAACAAAACGTTGTTTTGTCATTCTGAACGAACCAACGGTCGACGCCCGAAGGGGCTAAAGTCAATGTGAGGAATCTCAAGCTTTGCGTAGCATTAAGCCGAAGGACCAAAGTCAAGAATCTCAAACTTTTCGCGTTCCTTGTCATCCTGAGCGTAGCGAAGGATCTAATGGGTGTCGGCCGAGATGTTTCGCTTTGCTCAACATGACAGGTGATGTTTAGAGTATAGATAACAGAGTACAGAGTACAGATAACAGAGTACCGCAACAGGCGTACTTGTCATTCTGAGCGAAGAATCTCTAATACTCCCAGCTTTGCAAATATCCTAATCGCGATTTATCTGGAGATTTCTCGCGTACGCTCATAATAACAGGTTACGCAAAGGGCGCGTATATCTGTACAATGACGGATACGATGACAGGAGTGCTGTCAAGAGAAGGTTTTCTTGCTGTCCGGATTGCTCTGTCCGCGGGTGAAGTCGGGGATTTCAACGGGTGCGCCGCCGTTGCTTGCCGATATGTCGGTGAGTTCCACCAGGCAGCTCCACAGGGCAGCGTCATATACGTTCATGTCGAGCGGGAGTCCGTTGCGCAGGCAGTGGACGAGGCGGCTGTCCATGGCGTAGTCTATCCAGCGGCGGCCGCACAGTTCCTCGCCGCGTTGCCTGTACATTGCCACAAAGGGGTGGCGGTATTGCTCCATTAGCCTTGCGCACTCCTCGCCCATAGCGGCATTATCGCTTTCGGGGGCGAAAGCAAATGAGGGTACAGGGTATTTCTGCGCGAACCCTTCGGTACCGCTCACAAGGAACGAGCGGCTGTAGGGGCGGGGCAGTGTCATGCAGTTCTGTACAAGAATGGTGTGTCCCTTCTCTGTAGTGATAATGGAACTGTTCATGTTTCCCATAAGGCTGCTGTCGCCAACGGGCCTTGAGGAGCATGAGACAATGCTCTTCATCCTGTCCTCGCGGTTGATTCCCATTGCCAATGCTACAGGTCCAAGACCGTGTGTGGGGTAGGGGTTGCCGTTGTGCCTGTTCATGAATTCTACCTGCCAGTTGCTCCACTTGCGTCCGCCGTCGTCATTGGTGGCAATGCGGTCGCGCAGGTCGTGCAGGTATGAACCCTCGGCATGTATTATCTCTCCAAGCAGGCCTTGCTGTGCCATGTTCAGCGTGCATAGCTCGAACTCGTCGTAACAGCAGTTCTCAAGCATTATGCAATGGCGCTGTGTCTCCTCAGCGGTGTCCACTAGCCGCCAGCAGTCGGCAACGGTTGTTGCTGCGGGTACCTCGGTGGCAACGTGCTTTCCGCACTGCATGGCATATACGGCAATGTCGGCATGGCTTGCCCAGTCGGTGCATATGTAGACAAGGTCAACATCGCTCTGCCGGCAAAGCTGTTTCCATCCTTCGCTCTCGCAATAGCATGCAGGTGCCTTGCCGCCTTGCCTGGCAATGATTTCCTTTGCGTCGGCTATGTTCTCCTCCACAAGGTCGCACAGGGCGGTTATGCAGCACCCATCAATGTGCATCATGCGGTGTACGGCACGCTTGGCACGCACGCCCAGGCCCACAAGGCCTATGCGCACACAATCAATAGGCTCGCACCGCAGTTGCAGCACGTTCTTCCTCTCCTTGTTGTTGCCGTTGTTGACCATTATTCTTGCTCTCTGATTACAAAATAACAAAAAATGTATCTGCTTTCAAAGCATTTAATGCGAATTAACGCGGAATTAACGCAAGGTTGAAAGTTTAATGTTTAAAGTCTAAGCGTTGTTAAGGCCTGCGGTTTTCCACTTTGCGAGACCTCGTCGCTTCGCATGCGGTCCGCCGTATGGGTACCCCTTATTAGCGTCCGGAGCACCCACCGCAGGTTTGAGCGTAGCAAAGAATCTCTTCGTAGTTGCCTTACAGTTTCTCCAGTATCTCCTTGGCCTCCTTGTTTCCGGCATTTGCTGCCTCGCGGTAGAGGTCCTTGGCAAGCCTCTTGTCGCGGCTTACGCCTTTGCCGCTGTAGTAGCAGTCGGCCATGCGCCTTGTGCCCTCATGGCTGCCCTTCAGGTGCAGTTCCTTGGCATGCTGGTATGCCTCCTTAAAGTTGCCGGAGTCCTTATCATGCTCATACATGTAGAGAAGGGCGTCGTCAAGGCCGCTGCTGGCAGCGGCCTTGATGTACCTTATGCCGTCGCGCCCGTCATCTATGAGCAGCCTGCCGTATTCAAGCATTGCCTGCGGGTGCTGGCTGGCTGCCGCCTTCTGCAGCAGCGCCTCGGCAAGACTGCTGTCCTGCTGTACCATCTTGCCTTCCATGTGCCGGCGGTACATCTCAATGAGTGCACGCGGTTCCTCCTGTGTAGCGGCGATGGCGAAGTGCTTATGGGCCAGCGTGCTGTCCTGCTCTGTCCCAATGCCTTTCTCATACATTTCCGCCAGGCTGTACTGGGCCTCGGCACAGCCGCGTGCGGCGGCCTCGCTCATGAACCTGAAGGCCTGGGCACTGTCCTTGCTGAGTCCTGTACCGTCGAGGTAGCACAGTCCAATGTAGTAGATGGCGGGAGCATAGCGGTACTGGGCAAGCTCCACAAACATAGTCAGGGCGTCCTTGTAGCGCTTCTGCCCATAGTATATAAGGGCCTTTTCGTGCTGGTACCTGCATGCTGCGAGTGTGGCGGAGTCCATTGGCGTCTCTTCGGGCCTGGCGCTATTCCGCTCCACCTTCTGCGGCCTTGCCCTCTCGATGAATCTTGTGCGTGTCACGTCATCATTGCTGAACAATATGTCGTAGTCGCGCCCGGAAACCTCAACCGATATGTTCCAGCAGCCGCTGCTGTTGTAGAACTCGGCTGTTGCCTCGCCGCCGGCAATCTTCACTTCGGGTACCCAGCACAGTGTGCGGCGGTAATCCTTCTCCTGTGGTGCCATGCTGCTGTAGTCGGGCGAATAGAACTGCTTGCTCTCGCTGTATCCTTGTACCGATGTGTAGCGCATTGTGCTGCCTGGCGCTGCAAATTCGGGAACGCCCCCCTGCGCGCGTTCCTCATCGGTGTAAGGGATGAGGCATGCGACATAGTTGGGGTTGATGGGGTAGTTTATTCCGCCGCCCTGAAAGTTATTCAGGCGCTCCCAGAAGGTGGACGCGTCGGGGCAGCCGTCTGCACCGTTTCCGGCGAAAAGGTAGCTCTGCGACAGGAAACCGCGGTAGAACTTCTGTATGGGAATCTTGTTGTCAAGCATTCTTGTCAATGGCATCCAGTGTGTGCTGCGGTTCTCGAACTGCAAGCGGGTCTTCTCGTCGCTGCGTATTACAATCTCCTTGAAATTGGTCATCTTGTCGGCACTGGCAAGCCCGCGCAGGTACTCCATGTCTGGCTCGGGAGTCCTGCTGTGGTCATACTCCCCAAGGACAACCATAAGCTGCACCCAATAGGCCCAGCTGTAGTTGTGGCGGCGCATTGCGCTAAGGACAACGTCGTTGGCGGTGAGAATGTGGTCGTAGTCGTGGTTGACGGGAATTGTCACTCCCTCCTCGCCGCAACGTATATTGCCTATGTACCGTTCATTGTCCTTGCGCTCCGAGAACCTTGTCACAGAAATGACATCCTCGTTCCTGTCATTATATACTAGGTATGTGTCATGGAGAGCGGATATTATCTCTTCTAGGCGGGTCACGTCTTTCTCGTCGCTGGCGGTAAGATGAACATCCTTGTCTATGAGCCCATTCTCCTTAAGGAGACTGTACTTTTCATGGAACCCCATTCCTTCGCTCTCCTTCATCTCTGTCAAGAGTACTGAAACGGAATAGTTCCTGTCCTTTATATTGCCGTAGATTTCGTCCTCGTGTGTGCTGAGCATGCTAAGGTAGGTGACATCCTGGGCATACTCCCACTCGTCGAGATAGTTGAAGCGCATCTCGCTGTGCGGCGGGCGGCTGTTGAGCTCGTGCTTCTTCTTGGCTGTGACCTCAAGCGAGGAGAGCATGAACTCGAACGGGTTAAGCTTTACCAGGCTGTCGCTCTGGCTCTTGCTCATTGGCATGCCAAGGTGGTTCTCCCAGTAGTCGTAGAGGCGGAAACCGGGGGAGTAGTAGCGGTCTAGCGCGAACTGGTAGGCAATGCTGCCTCTTTGCCTCATTGCTGTCTGGGGCTTGAACGAGGCAACGCGCGTGCCGTAGAAGTCGTCGGTCTCAACAACGAATGAACCGGTGCTGTCGGTGCGGAACGTGGTGGTCTGCACATCCTTCCCGTTGGGGGATATGTCCATCCTTGTGAGCACATCCTTCTGCGGAATGATGTTGGCCTTGCCAAGTTTCCCGAAATCGCGGTTCTTTGTCTTAAGGAAGAACCGCCCTTTTATGGTTATCCCACGCTCTATTGGCTGGAAATTGCCAATGCGGGTGCGTGTGAGCCTGCTCCAGTCGTATGATGTCCAGCCGTGGGTGAGCATTACAAGGTCGAGCTGCTCCTTGCGTGCCGGATTCTGCGGGTCAAAGTATTGCGCAGCGTCGGGTATGTAGCCCTTGAGCTCGGAACCGAGCAGCAGGTATGTGTACATGTTGTGGCTGTACGATGTTGTCAGCCTGCCTGTGGCGTCGCTGACGGTGAGCGACAGGTCGCTTTCATCGGTAATGGGCCTGCCGTCGTCGCGGGTTATCTTTATTGTAACTTTTTCATGCGGCGAAAGTGTCGCATTGTCCGGTTGGTTGCCATTGGCCGTTACATTCAGCCTGACGGTCCTGGTGTCGCTACCCTGCAAGGAACCGTGGGTGATGAAGAAATGACGCTCGGCAAGCGGTGTCACGCTGTCGGTGAATACAACGGCGCGGTTTACGCCCTCGCGCAGGCTGTCCTTGGCAAATGTAAGGCTATTGTTCCCGGCAGCGGTGCTGAATTTCCTGTAGTAGCCCATGGTGCCGCGGTGCAGCACCACGAATCCTAGTTCCTGGGCCTGGGGGAAACTGCTCTCTATCCCCACTGTAATACTGTCGCCTTTCTCCTTTACACACATTACAATGCCTTTTTCCTCAACTTCCGGCAACTTGAACTTGTGTCTCTTGGACTTGCCGTCGCCATTGGCCACCGTAACCTCGGCATGGTATCTGCTGCCTTCTTTAGGCGTAAAGGCAAATGAACCCTTTCCCATATGCACGGGCCTTGTCTCGAGCAAGGGTAAGCCATTCTCGTATACAGTAATCTTTTCCTCGCCGAAAAGCCCGTTCTCCCCACGCAGCTCATAGGCTACACGGCTCTCCAGGCCTGCGACAAGGTTGCCTCCCTCGGGGAAGAATGTGAGCGATGCCTCGGGCAGTCCTGCGCTTATCCATTTGCCGTTGCTGCTGAACCCCCGGCGACGGTCGAGCATGTTCTTGAAGTCCCAGTTATCGGCGTTCACCTTGTCGAATACAGCGAACACGCGGCTGAATATGGCGCTCTTGTCCCAGTTGAGCATGTAGCGCGTGTAGGCGCGCACCTCATAGTAACCCGAGAGCAGCAGCGGGTTAAGTTCAAATTCTCCATAGCAGCTCCCGTCATCGCTAATCTTGTACTTCTTGGTTTCAACAACATATCCTTCGGGTGCTACCAGCTCCACATAAAGCACCTTGCTGAGCGTACTGGGGCGGTTGCCGGTGCCGAAAGAGACATAGGCCTTGAACCACATGGTCTCACCAAGGTAGTATGCCGTGTTGTCAAAATGCAGGTATACACGTTCCTGCTGCATTACCTGCCCCACCTGCATTGCGCGGAAAGCAATGCTGTCGAGCCTCTCCTGTGCGGCTGCAAAGAGCGTGCACATGAGGAGGGCGAGTGAAATTGTGGTTTTCTTCATGCCGGTCTAGTATGTCGTTTATATATGTATATGCCTTAATCTATACGAGGGGCATGCTGTGCCGCACACCCCTCGCTGTCGCTCTTGTCAGAAGCGTTTATAGCCTATAGTGCTGTCGCTTACTTCTTCACAGGAGTAATCCTGAGCTTGTAGCTCATCTCCTTCTCGGGAACGCAGTATTCAGGCATTGTGCCTACGTCGTATCCGCAAGAAGCGTTACCTATTCCGCGCAGCCATGCGTCGAAGTGAACCACTGTGTAAGGACGCTTTGTCATCTCCCAGTAGTGTCCTGCTCTCATGAGGTCCTCGTCGGTGTAGGGGAGTGCCGAGAAGCTTACATTGCCCTCTGTGGCAATCTTAACGCCATTGCCGCTGTTGTCGGTGAATGTCACCTCGCGCAGGCCCTCGCGGCTGCCGCTGCTCTGTGGCTTGACATATGGGTCGGCCATTGTGTCGACTGTTGTCCTGTAACGGCCTACGACAACACCGTCCTTGCGGTCGACAGTGTTCTCCCATGGGCCCAGTGCGTAGTAGTCTACGTTCTTGAGAGTAGAGTCAAGGCCGCATACAAGGCCTGCGCGACGCAGGTTGCCGTTCTTTGGAACGAATGTTGCCTCAACGTCTACAATTCCCTGTGGATAGATGGTATAGTCGATTCTGGTGTCGCAGATAGAACCCTTGCGCACAGTCTTTACTACTGTGTTGCCGTTCTCCTCGACAACGGTAATCTCGCCATTGGCCTCAAGGCCGTCTCGTGTCTGCGCGTGCTCCTGCCCTGAGTCGGGACCATAGTAGTCGTAACCCTGACGGTCGTTCTCAATCCAGCGGTGGTTGCTGTAGATGAAACCCTGGCCGTTGGTGAGGATATCCTTGCCGTTGAATGCAAGCGCTGTCAACTGTGCTGTATTTGCGTCGAACTTCAGCTGTACCTTGCCGTTGCCGATGACTGTCTCGTGGAGCGAGGATGTTGCCGCCAGTGCGTCACCCTTGCTCTTGATGGCTGCAAGCGGAGCGCGCTCGGCAAGCGTGAACTGCTGCAATGCAACCTCGTGGCCAGCAGGTGCCCACAACTGTGCATTGCGGTGTACAAGGCGCACGGTAATGAGCAGCTCGTCGCCCTTCTTCACGGCCTTGTTTATGTTGGCCTTCTTTACCGAGAGCCATACCTTGCCGCTCTCATAAGTCTCGGCATGAGGTGCCCTTGTGCGACCGGTGTATACTACGTTGCCGTTCTTTACAATGTCATATACGACATCGAACTCGCTGAGGTTCGTGAAGTTGTACTTGTTCTTGATTTCAATGGTAACGATACCGTACTCGGTGTTCACCTCTGGCATTGTCATTTCTACAAACTGGTGAGCGGCCTTAACCTCCTTGAGCTTGCCGCCCTCCTGGCGCAACGGAGAGACAACGCCGTTTGAGCAGAAGTTGCCCTGGTGTGGGCCGGGGTAGTCATATCCTGTATGTATGCGATAGATACCCTCTTTCATCTCCTGCGGGTCGTAGATTGCCTGGTCAACCCAGTCCCAAATACAGCCGCCAATGCATGAGTTCGAGGCCTCAATCTTCTGCCAGTACTCCTTGAGGTTACCTATTGCGTTGCCCATTGAGTGTGCATACTCGCAAATGAACATAGGCTTGTCAAGGTCGTTGGTATACTTGTTCATCCATGCCTGGCCAGGGTACATCTTTGAATAGAAGTCGCTGAAGCGTCCGCCGCCGTAGTCACCGTTTGAGCGTGTTCCCTCATAATGTACAGGGCGGTTGTCAAGACGCTTTGCCTCGTCGTAGCAAGGACCGAAGTTATTGCCGTTGCCGGCCTCGTTGCCAAGGCTCCACATTACAACGCTGGCGTGGTTGCGGTCGCGCAGTACCATGCGGCTAATGCGGTCTACGAATGCGGGAATCCATGATTCGCGGTCCGAAATTGTCTGGTTTGCATGGTCCTCAAGATCGGCCTCGTCGCAGCAGTAGAGGCCATAGTGGTCGAACATGGCATACATCTTCGCTGCGTTGGGGTAGTGGCTGGTACGTATGGTGTTAATGTTGTTCTGCTTCATGAGCAGTACGTCCTTGAGCATTGACTCTGTTGTTACGGCACGGCCTCTTACGGGGTCGGTATCGTGACGGTTCACACCCTTGAAGAATACTCTCTGCCCGTTGATGTAGACGAGCGAGTTCTTTATCTCAATCTTGCGCACGCCATGCTTTGTTGAGAATGCAAGCTCCTCGTTGCCGTTCTCGTCCAGCTGTGTAATGCGTACTGTGTAGAGGTTGGGTTTCTCGGCGCTCCACAGCTCTACATTGTCTACGGTAAGCTTGATATCGCCGCTGAGTGTGGCAATCTTGGCTGCGGTGTTCATTGTCACAGTATCGCATGCGACAAGTTTGCCTGCGGGGTCATAGATGGCGGCCTTTACGCTCTTCTTGCCGGGGATAAAGTCGCGGTTGTCAATCTCGAAGTTCACGTTTATATCGGCACTGAACATGTCATCGGACAGCTTGCTGGTGATGTAGTGGTCACGTACTGCTGTCTTGGGCACATTATAGAGGTATACGTCGCGGAAGATACCGCTCATGCGGAACATGTCCTGGCACTCAAGGTAAGAACCGTCGCACCAGCGGAATACCTGTACGGCAAGCTTATTCTCACCCTTCTTCAAATAGTTTGTGATGTCGAACTCAGCTACGTTGTTCGAGCCCTGTGTGTAACCGACATACTCGCCGTTGAGCCATACGAAGGCAGCAGAGTAGATACCGCCGAAGTGGATGAATGTGCGGCGGCCGTCCCAATTTTCAGGAACCTCGAATGTGCGTACATATGAACCTACAGGGTTGATGCCGTAGTTCTTTCCGCCGGGATTTGATGACGGATGTGCTCCGATGAATGGAGGTGTGTTCGAGTGCGGATATGCCACGTTGCAGTAGATGGGCTTGTCATATCCCTGCATTTCCCAGTTCGAGGGTACAGGAATCTCGTCCCAACCGCTCACGTCGAAACCCTCCTCGAAGAATGTCAGCGGGCGCAGTGAAGGCTCGCTCACAAGGTTGAACTTCCATGTGCCGTTGAGGCTCTGGTAACGCGCGTTTACAGGCTCTGTCCATGGTGTTGCATAGTATGCAGCGTCGGCAAGCATCTCGGCCTCGTTGTTGTAAGGCATGTATGTGGCAACGCCGCGCTCCTTGTTCTCGGCAAACACGGTCTCATCCTCCCACTTCGGAGAAGCAATCCTTGGTTTCTCGACCTCCTCGAAGGTGAACCATGCTGCGCTGTCGGCAGCGTTCTTTTCAACAAGCATCATGCGTCCGTCCTTTAATGCGTACATGCCGGCTTTTCCTGCCGATACAATAATGTATGTTCCTGCTCTGCCTTCAACCGGTTCAAAGCGGAACTTCGCGTTGTTCCATATACCGGCAACTGCAGGCCACTGCAGCAGGTAGTCTATGCTTGCGTTGCCGCCACCATCGTCGAAGTTCTGCCCGTAGAAGGCATTCTCAACAGCAAATGTGGTGAGGTCAATGGTCTTTATGCTCCAGTACTGTCCGCGGTTGTTCTCGTTTACGTCCTCGGCAACAATACGTGCATTGTTCTCGCCTGAGTCGTTGTTGCCAAGCACCTTGCCAGGCTCGCCAACCGACTTTATACGGTAGGTGAGGTTGTCATCGAAACCTGCGAACTTTGAAACCTCAAAGCGGAACTGCGCCGCCTTGTGCTTGAGTGCGACATCCTTCTTTACGACAACAAGAGTGCCGCCCTGTCCCTTTGCCAAGGCAAGCTCAGGACTGTTGGTGGGGATGAGCAGGCCGTTCTCGTACTTCCACAGCTGCGCCTCGTCGGAACCGTTGTTCTCGCCAAGCTCTACCTTGCTGCCGTTGAGGCGGAGCGCATTGCCGGTGACGGGGTTAATGATACGCCAGCTGCCTGAAAGCTCCGATACCTTCCAGTACTGTGCCGCGTTGCCCTCTTCAAGGTCTGTGAGGCCCACAGCCTTGCCCTGTTTCTCATATACCACATTGCCGCTCTTGCCCGCAGCATAAAGGTGGTACAGCTTGCCTTTCTCAAAAAGTGCCTGCGCGCTTGCGCCTGCAGCACACACAAGTGCCAGGAGCATTAGCGCCATGCTTCTTCTAAAAGTGTTGATAGACATAGTGTTTTGTTTTTATGATTGTTATAAAGTTGTCTAAAGTGTAAATATACGTTATTTAGCAGATATTGTGAAGCTTTTTGGGTATTTTTAACTAAAACACCATGCTTTTGCTTTCAGTTGGTGCTCCCTGCCTTGTTCCAAAGGAACAAATTGACTGTGTCAAAGCCGCGGCTTTGACACAGTCAATTCATGCATGTGAGAATTGTTAAGATACAAGGTCCTGCTACATATAACAGCAGTGACGGCAAGTGTCCTGTTACGCCTTGTACTTTGGCTTATCTAGCCTTTCAGCAATGCGGCAAGTTCCTCGGCAGTCATGCTATTCTGCTCGCCTGTTGCCATGTCCTTGACGGCAATAGTGCCGTCGGCAATCTCCTGCTCGCCTATGATTGCAACGTAGGGAATATTGTGGCTGTTGGCATATCCCATCTGCTTCTTCATCTTGTCACTGCTGGGGAAGAGCTCTGCCGAAATGCCCTCCTTGCGCAGCGCGGAGATTATCTGCAGCGCGTGCATTGCCTCCTTGCTGCCGAAGTTGACGAACATAACCTGTGTGGTCTGTATCGAGTCTTCGGGGTAGAGGCCGAGCTGGTTCATTACGTCGTAAATGCGGTCGGCGCCGAATGAGATGCCTACGCCCGACACTCCGTCCATGCCGAACACGCCAGTAAGGTTGTCGTAGCGTCCGCCGCCTGTAATGCTGCCAATTGCAACATCAAGCGCCTTTACCTCGAGTATTGCGCCTGTGTAGTAGTTGAGGCCGCGGGCCAGCGTGAGGTCGAGGTCGAGAGTACTGTTGAGGCTGAGTTCCTTGAACGCGTCGAGTATAAAGCGTATTTCCTCTACACCCTTCTCGCCTGTCTCATTGCCTCTGAGTGTCCGGGCTATGATGTCGAGCTTTGCGCTGTTGTCGCCCTGTGCCTGGAGGATAGGCCGCAGCCTTTCTACCGAACTGTCGCTAATGCCCTTGCTCCTGAGCTCGGCAACCACGCCGTCAAGTCCAATCTTGTCAATCTTGTCAATGGCGACGGTTATGTCTATAATCTTGTCCGGCTCGCCAATAACCTCGGCAATGCCGGCCAGCACCTTGCGGTTGTTCAGCTTGATGGCCACGCGTATGCCCAGCTTGCCGAATACGTAGTCAATGAGCTGTATAAGCTCAACTTCGTTGATGAGCGAGTTGTTGCCAATGATGTCGGCGTCGCACTGGTAGAACTCGCGGTAGCGCCCCTTCTGCGGGCGGTCGGCACGCCACACTGGCTGTATCTGGTAGCGCTTGAAGGGGAACACCAGCTCGTCGCGGTGCATTACAACGTATCGCGCGAAGGGCACTGTAAGGTCGTAGCGCAGTCCCTTCTCGCAGAACTTCGAGGCCAGCCTTGCCGCGTTGCGGCAGAGCAGTTCCTCGTCGGTGAGCCCGCTGAAGTAGTCGCCTGAGTTCTGTATCTTGAAAAGAAGCTTGTCGCCCTCTTCGCCGTATTTGCCCATCAGGGTAGAGAGGCGTTCCATTGCCGGGGTCTCTATCTGCTGGAAACCGAAGATACGGAACGCTTCGCGTATTGTGTCGAAAATGTAGTTTCTCTTGGACATCTCAATGGGAGAGAAATCCCTCGTGCCCTTTGGTATTGTTGGTTTATTACAAGCCATTCTGTTCTGTGTGTTAGTCTCGTCTGTTCATGTAAATCATTACGTAATAAAGTAGTGTCGCGAGCGATGAGATTGCTGCCACTACGTAGGTGTATGCTGCTGAGCGCAGGGCGCTGCTTGCGTACTTGTGGTTGCTTGCGTTGGTTATGCCTGCGCTCTGAAGCCACACAAGCGCACGGCGGCTTGCGTCAATTTCAACCGGGAGGGTGATGAAGCTGAAGATTGTGGTGGTGGCAAAGAGTATTATTCCTGCCAGCAGCACCTGCGGGAAGATTTCCACAGTGAGGATACCTGCCAGCAGAACCCACATCATTATGTTTGATGAGAATGATACTATTGGCACGAGTGCCGAACGCATCCTGAGCGGAGCGTATGCCCTTGCATGCTGTATGGCATGCCCGCACTCATGTGCCGCTACGGCCGCTGCCGCAACGCTTGCTGAATTGTAGACGCCCTGGCTAAGGTTGACAGTCTTGTTGGCAGGGTTGTAGTGGTCGGTGAGCGTTCCGGGCGTGCTTGTCACCCTTACGTCGTAAATGCCGTTGTCATGCAGCATCTTTATTGCCACGTCGCGCCCTGTGAGCCCGATGGGCATTCTTGAATATTTCTTGAACTTGCTCTGGAGGCTTGCCTGGACAATATAGCTCAGTATTGAGATGCCTACAAAAACAACTACGTAGGTGAGGTTGATGCCTGCGCCTTCGGCAGCAGCCAGGTGTATTAGCGAATGTGTCATCTTGCCTTATTTCTTTAGTTATTAGACATGTACTCCTTTTACGGGAGCGCTGTTAGATGTTGCGTGTGATTGTCTGGTCGCGGTCGGGGCCAATTGACAGATACTTCACAGGCACTCCCA
Source organism: Bacteroidaceae bacterium (assembly GCA_045592125.1). Taxonomy (GTDB): domain Bacteria; phylum Bacteroidota; class Bacteroidia; order Bacteroidales; family Bacteroidaceae; genus HGM04593. Next base: position 4,645 of record JAZNUE010000038.1, on the reverse strand, counting down.
GTTCCTTCTCAAGGAATGCGATGTACTCCTTGAATGCCTGGGGGAGCTCTTCCTCGCTACGCAGCCTGGTGAGGTCGGTCATCCAGCCCTTAAGCTCTGTGTACACAGGCTCCACGCCCTCAACGTCGTATGGCATGTGGCTGAGTGTCTCGCCGTTCTTCCTGTATGCCACGCAGGCCTTGATTGTGGGGAATGTGTCAAGAACGTCGCTCTTCATGAGGATGAGGTGTGTAACTCCGTTAATCATTATTGTGTACTTGAGCGCTACAAGGTCTATCCATCCGCAGCGGCGCTCACGTCCTGTAACGGCGCCGTACTCATGGCCGCGGTCGCGCATCTCGGCGCCAGTCTCGTCAAATAGCTCGGTGGGGAACGGGCCGGAACCTACGCGTGTGCAGTAGGCCTTGGTTATGCCGTATACGTTCCCAATCCTGTTTGGGGCGACGCCTAGTCCTGTACATGCTCCGGCGCATACGGTGTTCGATGAGGTAACAAAAGGATAGCTGCCGAAGTCGATATCGAGCAGGCTGCCTTGGGCTCCCTCGCAGAGGATTGACTTGCCCTCGTTCATGAGGTCGTTGATGAACTGCTCGCTGTCGATGAGGCGGAACCTCTTGAGGTATTCGATTGCCTCGAGCCAGGTGCGCTCCATCCCGGTAATGTCATAGCTGTAGTTCATGTCGGCCAGAATCTGCTCATGGCGCTTCTTTGCCGCAGCATACTTCTGCTCGAAGTTCTCAAGTATGTCGCCTACACGCAATCCGTTGCGGCTTATCTTATCGGTGTATGTGGGGCCAATGCCCTTGCCTGTGGTGCCCACCTTGGCGTCTCCCTTGGCTGCCTCGTAAGCAGCGTCGAGCACGCGGTGTGTAGGCAGTATAAGGTGCGCCTTCTTTGAGATGAAAAGGTTCTTCGTGAGGTCGTATCCGGCCTTGAACAGGTCCTCGGCCTCGCCCTTGAAGAGCGCCGGGTCAAGGACTACGCCGTTGCCTATGATGTTAACCTTGCCGCCCTGGAATATTCCCGAGGGTATTGAGCGGAGAACAAACTTCTTGCCGTCGAACTCGAGTGTGTGCCCGGCGTTAGGACCGCCCTGGAAGCGTGCGACTACATCGTAGTTGGGCGTGAGTACGTCAACAACCTTGCCTTTGCCTTCGTCGCCCCACTGAAGGCCTAATAGTACGTCAATATTCTGTTTCATATCCATGATTTTTTATAATCTTTTCTAGTGTTATGCCTTTTGTCACTTCTCCTTGGCCATACGCGCCTTGCGTCTCTTCACTGCCTGGTGGCATTTGCTGCAGAGACCGTAGAGGTAGAGCGAGTAGTGGGTGAGATGGAACTTCTTTATGTTTGCCGCAATTGTCTCTGCCAGCCCGATATCCCCAATCTCGGTTACCTTGCCGCATTTTGTGCATATCATGTGGCTCTTCTCGGAACCTATACATCTCTCATACCTTGACTCTGCGCCGAACTGGTGGTGCACTACAAGGTTCGCGTTCATGAGGAGGGATATCGTGTTGTACACTGTTGCACGGCTTACCCTGAACTTCATGTTCTCCTCCATGTGCCTTAGCAGCCCGTCTATGTCAAAGCTGCCATTGATTGAGTATACTGCCTCAAGAATGGCGAAACGTTCGGGAGTCCTGCGGCACTTGTTCTCTCTCAGGTAGTCGGCGAAACGTTGCTTTACCGGTTCTGCTATCTTGCTGTTTTCCATCTCTCAATGCTCTGCGGGGCAATTTGGCCTGAAACCGCAGTTTAGCTACACAAAGTTACCCATTTTTTTATAATATAGTATAGAAAGAGCTTTAAAATTACATAACAAACTGTTTAAATTTGTATAGCAGGCCGTTAATAGGGCTGGAAACCATAAAGAAGAGGACACAGCGCGCTGTGTCCTCTTCTTTATGATAATCGTGGATGGGTGTGCTCTCTTACAGCAGCTGTGTGCCTGAAAGCGCATTGTACCGCCCTGCCTTTGCGTCATCGTCCCCGCAGTAGCATGCAAGGGCATTGAGTGCCTGTGCCTGGCATTCGTGCTTCGCTGCAATATGCCCGGCAGCAGTGGCAAAGAATGCCTGCTCCTGTTCCTGCTCCAGCGCTTCGCCTGCCCTGAAAAGGTGTGAGAGCGTGACATATCCGCAATAGCAGCATAGCGCGTCGTTGCTGCCTGTCCACCCGAGCGCCTTTTCCTTGGCGCATGGCAGCCTTCGCAGTATGTTGTGGGCAAGGTGGTCGGCATTCTCGCGGTAGCGGCATTCGCCAATCCAGCGCTCTGCAACCTCTTCGTAATGCTCCTCGGGCAGCAGCATGATTGCCAGCAGCTTGCTTTCGCGGATATTCTCTTTCCAAAGCGCCTCGGCAACAGCGCGGTCCTTGGGGAACTTGCCTGCAATCTCCTTGAGGTGCGGTATGCTTACACCGAATATTATATTGTATTCCATTCCAAGCTTGCGCTGCTGGAACGAAGTAATCCCGTTCATGTAGAGGCGGAACTCCTTTTTTATATTTCTGATAGCCTCGCGGGTCTCTTCCATCTATATGCTGTTATTTGGTTGCAAGGTGCCTCTTCCTGTATCCGTTAGGTGTCTCGCCCATCACGCGGTAGAACGACGCATAGAACGACTGGCGGTTGGCGAAGCCTACAAGCATCCCAATCTCCTCTATTGTCATTTCAAGGTATCTCTTGTCGGTCATGCGGTGCAGCGCCTCCTTAATGCGGTACTCGTTTATGAGGCACGAGAAGTTTGTGTTAAAACGTGAGTTAATTACCGCAGAGATGTACCTGGTGTTGGTGTTGAGTTCCTTTGCAAGCTGCTTGGCCGAGAACTCCTTGTCGCGGTATCTCTTCTGGATGACGATGATGTTAAGAATCTTTTCATATAACTCATCGGCCAGCTCGGCACGGATAAGCGACCTGTATGGCGCATTCTTGTCCTGCTTCTCCTTGATGTTATAAGGTGTTGTTCTTTTGGTCATGACTGTTGTTTTCAATGTTCTCTCCAAAAGTAGCCATTTTGGCGCACCCTTTCAAATAAAAGAGTACATTTTTTATCAAAAATGCCATTCTGCGTGGTAATTCTTGCATGCCTGGGGTGCCAGGCCGGGAATTATCTGCTCCTGAGCGTGGCGGCCTTGTTGCGGCTTTTGGCAGCGGCCTCTTTCTTCCCGCACTCCTCGAGCAGGATGGCGTGCAGCATGTAGTACTCTGCATTGTCCGGCACAATCTCTATTGCCTTCTCTACGTCGAGCAGCGCCAGCTCGCGCAGTCCCTGCTCCCTTTCAATGTCGCTGCGTGCAATGTAGAGCGCTGCGTTGCCGGGGTGTTCCTCGATAAGGAGGCCAAGGAGCAGGCCTGCCTTCTCATAGAGCCCTTCGTTCTTGTATGTAATGGCCAGGCCAAGCCGCGCGTTTATGTCGCTGGGCTGCTTGCCTATAATGCCTATGAACTCCTCTCTTGCCTTGGCGTTATCTCCTTTTGACATGTAGGCCTGTGCCCTTGAGAGCGAGGCGTCAGGGTCGCCGGGAAGGCTGTTTAGAATGGTGGTGCAGTCCTCTATTGCCTCGTCATGGCGTCCGGCGTGCATGAATGCTGCTGCGCGCTGCAGCAGCAGTTCCTTGCTGAACCCGCCAATCCTTATGGCCTCGCTGTAGCTCTCCAGCGCTTTTTCAGTGTTGCCGGCCATCATATATGAATAGGCAAGGTTCAGGTGCAGGTTGAACTTCTCGCCTTCGCCTGCCGCGTAAGGCAATGCCTTCTCCAGGCGCTCGGCCGCCCTTGTGAAATCCTTCCCGTTAATGCAGGCGACGCCTTCCCTGAAGAGTGTAGCGAAGTCCTGCGCAAAGATGCCTGCCGATACAGTGAGTATAAGGAGTAGCGCTGCTGTCCGTTTCATGCTTGTGCCCGTTATATATTGTTGCCTGCAAAGATACTCCATTTGCCCGGACTCCTGCCCTAAATTGTATAAAGTTAAGGCAAAATAACAGTTTTTGATGTTTAAAAGTTAAAATAGCACCGCAGCATTTGAATTTTGCGAAGATTTTGATTATCTTCGCGCCGTGAATGCACAAAGAGCGTGCAAACTTGCCTTGGTAGTTCAATGGATAGAATAAGTCTCTCCTAAAGATTAGATTCGGGTTCGATTCCCGACCGAGGTACAACAGTCCCGAAAGAACGCGTTCTTTCGGGACTGTTGTTTGTTCTTATTTGGGTCAACCTAAAATGGCTCAGTAGAAATTTCGTGTGGACGAAATAACTCAACTAAATAAAACTGTTATTCCTTTGTTTGTTTTACCCTTAATCTGTTGTCGTTTATTCTTCTTGTTGTCGTTCTATCACATACTTTTCATGACTGAAAAGTACGCAAAAGGTCCCGGCACACGGAAATTCCAGTCGACCTCTTTTTTGTTGTCAACACCGCCTTTACCGCAACCCGTGCGGCACCAATTTCATCGGTGCTGCGCACGACTAATTGCTGGCGGTGTCGTCGATTTGAAAATTCAAGAGTCGCAAGCGACATCTTTCAGTCAAAGAGGGTGCTAAAGCACACTCCTCTGGGAAACTAAAGTTTCCTTCGTCGCAAACATTGCTCGCCCGCAATGGTGCCGCTTGAACTTTCTGTTTGATTTTTGGGTGCTGCGG
>JAZNUE010000037.1:0-26540 GCA_045592125.1 Bacteroidaceae bacterium | reverse complement strand
AACAAGAAAATAATTATATAAGAATATGAAAAAAACATATATTTCACCTCTTGCAGTAGAGGTAAGCGTAGAGGCAGCCAGCATGCTTGCCAACTCAATTCAGACATTCAGTGACAAAGAGGTTGATACCTCAACGGATGGTGCCCAGCTCGGCGGCGGCCGCCGCGGCGAATGGGGTAATTTGTGGGGTAAATAATTAGCTGTTTAGATTTCGAAATTTCACCAACGCGAGTTTTTCAGTGTCTTGTTGCGCGAAATGGGATTTTGTTGCACAAATCCATATTCGTTCAGTGGACCTGTCATTTTGAGCGAAGCGAAAAATCTCATAAAACCCAAACAAGGTAGCTTCTTAATAAGATACCTTGGATTTTAAAAAGAATGATAGTAAATTTATCATTATAATTAAATTAGGTACGTTAGGCTGTGTCTGTGAGGACACAGCCTTATATGCTTATAAATAACGAATTATTACTAACCATAAATGTTTAACCTATGAAGAAGATTTTCTCTTTATTGTTGGCAGCCCTGTTCGTTTCGGCACAGGCATACGCCGACAAGTTGACAGCCTCGGTAACATTGCCATCGGATGGCAAGCCGGAGCATGTCTACACAATGGTGAACGGTAACGGTGCCTATGTTGGCCCTACAACCGCTCCGGCTACAGATGAGAATGGCCTCTTCGCTTTCTACGCAGTAGAGGGCGTTGACGGTGCTTACTACATCTACAGCCACAGTGCAAAGAAATGGCTCGGCTACACAAAGGCTGCGAGCTACAGTTCAAAGAAGGGTTTTGTAACCCTTAGCGATTCAAGAGTTGACGGTGCATATTTCAAGCTCAACAACTATGCCGACGACTACTACGAGATTGCTCCTTACACAACAGGTGACAATGCCGCTTCAATCTACCTTAACTGGTTTCAGGGTGTAGGTGCCAATGCCGGTACAACACTCGGCCTATGGACCGACAACGGTGCAAAGGATGCCGGTAGCCGCTACACATTAGTTGAGCAGGTTATTGCAGAGCGTACATACACTATTACAGTCCCCGAGAGTGTAACCCTTACAATTGATGGCACAGAGTATGCCAACGGTTCTACAATCACAGTAGAGGGCTCGCTCGACAAGAGCAAGGTATCGCTAACAGCTCCTGAGGGCAAGTTCGCAGTTGTTTCTGTTGATGATGTGAACAACACCATTACAGTGAACGTTGCTACACTCCCTGTACAGGCCGATAGCGAGACTTATGTAAATGCATGGGTTTATCCTAAGCAGCAGGAGAATGTAGGTGTTGCAAAGATGGATGAGGCTGACGGTGTATACACACTCAGCAACAATGTCCTCGCAGCAAGCTACATGAAGGTGGGCAATGCCCTTTACTTTGCAGGTTCTAAGGCTATGGACCTTGTTGCAGGTACCGAACCTTTCACAGTCGCATTCGGCAGCGGTGACAATGTTCCTGCTTCGGCAATGACACTCAAGAGTGTAGAGACCGAGACTCTTGCAGCCAATGCATCTGCCATTGGCGGTGCAGAGCACTTTGCCGGCGTTCAGCTTGTAGCAAACTATGAGTACACATACAAGGAGACAAAGATTGAGATTGTATGGCGTGCAGTATTGCGCGACGGCAGCCACTACCTGCGTACCGAGATGGAACTCACAGGCGTTGACGCTGTTGACATGTACAACGTAGTCCCAATGATTTACAATGTTGATACCGAGACTGCCGGCTCTGCTCCGAAGGTTGTGGGCAACACACGTGGTGCAGTGCTCATGAGCGACAAGATTTTCGCAGGTCTTGAGACTCCTACTGCATACAATACTGTAGGCGAGGCTTCGGGCGAAGAGGATGCCTGGAACCTTACCGAGACAAAGACTGCTTCTCTCACAGCTTCTTCTTGGACACAGGTTGCTGCGGAGGATGTTCCAAAGCGTGTAGAGGAGGCTACTGGCGCAAACTATCCTAACGTCTACGCATATGATATGCAGAACGTCGCCTTGAAGGAGGGCCAGAAGGTTTCAATCCTTGTGAAGTACACAAGCGGCAGCCACCGCCTGAACTTCGGCGGTGCCGTATTGCTCGACGGCAACGGTGCTATCGCTGCCGTTGATTACCACAGCGGCTATTCAGGCGGCCAGCACAGCAACAATACATTTACATTTAATGCTCCTTATGACGGTACATTTACTGTGCGCGTGTTCGTTGAGAACAAGACCGAGTCTATCGACGCGTCAAGTACAATGACTGTCGATATCTACACGGCCAAGGAGGGTGTTGTAGTAAACACTGCAATCGTAGGTATCCAGGGTCTCTGGAGCCGCAACACTACACTTGCTGCGGGCGAAACCTGGAAGGTCGCTTCTGTCGTAGGTCTTGTAGCACAGGACGGCACACAGAGCAATGCTAATATCCGCGAGACACAGAAGCGCCGCTCATTCCTTGCGTACAGCGAGCGCGAGCGTGCAGTGCCCTGGAGAACATTCCCGCACTATAACAGCTGGTACGAGCTCAATATCAACCGCAATAACGCGGCTCCGGGCAGCGAGCATACCAACTTTACAGCCGAGGATATTCTTGGTGTAATGAGACAGTGGAAGGAGAAATATTTTGACAAGTATGGCGAGGGCATTGCTGCCTTTGTAATAGATGACGGTTGGGACAACTACGGTCCTTGGACATTCCATAGCGGTTTCCCCAACGAGATGCGCGATATGTCTGCTTTGGCCAAGGAGATGAACGCCGGTATCGGCGCATGGTTGGGCCCTGTAGGCGGTTACGGCCAGAGCGGTAACTATCGCCGTGCATACTGGAATGAAAACCGCGGCGGTATGCAGCTTTCTAACCCTGCATACTACGAGGCATTCCTTGCTGCTGCAAACAACCTCGTATGCCAGCAGGACGGTGTGGCTGGTTTCAACCGCGAGACCGATAACTATGTATTCTTCAAGTTCGACGGTATCTCAGGCCAGTTCTCTGCTGTAGGTCCCGATGCTGGCGACACCGGTAACGAGAATGCCGAGGGTATCATCCGTCTTGAGCAGTACGTTCGTGAGAACATGCGCGAGGATATCTTCTTCAACACAACGGTAGGTACATGGGCCTCACCGTTCTGGTATCAGATTTCCGACGCTACATGGCGCCAGGAGAACGACCACGACCGCATTGGTAACAACAGTATCAACCGCGAGAACTGGATTACATACCGCGACCGTCTGGTTTATCAGAACTATGTACAGAACTCTCCAATCTGCCCAATCAACACTTTGATGACCCACGGATTCATCCTTTCTGAGGATGGTCCTCCTTCAGGCGATTCAAGAGACTACAATGCTGTTCTCCGCGAGCTCCGTTGCGCATTCGTTTGCGGTTCGGGTATTGTTGAGCTTTACACCAACTGCAACCTCATGAACACAATCAATGACGGTAAGCTTTGGGAGGATGTTGCAGAGTGCGTGGCATGGCAGAAGAAGAATGCCGATGTATTGCCCGACGCCCACTGGGTTGGCGGCAATCCTTGGAACGGCAGTGCACAGGAGGTTTACGGCTGGGCTTCCTGGAACGGTGCGAAGGCAACTCTTGCTCTCCGCAACGGCGGCAACAGCGCATTGACATATACCTTCACACTGCGTGAGGCATTCGAGATTCCAGCAAACATCACAGGCGCTATCATCCTTACAAAGTCATTCAATGTGCAGGATGCACTTGAGGGCCTTACCGAGGGTGTTGCAATCGATATCGACCAGCAGCTGACAGTAACTCTCCCGGGCAGCACAGTATTTGCATTCGACGGTATGAATGCCGACCCTGCACAGGTTCCTTTTGAGGTTATCGGCCGCACACCTAACACAGGCGTTGAGGCTATCGAGGAGATTACTCTTACTTTCAACAGCGAGGCTGCAGGCGAGTTCGACCAGTATGCAATGACTTCCATGAAGTTCAAACAAGGTAACAATGTTGCAAGCGGTGTATCTAACTATGTTGTGAATGGCAATGTGCTTACAGTTACTTTGGCAAATAAGGTAAACACTCCGGGCGAGTACACACTCGTTATTCCCGAGGGCCTTATCACACGCAAGAGCGACGGCAGGGCATTCTCAGGTGAGTTCGCATTCACTGTAATAGCTCCTGCTCCGCTTGAGGTTGTAAGCGTTGAGCCTGCAAGCATTGTAAGAGAAATCAGCGAGGTTACACTTACCTTCAACAGTGAGGTTACCGGCGAGTTCGACCCTTATGGTATGGTTGCCATGAAGTTCAAGAAGGGCAACAGTGTTGCTTGCGGTATCTCCAATTATGTTGCTGAAGGTGCAGTCGTTACAGTAACACTTTCTCAGACAATTACCGAGGAGGGCGAATATACTCTCGTTATCCCCGAGGGTCTTATCACACGCAAGAGCAACGGCGATGCATTCTCAGGCGAGTTTGCATTCGAGGTTGGCGAGCCTCCGGTAGACTATACTCCTACAAACAACGGCAGAAGGACAAACACCGGTCGCGTAATCCGCGGTATCACTCTTACAGCTGCTTCGGGTGAGAACATCTATACTCTTACAACAGAGGAGCAGGGTCAGGACTATACCGACGCTACTGCTGTTGCAGTGTTCAGGGTGGAGGCAGGTGAAGAGCTCACAATCTCATTTGACAAGGCTGGTGATTGGATTCATCAGTTCGTGTTCATTGACTTTGACGGTGACGGCTTCACTGCAAGCATTGCCGAGGGTAGCGAGTGGGCTCCCGCAGAGGACCTTGTAGCATACTCATTCTACAACAATGACAGTTCAAGCGATGCAAGCGGTTGGAACAGTGTAGGTACATCAATCACAGGCAACGACCGCAACAAGCCTGCAGTTCCTGCATTCAACGCTCCTGAAATTGCCGGTACATACCGCATGCGCGTTAAGCAGGACTGGTGCAATATTGACCCGGCCGGTGACGCTGACGGCAAGTTCGGCGACTTCAAGGCCAATGGCGGCCAGATTATCGATGTGCTTCTTGAGGTTTCTGACGCAACTGGTATTGAGAATGTGAATGCCGATTCTGCAGTCAAGGGTGTCTATGATATCCACGGCCGCAAGATTGAGCAGGTTACTGCTCCTGGCCTTTACATTGTAAACGGTAAAAAGGTACTTGTAAAGTAACTTTTTGCGAGTTATTTAGCGGTTTGTCACGCTAGACAGGCTCTCCCGCTGTTTACAGATGGAGTCCCCGCAGGGGGAGGGAGTCTTGTCGATGCAGCAAACAAGAAAACATATAAACATTGAAGGGGGCGAACATTCGTCCCCTTCTGCTTAAGAAACAGAATATGAACCAGAACAACGGAAGGCTGCTCTCACTTGATGTGCTGCGGGGACTTGACCTCATGCTGCTTGTGGGCCTGCAGCCTGTGCTGCGCCTCTTCCTTATAGAACTCGACTGCCAGGCGCTCAATGATACACTGTTATATCATCTTGACCACGCCCAGTGGGAAGGCCTGCGGGTGTGGGACCTTGTAATGCCGCTCTTCCTCTTCATGTCGGGCGTGACAATGCCTTACTCGCTTTCAAAGTACAGGGCGCATAACGGCAACGCGGGAGTGTGGAAACGAATCGTTAAGCGTTTCTTCTTGCTCTTTATTCTTGGTATGGTGGTGCAGGGCAATATCCTTGCGCTCGACCCATCCAGGATATATCTCTACAGCAACACCTTGCAGGCCATTGCTGTGGGCTATCTGCTTGCGGCCCCGCTAGTGCTCTACCTTAAGCCATGGCAGCAGCTGCTAGTGATAGCGGTGCTCCTTGCGGTATATTCCCTGCCCATGTACCTCTGCGGCGACTGGACCCCTCAGGGAAACTTTGCTGCGGCGGTGGACAAGGCATTGCTGGGACGATTCCGTGATGGCAGCACGCTGGGCGAGGACGGTTCTGTCGTCTTCGCCGCGTGGTACGACTATACATGGATATGGAGCAGTCTAACATTCTGCTGTACTGTTGCCCTGGGCAGTTTTGCCGGGCATTTGGCCAAGAACGGCAACAGCGACCGTGCAGCAACGGCGAAGAGACTGTTTTTTATGGCTGCAGTGCTGCTTGCCCTTGGATATCTCCTGGGTATATGCCAGCCCATAATCAAGCGCATATGGAGTGCCAGCATGGCGCTATGCAGTGCCGGATGGTGCTATCTGCTCCTTGCGCTGTTCTACTGGTGGATAGATGTAAAAGGACACACAAAGGGGTGGGGATGGCTATTATATTATGGCTGCAATGCAATAACTGCATATCTCATAGGCGAGCTCATCAGCTTCCGCGGTGTTGCTGCGTCGCTCCTTTACGGTACCGAACAATATCTGGGCGGCTGGTACCAGGTGCTCCTCGCAGCATGCAATAGCCTTATAGTGTTCTTTATACTCAAACTCATGTACAGGAACAGGCTGTTCCTCAAGGTGTAGCCATAGAGAGTGTGAAAGGTGAAAACGGAAAAGTGAAAACCATCTTGCCTCTTTCACTTTCCCGTTTTCCTCTTTCAGTTTTTAACAGTACTTGTCATTACGTGCCTGTCATCCCGACAGAGCAGAGTACAGAGAACAGAGTACAGATAACAGAGTACAGAGAACAAATGACAATGCACATTCCCGCCCGCTCGCTTAAGCGCAGCTTTAGCCTCTTATATTGCCGGCAGGCTCTTCTTCCAGCGGGTGGCATAGGAATCCAGGATTGAGCGTATGCTGCGGCCTATGATGGTGTAGTCCTTCGTCTTGAGGTTCGCCAGTGACACGCGTATGCTCCACTGGGGCCCGTCGAAACCGCCGCCGTTAAGCACCACAAGAGATGTCTCAGTAGCAAGGCGAAACACCACGTCGAGCGGGCTGTAGTTGAGCTGCAGCCACTCGACGAAGTCCTTGCCGTAGAAGCGCTGCGCCCACACTAGCAAGTCAATCTCGGAGTAGTACCCTGCGCGCAGAGGGTCGGGCAGCAGTGTGAATCCCATGCTTGTCCACAGCGCTTGCAGGCGCTCCTGTATAATCTCATGCATCTTGAACCTGAAACTGTCGCCCTCGCGCTTGTCAATGATGGAGTAGAGCGCAAACAGCGTCATCTGCATTTGCTGCGGCAGTGACAGGCCTGCCGTGTGGTTAAGTGCCACTTGCCGGCTGTCGGCCACCATGCGGTCGATGAAACGCATGTTCTCCACGTCGCTCCTTATGCTGCCGTAGCGTTCCTGCAGTTCGGTCTTGCGCTTGCGCGGGAGCCTTTCTATTAGCCTGTCGTATATGTTGTCGCGGTGCATGGCAATAACTGCTGTGCGCCAGCCTGTTGCGCCAAAGTACTTTGAGAATGAGTATACGCATATGGTGTTATGCGGCAGCCTAGTCATGAGCGACTGGAATCCCGGGACGTATGTGGCATACACATCGTCGGTAACAATCATAAGGCTGGGGTTCCACTTGCTCACAATCTCAACAAGCAGGTCCACTGTCTCCTGCGCGATGGCATAGCTTGGCGGGTTGCTGGGGTTGACTATGAACAACGCCTTGTACTTGGGGTCGCGCAGACAGCTTAGCTCCTTTGCGTCGTACTGCCACAGGTGCATGCCTTCCTCGCTCATCCTGGTCGCTGGAATCTCTGTCACCCTGTAGCTGTAGCGGTAGAGTCTTGGAATCTCAATGTATGGCGTGAACACGGGAGTCATGAGCGCAATGCTGTCGCCTCGCTCGAGCAGGCGGTTCTGCTGCAGGCTGTCGAATATGTAGCACATTGCCGCTGTGCCGCCTTCTGTGGCAAACAGGTCTATTGTTCCCTGCGGAGGCCTGCCGTCGCACAGCTCTTGCGCAATGTAGTCGCGGACGGCTATCTCGCAGTGCCTGAGTATGCGGTCGGGCACAGGGTACTGGTCGCCAATCACGCTCTCGGCCCACTCATGCACAAGCGCGTCGCCGTCGGCCGAGTGCTCGTCAACCATGTAGCGGAAACACTTCTCAAGGAACTTTGCTCCCTCGTCGGCCCGCTGCTCCTTGAGGAACTCGCCCAGGCGCGCAGCAATGCCCTCCTTCTGCGGTATTCCGGCAATTCCCTCGGGGCAGTCCCAGTCGCGGCGGCACTCCTCAAGGGCAAACCTGCCAAGCGTGAAGAATGCCTCGCGCGGCAGCGTGGCCACCCAGTTGGGGTTGCCGCGCCCCGCGTTAAGCATAGTGCGCATCATGCGGCGTATGCTCTCGTCGGCCAGTTCAATGAGCCTGTTTTTCAGTTCAAACGGGCTAATCCTCTCCATCTCCTTGTCAAATGCCTTGACCTCGCTGTGGTCGTTAAGTAACTGTTTCATATAGTTTTTTGGTAAGTTGTTATTAGGTTATATGTATATCCTTTGAACAGTTCTCTCATTCGTGGAGTTGTCATCTCGAGTGAGCATTGCGACGAGAGATCTCTCCTCATTTCAATCGTCGAGATGACAAATCATTTCACTTTTCACTTTTCCGTTTTCCGCTTTCCGTTTTCACCTTTCCGTTTTCCGCTTTCCGTTTTCCGTTTTCCGTTTTCCGCATTCCGCTTTCCGCTTTCACCTTTCCGTTCGCCTACATCATCAGCACAATGAACACGCCCCACAGTATTAGCAGGGTATTTCCTACCGCGTATGTAACCGTGTAGCCCAGTGCTGGTGTCTCGCTGCCAAGACTCTCCTGTATTGCGCCAATGGCCGCGGTTGTGGTGCGTGCTCCTGCGCAGCAGCCCAACGCAATGGCGGGGTGGAACTTGAACACCTTGATGGCTATGAACAGCCCGAACAGGAGGGGCAGCGCTGTCGCAACAATCCCTGCAAGGAAGAGCGAAAGGCCTGCCTCGCGGAAACCCTCGACAAACCCAGGGCCGGCCGATATGCCCACAACGGCAATGAAAATGTTCAGCCCCATGTTGTTGAACACCCACAGCGCACCCTCGGGAATAGCGCCCATCGTGGGGTGGTGGGCCCTCCACCATCCGAACACAAGACCTGCAATGAGCGCGCCTCCGCTGCTGCTCAGGCTTATCGGCACATTGCCTATGTGCAGTGTGAGCGTTCCAATTATGGCACCAATTAGAATGCCAATGGAGAGGAATACCACGTCGCTCTCGTTCGTTGCCGGGTCGGGGTAGCCAATGGACTTTGCGGCGTTCATAGCCTCCACCTTCCTGCCCACCAGCTCAATGACATCGCCTGTGTCCAGCACCGTCTGCGGGTACACGGGAATGCTCACGCCCATGCGCCTTATCTTCTGTATAACAACACCATGCATGAAAGGCTGTGCCCGCAGCTCGCTCACACGCTTGCCGTTGAACGACGTGTCGCGCCTGTAGCTCCTGCCCGCTACCGTACTCCTTATCATCATCACCGGGAAGGCAAGCAGCGCCTCGTCGTTCACCTCCTCGCCAATCCACTTCTCCTCGCCTATGGTATACTCATGCCGCCCGCTCAGCACCACCTCGTCGCCAACGTGCAGCACCTCCCTTTGGCCAATTTCGTCTATAATCCTCTTGCCCTTGCGTATGCGCTCCACAAACAGGCGCTTCCCCTGCCTGTCGAAGAAATGCTCAAGGTCGAACACCGTGCGCTCCTTCCTGAACCAGTCGTTCTCAATGCGGTAGCAGCGGAACTCAACCTCGCGCTTCGCTTCCATCACGCCAGGCCTGTCGCTATCGTCCTTTCCCATGCGCGCCTCAAGCTCGCGGCACTTCGCCTTAACCCTGTCAATGCCGCCCATAAGCCTCGGGCCCAGGCGCGCCAGAATCCATGCCGACCCGGCCGTGCCGAAGATGTAGGTCACCGCATAGGCCACCGGCATAATGTCCAGCACCTTCTTCTGCTCGTCGGCCGGCAGGCCCATGCCGCGTATCGTGTCGTCGGCAACACCAATAACCGCGCTAATAGTCTGCGACCCCGACAGCAGGCCCGCCGCCTCGCCTACATTGTATCCCATCACCATGGCAATGCCCCAGGTAGAAAGTAGTATGAACACGCACATGAGCGCTGCAAAGCCCACCTGCGGAAGCCCCTCCTTGCGCAACCCAGCGAAGAACTGCGGTCCCACCTTGTAGCCAATGGCAAATAGGAACAGCAGGAACGCCGTCTGCTTCAGCGCCCCCGTCATGGGAATCTCAAGCTGCCCCACCAGCACACCCGCCAGCAGAACGCTCGTCACTACACCAAGGCTGAACCCCCTGATGTGTATTCTCCCCACAAGAAATCCAGCCCCAAGCACCAAGTAGATAGCCAGCTCAGGATGCGCACGAAAAAGGTCAGTAATCCACTCCATAATAAAAAACTTTTTTCTCTTCCAAGAAAACGCATTGAGTGCGATAAAAGTTTATACTGAAAACTGAAAGGTGAAAACTGCGGCAGCACATACAGTATAACCATGAGGATGAATCTCTGGGCCAATACTTACAAAGCTAAAGGAACTGTGTCAAGATGTAATTCTTAACACAGTTCCTTTAGCTTTGTAGCTCAAATAATCCTGTCGCTCTTAGAACAGGAATCCTGTATTGATGTAGAAGGCTCCGTTGCCGTCCTGGTTCTTGATGGCGGGGTTGCTGCTAAACCTGCTCACTGGCAGGCCGTATTCAAAGGCTACAATGAAGTTCTGGTTCATTATGAAGCGCAGGCCAGCGCCTACGGTGATGTGCGGGCGGTCCTCGGCTGTTCCCTTTGCCATGTATTCCTCATAGCCTGTACGCTCCTCCTCGGCGCCACGGAACGACATGCCGTAGTTGCGTGTTACCATACTGCCGTCGCTGAAGAGGTTAAGGCCGAATGCAATGTTCTGCTTCCACAGGCTGAAGCTTACAAAGCGCCAGCGCAGCTCAACGTTGTATGTTGCCATGTCAAGGCCCTGTACACGGTTGCGCATAAGGCCTCGCACTGTACGGTAGCCTCCCATGCCGTCGCGGTCGTACTGGGCGCCCATCACCGAAATGAAAGGCAGCATGTAGTAGGGTGCCCTGTTACCGAATGTTCCCTCATAGTTCAGGCGGTAGGCAAATGTGAGCACGTCGTTCCTTACAATGGGCACATAGTGGCGGAATGTCGCGGAGTAGCGGTAGTAGGGGTGCGTTGTGCCAAGGAACTTGGGGGCAAGGGTTACATGTGCCTCGGCCCATATGCCTTTTGAAGGAGCGCCTTCCTTGTCGCGCGTGTCGAAAAGAAGGCCAAAGCGCAGGGCGCTGCTGATTCCGCCCCATGCCTCGTCCTCGGGGATAATTCCCCACTTGCGGTAGAGGTCGAAGACTGTTGGCTCAGTCTCGGGATACATCTTGTGCTCTTCCTTGTTCTTGTTTATCTTGTCAAGGTTAAGCGCCTGCTGTTCCTTGTATCCGGCGTCAATGTAGTTGAAGTGATAGCCTGCCTCCCAGAAAAGCCTGTTTTTCCAGATGTTGCCTGTGAAGTCGGTCTTGAAGTTGAAGTTCAGGCGATTGAAGCGGTACTTGGGAGAGTATATGAAGTCCTGCTTGTTCTCCTTGTCCTTGCCTAGCGCAACTTTCTCATGGTCGTAGTATGACATGTAGCCGTTGAAACCATAGAAGTCCATTGCCTTGTCGTTGGTAAGGGTGGCCGTGGTTGACCAGCGTACTCCCGGTATAAGGAACTTGTTGTCATAAGAGACAACGAACAGCTGCGAGCCCTTTGTGAAGAACGATGCCTCAAGGTATAGCTTCTGCCGTGTGTTGGGGTACTGGCTGCCGTCGCCAAAGTCAAAGACGTTGAGCAGGGCTCCTAGCTGGAAACCTTTGTCGGCGTCGAATGCGACAACAGGCAGCGGCCCAAAACTGAACCCTTTCTTTATAATTTCCTTCTTGCCGCTCTCCGTGGCGGTATTCTCCTGTGCGAAGGTGCCTGCAGCAGCAAGCAGCGCACATGCGAGCGCGAAAATGTGTCTTTTCATAATATACTACTTTTTGAAGAACAGTTCTCTAATTTCCTTATACTTTGCCTTGAGCGGCCTGCAGCGCAGCAGTGCCATGTCTGATACCGTCATGCGCACGCCCCTGAAGGTGTCCTGCGCAACTGCTGGCGCAGGCAGCATGAGCGCTGTTGCTGCCAGGGCCCACAGCGCCGGCATGCATGCAAATGCTATTGCTGCATATATGATAATGAGCAATGGCCACAGCACAAGCAGCAGCACGTAGCGAACTGAGTTGTGGAAGGCGCGGTCCTTGAATTTCCTTGTAAGCGCCTGCGCTGTCGCTGCAAGCGGGAGCGCCAGGAGTGCCGAGGCAAGGGTGTAGGGGAGCGTTGCAAGCAGCAGCAGCGTGCGCAGCGCAATGCGCCAGGCCGATGGCCATCGGGCAACCGACCCCAGGCTAATCTTCTTTTTCCTGCGCATTCTCTCAGCCTCCTTGCCCAGCGAAATGAGGCGCTCTGCGGTCTCAGGACTGCTGGCCTTGAGCTGCTCTATGCGCTCTGCTGCCTCGCGGTTCACTGAAACCAGCGGTTCGGTGCCGTCGTGCCCGTGCTCCTTGAGCTGCCTGCCCGATACCGCTGCGCAAATCTCGTTCCTTGCATGGTACTCCTCGTCATTGGGCAAGTATAGGATACTCTCCCTCATGCGTTCCTCAAGCAGCTGCCTCATAAGGTTAATCTGTTCCTGCGGGGTCTTTCCCTGGTTCTGCGCCATGAACTCGCCTACATTGATTGGATTGCCGGCCTGCACGCGCACCGACGAACGGAAACGGTAGAAGTTCCCGTACCTTATGCCCATAGGCACAATATACAGCGGCGTGTCGCCAAGGAGTTCCTGCGCCTGCAGGGCTATGCGGAATATTCCTTTCGAAAGCGGCAGCATGGAATACATGGGCTGGTGCCTTCCCTCAGGGAAAATGCACAGCGGTACCCTGTCCTTTAGTACGCTGGCCGCAATCTCTATTGTCTTGTTGTTTTTCTTGACCTCTTCAACGCCGTCGCGCATGCGCATGATGGGTATCATCTTGAAGAACCTGAACAGCCTGGCCAGTGCTGGCTTCCTGAAGATGTCGGCACGGGCGATGAATACCTTGGGACTGCGGTCCATGGCCAGTATTACAAGGGCGTCCATGAGTGTTCCCGTGTGGTTTGGCGCATAGATTACAGCGCCGTCCTTGGGAACACGTTCCATGCCAGTGTAAGTTATGCTGCGGTATGCCCTCTTGAGCGTGAAGTCGACATACCTGCGCAGGAGACTGTAGCGCCAGTCATTGTCCTGCAGCTTTCTTCTCTTGCCCATAGCCTATGCTTTCTGACGACGGAAGAAATACGACATAACCAGTCCCGAAAAGATGTGCCATATTCCCCATAGGGCAGCGACTATTACCATTCCTCCATTGCTGCCCCAGATGTCGGGAGAGAAGATGGCGGGGTTGAACAGCAGGGCAAGCGCAAGGCCTGAGTTCTGTATGCCAATCTCTATTGCAAGCGTGCGGCAGTCCTTTACAGGGGCCTTGGTGAGCTTCCCGCCGAAATAGCCGGTGCACAGTGCTGACGCGTTATGTATTACAACAATCACCAGTGCGCACAGAATTGCCGCATACACCTCCCAGCGCTGCTCAAATCCAGAAAGCACCTGTGTAAGCGATACAATTACCATTCCAATGAAGAAGAGTATTGAGAGCACCTGTGTGGGCTTTATGATTTTCCTGGATACATTTGGGAACTTGTGGGAGAATACAAGCCCGAGTACAATGGGCACGCCAAGTATGAGCACAATCTGCGAGAGAATCTCGGCAAACGGAATCTCAAGTGTTGGGATATCGTTCTTGAGCGAGGCAAAGCGGCAGTAGTGTGTGCCCCAGAACCAGAAGTTGAGGGGTGTTATAACCGAGGCGAAAAGGGTTGAGATTGCGGTCATGGACACCGAAAGCTCAATGTTGCCCTTTGAGAGCGAAGAGAGGAAGTTGGAGATGTTCCCTCCCGGGCACGACGCAACGAGTATCATTCCCAGCGCAACCATAGGGGTAATGAACGGGTTTAGCACAATGGCCAGCAGGCAGGTGAGCGCCGGCAGTGCAAGCCACTGCAGCATAATGCCAAGAATTACTGACTTGGGTCTCCTGAATACGTTCTTGAATGTAGACATCCTTATGCTCAGCGCAACGCCGAACATCACGAATGCAAGGATAAAGTTCACGATAACCATTTCGCCTGAGCCCAAGTTTATGTTGAGCGTGTCCAGGCTTAGCAAGTGTTCTTTCATAATAATATTCTGTTTTGTGTTCTTGTCTCTCTTTAAGTGCTGCTATAGCAGTTTCTTCACTAGGGCGAACATCCTGTAGGGCATGTATCGGAACGGGAGGTCAATCCATGCCGGGGTTGTCACCACAGAGCGCCGGTGCGAGAATGCCTCAAAGCTCTGTTTCCCGTGATAGTGTCCCATTCCCGAGTTGCCTACGCCGCCAAACGGCATGTTCTCGTTGGCTATGTGCATTATAGTGTCGTTAATGCATGAGCCGCCTGCCGATGTGAGGCGTATGAAATCCTTCCCGTCCTTCACTTTGCCGAAGTAGTAGAGCGCAAGCGGTTTCTCGCGCTTGCGCACAAACTCAACAGCCTCGCTCCTCTCGTCAAATGGTATCATTGGCAGCACGGGCCCGAAGATCTCCTCCTGCATTACAGGCGATTCAGGGTCCACGTCCTTGAGTAGCGTGGGCTCGATGTAGCGCTCGCTGGCGTCGGTCCAGCCGCCCAGGGCAATGCTGCCCTCCTTTATATAGCTGCTAACACGCAGGAATGCCTTGTCGCTCACCAGGCGCACATAGTGCCTGCTTGCCTTTATGTCCCTGCCGTGCAGGCGCATGAGTGCCTTACGGAATGCCTCTACAAACTCATTCTCGCGGCTGCGGTGGATTAGCAGGTAGTCGGGTGCAATGCATGTCTGTCCGGCATTAAGGGTCTTGCCCCACGCAATGCGGCGTGCGGCAATCTCAATGTCGGCATCCTTGTCTACAATGCATGGGCTCTTGCCGCCTAGCTCAAGTACAACGGGAGTGAGGTTCTTTGCCGCCGCGGCCATCACCTTACGTCCCAGCTGCGGGCTGCCGGTGAAGAATATTATGTCGAAGCGCTCGTCGAGCAGGGCGCTGTTCACATCGCGGTTACCTTGTACAACAGCAATGTATTGCCTGTCGAATGTGGAGGCAATCATCTCCTCAATCACGCGCGATACGTTGGGGACGTATGGCGATGGCTTGAGTATTGCCGTACAGCCTGCCGATATTGCGCCAACCAGCGGGTTGAGCAGCAGCTGTACGGGATAGTTCCAGGGCGAGATTATGAGCGCGTTGCCAAGCGGCTCGCTCACTACACGGCTGCGCGACGGCATCATCTTGAGCGGGGTGCACACGCGGCGCCCCTTCATCCAGCCGCGCAGGTGCGAGAGGTGGTTCCTTATCTCGCCGCCAACAATGCTGAGCTCGGTCATTATTGCCTCCTCGGGCGATTTGTGGAGGTCGGTCCACAGTGCCTCGCACAGCGGTCTCTCCCACTCCTTGAGGGCGCCTTGCAGTCTCTTGAGCTGTTGCTTGCGGAACTTGCGGCCAAGTGTCGCATTGCTTGCGAAATAGCGGCGCTGCGCTTCCACAATGCCCTTTATCTCGGATGGTGATGTATTTTCAATGCTCATGCTGTTCACTTTTTCTGGCGGCCAGTGAAATTGTCCATAGCATGGAAAATGCCTACGGCCTCCCCAAAGATATAATCAAAAATTGAGGTGGGCAACAATGCTTGGCAGAAACGTATGAAATGGTAACCGAAAGGAATACCCTTGAAGTTCCTGTTCTTCTCTATGCTGTCGAGTATCTTTTTCGCAGTAGGCTCGGGCTTGAGTATGGGGAATATGCGTGACTTCACGCCGTCGAACATGCCAGTGTTTATGAAATATGGGGCAATGGTGGTGAACCGCACCTTGCTCTTCATCTGCTTGAGCTCTATGCGCACGCTGTCGCTCCAGCCTATTACGGCCCATTTGCTTGCCGCGTATACCGACATGCGGGGGTTCGATATCATTCCGGCTGCCGACGCGATATTGCATATGTGCCCATGCCCGCGCTCTATCATGCGGGGGAGGAACTGCTGCGCAATAATCATGGGTGCAATGGAGTTTATGCACATGGTGCGCTCAATCTCGTCAGCTGTCATCTTGTCAAAGGTGGCGTTGCTGGTTACTATGCCAGCGCAGTTTATTACAATGTCTACGTTCCCGCATTCGCCCATTGTTGTGCTTGCCATCTCCTTTACCTGCGCTGTGTCCGATACATCGACCCTGTAACCGATTACCTTGCCCAGTCTCTCATATTCCTTTACTGTTGCGGCTATGCCGCTTTCATTGATATCCCAGATTATTAGCATGCGGGCGCCTCTTTCAAGTGCCATCCTGCCCATTATGCGGCCTATGCCTGAGGCTCCGCCTGTGATAAGTACACAATTGCCTTTGATTTTGGTCATAATTGTTGTGTTTTAATGTATATTTTATCTTTTTGTACTTTTGCGGGTGCAAAGTTAGTATAAAAAGAACAATAAATCAATGTGAAATTGCACAAACATAAGTTAAATGTGTAGAGTGCTTGGCTATTTCAGTGTCTTGTATGGCAGGCCTTCTATGCGCTCAAGCGGGTACTGCCCTTCGAGCAGCCCGCTTATGACTGTGTCGCGGGCGCCGGCGCTCTGGAAAGGGTAGAGCTCGAACAGGGGCATAACCGAGGCGAAGTGCTCCATAATCTCGGACTGTATGCTCTCGTAGCTGCTCCATTCGGTACTGGCGGTGAAACAGTAGAACTGTATTGGAAGCCCGCTCTCCTTTGGCTCAAGCGTGCGCACCATGATGAGCATGTCTTTCCTTATGAGCGGGTGCTGCCTAAGGTACATGTAGGCATAGGCGCGGAAGAGGCCAGCGTTGGTGTCTATAGTGCCGTTTGCCAGCCCGTCGTGGCTGTCGGTGTTGCAGGCCTGCCCATTAAGCTTCTGCTCGGTCTTCTTTGCAATATACGCAGCAAGTTCCTTGTCCAGTCTCTTTACCCTGCCTAGCATGGTCTCGCTGCATGGCTTTATGCTGTCGAGCTTTATACTGTACCCGCGCGAGATGCGACGGCCGCCGCTCTCGCTCATGCCTCGCCAGTTGAGGAAACTCTCGTTTATGAGCGAGTAGGGCGGCACGGTGGCAATAGTGTTGTCCCAGTTGCGTACCTTCACGATTGTTAGCGATATGTCTATGACGTTGCCGTTTATGCTGGTGCCTGGGACCTCAATCCAGTCGCCCAGTCGCACCATGTCGTTCTCGAGCAGCAGGAACCCGCCCACAAACCCCATTATGCTGTCCTTGCTTATGAGCATAAGGACTGCAGCAAAGGCGCCCAGGCCGCCAATAAGATACACCGGTGACTTGCCGGTGAGGACAGAAATGACAATTATGCCTGCCACGAGGTATACGATTACCTTGCTTATCTGTATGAACCCCTTTATGGGCCTGTCGTGGTATTTGCGGTTGGTAAAAACCGATTCGCCAATTGTGTTCAGGAGCGCGTTAACGGCAATAACAATCGCTACGACAAAGTATATCCATGCTGCGCGCTCGATGTATGTGAACAGCACCCCCTTCTCCTCCATCATGAAGGGCAGCATGCTATTGAGCATTACAGGCGGCAGTATATATGCAGCCTTGCGCAGACGCCCCTTGTCAATTAGCTTTTCGAGGAACAGGTAGCGCTTGCGGCGGAGTATGCGCCTTGAGACAAAGAGCGTTATGCGGTAGGTTATCTCGGCAATAATATATGCCGCGAGAAGTAGCAGCACGAATAGAATGAATGTATCAATCCTGCTGGCAATGCTTTCCTCGACTCCCATCTCCGACAGCAGCCATCCAATCTTCCCGGAGAGGAAACGTGTAACCTCCTGTTTCATCTTTTTTCCTTTTATAACAAAGATGAACGGCTGTTTTCTTTCATGTAATGAGTAAATTGATTACTTTAGCGACATGTAAGAAACTGTTTGAATCTGGCGGTTTCCAATATGATAAGACTTTTTTTAGAAATTCAAACAGTTTCTAAATATTATAGATTATGCTTAAGGAAGGATTGATATACACAAGCAAGGTTACTGTCGTGCCAGAGAACTGCGCTTCGGCAGTAGGGTCGGGCGGTCTTGATGTGTTTGCTACGCCATCAATGGTGGCGCTAATGGAGAATGCCGCGATGAATGCTGTTGCGCCCTTCTTGCCCGAAGGGGCTACAACCGTCGGTGCCGAGATAAATACCACACATGTGAAACCATCGGCACTTGGGACTGTGATTGAGGCTACCGCTACACTCACTGCTGTTGAGGGGCGCAGGCTTCTCTTCGATGTTGAGGCACGCGACGCGGCAGGGCTGATAGGCAAAGGGACTCATGTGCGCTTTATTGTAGACATTGAGCGCTTTATGGCTAAGTTACAGTGATTTAAATGATGTAATATGAAGATAATTTCGCAAAAACAGATTCGTGACCTTAATATATCTCCCGCAGAATGTGTGGAGTGGGTGAAAGAGAGCTTCTCGCTCAAGGAGAAGGCCCAGCTGCCGGCAAAGATAAGCCTGCACCCGCAGGGCAATGACTTTTTCAATACCATGCCTTGCCTGCTGCCTTCGCCCCATGACTGCTACGGCGTAAAGGTAGTGCACCGCATTAAGGGCGCCACGCCTGCGCTGGGCAGCGATATGCTTCTTTACAACTCGCGCACAGGCGAGCTGCAGGCAATGCTCGACGCCGACTGGATAACAACAATGCGCACCGGTGCAGTGGCCGCGTTGGCCATACAGACTTTCCGCAAGAGCAGCGCAAGGAGATATGGCCTTATTGGCCTAGGGAACACAGGGCGTGCGACTATGCTGTGCCTGCTGGAGTCGGAACCTGATGTCATGCACGATGTTATCCTGCTGCGCTACAAGGACCAGGCCGCTCTTTTCATCGAGCGCTTCAAGGAGTACAGCAATGTCAAGTTTACCGTCTGCGACGACGTGAAGGAGCTCGTTGCTGCCTCAGATGTCATTGTGAGCTGCATTACCGAGGCCGCAGGCCTGCTGTGCGAGGATGACTCTCTCTTCGGGGAAGGGTGCCTTGTGCTGCCAGTGCACACCCGCGGTTTCCAGAACTGCGACCTCTTCTTCGACAAGGTATATGCCGATGACACTGCGCATGTGTGCGGCTTCAGGTATTTCGACAGGTTCAGGCAGTTCGGCGAGATTCAGGATGTGCTTTCTGGCAAGATAAAGGGCCGTGAGAGCGACAAGGAGAGAATCCTTAGCTACAATATTGGCCTTGGCCTGCACGACGTGGTGTACGCAAGCAAGATTTATGGCATGCTTGCTGGCAGTTCCAGCGAGGTGGAGATTGTACGTGAGACCGAGAAATTCTGGATATAAAGGAATCTCCTGTCCGATGATAAATACGAAAAATCCAAAGGCCGCGCGCGGCCTTTGGATTTTTTAACATACGGGCATAGAACAAACAGCCTTGCTCTCATGTTTAGTTATTGCAAGTCACCCGCAGCAGGGCACCTGAACATGATCGTCTGTGCCAGGCACGTTGTGAAACGGCGGGTGAAACAGCATAGTAGTTTTGTCGTGTTTTATTTTGTGTTTGTGTTTAAGGTTGCTCCCTGATGTGAATCACGGGGCAACCGCCCTTTTTTTTATCCGTCTGGGCTGCTGAAGCCCTGTCAGAACCGTAGGCCGCAAAGCAAAACAGCTGCCAACTCCCGGACATGTTCATTCTGAATGCAGTGAAGAATCTCTGTCAATGCGTTCTTGAGATCCTTCGCTTTGCTCAGGATGAACAGGCACACCGACCGTTGGCATTTGGCTTTGGCCTGTCATGTTGAGCGCAGCGAAACATCTCATCCAATGCGTAGCCTGATTGCAACCAGTCCTTGTCATTCTATATTTGCTAAGTCATTGGCTCGTTTTGCTTTTCGCCACCCAAACGGCATAACCTGCGGCTATGCTGCGTTTGACCTGTTGCTGCAAAACTCGTCGATAACAAAACGTTGTTTTGTCATTTTTCGGGCAAAGCCCTCAACAACACGTCTGAACGCAGTGAAGAATCTCTGTCAATGCACACGGTAGGGCCAAAGGCGCGCGGATAAGGAGATTCAGGAGAGTATTATCGCAAGTGGAAAGATGAAAGATGAAAGCTTGTGCCAAGCGAGCGAAAGCCAAGTTTACTTGAGCTTTTACAGCGAGCGCAGCCAATGTTCAAGCCCACGAAGTGGGGTTAAAGTGGAAATAAGCGCTTGTACTCTGTACTCTGTACTCTGTACTCTGCTCTCTGTACTCTGCGCTACTGCATTTTCCGGCTCCAGCAGAACATCCCTGGGAAGTGCTCCTTGAGAGTGCTGGCAGTGATATCTTCCTTGAAAATTCCGAATAATGCCGAACCGCTGCCCGACATTGAGGCATATGTGGCGCCTAGCGAGTACAGCCGCTCTTTTATCCTCTCCATTGACGGGTGCGCTGCAAACACGCTCTTCTCGAAACTGTTCTTCATGCGGCCTTTCCATTCCTCTACAGGCATGCGGGCAATTCCGGTGAGCGGGGTCTCAGGCGCAGCGGGGCGCACAAGAGAGTATGCCTCCTTGGTAGATATGTGTATGTCGGGCTTCACGAGCGCAATGGTGTATCCGGCAAGGCTGCAGCTTGCGGGCGAGAGTATGTTGCCTATTCCAGTCGCGTACGCGGGCGTGTTCCTTATAAAGAATGCGCAGTCGGCGCCAATGCGTGCTGCATACTCCTCGAGCCTCTCGTCACTGAGGCCCAGGCCGGCAATGCTGTTGAGCATCTTTAGCGTAAAGGCCGCGTCGGCGCTGCCTCCGCCAAGCCCGGCGCCGGTAGGTATGTTCTTGTAGAGCGTCATCTCCACCTTGGGCAGCCTGTGCTCTGCTGCAAGTACCTTGTATGCCTTTACAATAAGGTTGTCATTGCTGTCTCCTTCGAACACGGCATTGTGCATTGTGAATGTGTAGTCGGGAGCACTGGCCTCCTTGGCAGTAGTTATCTCAAGCACGTCCTCAAGCGGAATAGGGTAGAAGATAGTCTCAAGGTTATGGTACCCGTCGGGGCGCTTCTCTACAATGTCGAGGCCCAGGTTTATCTTTGCGTTTGGGAATGTTACCATGGCGGAATAGTATTTTATGCAAAAGTAATACAATCCTTTTATTCCCCGTTGATAACTTGCCTTTTTTTGTTGATAATGATGAGTGCCATGTTTCTGCTTGAACGGAGCAATGTGCGTATCTTCGCAACTGGAAATTTGAGAATTATGGAAGAGACAAGCATACCAAAAAGAAGGGCGCCTCGCCGTCAGGCCGCCGATACAGCACCAAAGCTTAGCGAATATGGGCATGTGCAGCCTCAGGCGCTTGAGTTTGAGGAGGCCGTGCTGGGCGCGCTAATGATTGACAGCGACGCCATGGGCCGCCTTGGCGGGACACTGAGGCCCGAGTCATTCTACGACAAGCGTAACCAGCTGCTTTTTGACGCGATACAGCAGATGGACCTCAGCGACCGTCCTATTGATATACTTACTGTTACTGAGTTCCTGCGTAGCAAGGGCACGCTCGAGGAGGTGGGCGGTCCTGTATACATTGCGCAGCTCACGAGCCGTGTAGTGTCGTCGGTGAACATTGAGTACCATGCGAACATCATTGCCCAGAAGAAACTTGCGCGCGACCTCATAAAGTTCACTAGCAAGACACAGGTTCAGGCGTTCGACGAGACTCAGGACATTGAGGTGCTAATGCAGCAGGCCGAGTCGGAACTGTTCGAGATTTCGAGCCATAACATGAAGAAGGACTTTACCCAGATTAATCCTGTAATCAGCGAGGCATACAAGCAGATTCAGAAAGCATCGCAGAATACAAGCGGTATCAGCGGACTCAGCACTGGTTACCATCGCCTGGACAAGGTGCTCTCGGGCTGGCAACCTACCGACCTCATCATCCTTGCTGCCCGCCCTGCCATGGGAAAGACCGCCTTTGCGCTCTCGCTCATACGCAACATGGCCGTTGACCAGGGTATCCCGGTGGGAATGTTCTCGCTTGAGATGGGTAACGTGCAGCTTGTGCAGCGTCTCATCTGTAACGTGTGCCAGATTCCGGGCGACAAGATACGTAGCGGACAGCTTGAGCGCTATGAGTGGGGACAGCTCGACAGCAAGATTGTGCAGCTGGAGAATGCTCCCCTGTATATTGACGACACGCCGCAGCTCTCTGTTTTTGAGCTCCGCTCAAAGGCCCGCCGAATGGTGCGTGAGCATGGCGTAAAGATGATTTTCATTGACTACCTGCAGCTCATGACTGCCAACACGGGCAAGGGCAACCGCCAGGAGGAAATCAGTACTATCTCGCGTGCCCTCAAGGGACTGGCCAAGGAACTTAATATCCCTATCATGGCGCTTAGCCAGCTTAACCGTAATGTAGAGGGACGTGAAGGTATCGAGGGCAAGCGCCCGCAGCTAAGCGACCTGCGTGAGTCGGGAGCCATTGAGCAGGATGCCGATATTGTGATGTTCGTCAACCGTCCCGAGTACTTCCACATATACAAGGACGGCGACTTCGACTGGCGCGGAAAGGCCGAAATCATCATTGCCAAGCACCGTAACGGCGGCCTGGACAATGTGCCGCTTCTGTTCCGCAAGGAGTATGCCCGCTTCATGAACCTTGACGACGAGTCCTTGGCGCCCCCTCCTCCAGGCGACATGCCTGTAATGCGCGGTTCAAAGATGAACGCTTCAGTGCCTGCCGAACCAGAATATATCCCCGATATCCCCACATACATGCAGGCCGGGCCAATGCCGCCAGAACTGGCGCCAGGGCCCAACGAACCAGCGCCTTTCTAGACATAGAGTACAGATAACAGGGTACGGATGCAGTTACTGTAAAAGTAGACAGGCAAGGCTATCATCGCGTCGCGCGATAGTTTTCTAGTCATTTTCGGCAAAAAGGAAAAATTTTATTCTTTTTGCCGAAAATATTTGCAATTAACGGAACTCTTTGTATATTTGCGCTGGCGCGAATATGGCCTGCACTCGCAGTGAGACCTAAAAGTGAACTTTGCCAGTCTCGCTCGTTTGTAACCATATTTGCCGTTAATTGCAGGATTGCGGCTGCTAGACGCCTGCAAAAATTAATAAATGTAAGAATGAAATTCTCTACACAAATATCAAAGAACGTGGAAATGCTTTTGACAGGGTCGCTTACGCGGCGCTGCCAGACGTAGCGTTCTTTGACATTGTGGACCGCGCCGGCAGATTGCTTCATTGGTAAAGATTACGGGACAGCTGTTTCCCAGCAACTCTTCAGTGCCGGCAGGAAAGACGGTATTTTTTTTATTGACGCAAGTGTCACTGTTCTTTGTGCAAGCAGGGAACGGGTGCTCCCTTGCCCCCTCTTATCCCAGTTCCCATTAGGCAGCGCCAGGTGTGCGTTGCTGCGGGCAGAAGTGCGCTGTTGCAGCGCACAAGATACCTGTCGCCTTTTGCCAAACGTGCGGGAGGCGAATTAATAACTTTAAATACAAATACTTATGGAGAATGAAATGAACTACAGGCGTGATTCCGAGAATGAGGTGATGAGTGTATTCGGCAGCTCTGATACAGATATGGTAAGTGATGAAGAGTTCGAGAAGCTTGTCGATGACTATATACGTGCCAGCCTTGGAGAAGAACCAGACGAGGCCGGTGAGTGCTGTGATGACGGTTACGATGATGACAATGACGACGATAGCAGCGGTGATGATGACGATAATGACGATGACAACGACAATGACGATGACAGCGAAGACGAGGGTTACGGGAGTGTGTACACGGAGTTCCGTTACGGGCACACCGAGTGCCGTATTGGTTCTTATACCTACATGATACCGTGCCAGCGGGTCTCCTGCAAGGCAAGCAAGGTGCTGTTCTCTCACGGCAATTACGAGGAGCATGCGCTCTCGGGCGAGCCTATTGTAGTCTCTCCAGGAAGTCCTGGCCACACCTGCATGCGGCTCCAGGGTGTAGAATGGCATGACAAGAGCGTTACTCCTGTGGCATATATATATAGTGCGTTCCTGAGCTATCCACTGCACCGTGTATCGTTTGAGATGGATGATGAGAACGAGGGTGAGGCCTTTCTCTTGCTTAGCAATATAATCGACGGACTGGATTCAGGATGTTACTTCCTATTCCTGTGGGGCGTCAAGGGCGAAGGCCTTTTGGGCAGATACAGGGAGTGTGAAGGCGGGCTGTGTATACCTTTTGTGAGTGTGTGCGGCCCAGCAGAATCGCCTGGATTTACGCTAAGCGGCCTCAAGGCCAGGCTGCAGGGTACCTCTTCCCTTGCCCTTGTCCTCTCCCTTGACAGTATGCTTTTCTACACACACGCGTTCTCGTTCTATCTGTATAACAGGAACCGCAATCTCGTGGCGCAGAGCACAGCCTCTTCGTGGGGTGACTTCAGCCTGTACAGCAGAAAGAAGCATACTGCGTCGCTCTCGGCTGCTGTCCCGCTATTCGGCGAGTATACGCTCTACATAGCGCTGGACAATGTTCCCCTGTACAAGGCAGAGCTCTACGTCGGCAATGGCAAGGTAGTGCAGCGTAGCGTCTCGGCATTAAGGCCCTTTGGCAAGGAGTACCTCCTGCTCAGCAGCCTTGAGAGGGAGAATGCATGGCATGAGCTGCGCGAGAGCAGCGCCACGCTGGCAATGAAGGAGTATGTAATTGAGATGTACCAGCGCCGCTACCTTAATGGCCTGCGCAAGCGGAACGGCCTGAGCGCTCTGGATACCCTCCCGCACTTTGTGTACGACGGCGGCAGCAGCGAAGGCGAGCTAAAGGCGCTCTCGCTTGCAGGGCGCGTGCTTGGCAATACCACGGAGTACGACTCGGGCGACTGCGTATCGCTCACTTCCTCCACCAGTGCAATTGACCCTTTCGGCGACGCTAATGAGCTGTTCAGCTTCTGCAGCAACAAGTTCATAGCGCTGTATAATGTCCCGGCGCTTGTAAGCAACGGCTCGGTAGTGGTGAGGAAGATGACCGACGCCATGGCAGAGTGCCCCTCGCTCATTATGTGCCTTGTGGGAAGCACGGGAGAGATTACGCAGCTTTTCGAGAGATATCCCCAGCTTGCAGGGTTCTTCCCGGCCGAGAACCGCATTGCAGCCTGCAGGCCCAGTGCCGATACGCTTGTCGCGCAGATTGTAAAGGAACTGCAGGCATGCGACCTTCATCTCTCGCGCCAGGCTTGGGAGCTTATAGTGAATGCCGCGGCCAGTGCCGAGGAATCGGGAGCGCTTGATGGCATGGGCGCAGCGGCTGTCTCGCATTTCGTAAGGAACGGGATTGTGAAGAACTTCATATCACGCACGCTTTCGTCGCTTGACGAGAGGCGCACAGGTGACAAGGAGTTCCTTTCTACCGTAGAGGCATGCGATATCGATACTGGCAAGCTTGCGTTGAGGAGCAGCGGGGAGTTTGAGGAGAGCATAAGACAGCTGAATATGATGGTTGGCCTTGAGAAGGTGAAAAGGAATGTGATAACGGCATTCAACCGTATAAGGAACAGTACCGAACGCCGCCGTCTGGGCCTTAAGGTGAAGAGCGGAGAGTGCCACCACATGATATTCACAGGTAATCCGGGCACGGGAAAGACAACTGTGGCCAAGATGATGGGGCGCATTTACAAGTCCTTGGGGCTGCTGTCAAAAGGTGATGTCATATATGCCGACAGGAGCCGCATTGTGGGGCGCTACATCGGTGACACCGAGCATAACATGCAGCGTCTGCTTGTCGAGGCCAAGGGCAACATCCTCTTCATTGACGAGGCATATGCCCTCTACGACTCGTCGGGCGAGCGCAGGGATTTCGGCTGCCGTGCCATAGAGTGCCTGCTCACGGCCATGGCCCAGGAGAACAGTGACATGATTGTGATATTTGCCGGCTATGAGAAAGAGATGGAGATGATGATGCGCTCCAACCAAGGGCTTAGCGGGCGTTTTCCTTACAAGTTCGAGTTTGAGGACTACACAGCCAGCGAGCTCATGCAGATTGCGGAGTACAAGCTCTCGCAGGAGGACTATGAGCTTGCTGCCGACGCCCGTGATTTCCTGCGCAAGACAATTGACGAGGCTGTGCGCGACAAGGGCTGGGATTTCAGCAATGCGCGCTGGATTGAGCAGTATGTGAACAATGGCATTATTCCAGCGCAGAGCGACCGCCTGACACGTTGCAGTGGCCCAAAGAACCGCGACGACTACCGTATGGTAACTGTTGAGGATGTCTCTGTAGCCTATGCCCTGCACAAGCCAGCGCGAGGCGGCAAGAAGGCCTGCCGCGAGATAGGCTTTACCGCCTGATTGCAGCCGTTTTTTGTCATTTTGGCCAAGGGGGAAATGACAGAACGGCCCTGTCATTGACTCGTTTTGCTTTTCGCAACCCAAACGGCATAACCTGCGGCTATGCTTCGTTTGACCTGTTGCTGCAAAACTCGCCGATAACAAAAAAGGTCATTGACTCGCTTTGCTTTTCACAGCAAAACTCGTCGATAACAAAACGTTGTTTTGTCATT
>JAZNUE010000036.1:0-44352 GCA_045592125.1 Bacteroidaceae bacterium | reverse complement strand
AAACATCTCATCCAATGCGCGGGCTGATTGCAACCAGTCCTTGTCATTCTATATTTGCTAAGTCATTGACTCGTTTTGCTTTTAGCCACCCGCGTGGCATAAACTTCGTCTATGCTTCACGCGACTAATGGCTGCAAAACTCGTCGATAACAAAACATTGTTTTGTCATTCTGACCGCGCCTCGTTACACCCCGGCATGACAATAAACGCAAATACCCCCGTTAGAATGTGCTCTAACGAGGGTATGCTATCTTAGGCCAGCACCATCATCTGGCCCTATCTTCCCGCTATCAGTATTTCTTATGCGGCATCTTGTGCGGAGCAATCATGTTCTCGGGACGGAGCAGTTCATCCAGTTCCTCCTTAGAGAGCAGTTTCTCCTCAAGCACAAGGTCATAGACGCTGCGGTTCTCCTTGAGCGCACGCTTTGCAATCTTGGCGCTGTTCTCATATCCAAGGACAGGGTTAAGCGCTGTAACAATGCCAATGCTGCCCAGCACAAGTTCCTTGCAGTGGCCCTCGTTGGCAGTAATGCCGTCGACACAGAGCACACGAAGGCGTGTGAGGCCGCGCAGCAGCATGCGTATTGACGATATAATTGCATGAACCATCACAGGCTCCATCACGTTAAGCTGCAGCTGGCCCGCCTCGGCAGCAAAAGTTACAGTAAGGTCATTTCCTATTACACGGAAGCAAATCTGGTTAACCACCTCGGGAATAACAGGGTTTACCTTGCCTGGCATGATACTAGAGCCTGGCTGCATTGGCGGCAGGTTAATCTCGTTTAGGCCGCAGCGCGGGCCGCTTGAGAGCAGGCGCAAGTCGTTGCATATCTTCGACAGTTTCACGGCCAGGCGCTTGAGTGCCGATGAGTACATTACCGACGAACCGGCGTCGGGGGTAGCCTCAACCAGGTTGCCAGCAAGCACAAAATCCTTGCCCGAGATAACCCTGAGGGCGTCGACACAGGCCTGGGCATATCCCGGTTCGGTGTTTATTCCAGTACCGATTGCCGTTGCGCCCATGTTCACCTCAAGGAACAGGCGCGCCATCTCGTTCAGGCGGCTCACCTCCTCTTCAAGGGTAACAGCAAAGGCCTCGAACTCCTGGCCAAGTGTCATAGGCACAGCGTCCTGCAGCTGGGTGCGGCCCATCTTCAGTATATGCTCGAACTCCTTGCCCTTTGCGCGGAACGCCTTCACCAGGCGCTTGAGCTCGCGCACAAGGTCCTCATTGTGAAGTATAAAGCAGAGCTTGAACGATGTGGGATAGGCGTCATTTGTCGACTGCGAGAGGTTCACATGGTCATTGGGGTGGCAATACTGGTACTCGCCCTTGTTGTGCCCTAGTATCTCGAGCGCACGGTTGGCAACCACCTCGTTAATGTTCATGTTAGTAGATGTGCCGGCGCCGCCCTGTATTAGGTCAACAGGGAACTGGTCAACAAGCGCACCTTCAATAATCTCCTCGCAGGCCTTCTTTATTGCCGCTCCAATCTCCTCGTCAAGAGTGCCCAGAGAGACATTGGCATGGGCAGCCGCCCACTTGACCATGGCAAGTGCCTTCACATAATAAGGATGGTCGCTGATTGTGATACCGCTAATATCCTTAAAGTTAACGATAGCGCGCAGGGTCTGCACACCATAATACGCATCGGCAGGGACCTGAATCTCGCCTAATGAATCATGTTCAAGACGTGTTTTCATGATATATTATTGTTAAAACCAATTCTTATATACAAATAACAATGCAGGAAAAGGCAGAAATGTTCTGGACACACGTTTTCCGCCTGTCCACTGCAGCCACAGTGCCTGCATGCACAATGCGAAGATAGGAATTAAAAGTGGGAATAAAGAGAGAAAAGGATTTATTTTTGGAAAAATCTTTTTTGCTGCAAAAAAAATAAGGAGAACTTGCGTTCTCCTTTAGTAGCGGGGGAAGGGATCGAACCTCCGGCCTTTGGGTTATGAGCCCAACGAGCTACCACTGCTCCACCCCGCGATGCGGTTCTTAAAACTGTTGCAAAGATAGTGCTTTTATCCGCACCCTCCAAATTTTTCACGCACTTTTTTGCAAAAACTTCATTTTTTAGTGCAAATTCAATTGCACACGTGTGCAGAAATGTGTAATTTTGCGTGCAAAACAATACAGCACCATGCCATCACCCGATACAAGAGAGACAATAATAAAGGTCGCCCGCAAGCTCTTTTCACAGTCCGGTATAGGCAACATAACAATGGCGGACATTGCCAAGGCCGCCAACAAGAGCCGCCGCACCGTGTACACTTACTTCCAGAGCAAGGAAGAGCTGCTCGAGGCCTCAATAGAGATGGAAGTAAAGAAAATATCGTCAGCGATATCCAAGGTTGCCGCTTCGGACCTCACGCCCGAGAAGAAGATTATAAAGATTATTTTCGTGCGCCTGCAGGCCACCCGCAGCATTGTGCGCCGCAACAGTTGCCTTCACAGCGAGTACATCTTCATTGTAGAGCACATACGCAAAGGATTCGACGCCAAGGAGATTGCGCTCTTCCGCCGCATAATTGAGGAAGGCAAGCAGATGGGCCTCTTCCGCACCGATAGCCCCGACCTCGCGGCCCGTTTCCTCCACTTCTGCCTCAAGGGCATTGAAATGCCCTACATCAACGGCATAATAAGCAAGAACAATGACGAGAAGTTCGTTGAGGGCTTTACCAGGAAGGTAATCCTCAGCGCACTCGAGTATACAGGAAAGACAGCATAGCAGCAATGAACGTACTCTACGAGGACAACCACATTATTATAATAAACAAGGCCGCCGGCGAGATTGTACAGGGAGACAAGACCGGCGACAAGTCGCTGTGCGACACAATGAAGCAGTACATAAAGGAGAAGTACGCAAAGCCCGGCAACGTGTTCATAGGCCTCCCCCACCGCCTCGACCGCCCTGTCAGCGGCATAGTAGTGTTTGCAAAGACCAGCAAGGCGCTCGAGAGGCTCAACGCCATGTTCCGCGACGGCAACGTAAAGAAAATCTACTGGGCAATAACCAAGGGCAGGCCCCTGCCCGCCGAGGGAGAGATAAGCAGCTGGATAGTGCGTAACGAGAAGATGAACAAGAGCTTCAGTCACCCCAAGGAGGTAAAGGGCAGCAAGCATGCCCTGCTATACTACAGGCACATAGCCTCATCGCAAAGCTACAGCCTCATTGAGGTTGAGCTCAAGACAGGCCGCCACCACCAGATACGCTGCCAGCTCTCATCTATTGGCTGCCCTATAAAAGGCGACCTCAAGTACGGCGCCCAGCGCTCCAACCCCGACGGCAGTATCTCCCTGCATGCCCGTTACATTGAGTTCACGCACCCCGTATCAAAAGAACTCATAAAGGTTACCGCCCCACTCCCCGCCGACAGACTGTGGCAAAGTTTTTATTAAAAACTTCGATAACACGGCGTTATCGAAGGTGAAAACGCTAGCGTTTTTCCACTTTTCACTTTGACAACGCCGTCTTATCGCAACCCGCAGGGCGTGACTTTGCCACGCTACCTGCGACCTATTGCTGCCGGCGTTATCGAAGGGGAAAACGCTAGCGTTTTCACCTTTCACCTTTTAAGATAATACAGCACCACGCTGTTTCCTTTGCGGAAGAGCGTCTTCGCCTCGCTGCGCACATCGCAGGCCGTTACAGCACGGTACATCTCAGGTTCCTTGAAGTGCGAGTCAAGGCAGCCGCGCCATGCGGCCATTGCAACATTGCTGCCCAGATTCTCGCCGGCAAGGTTACGGAAAGTGAAGTCCGACTCAAAACGGTTGCGCACCTTCTCCATCTCAGCGTCAGGCACCAGTTCACGCTTCAGCAGTTCCAGTTCGGCCCACACCGCCGCCTCAGCGTCCTTCATGGCAACGCCATCGGGCACCCGCGAATATATCCAGAACATACCGGAATCCTCGCACCCCGAGATAAAGGCATCAATCTTCGAGAACAGTTTCTTCTGCTTCACCAGACGCGACTGCAAGCGGCCCGAGTATCCATTTGACAGAATATCGGAAATAACATCACAAGGATAGTAGCCAGAATCCATGCGGCCTCCCATGTGGAAACCCATGTAAAGGGCATTCTCAGGCACATTCCTGCGCACCGCGCGGCGCCGCTGCCTTGTCTGCCGGGGCTCGGCAGGCAGCAGCGGCCTCACAAGGCCGCTCGCAGGGATTGCACCGAACCACTTGCTGCACCACTCCGTCACCTGCTCAAAGGGGATATCCCCTACTACCGACACAACTGCATTGTCCGGCGCGTAGAACCTGTCATAGAAACGGCGTATCACACTCACAGGAGTATCGGCAATGTGCGCAAAGCAGCGCCCTATTGTAGGCCAGCGGTAAGGATGTACCTTGTAGGCCATGCTGCGCAGTATGCTGCTCACATCGCCATAAGGACGGTTAAGCGTTGTCTGCTTGAACTCCTCAATAACCACCTGGCGCTGCACGTCAACCTTCTTCTTCTCGAAAGGGATATTCCGCATGCGGTCACTCTCCATCCAGAAGGCAAGCTCGGCATTCTGCTTGGGCAGCGAAATATAGTAGCATGTAAAGTCATTGGTAGTGAATGCATTGTTCTCGCCGCCAGCGCACTCCAGCGGTTCATCGAACGAAGGCACGGCCTTTGTGCCGTCGAACATAAGGTGCTCGAGCAGATGGGCAATCCCCGTGTGCTCAAAGTCCTCGTTGCGCGCCCCCACGCCGTAAAGCACATTCACATACACCATACCTGCCCCTGGCGAAGGCACATGCACCACACGCAAGCCATTTCCAAGGAGCGTTGAATTTATATCACATGTTTCCATTCTAGTCTGATATTTGCGCTGCCTCGCTGCCATTTCCCGGCACGCCATCTACAGCATGCCATCTACACAGAGAGGAATCTTTGCAAAATTACTTAAATCCCGCCAAAAAAACAGGACAAATATACTTATTTTTGGTTACCTTCGCGCAAAACAACGCGCGCGTGCGTTCTATATTAGTGAGCAAAGTATCCCCGGATGGAGAATAACAGGAGAGGCAGGAGACGTAAAATCATACTCGCAATAATCAGCGTGCCATTCATTCTAGTGTGGACGCTGGCCGCCTTGCTGTATATCCCCGCCATACAGCAGTATGCCGTCGGCGTCCTCTGCAGGGAGATAAGCGAGAGCACAGGATACGGCATACACATTGGCAGCGTACACCTGAGCCCTCCCCTAAGGCTTCGGCTTGAAGAGATATCAATGTCGCGAGGCGACACGCTCTACGCCCATGGCGCAAGGGCCGCAGCCGACGTTTCGCTGCTGCCGCTGCTCACCGGCAAGGCCGAGGTGAACTACATTGAGCTGGAGCAGCTGGCGCTGGA
This sequence comes from Bacteroidaceae bacterium, assembly GCA_045592125.1. Taxonomy (GTDB): domain Bacteria; phylum Bacteroidota; class Bacteroidia; order Bacteroidales; family Bacteroidaceae; genus HGM04593. The sequence goes on along the minus strand of JAZNUE010000036.1, from coordinate 38,987 downwards.
CACAAGAGAGCTTATCCCTGGCGTTGCAGTCAAGGGAGAGGTGGATTACCTCAGGGCCGTAGCGCGCGACATTGACCTTGCCAGGCAGGACGCCAACATAAGGCAAGTGCACCTGCATGGCGCACGCCTTGGCATAACCGTCACCGGCACGCCACCCGACGGCAATGAGGAGAGCACCCTGCCCGCATGGAACGCCACCCTGCGCAAAGGCACCATTGAGGAGTGCAGCATAGCGCTGCACCTGCCAGCCGACACCCTTTCGCTATCTGCGCACATAGGCAGGCTAAGCATTGAGAACGGCACTGCCAGCATTGCCGGCGGCAGCTGCTCTCTTGGGAAGGCGGCCATTAGCGGCAGCAGCATAAGATACGACAAAGGCAGCGCTAGCAAGGAAGAGGCGCCGCTGAGCCACATAACGCTGGAAGAGATTGCGCTTGAGTGCAGCAGCCTTGCATTCTCCCCGCACAATGCAGGCATAGGCATTGACGCCTTCACCTTCACGCAGCCTGGAGGGATGTCGCTGGCCGGCACAAGGGCAGAAATCGTGTGCGACACCTCAGCGCTCTCAGTAAGACAGCTGCAGCTGCACAGCAAGAACGGCTCGCGCCTGAGCGCCACTGGCAGCGTGCCATGGCAGGCACTCACAGTCCAGGGCTGCGAAAGGCTCAAGGCAAGCCTTGAGGCAAGGGTGTGCAGGAGCGACCTTGACGCCCTGCTTACAGCAGAGCAGCGCAGCGCGCTCTCGCTCTTTGGCGACAGCATGCTTGCCGCACACATATCGCTGCACGGCAACCTCTCTGCCCTTGAGATTGACACCATGAATGTAACCGCGCCGTCACTGGCGGCCGTGAGCGCAAAGGGCTGCCTCAAGGAACTATACAAGGGAGAAAAGATGACGGCAATGCTGGAACTTGACGGGGAGGCATACGACATCAGGCGCTTCATCTCAAAGGACACAGTATTCCCTGGCAACAGCGGGCACGCCACGGCCAAGGGCACGCTCCAGTACAATGCCGGCACACTCCTGGCCTGCATTGGCCTGCAGGCGGCAGGCGGCAGCACCAGCCTAAAGGCACTCTACGACCTACGCCGCGGCTCATACAGCGCAAGCATTGCCGCCAAGGACCTCAACATCTCAAAGGTAATGCCATCGCTGCCGCTTGAAAGGATAAGCATGAGCATGGACGCCAGCGGCCAGGGGTTCGACATCTTCAGCGACAGCACAGCATACAGCATTGCCCTGGCCATCGACACCTTGTGCTACAACGGCATTGAGGCCAGCGGCATAACAGCAAGCGCCAGCCAGGCGAACAGCCTCTCGCGCATAACCGCCAACGGCAACAGCCCCGCCCTGCAGTTCGGCCTGGAGGCAGAGACCACGCTACATGCAGGCAGCATAAGGAACAGCACCGCGCTGAATGTCGGCAAGGCCGACCTCACCCGCATGCACATTACCAGCGCGGACCTTGCCATGGCATTCGGCATGGACCTTGAACTGAGCACCGACCTTGGCGAGAGACATTCCGTAAGCCTCAGCGGCAAGGACATAAAGATATTCACCGGCATAAAGACCTTTACCCCAAAGGAGATTACAGCGAGCCTGTATACCGCCCCCGACTCTACATCACTCATTGCCGCTAACGGCGACCTCAAGGTATCGGGCAGCATGGACAGCGGGTATCACGGCCTGCTGCTGGCGCTCCAGGAAACAGGCAGCATGTTCATTGACGCGCTTGCGCACGATAACATGGTACACTACCTGCAGGACTACCAGGAACTGCTGCCCCGCTTGCATTTCAGTTTCAGCAGCGGACGCGACAACATGCTGTCCAGCTTCCTGGCAATACGGGGCATAACCGCCAGCAACATGAGGATGGACATTGACATGGACACCGTTACGGGACTTAGCCTGCGGGCTGGCATATATGGTTTCAGGAAGGGCAGCCTGAACCTCGACACCATAAGGATGTTCACGCGGCAGGAAGGCGACAGGATAAGCTACTTTGCAGGAGTGCACAGCACCGCCCTGGACCCGCAAGACGAGAAGCAGACCTACAGCGCAGGCCTCTATGGCAGCCTCGCCAACGATTCGCTCACCGCCAATCTAATGCTGCGTGACAAGGCCGGCAGGATTGGCGCCCGGATTGGCGCGGCGGCACAGCTAAGGCCCTATGGGCTAAGCATAGGCTTTGCTCCTGGCGCAGTGCTGCTAGGCGAGGAGTTCACGTTCAGCAAAGGCAACTACATAGACATTGGCAAAGGCATGTCGGTTGAGGCCGACGTTACATTAAGCGACAGGCACGGGGCAGGAATGCACCTCTACACCACCCCCGACGAGGAGTACACGCACAATGCCAGCCTTGAGCTGTTCAACGTAAACCTCAAGAAACTCACAGGCGTAATACCCTACGCGCCCGACATTGCCGGCACGCTAGGGCTCGACCTCAGCCTCAAGAACGGCAGCAAGGGACTTATGCTGAGCGCCGATGCCTATGCCGAGGCGCTTGAATACGAAGGAGTGCACATTGGCAACGAGATTATCGAGGCCGTATACTTCCCCAAGGACGGCAACCAGCACTACATCGACCTGAGGCTGCTGCATGACGAAGAGGAAGCAGTACGCCTCAGCGGCAACTACCAGGGCAATGACGCCGGGCAGGGACTCGACGGCAGCATAACGCTCACACGCTTCCCGCTGGCGATATCCAAGGCATTCATCCAGGATACAGGCATTAGCCTCGACGGTTACCTGAACGGCAGCATGAGCGCCAGAGGAAGGCTCTCGCGCCTCACCGCAAACGGACGCGTGCAGTTCGAGTCGGCCAGCATAGACGCCTACACCCTGGGCGCCAGCCTGCACATGCCCGACGAGACCCTAGAGATGGAGGACAACAGACTGTTGTTCAAGGACTTTGACATATATGCCAAGGGCGACAGCCCGTTCAGGATAAACGGCAGTGTCGACTTCAGCACACTCCTTAACCCTACATTCAGCCTGCGCATGAGCGCCAGCGACTACGAGCTGGTGAACACCCCGCGCAGGAAAGGGGCAATGCTCTATGGCAGGCTGCTGGTAGACATCAGGGCCATGATTGGCGGCACGCTTGAGAAAATGCGCATGTATGGCGACGTGACAATGAAGAGCAAGAGCAACATAACATACGTTATTCAGGAGGCACCCATCGAGAGCGACAAGGAACTCGACGGCCTTGTGGAATTTGTCGACTTCAGGGACACCACGGCAGTTGCAGCACGCCAGAAGGAGATTGACCTTGGCGACATTGACCTGAGCCTGAGCCTTGCCATTGCCGACGGAGCGAGAATAAACGCCGACCTCGACGCCGCCCGCAACAGCTACGTTACCACCGAGGGAAGCGGCAGCCTGCACCTCGCATACACAGGCGAGAGCGGCATAAACGTCACGGGAAGCTATGCCATGAGAGACGGCGAGTTCAAGCTGAGCCTGCCCGTAATACCGCTTAAGACCCTGAATATAAGCGACGGCAGCGAAGTGCGCTGGAGCGGCGCCCTGCTCGACCCCGGACTAGACATTACGGCGCTTGAGCGCGTCACTTCGTCGGTAACATTCGACGACAATAACACCTCTCCTGTCCCCTTTGACGTGGGAGTGAAAGTGACAGGCACGCTTGACCAGATGGGCCTGAGCTTCATAATCTCCTCGCCCGAGAACCCCATTGTGCAGGAGCAGCTCAACGCGCTCGACACCGAGGGCATGAACCGCTATGCAGTGACAATGCTGCTCACAGGCACATATGCCGGCAGCAGCAAGAACATGACAGTGTCCAACGCCCTCAGTTCCTTCATAGACGCCAAGATTAACGACATTGCAGGAACAGCGCTCAAGAGCGTGAGCGTGAACGTGGGCATAAACGACGCCACGAACGCCGAGACAGGCAGCACCTACAAGAACTACTCGTTCAGTTTCAGCAAACGGTTCTGGAACGACCGCATAACGCTCTCAGTAGGCGGCGAGGTGAACAGCGGCGACGCCCCCAGGAGCAGCAACAGTTTCATAAACAACGCGTCGCTTGAGTGGAAGATTAGCGAGAACAGCAACCGCTATCTCCGCCTCTTCTACGACAAGAACTACGAATCGATACTTGAAGGCGAGATAACCGAGACTGGAATAGGCTACGTATACAGGCGCAAGCTCAGTCGCCTGAAAGAACTGTTCATCTTCAGGAACGCCAGGAAAGAGCAGGCCGGCACAAAACCCCAAAGAGAGCAATGAGAAAAAGGACCATAATATACGCCCTGCTGGCAGCAATGCTTACGGCATGCTCCACAACGCGGCACATACCCGAGGGAGAGCAGCTCTACACGGGCATAAGGAGCATTGAGTTTGCCGACGAGGAGCAGAACGCGTCAAGTGCCACCGGACAGCTTGCCGTGCAGGAGATAACATCGGTGCTATCCTATGCTCCCAACGGTTCCGTCGCCGGAAGCTCCACCTTCAGGACATTCTCGCCAGGACTTTGGTTCTACAACACCTTCTACAGTTCAAAGAAAGGCCTAGGCAAGTGGCTGTTCAGCAACTTCGGCACCGACCCTGTGCTCATTTCCAAGGTATCCCCGATGCTTAGGGCACAGGTCGCCACCGGCATACTCAAGTACTACGGATATTTCAACGGCAAGGTAGAGGCCAAGATACACACATACAGGAAGAACCCGAAGAAAGCCGACGTGACATACAATATCGTATTCAACAAGCCTTTCGTATACGACAGCGTTACATACCAGGGATTCCCGGCCGAGACCGACAGTATATTACAGAGCGGAATCCGCCGTGCCCAGGTGAGGCCAGGCCGGCAGTTCAATGCGGCCGCCATGGAAGACGCCAGGACAAGAGTGAGCACCTCGCTGCGCAACAGCGGATACTACAGTTTCCAGCCAGCGCTCATAACCTACCTTGCCGACACCGTCAATACACCAGACAAGGTGCGCCTGCGTATGCAGGTTGCAGCAAACGCCCCTGCCGGAACGTTCACGCCATACAGGATAGGCCGCATAAGCCTGCGCGTACTCGATAACGCAAGCACGGCCGGCACCGACACATTAAGGTTGAGGAACATCAGCTACATATACAGCGGCAAGAAGATACCCGTGCGCGTGGGCGCAATAATGCGCAACGTGCAAATGAGGAAAGGCGAGCCCTACTCCCAGGAGAAGCAGCAGCGGGCAGGCCAGCTGCTCAACCAGATGAACATCTTCAGCAGCGTCAATTTCAGCATGACGCCACACAACGAGGACAGCACCCTAGACGTGAGCATAACAGCGCTGCTCGACAAGCCCTACGACTTCACCTTCGAGCTCAACGCCACAAGCAAGAGCAACAGCCAGATTGGCCCTGGAACCAAGGTAACCCTTGCCAAGAAGAACGTATTCCGCGGCGCCGAGACACTAAAGCTGTCGCTTACAGGCTCATACGAATGGCAGACCGACAAGCGCGTCAAGGGGCGCGCCGCAACAGTGAACTCATGGGAGATTGGCGCCGACGTCTCGCTCAACTTCCCGCGCCTCTTCTTCCCCATCGTGCACCGCCGCCACCTGAGGGTACCATCTACAACTGCCTTAAGACTATATGCCGACCAGATGAACCGTTCAGGATTCTTCAGGATAATGCATGCAGGCGGCGAGGCCACATACAAGATATTCAACAGCAAGGTAAGCACGCACACCGTCACGCCGTTCCGCCTCACATACGACATGCTGCTGAAGACAACAGCACGGTTCGACTCCATCGCCGCAAGCAACCGCGCCATTGAGAACAGTTTTCGCAACCAGTTCATCCCAGCAATGCAGTACACATACACCTACGACGAGTCGCAGAAAACAAACAGGAACAAGACCTGGGCCGAGGCCTCTTTCACGTCGGCCGGCAACGTAACCTCGCTCATCTACTGGGCATGCGGGCAGCCGCTGGGCAAGAAGGACAAGCACATACTCAACAACCCCTACGCCCAGTTCATAAAGGCAACGGCCGAAGTGCGCAACCTGTGGAAAATCAACAGCAGCAACTACATTGCCAACCGCCTGATGATTGGCGCCATACACAGCTACGGCAACTCCACCTACCCGCCCTACAGCGAGCAGTTCTACATTGGCGGCGCCAACAGCCTGCGCGCCTTCACGGTGCGCTCCATTGGCCCGGGCAGCTACCGCCCCAGCAGCGACGACCGCTACTCCTACCTTGACGAGACCGGCACGCTGAAACTTGAGATGAACATAGAGTACAGGTTCAGGATAGTAGCCGACCTCCACGGCGCGCTCTTTGTGGACGCAGGCAACATATGGCTGCTCAAGGCCGACCCCGAGCGCCCTGGCGGCGAGTTCAGATGGGACAGGCTAGGCGAGCAGATAGCGCTGAACACTGGCGCCGGCGTGCGCTACGACCTTGGTTTCCTTGTGCTGCGCGTTGACTTCGGCCTTGGCCTGCACGCCCCCTACAACACCGGCCGCAAGGGATACTTCAATATAAACCCGTTCAAGGAAGGCTTCGCATGGCACTTTGGAATAGGATATCCGTTCTAAGAGAACAGAGTACAGAGTACAGAGTACAGAGAACAGAAAACAGAGAACAGGTTTATGTCATTCTGAGCGAAGCGAAGAATCTCAAGCTTTGCGTAGCATTAAGCCGAAGGACCAAAGTCAAGAATCTCAAACTTTTCGCGTTCCTTGTCATCCTGAGCGAAGCGAAGGATCTAATGGGTGTCGGCCGAGATGTTTCGCTTCGCTCAACATGACAAGTCCTGTCTAGAGTACAGATAACAGAGTACAGAGCGCAGAGTACCGCAACAGGCGTACTTGTCATTCTATATTTGCTAAGTCATTGACTCGTTTTGCTTTTCGCAGCAAAACTCGTCGATAACAAAACTTATGTTTTGTCATTTTTCGGGCAAAGCCCTCAACAACACGTCTGAGCGAAGCGAAGAATCTCATGCAAAGGCGCGTTGGTAGCGCGACTAATTGCCGCCAGCGTGAATGCGCCACAAAAAAACTCGCTATTTTTTTTCTTTTTTTAATAATTAAGCACTACCTTTGAAAAGATAGAAGTTCTTGCATAAAAAAACTGTTGAAAAGCACTATAATTAACCTTTATAAAACAAACTAACATGAAACCTACACTTTTTGTATTGGCAGCAGGCATGGGCAGCCGTTACGGCGGCCTCAAGCAGCTCGACGGCCTTGGCCCTAACGGCGAGACAATCATGGACTACTCAATCTTTGACGCTATCCGTGGCGGTTTTGGCAAGCTTGTATTCGTTATCCGCAAGGATTTTGAGCAGGACTTCCGCGACAAGGTACTCAGCAAGTACGAGGGCCACATCCCTACCGAGCTTGTTTTCCAGGCAATTGACAACCTCCCCGAAGGATTCGCAGTTCCCGAGGAGCGCACAAAGCCATGGGGCACAAACCACGCTGTGCTCATGGGCAAGGACGCCATTAAGGAGCCTTTTGCAGTTATCAACGCCGACGACTTCTATGGCCGCGACGCATTTGCCGTAATGGGCAAGTGGCTCAGCGAGCTTCCCGAGGGCAGCGAGGGCCGCTACTCAATGGTTGGTTTCCGTATCTGCAACACCCTTAGCGAGAACGGCAGCGTAGCACGCGGCGTTTGCGAGAAGAACGAGCAGAACATGCTTACAGGCGTTGTAGAGCGCACAGAGATTATGCGCGTTGACGGCCCCATCTGCTACAAGGATGAGGAAGGCGCATGGCAGCCTGTTGGCGAGGAGACTCCAGTATCAATGAACTTCTGGGGCTTCACACCCGACTACTTCAGGCACTCCGAGGAGCAGTTCGTCGACTTCCTCAAAGAGAACATCGGCAAGCCCAAGGCCGAGTACTTCATCCCGCTGGTAGTCAACAACCTCACCACAAAAGGCAAGGCAACTTGCGAGGTCCTCGACACAACAGCAAAGTGGTTCGGCGTAACATACGCGGCCGACCGTCCAGGCACTGTCGAGAAGATACAGGCACTTGTTGACGCAGGCGAATACCCCGAGAAACTGTTCTAATAGACAACAGCCAACAACAAAAAAACGTGCACTTCTGCGGTGCACGTTTTTTTTGTTGCAAAGCAGCATTATCAATGGATATCAAGACTTACACTCGTTACTTTCATCTCTCCACTTTGCAGAGAACAGATAACAGAGTACAGAGAACAGAGTAAAAAGGAGAAAGCAGCGGTTAGTCTTGACCTTGTCGCTTCGCTCTGTCGGGACAGGTACGGTTGGAAGATGAAAGTGGAAAGATGAAAGCTTGTGCCAAGCGAGCGAAAGTCAAGTTTACTTGAGCTTTTACAGCGAGCGCAGCCAAGGTTCAAGCCCACGAAGTGGGGTTAAATATGAAAGTAATGAGTGCCTTTTGTCGGGATGAACAGGTACAGTTGGGCGCTTATGTCTTTTACTACCCACGCGCCTTTGCATGAGATTCTTCGCTTCGCTCAGAATGACATAAGCCTGTACTCTGTTATCTGTACTCTGTACTCTTTTCTCTGTACTCTAGACAGGACTTGTCATGTTGAGCGAAGCGAAACATCTCGGCCACACCCATTAGATCCTTCGCTACGCTCAGGATGACAAGGAACGCGAAAAGTTTGAGATTCTTGACTTTGGTCCTTCGGTTTAATGCTACGCAAAGCTTGAGATTCTTCGCTACGCTCAGAATGACAAGTACGCGTGTTGCGGTACTCTGCGCTCTGTACTCTGTTATCTATACTCTAAACATCACCTGTCATGTTGAGCGAAGCGAAACATCTCGGCCACACCCATTAGATCCTTCGCTACGCTCAGGATGACAAGGAACGCGAAAAGTTTGAGATTCTTGACTCTGTACTCTGTTCTCTGTTCTCTGTACACTGCAAACCCTGTTGGGCTTGTCATATCGGGGTCAGGCTATAATAATATAATAATGTACGCGCGAGGCTTGACCGCAGCCTTCTTCTTTCTTCTTTCTTCTTTCTCCTTTCTCCTTTCTTCTTTCTCCTTTCTCCTTTTACACCGCCTTGTCATGAAAACACTTTCCACTTTCATCTTTCCACTTTCATCTTTAACCCCACTTTGTGGGCTTGAACTTTGACTGCGCTCGCTGTAAAAGTTCAAGTAAACTTGGCTTTCGCTCGCTTGGCACAAACTTTCATCTTTCCATTCTCTGTACTCTTTTCTCTGCTTTAGCCCAGATTAACACAATGCACAAAAACGCAGATGTTCCATTTGTCGGCAAAACAGCAAAAACACCTTACATTTTGTCAAATGCCGCCATAACACCTGCAAACGCACAAAAAGCACCTGTTTTTTCGCAAAAAGCGAAGAAACAGCACCATTTGAGACGCCCGGGCACTGTTTTTCCTTACAAAATAACAGCAAAAAAGAGCGGTACAAATAGTCAAAATGAGAGTAAAAAACCGCCTTTTGCAAAAAAATCAACACAATTGTTGAAAAAAAGTGCTTAACTTATTTTAAAGTTTATGCCAAAAGTTGTATCTTCGCGCCATTACTTTCCCGTATTATACTGGAAAAGGAGAAAAAACTTAACCTAAATACTTAATTATTATTAACTTAAATTTCATTATTATGAAAAGAGTGCTATTTCTATTGACCTTTATCTGTTTAGGTATTGGTACAATAGCAGCCCAAAGCGCCAAGGTGACCGGTAGGGTTACGGACACAAACGGCGAGGCTGTTATTGGAGCCTCGGTGTATGTAATTGGAACCAATCTGGGTGCCAACACAGACATCGACGGTAACTTCGCAATTGAAAATGTACCAAGCAGCGCAAAGACTATCCGCGTATCATACGTAGGTATGACTACACAGGAGGTACACATTCTCAGGGGCAAGCCCATCAAGGTTGTCCTTGTTGAGGATGGCGTATCACTTGACGAGGTTATGGTTGTCGCCTATGGTACAGCAAAGAGGTCGGCCTTCACCGGTTCTGCAACAGTCGTTGACTCCGAGGAACTCGGCAAGGTACAGGCTACAAACCCCGTAGCAGCCCTCACAGGTAAGATGGCCGGTGTGCAGCTCCACTCTGCTTCTGGCCAGCCAGGCTCAAGCCCTTCTATCCGTATCCGCGGTATCTCTTCAATCAACGCAGGCAAGGACCCGCTGATTGTCCTCGACGGCGCTCCATTTGACGGCAACCTCAACGACATCAGCACACAGGACGTTGAGTCAATGACTGTACTCAAGGACGCTGCATCAACAGCCCTTTACGGTGCACGTGGTGCCAACGGTGTCATCATCGTTACCACAAAGAACGGTTCAAGCGGCACTGCACGCGTGACATTCGACGCAAAGTGGGGTTCAAACCAGCGTGCTGCACAGGAGTATGACTACATCACAAACCCTGCACAGTACTACGAGGCATACTACACCGCATTGAAGAACTACGGTACAAGCAAGCTCAACCAGTCACCTGCTGAAGCACACGCTTTTGCCAACACATCAATGATTGACCACGACGACTACGGCCTTGGCTACAATGTATTCACTGTTCCACAGGGCGAGTACATGATTGGCGCTAACGGCAGGATGAACCCCAACGCCACACTCGGCCGCCTTATTTCAGACGGGACACAGGAGTACTGGCTCACACCCGACAACTGGCTCGACGAGGCATACAGTAACAGCCTTCGCCAGGAGTACAACCTTAGCGTGGCTGCTGGCAACGAGAAGTCTAACTTCTACTCATCGGTAAACTACCTCAACAACGAGGGTATCACCTTCAATTCAAACTACGAGCGCCTTACAACCCGCATGAAGGCCGACTACAAGGTAAAGAAATGGCTGAAGGTTGGCGCTAACATGTCATACACACACACCGAGCGCGACCGCGTTGACGGTGACGGTGATGCCGGTTCATCAGGCAACATCTTCGAGTATGCCTCATCAGTAGCTCCTATCTATCCTCTTTATGTACGTGACGCTAACGGCAACATCATGAAGGACGGCAATGGCTTCACACGCCACGACTTCGGTAACGGCGACTACGCAGGCCTCATCCGCCCATTCCTGCCAACAGCGAACCCATACCTCACAAACCAGCTCGACGTATACTACACCGAGGGCAACGCATTCAATGCCAGCGGTTTTGCTGAGTTCACATTCCTCAAGAACTTCAAGTTCACATGGAGAAGCGGCGTGAATGTTGCAGAGTCTCGCACCTCTTCTGTAACAAACCCATACTACGGACAGTATGCAAACTCTAACGGTATTGTTTCAAAGAGCCACGCACGCTCGTTTGCATGGAACCACCAGCAGATACTTAACTGGAGCGACTCATTCGGCGACAACAACATCTCTGTAATGCTGGGCCACGAGTCTTACAGAAGCAAGTACTACTACCTGAGCGCTACAAAGAAGAACATGTTCGACCCCACAAACGACGAGCTTGCAGGCGCAATCACTGATGACGGCGGCAACTCTTATACAACAGACTACAACAACGAGGGTTACTTCGGCCGCGCGCTCTACGACTATGACAACAGGTACTATGCCGAGGCATCTTACCGCCGTGACGCTTCTTCACGTTTCCACCCAGACCACCGTTGGGGTGACTTCTGGTCAGCATCTCTCGCTTGGGATATTGCAAACGAGGACTTCATGGACGCCAGCTGGGTAGACATGCTGAAGGTTAAGGCATCTTACGGCGAGCAGGGTAACGACCAGATTAACGACTTCCTCTATGTAACACGCTATGACATCGTTAACTCTAACGGCAAGCCCGCTGCTGTTCCTTCTACACTCGGTACAAAGGACATCACATGGGAGACCCAGGGCAACTTCAACGTAGGTGTTGACTTCGAGTTCTTCAAGGGGCGTCTGGGCGGTACTGTAGAGTTCTTCAACCGTATGACATACGACATGCTCTATCCGTTCCCGCTTCCTGCCTCCTATGGTTACACATCATACTGGGACAACATCGGTGACATGAGGAACCGTGGTGTTGAGGTTGAGCTGAGAACCACACCTATCAAGACAAAGAACTTCGAGTGGAACATCAACCTTAACGTGACATCCTACAAGAACAAGATTACATACCTCCCCGAGGAGAGAAAGACTACAACAATCGACGGCAAGAGGGGTTACACAAGCGGCAACCTCTTCTACGGCGAGGACTGCTCACTCTACACATTCTACATGCACAAGTATGCAGGCGTGAACGAGAACGGTGAGTCAATGTGGTACTACAAGGACTTTGAGCCAGTGCTCAACGCCGACGGTACTCCAAAGGTTGACGCAGAGGGCAACGCTGTAACAAAGCAGGTACTCAAGACTACAACAGACTACAACCTGCTTGATGACGAGTCAAGGATGAACTTCCTTTGCGGCACATCACTGCCCGACGCATATGGCGGTTTCGGCACCAGCCTCTCATTCTTCGGTTTCGACCTCTCTGTTGACTTCGCATACCAGATTGGCGGCCAGGTTTATGACGGCGACTACGCAGCCCTCATGTCTTCACCTACAGCAACATCACACGGTTCTAACATGCACAAGGACCTGCTGAACTCATGGACACCTACCAACAAGACAAACATCCCGCGTCTTGTATTCGGCAACACACACGCTGCAGCGTCTTCAGACCGCTTCTTGACAGACGCTTCATACCTCAGCCTCCAGAACATCAACTTCGGCTACACATTGCCAAGAATGTTCACAAAGAAGGCGGGTATAGAGAAGATGCGTGTATACCTTGCAGCCGACAACATCTGGTACTGGTCACAGCGCAAGGGTCTTGACCCACGCCAGAGCATCAGCGGCGGTGCGTCTAACGTATACTACTCTCCCATCCGTACAATCTCAGGTGGTGTGACAATAACATTCTAAACCAATAAAAACAGAATATTATGAAGAATATTATAACAAAGGTATTCGTAGGATTTTTCTGTGCATCTACCCTGTTCACAACAACCAGCTGTATCGATGAGACATTCCCTACGAACTCTGCTACTGAAGACCAGGTAGCATCTTCATCAAAGGCAACCGAGGCGCTCCTCTGGGCGATTCCTGCCTACGTTAACAAGCTCTACTCTTATGTAGGCACCCACTACGACTGGGGTTACGGCTCAATCATGCACGTCCGTGACGTAATGACCGGCGACATGGCCATCACCTCACACGGCTATGACCAGTACAACTACTGGCAGATTAACAGCTATATGGGCCCCGACTACATCTTCGGGCAGTTCATATGGAACTACTACTGGCCATTCGTGCAGACACAGAACAACCTTATCAAGGCCATAGACCCTGAGAAGGCCAACGACGCTCAGCTGGGCATGCTCGGCGCTGCGCAGGCATTCCGTGCAATGACATACCTTGACATGGCACAGATGTTCGAGTTCCTGCCTAATGACAAGACCGACACCATAAACCTCGACGGCAACAACATCAAGCACCTCACAGTGCCCATTGTTGACGAGAACACAACTGAGGAGATGGCCCGCAACAACCCTCGCGTTCACCGCGACAGCATTGCAAAGTTCATCCTCAGAGACCTTGACAACGCCGAGAAGAACATCGTGAAGCTTGAGATTGCAAGCAAGACACTTCCTCACCTCGACGCAGTATACGGTCTCAAGGCACGCTGCTACATGTGGCTTGGCGACTACGCTAACGCACAGAAGTATGCACGCCTTGCTATCGACAACTCATCGGTTCAGCCTATGAGCCAGAAGGCATGCCTTGACCCGACTACTGGTTTCAACCAGCTCAGCGCTTGGATGTGGGGCTCTCAGCTTGTAAAGGAGGACGAGACCGTGCAGACAGGTATCCTCAACTGGACATCTTGGGCAAGCAACGAGGCTGTTTACGGCTATTCAGGTGCAGGTCCATACGTAATGATTGACCGCTCAATGTACGACCGCATGAGCGACACCGACTTCCGCAAGCTCATGTTCAAGGCTCCGGCCGACCATGCGCTTTCAGGCAAGGAGACATACATCAACGCAAGTGTAGGCGCATCGCTCCCAGTATACGCTTCGCTCAAGTTCCGTCCTAACGCAGGCGACATCATGGAGCCTTCAGTAGGTTCTGCCTCGGCTTATCCTCTTATGCGTGTTGAGGAGATGTACTTCATTGAGGCAGAGGCTGCCGAGCACCAGGCTGCAGGCACAGGCGTAGCGCTTCTTGAGAGTTTCATGAAGAACTACCGCGATGCCGAGTACACATTCCCTGCTGACGCTGACGCTATTGACGAGATTGTATTCCAGAAGCGCGTTGAGCTCTGGGGCGAGGGCCTGAACTTCTACGACATCAAGCGTCTCGACCTGTCAGTAAGACGCGGTTATCCAGGAACAAACTTCAAGGCTCCTGCACGTTTCAACACAATTGGCCGTCCTGCATGGATGAACTTCTGTATCGTTGTAACAGAGCAGCGCAACAACATCGCATTGAAGGGATTCGGTAACCCCGACCCATCAGATGTCTATGACCCATGGACAGAATAATAAAAACATCTAAATGTCAACGATTATGAAAAAGTTATTTAATTTAAACTATATTGTTCTCCTCGCAGTACTTGCACTCTTCAGTGCATGTACTGAGGATAACGAATATGTTCCTGCAGGTCCATGCGCCGAGACAAACGCGTACCGTTTTGCAGCCGACCAGAATGCAGCCCCTGTATTGGCGCTCACCGACAGCGTATACGTTGTTACACTTGAGCGTGACAATACCGAGGAAGAGGTAACCATAGCACTCAGCGTCAAGGGCGACACCGACATGCTGGAGGCACCTTCAACAGTCACATTCGCTGCAGGCGAGGCACAGGTTTCACTGAACATTGAAATTGCTCCCTCAATGGAGGCGTTCAAGAACTACTACCTTGAGATAAGCATTGACGAGAGCCTCGTTAACCCTTATCTGCCTGACAACAACTCAATTTTCAGCCTTACCGTCCTCAAAGAGGATTATAAGCCGTTTGCAGCAGGCAGCTACACTTCGTGGCTTTTTGAGCAGACTTGGCCTGCAGTACTGGAATACTCAGAGATGCTCGACATCTACCGTTTCAAGGATTGCTGGGTAAAGGGCGATGTAACATTCAGGATTACAGACCCCGAGACTATGGCGTTTGAAATGACACAGAGCAGCTTCGGTACAGGTTACATGTATAATGGACAAGTTGAGGTGGTCGCTACAGTTCTGGGCGTAAACAACAAGTTCAACCCAGAAACAAACACCTTCTACTTTGCATACCAGATGGATGTTCCAGGTCTTGGTTCTTTCGGTGCTGGATATGACACATACCAGATTACAGAGTACGCTGAATAACCGGCTGCTTTAGTAATACTCTCCAGGAGACGGGTTTTTTATGGCCCGTCTCTTTTTTTATACAGGCCAAAGCGCTATCTTAGCCGCTGGATAAAGAAACAGAACAAGAGAGTGAAGAATGATGTTTATAAGAAGCTGCTTAAATTAATCTCCTTGCAGTAAAGGTCCCGTACCTGTCATCCCGGCAGAGCAAAGCGACGAGGGAGCTCGAACCGCAGGCTGCAAAGCAAGGATATTTAAGACAGCCAATAAAACAAATACAGCAATATGGAACAGGAAGAAAAGAAAGCATGCAGCTGCAGCAGGCACACACACGGCAGCGGATGTGCAGTGATGATTGGACTTATTGTATTGGGCATATTCATTGCAAGAGGACTTAGGAGCATTGCCGAGAAAGACCAGTTCGTAACCGTGAAGGGACTTGCCGAACGCGAGGTCATGGCAAACAAGGTTGTGTGGCCAATACCCTACTACTGCGTGAGCAACGACATACAGCAGCTCTACAGCGAGCTGGACAGGAGCAGCAACGCAATAGCCGCGTTCCTCAAGGAGAACGGCATAAGCGACAGCGAAATAATAATGTCAACGCCCAACATCACCGACCGCCTTGCACAGAGCTACACGCCCGAGAACCTTACATACCGCTACCAGGGACGCGATGTCATCACAGTGTCGTCGGGGCAGGTAGAGAAGGTAATAGGCCTGATGAAACGCCAGATTGAGCTCATGAAACAAGGCGTGAACATAGGCACAGAATACGGTTACGGCAGCGACGCTACGTTCGAGTACACAGGGCTCAGCAGCATTAAGCCCGAGATGATTGAGGAGGCCACACGCAACGCCCGCGCCGTAGCACAGAAGTTCGCCGAGGACTCGGAGAGCGAGCTCGGCGGCATAAGGAACGCCAACCAGGGCCAGTTCAGCATTAGCAGCGACGAGACCACCCCGCACATAAAGAACATAAGGGTAGTCACCACCATCGACTATATGCTCAAGAACTAAGACAAAACTTAAAATGAGAATCTAGTGAGTTGAAATATTGTTACAGAGAACAGAGTACAGAGAACGGAGTACAGAGAACGGAGCGTGGCAATGACAGTTCCTCGTGGGGGCGCCTCTTTCCACTTTGCTCTTTCAACTTCCAACCGCGCTTGTCATCCCGACAGAGCGAAGCTGTTTTCATAACACCCGAGAAGAGATTTTTGACTTTAGTCCCTTAGGGTGTCGACCGTTGGTTCGCTTTGCTCAAATGACAAAACAACGTTTTGTTATCGACGAGTTTTGCAGCAACAGGTCAAACGAAGCATAGCCGCAGGTTATGCCGTTTGGGTTGCGAAAAGCAAAACGAGTCAATGACAGTGCAAATATAGAATGACAAAACAACGTTTTGTTATCGACGAGTTTTGCAGCAACAGGTCAAACGAAGCATAGCCGCAGGTTATGCCGTTTGGGTTGCGAAAAGCAAAACGAGTCAATGACAGTGCAAATATAGAATGAGAAGTCCGGGAGTCGCCTCACTAAAAAACGGTTCATGGCGTTATAACTGTACACCATGAACCGTTGACAAAATGCAAGCACACCCGCCTTTGGAATTAGTCTCATTTGACAAATATCGCATATTCCTAACAATCTCTATCATTTTGCTATTGGGGGGGGTAATTTCACTTGCATATCGTCACAAAATGGCCTTGTGTGGCATAATCTTGACACAAACAGATTTGCAAATAAGAAAATAATTTATTACTTTTGCACAAAATTTCAACCAAACGGCAGATTTTCCGTCTGGGAAAAGCAAGAAACCGTCTAGACTGTTTCTTATTTTATTTTAAAAACCACATACAACAGATATGAAGAAACTATACTCGCTGCTGTTAACGGCAGCCATTTGTCTATTATCACAAGTAACCTTGGCACAGGAACAGATTGCCGCCGATATTCTGAAAGGGACCGCTGAATTAAAACCTTATGAGGGACTCACCCTCACTGGATACAAGACAGGAAGCGACCTAAACTTCTCAAACAGCAACACCCAAGTCTCGCACAACGGTTCAGGCTACACAAACTTTGGCACAAATAAATATTGCGGAGAGATTATTGTTCCTGATGGTGTGACCACCCTTTACAAGAACGGCTACACCGGATGTTTCCAATGTTCATATATTACTTCTGTCACACTTCCGTCAAGTATTGCCACTATTGGCCAGGCATCTTTTGCCGATTGCCCATATCTTAACTACATTGAAGTAAAAGAGAGTGAAACATGCGATTACTTCGATGTAAATGGAGTGCTATACAAAAAGAACAAGACAAACGGAGTGTATGACGGCACCTACACACTTATCAATGTCCCCGGCGCACGAAACAAGATTACAATTCTTGACGGTACAACAAGAATAGAGAACTGCGCCTTTGACGGTTGTTTAAAGATTACCAAGGTTGAAATTCCTGCAACAGTAACCGAAATTGGATATTGGGCATTTGCCGGTAGCGGTATCGAGGAAATGACCTGTTTGAACCCCACCCCGCCCGAGGTTGAAGCAGAAATAGATTGGGGGTTCTATGTGAAGGGCCATGGATTCGATGATATGAATAACAAAGGTAATATAACAGTAAAGATTCCTGCCGGTTCAACGGGTGCCTACGAGAAACATAATGATTGGGGGGATAGGTTTACCTTTGAAGAGCTGCCGGAGGTTACAACCAGCGAAACAACATTCATTGCAAGCATAAGCCACATAAGAGAAAAAGACGAACTGGGCCAGTCTGTAACAATAGCCGAGATACGTGTCAAAGGCAGCAAAGGCGAAGAGATTGCCGCTCTCCCTACCGAGGGGTGGACATTGGTTTATGAGGACGGTACCGTATACGAATTAGGCAAGGAGATGATTGTAGACTGGTATACTGCCAATGAGGTCATAAGCATTACTTTTACCAAAGAGATAAATGCCAGCGGCGAGTACACGCTCAACATCCCGGCCGGCAGCCTGAAAACCACAGACGGGAAAGAATGTATTGCCGCCAAAGGAGTATGGATTATACAGGAATTAGTGGAAATGCAGACCCTTACCCACTATATAGTACTGGACATTATTGACAATTCCGATACAGAGCACTCATGGAGCTACATGGACAGTGATGGGAATATTGTGTTTGAAAAGGAGGAACATACAATAGGAGACCTCCTTTACACCGAGGAGACACGCGATAAAAGCGGGAACACCACAACCATTACAATACACTACTACGAATCGTCAGGTGCCCATTACACACGCTACTTCAAGAATGACCAATGGCAGGCCCTTTACATTCCTTTTGAAATGGAGTACAGTGACTGGAGCGAGTTCTTTGAGGTTGCCAGCATAGACAACGTAATAGAGAATGGCACAAGCAACGAAATACAGTTCTATGTTACAGGCACAATACTGGGAAAAAATGACAAGGTTGAGGCCAACAAGCCCTATTTTATACGAGCCTTGACTGCGAGCCAGACAACGCCCAAGATACTTGAGATTGCAAAAGGGAGTGTAATTTCTGCCACAGACACGAATACCGCTCCAACGGTAATTACCGCCAGCAGCGGAACAACTTACACATTTACAGGACAATATGCAAAGAGCAATATCAAGAAGGACCTGCGCACTTTCGCTATGGCAAGCGGCGCCCTCAGACAACCCAACAATGCCGATACCGGAATTGAGCTGGGCGCATTCCGCTGGCACCTTAAAATTAGCACACCCAACCAGAACGCGCTTTTCAGTTTCGGCAACATAGAACACGAGAATGCAACTGTCGTTGGAGACATTGAAATTGGGAACAGGACTGCCGAGGACGGCGTATACTACGACCTCAGCGGACGCCCTGTAGAAAATCCGCAGGAAGGCATATACATAAGGAACGGCAAGAAAATATACGTAAAGCAAGACCGTTAGCAAACAGTTTAACGTACAACAACAAGAACTATACAAGGATTACATTAATGAAAAAAACATACTATACACCAAGCACAGAAGAAATAAGCGTTGAGACCAAGTATATGCTCGCCGTTTCTGTGCCAGGAATGAATGACAACGAAGAGGGCGAAGGTGTTAGCGCATTCGACGCAAACGAGTACCGAAGCGACTGGGACAACATATGGGCCGGCCTGTAATAGAATGACGCCCCGCATACATTTAGCATTTAGCGCGCCCCGCAGGGCGCGCTAAATGCTAAATGTATCATCACTCCACGGTCTATCCGAAAGTTCCTTTATCGCATTATTGGAAGAATTAAGTACACCCCATTAATTTTACGCAGTCTCTTTGTATTTTCGCACAATTATTAAGGCAGACAGGGGCAAGAGACTGGATACGATATACCCGATAGGAAAATAGAACTTCGAGAAGCTGCGTAACAAGGGGTGCCCCCACTGCCCTATTGCTCAATCTCCTCTATGAGCCTCCTTAGTGACGGGACAACAATCTCCTTGCGGTGGAGCTCTATGTATCCTTCGTCCTGCAGCTCGTTGAGTGCCTTGGAGACGTTAAGGCGTGTCTCGCACAGTATGCTTGCCAGGCGTTCCATCTTTATCTGCACGCTCTTGCGCCCGTTAATGCTGTTGCAGCGCATGCCTACGAACTGTACTATGCGTCCCTTTATGCTCCTTGGGGTGTAGTTCCAGATGGCGTAGCTCTGCATCTGTGCCCTGCGGCTTATGAGGTTAAGGAAATTTATTGTAAAGATTTCGTATTTGGTAAGCTCGCTGAAGAGGTACTGCTTGTCAATTACCAGTATGGTGCAGTCGCCCTTGGCCGTGTAGCTGCGCTTGAAGGTGGTGTCATGCCCGAAGAGCGAGTATGGCTCTATGGCATAAGGGGCAGCAATCTCTTCGGCCAGCGAATATGTGCCGTCGGGGGCATCGGCTCTTGAGAGCGCCTCGCCATGTGTTATGATTACGAATCTGTCGCACCTTTCTCCGCGCTCACATATGGTCTCCCGGTCGGGCAGCTTGCGGAAGTCGAATGCTACTTTGTCAAGTATTGATGTTATGTCGTCCTTGCTCATCCCCTGGAAGTATGGCAGGCGTAAAAGGCTATCGTACATTTTTAAATCTTATTTTATACTATATTATAACTGCTATGCGCCCTTAATAGTGTGCAGCACGTGCGGTTTTTTTGTTTTTTTAACTTAAACGGCGGCCCTTGGTCCTTTGGGCACCTCTTGTATTGCTTTGACTATATTTTCTATAAAAAGCTATATGCTTTCAAAAATATTCTATAAATTAGCAACGGGCAAGCTTACAGGAGCGAAAGGACTGGGCGGAACCGGCCGCTGGTACCTGCAGTGGCCAGGGCCAAAGGCAAATACGGCCTGGTCCCATGCCCAAGAAAAGTATTCTTTTAACTGACATCATATTATGAAAAAGAGACATCTGCTATCATTGGCTATGGCCCTGCTAACGGCAGGAGCGGTGGCCCAGAGTGTGCCTACGCATGCAAAGTATGTTGATAACGGCACGCCTGCCGACATTGTCGACGCCCTTGACAAGTGGGAACCAGGCAAGCCATGGAACGGCGACGCTGCTTTCGTTGACGAGAACTTCTGGATTTCACGCGTGCCGCTGAAGAACCGTTTCCGTCCTGGCGACCAGGCAAACGACAATCTTAATGACACAAACAACAAGAATTTCTGCTGGATGGCCCCCACCGGCGAGATGACAAAGACCTGGGGTGCCCTGCCGCGTTACAACTTTGACGGCGATAACTTCAACATGTGGCAGTATGTGGATATCCACTCAAACTGGACAAACGGATTCTGGCGTGTGCCCGGCGCGTTCAACGATGTCGCGCACAAGAACGGTGTAAAGACTGGCTGTACATACTTCATTGACTGGGGTACCCCGGTAGGTTCTGGTTCTGAACCAGGCAAGACCCTGTATAGGCTCGCTGCTCGAGGCTCGAACTCTTATGGCGACAAGTACAAGTATTCGCGCAAGCTTGTGCAGTTCCTCAAGTATTATGGAATTGACGGCCTTTGCTTTAATCCTGAAGGAACATGGGAGTTCAGTGTCTACAACCTCGTAAAGCCATTCCTGGCCGAATGCCATAAGATTGCCGAGGAACTTGGCCATCCGTTCCACGTCGACTGGTATGCCTTTGTATCGGACCAAGGCCAGTTGTCTGATAATGGCTGTAGGCTCGACGGGAACAATGACACATGGTTCCACAGCACAAGCTACAATAAACCAGTAACCGATGTCTACTTCCTGAACTACAACTGGGACGAGAGCGACTTGTCGGAAAGCGCGGCTACGGCCAAGGGGCTTGGACGCTCAACATTTGACGTGTATGCGGGCTTTGATATGCAGGGACGCGGCTATGGTAAATATGGCAATGCCGGCTGGACTGCTCTCATGCGCCAGCCTGTAAGCGTTGTTGTGTGGGGTGCTCACGACCGCAATGCCCTCTACATATCATCAACCGAGGGCGGCCAGAGCGACTATGCCGTGCAGAACGAGTACCAGAAGAAGCAGGAGATGCTCTTCACGGGCGGCAACCGCAATGTGCTCAACATGCCGGCCGTAACCGACGAGAATATAGGCTCTTCTTTCAGCGACCTCCAGAAATGGCATGGCTATGCAACAGCCGTAATCGAGCGCTCTACACTCGACGACCTCCCTTTCGTCACACGCTTTAACCTTGGCAATGGCCGTTTCTTCAACAAGAATGGCGTTACGGCCTGGAACCACAAGTGGTACAACTACGGTATGCAGGACATGCTGCCTACATGGCGCTGGTGGGTTGACAACGGTGACGGCAAGACCGTCCCTGCCGACGCGGTTAAACTTGACTTTACATACGACGATGCCTGGTTCGCAGGTTCTTGCCTTAAGGTACACGGCGCTACAAAGCGTTCCGATGTCCGCCTGTTCGCAACTAGGTGGAACGTCGCCTCGGGCAATGACGAGTTCCGTCTTGTGTTCAAGCCCAAGGCCGCCGCAGCAGGCTTTGAGCTTATGGTAGCAAAGGAGAACGGCGAGAGCAGTTTCGTGTACATCCCTGTCAGCGGCAATATAAAGGCCGGCGAGTGGAACGAGGCAGTAATCAAGGCCTCAGAGGCCGGTCTTGCTGCCGGTGATGTCATCGGTTGTGTAGGCCTTTCTGTAAAGAACACAAATGCCGCCTATGAGGTTCTCCTGGGCGAGCTTGCGTTTATCCCGGCCGCCTTCAGCGAACAGCCAAAGACTCCGTCTATCACTCATGCCGAGGTAATGAAGCGCTACTATAACCGTGCCGACATAAAGGTTGTGTTCAGCATGCCAGAACCGGCGACACGTCCAGCGGAATATGAGGGATGCCCTGTATACAACGAAGAGGTGGGCGCATGGTATTATGAGATTTACGTAAAGCAGGGCGATGTAGAGACTCTGCTCACGACAACGACTTCCTGGGCCGCTTATGTGGTTGACGCGACCCTTGTCCCGCAGGTGGAGACACTGCAGATTGGTGTACGTGCAGTGGGCAAGGACGGCCGCACGGTGAGCGATATCGTATGGAGCCAGGAGATTAAGGAGCCTTTGACAATGATTGAGACCCTTACGGTTGACAAGGATGTCATAAAGCCCAACGAGGATTTTACAATCGGTTTTGAGGACCCGAACCATCCTGTAGCCGACATAAAGATATACAATGCCTTGACTAACAAGCTTGTTGCAAGCGAAAACGGAGTGCTTGCCATGACTGCCTCGCTTCCCGAGGTGGGCAGCTACGATGTCGAGGTTACATCGGATGGCCAGACACTGATGAACCGCTCGCTCATCCTCGTTACTCCCGAGGAGACAGGACGCCTGCCGAAGGTAAACAATATAACATCTGATGTTACTGAGGTGACAAGCGGTGATAACGAGGTAAACTTTACGGCCGATATAGCCACTGGCACAGAGTACAACGGCGCTCCTTGTACAGTATCAAAGTCGCTTTACATGAGCGAGCCTTACCAGTTTACAGTTGATGCTGCAATCATGAGCGAGTACACAAATACTTCGTTTGCTCTTTGGTTTAAGGTCGAGAAGTTCGAGCACGCGTCATTGGGTACTCTGCTTATGACAAAGGTTAACCGTAATCATGATACAAGTGGCGCTTCGTGGACCGATAATGTTTGGGGCGAGATGTGGACTGCAATCCGTCCGGCAGGCTATGCCAAGAATAATAATATCAAACGTGACAATGCTGAAAATGAGTTGTCTTTGTCAACTGATGGACCTCGTGCGGGTACGCCAGACTACGAGCACAATAACGATGTAGATATCCTTTCTGAAGGTTATAGCCTGATGCCTGGCGTATGGTATCACGTATGTGCCGTGAAGGCCGGTAAGGAGTTGCAACTTTATCTTAATGGCAAACTTATCGCCAACGGAACATCACGTGGTAGAGGACCGTACAACTGGAAGAATGGTGCCAAGTTCTATGTAGGCGGTTCAATGACTAACCTCGCGAGCCTTACAGGCTGGGTCGACGAGGTTCAGATATGGAGCAAGGCCCTTAGCGAGGCCGAGGTCAGGGAGGCCATGAAGGGCTACGCTACTGTTCCCGCAAACCTTGAGGGCTACTTCACGTTTGAGGAGCAGAAGACCGACAGCGAGGGTTATATCTACTTCCCGAATACCGGAAAGAATGCGTCAGCTGTCCCCGGTGGTTATATGACAACAGGTAAGGAGGAGAACGGCAGAACTGTTGATTACAAGCAGAATCAGCTTACAACTACTCTTGGTGTTCCTATGCTCACTGGCAGCTTCCCAATCAACTACGAGTCTTCAAAATGGATGGTTGAGGGCGCGCGCCTGAATGCGTCTACTTCTACCACGGCCAATGCTACATATAACAGCGGTGACGGCAAGTATCCCGTTACGCTAGTTGCAACAAACTCTTGGGGCTCGGTTACAAAGACCATAAGCGACTATATTGTTGTTACATCTGTTGAGGATATTGCCGGCGAGGGCGGTTACATGGTCTATCCAAAACCGTTCGAGGGCACTGCCAACGTTCTCTTTGCCGAGGACGGCCTGTTTGAGGTGGCAGTGTTCGCTACCGCCGGAAAGGTGGTTGCCAACGAGGCGTTCGAGGTACGTGCAGGCGAGGTGCGCGAGGTCTCTGTCGCCGACGCTGCTAGCGGCGTATATGTGGTTGTAATCCTTAAGGAAGGCAAGGCAATACGCTCATTCAAGATTGCCAAGTAAGCAGACTTGCATTCACAAGAACAAGACAAGGCGCAATTGCGCCTTGTCTTGTTCTTGTGAATGACGCCATGCATGGAAATCCTCGCGCGCACGGACATTATAATATAATGAATGGCACGGATTACCTGTCCCTCTTATGGATGGGGACGAGAAATCTGTAACAAAATTTAAACGGCATATTTTGCTATTGCGCCCAACTTGCATTAACTTCGCGGCATATTACATAACCCGTCTATGCAGCAGCGTAAGGAGAAATATGACATTCTTGCAGTCGTGGGCCCGACAGCCTGCGGCAAGACCTCGCTTGCTGTTGACATTGCGCTCTCAATAGGCAGCGCCGAGATTATCAGCGCCGACAGCCGCCAGGTGTACCGTGGCATGGATATAGGCACCGGCAAGGATATTGCAGAATATACGCGCGGCGGGATAACCGTCCCTTCTCACCTTATAGATATTGCCGATGCCGGGGAAAAGTATAATCTCTTTGAGTTCCAGCACGATTTCCTTGCTGCCTATGAGGATATAAGGCAGCGCGGGGCATTCCCCATCATGTGCGGCGGCAGCGGCCTTTATGTAGAATCGGTGCTCAGGGGCTATCGCCTGCTGCCTGTACCGGAGAACCCGGAATTGCGTGCTCGCCTTGAAGACAAGACGCTTGAGGAGCTCACTGCTATGCTGGCTACATACAAGCAGCTGCATAACAGCACCGACACCGACAGCAAGAAACGCGCAATCCGCGCCATCGAGATTGAGGAGTATTACCTTACGCGCCCGGCTGAGGAACGCTCTTTCCCGCAAATCAGCGCCCTTGTGGTTGGCGTCGCGGCCGACAGGGAAGTGCGCCGCGAAAGGATTACCCGCCGCCTGCACGAGCGTCTCCAGCAAGGCATGCTTGACGAGGTGCAGCGCCTGCTTGATAGCGGGCTGACGGCCGACCAGCTTATATACTACGGCCTTGAGTACAAGTATATTACTCTCTACCTTACAGGCGCCATGGGGTATGACGATATGCTTAAGGGACTGGAGACCGCTATCCACCAGTTCGCGAAACGCCAGATGACCTGGTTCCGCGGAATGGAGAAACGTGGCGTGCCAATCGTCTGGGCCGACGCTTCCTTGGGGAGCGGGCGTATTGTTGAACAGGTAAAGTCTATGCTCTATGAATGAAAAGGCTCACAGCAGGAACAGGCACCGCTGGGGAATAATATATTCGCCCCGGCCAGGCGCCTTGCGCCCCATGAGAAAGTGGAAGGAAATCCGCGACTACCTTAAGGGCAAGGGCGTGGAGTATGACTTCATCCAGTCGGAGGATTTCGGTTCCATAGAGCGTCAGGCGCGCATGTTTGCCGACAATGGCTATGAGACGGTAGTTGTCATAGGCGGTGACGGCGTGCTGCAGGATGCTATTAACGGGATAATGTCATCGCCCAGCCGCGCCGCAGTCTCTCTTGGCATTGTGCCGTGCGGCATTGCGAATGACTTTGCTGCCTACTGGGGCATGCCCGATGGCGACTACAAGGCCGCCATTGACTGCATAATGACCCACAGGGTGCGCAGGATTGATGTAGGCTGCTGCACGTACACCTCAGGCGGCGAGGAGAAGCGGCGCTATTTCCTTAATGTGCTCAACATAGGCGTGTCGGCCCAGGTGGTGGAGATTGCCAACAGGAAGATTGCGCTTGTTGCAAAGGCAGCCTCACGTGTCCTTGGATTTTTCCACATACTTTTCAGCCGCCGTAATTTCCGCATGAAGCTTAGGCTCAACTGCCAGACGGTGGACAAGAAACTTATGATGCTTTGTATTGGCAACTCGCGCGGGTACGGGATGACACCTAGTGCCGTGCCTTATAACGGATGGCTCGACGTCTCGGCAATACGCCTGCCCAAGTTCTTCGGTATCCTTGAGGGCATGCTCATGATGGTGCGCCGCAGGATACTCAACTTCAGGCTGGTTGAGCCTTTCAGGACAACCGATGTCCTCATTGAGGATGTGGGCGGCGCCAGTATCGGAATAGACGGCCGCCCGTTCAGGCCTGAGTTCCCGCTGCACGTGACCGTTGAGCCAGAGGCACTGAATCTTATAATCCCCTCAAGAATAGGCAAGAAGAGACGCTGACAGGCCTTTCCGTGAGTGTGCCTTGCCATTGCCTTTGGCCCCCGCGCAAGGAATCTCCTGCTTGCGAATGCAACTCTGTTCTCTGTACTCTGTACTCTGTTCTCTGTACTCTGTTACCTGTACTCTGTTCGCTTCCTGACCCTTTTTGTACATTATTTTGCGGCTTTCCCCCTGTTTTTTAGTATTTTTTTAAAAATTACTCTCTCTTGCTTGCTGCTCAATTTAATAATTGTTATATTTGGGGAGTTGTAGAAATTTGTTTTTAACATATAAATTCGTACGAGATGAGTTATTTGCGATTCGAAAAAACGCTGATGACGAACTTGGAAGAGTCGTTGCAAAAGGAGATTCTGAGAACTAACCGCTCAGGTGCTTACCACTGTTCTACAATCGTTGACTGTAACACGCGTAAGTACCATGGCCTGTTGGTTGTCCCCATCCCCGAACTCGATGACGAGAACCATGTGTTGCTGTCGTCGCTCGATGAGACTGTAGTGCTGCATGGCGCAGAGTTCAACCTGGGCCTGCACAAGTACAATGGTGACAACTTCAGTCCTCGAGGCAACAAGTACATCCGTGAGTTTGCCTGGGAGCGTGTGCCTACCACTATTTACAATGTGGGCGGCGTGTGGCTTAAGAAAGAGAAAGCCTTTGTACATCACGAGAACAGAATCCTGATCCGTTACACCCTGCTCAAGGCCAACACTGCTGTTACATTGCGCCTGCGCCCGTTCTGCGCTTTCCGCAGCGTGCGCGAGTATACGCATGAGAACAACATTGCCGACCGCAGCTACAAGGAGGTTGAGAACGGTATCAGCATGCGCATGTATGCCGACTACCCCGACCTCTACATGCAGCTTAACAAGAAGAACGAGTTCGTGTACCGTCCCGACTGGTACCGTGGCATTGAGTATGTCAAGGAGCTTGAGCGCGGATACGATTTCAACGAGGACCTCTATGTTCCCGGCTATTTCGAGGTTAAGATGAAGGCCGGCGAGAGCATTGTCTTCTCGGGCGGCGTCTCTCCAATGACATCACGCACCATGAAGGCGGCCTTTGAGCATGAAGAGGAAATCCGCTTCTTGCGCGACGACTTCATGAACTGCATGAAGTGCGCAGGCAACCAGTTCTTCAACGTCCAGGGCCAGCACACCTACATCCTTGCGGGCTACCCGTGGTTCAAGTGCCGTGCACGCGACCTCTTTGTCTCGCTGCCAGGCCTTACGCTCTCGCAGGGCAATGTAGAGGAGTATGAAAGGGTTATGAAGACTGCCCGCATTGCCATTGAGGACTACATCCACGACAGGGAGAGCGAGTGCAAGATATACGAGATGGAGCACCCCGATGTCCTTCTGTGGGCAGTGTGGGCAATACAGCAGTATGCCAACGAGTGTGGCATTGAGGCCTGCCGTGACAAGTATGGCGACCTGCTCATGCTCATCTACGACTTCGTGCGCAATAACAGGCACAGCAACCTGCGCGTAGCGCAGAACGGCCTGCTTGCAACATATGGCCGCGACAAGGCTGTTACATGGATGAACTCTACGGCAAACGGCCGTCCGGTTGTTCCGCGTACAGGCTATGTTGTAGAGATTAACGCGTTGTGGTATAATGCCCTCAAGTTCTTTGAGGAGATGGCTGTGCTTACACGCAACGAGGATGTCAAGGCGTCGCTTGCACGCCTTATCCCGCTGGCAGGCAAGGCGTTTACCGAGGTGTTCGTAAACGAGCACGGCTATCTCTATGACTATGTCGACGGCGACTATGTCGACTGGAGCGTACGACCAAACATGATATTCGCAGTTGCGCTCGACCACTCTCCGCTCGACTCAAGGCAGAAGAAGAGGGTGCTTGACACTGTTACCAAGGAGCTCCTCACCCCGCGCGGCCTGCGTTCATTGTCGCCCAAGAGCGTGGGCTACAATCCCAACTATGTAGGTCCTCAGATTCAGCGCGACTATGCCTACCACCAGGGTACAGCATGGCCATGGCTGGGAGGCTTCTACTATGAGGCGTATCTCAAGATATACAAGCTCAGCGGCGTTTCATTCGTGCAGCGCCAGATGATTGGCTATGAGGATGAGATTGTGCAGCACTGCATTGGCTCAATTCCTGAGGTGTTCGACGGCAACCCGCCATTCAAGGGACGCGGTGCCGTGGCCTTCGCTATGAACGTAGCCGCTATACTGAGGACAAGCCAGATACTAAAACAGTACGAATCAAAATTGGAGGGATAAGATATGAAAGTATTAATGTTCGGTTGGGAGTTCCCCCCTCATATCTCGGGCGGACTCGGCACTGCAAGTTACGGACTTACTAAAGGATTCGTTCAGCAGGGCGATGTGGAGATTAAGTTCTGTATCCCCAAACCATATGGTGACGAGGACAATAGTTTCCTTAGGATAGTCGCGATGAACTCCGTGCCCATTGTGTGGAAGGATGTCAACCATGACTATGTCAACTCACGCATTGGCAACGTAATGACTCCCGAGGAGTATTACCGTTACAGGGAGCACATATACAGCGACTTCAGCTACATGCACACCAATGACCTTGGCTGCATGGAGTTTGCAGGAGGATATCCCGACAATCTTCACGACGAGATTAACAATTACTCTATCATAGCAGGCGTAGTGGCGCGCACAGAGGAGTTCGACATTATCCACTCTCACGACTGGCTCACATACCCTGCAGGCATACATGCAAAGCAGGTATCGGGCAAGAAACTGGTTATCCACGTGCATGCTACCGACTTTGACCGCAGCCGCGGCAATGTAAACCCCACTGTGTATGCAATAGAGAAGAACGGTATGGACAATGCTGACCATATCTTCTGTGTGAGCGAGCTTACACGCCAGACTGTTATCCACAAGTATCACCAGCACCCCGACAAGGTGTCTACGCTGCACAACGCGGTAACTCCGCTGTCACAGGACATCCTTGACATTGTCCCAAAGAAGATTCCTGGCGAGAAGGTGGTTACATTCCTTGGCCGTATTACAATGCAGAAGGGTCCAGAGTACTTCGTAGAGGCTGCTGCGCAGGTTCTCAAGAAGACCAGGAACATCCGCTTCTGCATGGCCGGCAGCGGCGACATGATGAACGACATGATACGCCTTGTGGCACAGCGCGGCATCTCGGACCGTTTCCACTTCCCGGGTTTCATGCGCGGGCGTCAGGTATACGAGTGCCTCAAGGCCAGCGACGTGTACATCATGCCTTCGGTAAGCGAACCGTTCGGTATCTCGCCTCTTGAGGCAATGCAGTGCGACGTCCCTTCCATCATCTCAAAGCAGTCGGGCTGTGCCGAGATTCTCGACAAGTGCATAAAGACCGACTATTGGGATATTAATGCCATGGCCGACGCAATCTACTCAATCTGCAACAACGAATCGTTGTATGAGTATCTGAAGGTTGAAGGCCGCAAGGAGGTTGACAGTATCACTTGGGAGGATGTAGCATTGAGGCTGCGTAAAATGTATGAGAAAGTATTGGGTTGGTAATAATTAAAATCAAAGAAATAATATGAAAACAATCTGTTTCTATTTCGAGTTGCATCAGATCAGACAGTTGAAACGTTACCGTTTCTTCGACATAGGCAGTGACCACTACTACTATGATGACTATGCTAACGAGAGCATGACAATTGAACTTGCCGAGAAGTCTTATGTCCCTGCATTGCAGGCCATGCTTGAGATGATAAAGGAGAGCAATGGCGCATTCAAGGTTGCGTTCTCGGTATCGGGCGTAGGCCTTGAGATGCTTGAGCTTTATGCTCCGCAGGTTATTGAGCTGCTTCATGAGATTAACAGGACTGGCAGCTGCGAGTTCCTTTGCGAGCCTTATTCGCACGGCCTCTCTTCTCTGGCCTCAAAGGAGGTATTCATGGAAGAGGTTATGCGCCAGAACCGCAAGATAAAGGAACTCTTCGGCAAGAAGCCGAAGGTGCTGCGTAACTCAGGCCTCATCTATTCCGACGAGATTGGCGAGATGGCCTCGCAGATGGGTTTCAAGGGCATGCTTACCGAGGGTGCCAAGCACATTCTCGCATGGAAGAGCCCTCACTTCGTGTACAACTGCTCGCTTGCTTCAAACCTGAAGCTCCTGCTCCGCGACTACAAGCTCTCCGACGACATCTCACTCCGTTTCTCTAATCCCGAGTGGAGCGAGTACCCTCTCTTTGCCGAGACTTATATCGACTGGATTTCGCAGTTCCCCGACGAGGAGAATGTAATAAACATTTTCATGAACCTCTCTGCAATAGGTATGGCACAGCCTCTTGAGTCGCATATCCTTGACTTCATGAAGGCACTGCCTGCATGCGCTGCTGCAAAGGGTATCACATTCTCGACACCGTCTGAGGTTATCGACAACCACAAGTCTGTGGGCCCGCTTGAAGTGCCATATCCGCTCTCATGGATGGACGAGGAGCGCGACGCCAGCTCTTGGCTGGGTAATACATTGCAGCGCGAGGCATTCAACAAGCTATACAGTGTTGCCGACCGTATCATGCTTACCGATGACAAGAAACTGAAGCAGGACTTCGACTACCTGCAGGCAGCCGAGAACCTCCGATTCATGACTACAAAGCAGAACGGAATCATCACCGAGCGTTGCATATATGAGTCTCCATACGACGCGTTCACAAACTACATGAACATCCTGGGTGACTTCCTCGCACGTGTACGTGCACAGTATCCCGACATGGACAACGAGGAACTTGGTGCATTGCAGCAGGTAATCGACAACCAGGAGGTTGAGATTGTACAGCTCGAGGCCGAGGTCGAGCAGCTCAAGGCCAAGCTTGCTACAAAGGCAAAGAAGGCTGCCAAGAAGGAAGAACCTGCGGCAGAGGCAGTAGCCGAGGAGAAACCAAAGAGAAAATGTGGCCGCAAGCCAAAGGCTGAGTAAACAGCAGTATCTCTTGACAGATTGACGTGGTGCCAGCATGCTGGCACCACGTTTTTTGCAACACTGCCTCTACAGTCGCGCCGCCACCGACGTTGCCATACAGCAGGCTAACGACGAAATGGAAGAGGCAAAACTGAACGGTGACGAATATGAACCGTTGCGTTTCCCAATGGCGACACACGCAAGGAACTTCTGATACGTTCACGCTATCTGCTCTTCAAATCTGCCGACAAAAGGACTAAGAGACAGAAAGAACGAGCAGCAATATTGTTTGAAGAATATCCCGACTTAAAAGAAGCTTATGGATTGTGCAAGGTGGTATAATCAAGTAGAAGAAGCCGGATTAAAGTCCTTCAATACTATCGCTGCAACATTTTACGAACACTATGATGAGATACTGAACTTCTACAACAACCGTTCCTCAAATGCGATGGCGGAATGTTTTAATGCTAAAATCAAACTTTTCAGAGCGAACCTGAGAGGTGTGGCTGATAAGAAATTCTTCCTTTTCAGAATTTCAAATTTATATGCTTACCCACAGTAAATTTCTACTGAGCCATCTTTTTGCAACAGAGCCGCTTTGTTAACATACAAAAAAGGCGGCAGTCTGCTGACCGCCACCTGAATAAGACCGAGTGACTCGCTTGGGGCTCGAACCCAAGACCCCATCCTTAAAAGGGATGTGCTCTACCTGCTGAGCTAGCGAGTCTACCTATTTGCCGTTAAGCGAGTGCAAAGATAGGTACTTTTTTCGTAACTACAAACTTTTTCGTCCTTTTTTAGCAGTGCGCAGAGTCAACCAGCGCAACCAGCGCAGACGCAGAGTCAACCAGTGCAGAGCCAACCAGTGGGAGAGGTTTCGGCAAAGGCCTTTGGCAAAACACAAAGAACAAGGATTCCACACATTTCAGCAAGCAGCAGGACTGCACGATGAGCACAGCCAGGCATTACTGGCTATCAGCAGCGCTGGGCGAGGCTTTATCATCATATGGGACGCTGTCCTCTTTGCCAAAGACTGTTGAGTCAATGGCCTCCTTGAATGCACCTGGCTGCGAATACCCGGTAACGGCCGCTATCTCGTGGTAACGCTTTATGTAGGCGAGGATAAGGGTCGTAAGCGGCAGTGCCACAATCATACCCAGCACGCCAAGCAGGTGTCCCCAGATGGATAGCGAGAGCAGGATTACTGCCGGATGAAGGTTCATGCGCTTTCCCATGATACGTGGAACAAGGAACATGTCCTGGATGACCTGCACTACTGCCAGCACCGAAAATGCCGAGAGCATGATAATCCAGAAGTCACCGCCCGTGCTTGCTGCCTCCAGCATTGAGAGCAGCACCATGGGCACTAGCGAGAGTACCTGCAGGTAGGGCACAAGATTAAGCATACCGGTGAACATTCCAAAGGCGATTGCAGCGGGGAAGTCAATGATGAGGAAACCCAGGGAGAAGAGCACGCCCACGCAGAAGGCGACGAGCGCTTGCCCGCGGAAATACTGGTTCATGCCATGCACCAGGTCATCCCAGAGCTTGGCGGCCACGCCTCGCCAGTTCTGTGGTATATAAAGTTTCCATGACTCAGTTATGCGCTCAAAGTCAAGCAGTATAAAGAAGAGATATAGCATCATTATCCCGAATGTAAGCACCGACTGCAGCACATCTACAGTGCCGAAGAGGAGCTTGCTCACCTTCTCAAGGGCCATGCTGTTTATCTCTGCGCCCACGCCGCTGTTCAGTATTGACACAAGGTCGTTATCCTTTACCATCTCCTTGAAGAAGTTGACGACAGGTTCGGGGATTGAGGTGTTGGTAAGGTTCTGGTTAATGAACGAAAGGGTGATATTCTTAAGCTGGAACACCTCTTCAAGGATAGAGGGGACAACAAGCATTATGAGACCATATATTATGGCGCATATAAAGAGCAAGGCGGCAACGATTGAGAGCGCCCTGAACCTGAAGCGCAGCCTGTGCTGTATGAACGAGACAAGCGGCTGCAGCAGATAGGCAAGGAACCATGCCACGACAAAGGGCAGCAGCACGCCGCTAAGGCTGTCCACAACAAAGTAAGCGGCTACAACGCCTGCCACAAGCAGGAGAATGCGCAGGAAGCGCCCTAAAGATATTTCGGTCTGCTTTATCATAATCCCACAAGATTATCGGGTTATTCATCATCGCTATGCGCCGTTCCGGAACCGGCACCAGCAACCACTATTACGAACTCGCCTCGAGGCTCGGTCTTTGTGAAATGCTCTATAAGCTCGGCAAGCGTGCCGCGCAAGGTCTCCTCATGCAGCTTGGAAATCTCGCGTACGGTTGCCGCCTGACGGCCGGGACCGAACACCTCGGCAAACTGCGTGAGACTCTTGAGCACACGGTAGGGCGACTCATAGAACACCATTGTGCGCTGCTCCTGACTGAGGAAGGCCAGCCTTGTCTGGCGCCCCTTCTTCTGCGGAAGGAAACCCTCGAACACAAACTTGTCGCACGGCAGTGCCGAGCTCACAAGCGCAGGCACAAAGGCCGTTGCTCCAGGAAGGCACAGCACCTCTACCCCACACTTCACGGCCTCGCGCACAAGCATGAAGCCAGGGTCGGATATGGCAGGCGTCCCGGCATCGGATATAAGCGCGACATGGCGCTCACAATCCCGTATACGCCCGGCAAGCGCTCCCACAGTCTTGTGCTCGTTGAACTTGTGGTGCGAGTACATTGGCACCTGAATATCAAGGTGCTTGAGCAGCTTGGCCGATGTGCGGGTATCCTCGGCAAGCACAAAGTCCGCCTCGCGCAGGATGCGCACCGCACGCATTGTAATATCCTCGAGATTACCCACAGGAGTGGGTACGACATATAGTATTCCCATATAGAATGTTTATATACACTGCAAATTAAATACATTTACTCAACTGCACGAAATTATTTGCCACTTTTAACAGCATGGTGATAATAAGTTGATAACTTGAAGCAGATAAAAATTCTTTTTCTTGTCTAAATGATTACCTTTGTAAAGAGAAGTCACGAATTCCGCAGTAAACAGAAAACACTTATATACCAATGAACAGATTTTCAGATTATAACAGGATGGAGATGTCGCGCCGCGGACGTATTGAGGTTATATGCGGCTCAATGTTCTCGGGCAAGACCGAAGAGCTCATACGCCGCCTGAAAAGGGCCAAGTTCGCCCACCAGAAGGTTGAGATATTCAAGCCTGCGCTTGACACGCGCTACTCTCAGGAGGAGGTTGTCTCACACGACAGCAACCACATTCTCTCAACTCCTATTGAGTCGTCGGCAAGCATACTGCTGCTCGCCAATGACTGCGACGTAGTGGGCATTGACGAGGCACAGTTCTTTGACAGCGAGCTGGTGGAGGTGTGCAACGAGCTTGCCCGCCGAGGCACAAGGGTAATCATCGCTGGCCTTGACATGGACTTCCGCTGCCAGCCATTCGGTCCCATGCCTGCACTGATGGCTTTGGCCGATGACGTGACTAAGGTTCATGCCATCTGCGTAAAGTGCGGCAACCTGGCCTATGTATCGCACCGCCTAGTAAGCGGCGACAAGCAGGTGCTGCTTGGAGAAAAGCAGGAGTACGAGCCGCTGTGCCGCGAATGTTACCATGCGGCAATGGCAGAGAGGGAAGCAAAGGCCCAGGACAAAGCAGAGGAGTAAGCAATGCTCAGGAACCTGTTCATAGACCTTGACGATACGCTATACGACTTCTCGACCGCCTCGCGCGAGGCGTTCAGGGAGACCTATGGCCTGCTGCACTACGAGCGCTTCTTCAGTTCCTTCGAACACTACATGAGCATATACTCCCCCTACAACCTGGAACTGTGGAAACAGTACGGCGAAGGGAAAATAACCAAGGAGGAACTGAACCGCAGGCGCTACAGCCATCCGCTGGAGACAGTAGGCGTGAACGACCCTGGGCTTGCGGCAGCATTCTGCAGCGAGGCGCTTGGGCGCATACCTACAAAGGGCAATCTCATTCCTGGCGCCATAGGGCTGCTGGAATACCTTCGTCCCAGGTACCGCATGTTCATCCTCTCCAACGGATTCAAGGAACTGCAGGCGCGCAAGATGCAGGCTGCAGGCATTGACGGGTATTTCGATGCCCTTATACTCTCCGAGGACATAGGAGTGAACAAGCCCAACCGCAGGCTCTTTGAATATGCGCTGCAGAAGACGGGCTCCCGTCTCGAGGAGAGCCTAATGATAGGCGACATGTTCGACACTGACATTGTCGGCGCTGCAAACATAGGCATGCAGCAGATATACTTTAACCCTAAAGGCACAGAGG
The DNA here is from genome assembly GCA_045592125.1 of Bacteroidaceae bacterium. Classification (GTDB taxonomy): domain Bacteria; phylum Bacteroidota; class Bacteroidia; order Bacteroidales; family Bacteroidaceae; genus HGM04593. The sequence goes on along the minus strand of JAZNUE010000036.1, from coordinate 3,147 downwards.
GACACCCGTTCTCCCCAACATATGAAGTGAGAGAACTGTTACAGATAAAGGATATTCTATAACCAAAACCACACAGCCATGAGCAGTAAAGGACGAGCAACGATACTTATCATATACACAGGCGGCACCATAGGCATGATACAGAATGCCGAGACAGGAGCACTAGAGAGCTTTAACTTCGACCACCTGCTCAGCCATGTGCCCGAGCTCAGGCAGCTGAACATAGGTATAGACGCCATCACCTTCGACCCGCCAATCGACTCATCGGACATGGAGCCAATACTGTGGAGCCGCATTGTAACCATCATAGAAGAGAACTATGACCGTTACGACGGATTTGTCATTCTGCACGGAACAGACACCATGTCATTCACCGCCTCGGCACTCAGTTTCATGCTTGAGGACCTGATGAAACCAGTAATACTCACCGGCAGCCAGTTGCCGATAGGAGCGCTGCGCACCGACGGCAAGGAGAACCTGATAACAGCAATTGAAATCGCTGCCGCAAAGAACGCCGAAGGCAACCCAATGGTGCCAGAAGTATGCGTTTTCTTCCACGAGAAGCTCATGCGCGGCAACCGTACCACAAAGGTTAACTCCGAGAGTTTCGGGGCATTCGGCTCAAACAATTACCCCGACCTGGCAAAGGCCGGGACCGACATACAGTTCTTTACACGCAACATAAGGAAATACGTTCCTGGGCTCAGGCTCAAGGCGCACCACGAATACAACAGCAACATCGTAATCTTCTCCCTTTTCCCTGGCATACAGCAGGAAGTCGTAGAGAAACTCCTCGGCGCAAAAGAGCTTAAGGGAATAATATTCCGCACCTACGGTGCAGGCAACGCCCCGCAGAAGAAGTGGCTTGTTGACGCACTGCGCAAAGCGACAGATGAAGGGAAAATAATTATAAACATCACCCAGTGCGCAGGCGGCAGCGTGCACATGGAGCGCTATGAGACAGGCCTGCAGCTGCTTGAGGCAGGAGTAATCAGCGGAAAGGACTCTACAGTAGAAGCAGCCCTCACCAAGCTTATGTACTTGCTTGGCAAAAACCTCCCTGTTGAAGAAGTACGCCGTCGCATGAGTATAAGCTTTGCAGGAGAGATATCAGTATAAATTGGTTTCCGTTAGCCACCATACAAACTCCCACCCAGTCCTCCCTCCTTAGGCAAGGGAAGAATCCTTTAAGCCCTTGAAGCCCTTAATAAAGGGTGCACAGTTTTATTATATACTATGGCAGCCCGTACAGGTTCGGTATTAATTAAGTGCGGGTAAGCAACTATAGATATAAAGAATGTTTCGCACGCATACAGTTTCGTACGCGTAAATAAAAAAAGCAAGGAAATCTTTGGTACAACAAGATAAACGCGCTATCTTTGCACACGGAAATGGGGCGAGTGCCCTTTCCTGAAACAACAGGTCGGTTCCGTAGCTCAGCTGGATAGAGCAACGCCCTTCTAAGGCGTGGGTCAAGCGTTCGAATCGCTTCGGAATCACGAGTAATCGCAACGGAATCACAAAGGGGAAAGTAAGTTATTAATCTTACTTTCCTTTTTTTATATGCTTAAAACGAGGTAATTAAAGGAATATCAATAGTTTATTTGTTAGATAGTCGTAACTTATTTTTTTTTGTTTAACTATTGAGCAGACAGAGAAAGACAAAAAAAGACTGAAAAAGACAAAAAATGCAAACCAACCTGCCTAAAATGCAAACCAAGTTTGCCAACTTTCACGAAAATCATACAAGGGCAACACGGTAAGGATATAGCCTCACAAGGATTATAGGAAAAATTTACCCGACGGGCAGAAAGAAATTGTTTGGTAAAGCGACAAAGAATTTTTAATTATTCCTTATCACTCTGCCTGTCCTTGTGAATATCCGGGTGGTGCTACCTCTGCCTTCGGCGAACCTCGGCTGCGCTCGTTGTGTGTGCAAGCAAGCTTTCACACACTCGCTGGCACGAGCTTTCGCACCGAAAAAAGCCGTAGCAGGAAAGTGTGTATTAAGCGAGTTAAACACCAAGCTTGCTTGAGCGTTTAGCAACGAGCGCGGCACTCTTCAACGCAGTTAGTGCCCTTGCAGTGCTCTTAATCATCTAAATGCAAGCAGTGGCACATTGCACATCGGCTGTTGTTGCTAAGAAGAGGCAGGCAATAAATACAAGAAACCCCTACAACACAGGTTGCAGGGGTATGTAATGGGGATATGTGCGGTGGCTATTTAGCCTGTAGGGCGTGGATGAATTCGCCTACTGTCTGCATTTGGTTGACTAAGAAAAAACCAGGTTCGCAGTCGATTCATAGGTCATCCCATCCGTGCTTTGCCCATAAAACCTCATGTATCGTCTTCTCGAAAAGTTCGCACAAATTACATGTTATAATAGGCCACGAAAAAACTATCCATAATGATGGATGTCGCTATTTTAAATTGTACATTTTCTTTAAAATCTTTTCATACGGAATCTCGAGTTCGCACCACGGACATGTTACACAACCATCTTTATAAACATCAAAAATATGAATGGTAATGGGATTGCCGCATTCGAAACAACTGAAGGTGGTATAGAAATCAGCATATAAGTCATCAAATTCACCGTTCTTGTCATTATCTATATTTCCCTTTTGACTAAGATGTACTATTTTACTTTTAGTAGAACCTTCTGGGAATACAACATGCATTTTACCTGTGCAACGCTCATCAGACGAATTTTTATTCACACAAAGGTGCACAGTAGCATTACCCTTTCCTTTATTTGGATATGCAAAACAAAATGTATTATCATTTTCAAACAAGAAAGAAATTTCCCACTCAGAATTGCTTTTTATCTCGAATGGTATAATAGAATACCCTTGTTCAAGTTCTATAGAGAACTCCCCTTGGTTGATTATTGTCAGATTCACATCATCAGCAAATACCACTTCTGCTTGAATGCTATCACTATCCTCATCACTACATCCACTAAATGTAATGCTGAAAGCAAGCATTGAAACAAACAATGCCACTGCTTTTAGGGATATTAAATTCTTCATACCGACTTGATTTATTTGATTAAAAATATTCATTCATGCTCTCTTTATACATATTACCGTAGTTTTCTACGTTATATACAGTCGCATGTGAACCCACAGTGTTTCGTGCTAGTT
>JAZNUE010000035.1:0-2794 GCA_045592125.1 Bacteroidaceae bacterium | reverse complement strand
AAGGGGATTAACATCCCGAACGGTATCTTCAGTACCAATGACAGTTAATAATCTTTATCCTTTACTGCTTCTGTCCGCTTGCGAAGATAGCGATTAATCGCTATCTTCGTTTCTTTATGCAAATATAGAATGACAAGTACAGTTGGGCAACTCTTTCCACTTTCCGTTTTCCACTTTAACCCCACTTCGTGGGCTTGAACCTTGGCTGCGCTCGCTGTAAAAGCTCAAGTAAACTTGGCTTTCGCTCGCTTGGCACAAGCTTTCATCTTTCAACTTTCAACTCATCCAAGCACCCCTTACATTTCACCTTCCGTCATAGTTCGGCAGGTTTCCTGCGCCATATCCGTTTGACGTCCTTCGCACAGGAGGCGGAGGAGGGAATGCGCCCTTTGGCATAGCGCCGCCTGCCATGTGAGGCGGCGGAGGCGGGAAGGCGCCATGCCTCATCGCGCTGTCAGCAGCATGGTGCATTGGCGGTGGCGGAGGAGGCATAATCCCATGCGGCACGCCTTCACCCGGTTCAAGGAACGTCACGCTGCCATCAGCCGCAACGCAGCTTATAGCACCGCCGGCCTTAAAAGGCACCTGGACGCTTGCTTCGGGAATTACGCCGCCAGCGTAGAGGCCATTGCCGCAATAGCTGGCGCCATCAATGGCGCCCGTCAATGCAAAGAGATAGCTGCCGCCGTCCCTTATCTCGCTTGAGGCAACAAGCATGGCCCCGCGCTCAAGGCCGCGCGCCAGCCTGTACGAATAGAGCGTCTTGCCATCAGGCATTGCCAGAGAGATATATTCGCCTTTAGAGGCGCTCACACCCGACCACACAGCAACAGGCACTGATGTATTACAGCCAAGTGGCAGCGCAGGGAAAGGCCCCATTGAACCGCCCGCCGACACGAGCGTTCCGCCAGTTATTGTAAAGAGAGACAAGTCATCCACGTCCACTCCCTGCTCAGGCGAGGAAGAACCGTCGGCAACCACAGTGCCGCCCGATATCTCCAGCGTGCCGTTGCTGTCGGCCGCGTCATTTGCAACAGAGTAGAGATAGGACCTGCCGCCCGCTACAGTGACGGCAGCCGCGTTAAGCGCGTCGTCATAGGCGTAGACATAGAGCCTGGCGTCACCTCCAATATACATGTTCCTCTTCGACTCCACGCCCTCGCTGCGCTCGCCTTCGCCGTGAACAGCAACCTCAATATTTCCGCCAATGAGGTAAACGGCGCCGTCGCTCTTTATGCCCTTGGACGACGCATGGGCATTCACGTCAACCTCGTGGACAACATCTCCGCCGCTGGTTGCCACACGCACATTCCCGCCGCTCACAATGAGCACGCTGTCGCAGCTTATGCCCTTTGTGCCGTCACCCGTTGCCGTGAAGTTGCAGTTCCCGCCGCTAATGTCGACAACAGCATTGCACTTCACGCACGATGCCGAGCTGTAGTCGCTCTTCTTGTCATTGAACAGTGCTCCGCCATGGGCTGCTACAGCCACATTGCCGCCGCTTATGCCAAGGTTTCCTTTTGCCTTTATTCCATCGGCCGCTGCACCGGTAACGCCCACCGTCAGGCTGCCGCCCCTTATATAAATGTTCCTTGCCTGTATGCCGTCGGCCTTGCTATGCTGCGAATTCACGTCAAGCGAGCCGCCAAGCATAACAAAATCGCCGTTCTTGCACTTGACAACATCCTTTACCGACACCGCGTTCACCGCACCGCCTGAAAGCACAATGCTGCTGTTCGACAGCAGTGCCGTATTCAGTTCCCCCGCAAGCGAGAGGTGCATGCCTGCAATGTAAAGCGTGTCGGTACAGAAGAGAGCGCTCCTGCGCCCAGCCTTTACTGTCATGTTGCCGCCACACAGCACCGCGCGACCCATAAGTTTCACTACCGCCGACTGGCTGTCGGCCTTATCCTCGCCTGCCACATCGGAGAGAGAAGCGCCGTTTGAGTGCACAAAAATATACTCCTTGGACGACACCTGCAAGGCATTCCTGCCATGAGCGGTGAGCGAGAGCCCGTCGAGCGTAACCAGCGGGGAGAAGTCGCTGGCAATTGTGAGAGAGGCATCGCCCGCATTGCCGCCGACTACATACTCCACGCCTGGCACATGCGAGCGCAGCATTATATCCCTGCCGCCCCGCTCAAGCGTCACCCCTTCCGGCAATGCCGACAGTTCCACGCCAGCACTGGAGAACTCAACATTTACCTTGCTGGCAAACCTCTCCTGGCCTAGCGCAGGGACTGCAGGCTCGGGGCATGCGACACGGGCAATCTCAACCACCCTCCTCTTGCCCTGCCCTTCAGCAGCATTCCCGCCGCACGAAATAAGGAGCGCCACGAGCAGCGCTGCCGCTATAGAATTGTAAAGAATATTTCTCATAATCGGACTATTTTGCGCAAAAATATACTTTTTATTTAGAAACCGCCTGAATTTATATCGCCAAATTCCTTACTGAGCAAAAAAATAGCGCAGGCATACCTTCCATTAGCCAGCTGGTTTATGCAGCCGCAAGACCGCTACCCCAGGTCTCATATACCTCCTTAATACGTGCGCAGCTGCGCAGGGATATAGAGATTCTTCGCTCCGTTACCCTACGCTCCAGAATGGCCGGTTCCCGTGAAAGCCAGTGTGCTCATTGAGTAATAGACGCTGATTGTCATTCTATATTTGCACTGTCATTGACTCGTTTTGCTTTTCGCAACCCAAACGGCACAACCTGCGGCAATGCTGCGTTTGACCTGTTGCTGCAAAACTCGTCGATAACAAAACGTTGTTTTGTCATTCTGAGCAAAGC
>JAZNUE010000034.1:0-32159 GCA_045592125.1 Bacteroidaceae bacterium | reverse complement strand
AACAAGAAAATAATTATATAAGAATATGAAAAAAACATATATTTCACCTCTTGCAGTAGAGGTAAGCGTAGAGGCAGCCAGCATGCTTGCCAACTCAATTCAGACATTCAGTGACAAAGAGGTTGATACCTCAACGGATGGCGCCCAGCTCGGCGGCGGCCGCCGCGGTGAATGGGGCAATTTGTGGAAATAATCCGCAAATTAGCCTATCGCGAGCCCTTTAGCAACAGGTCACGCGTAGTGCCGGCGCAGCTTGCACCGCGTGGGTTGCGACAAAAAAGGCAAGTCAATGGGGTAACTTGTGGAACAATCCACAAATGGCAAGCAAGAAAGGGCTAACACGTGAAATACCAAGTCGCATGGCAAAGTATTTTTAAATTTTCTCATTTGTATTAATGCGCTGCACCCGTTGCAGTGCCAGTGCACGGGAGATTGCCTACTCCCGTGCATTTTTTAATCAGAGAGAATAATCTCAGAATAATGTCTCAGAATAATGTTAGCACCCACTCTCATTTTTTATTGAATTTTTGCCATGTTCTTCGGCAAAAGAACTTATCTTTACACAAACTAACCATTTAGAAGTATGAAAAAAATTTACCTGACCATTCTGACACTGCTCATTATGGCAACACAGCCCATTATGGCGGTGTCTGGCATTGGCCTTAAGTTCAACAGGACAGGCACCAATGCGTCATCTGTAGCAATTACAGTCGTTGATGGAAATGGTGCGGTTATTGACGGTGCAGCGGCTACCGTAACATCATCGCACGATTTCAAGGCAACTGGCAACGCCATTACCAGCGCTATCCTCTGCCCTGACATCAACGCAAACACAAATCCCAACATTGAACTGGCATTCACCATCAGCGGCGTGCCTGCGGGTTTCACATTCAATAAATTGGGCCTTGACGTCCATGCACTGAACGGCGGCAGCAATTACCAGGACCCTACTGACGGCGTTACCCGCCAGTGGAACGTTGCAGCAAGCGTTAACAACGCGGAGTTCGGCGCACTCAATGACATTGACATCGCAGCCGGCGTGGGCACAAGCGGCAATGTACACAAAGTGTGGGACATAACCGGCACAACAGTAAATGCCGACGGTACTGTAACTGTAAAACTTGCGATAACCAAAGGTACCACCAACGGTGGCTGTTTCTTCGGCCTTAGCGAAGTATTGTTGAGCACTGACGGCGAAGAGCCCACACCGGAACCAGAACCGGAACCGGAACCAGACCCAGTTCCCGAACCAGACACTACAGGCGCTAAGGTATACCTTATCTCATGGAAGAATACCGGCGCTAACTACATCACCGAGGAGAGCGACCACCGCATGACCGTGCAGTCAAGAGACAACACAAAGCCACAGTTCTGGATGTTCATCCCAACAGAGAAGGCCGATTGCTACTACATCAAGAACACAGCCACAGGACGTTACATGGGTACATGTAACCTCACTCCATCTTCGGCATCTAAGGTTTATACAACGACCACTCCTGTAGAGTACTATGTAGGCAAGACCACAAAGACATACGGCGATAATGCCAACTGCTGGTACATGAGTTCAACCGACTGTACAGGCTACAACAGCGAAAGCGCAGGCCCACGTGCCTTGAACAAGGACGGTGCATCGGAATATGTCATCACATGGACTGCAGGAGTGAACAATGTAGGTTCATACTGGCAACTGATTGAGACAGAAGACCTCTACGAGATACGCCCATTCGACGGCAGCGAGGCCATTGGCAAGATTGGCGCAAGCTACAACGTAGAGACAGCAAGCGGCAAGAACCTCACAATCACAGAGAGCGGTCTTGCACTTGCTGACGCAGATGCATTCGATGAGAACCAGGAGTGGTATTTCGTAGGCACAGGCAACACTGGCGGCTGGCAGATTGCTTCGGCAGCAGAGCCCGCAATCGTTGTAGGTGTCGCCGACGGCAATATCACGACTGGCGAGAACCTTGCAACTAAATGGAAAGTAAATGCAAGCAAGGAGAAGAACGGTTACTTCTACTTCACAAGCGGCGAGACCACACTGAAGGTTGAGGGCGACAGCCTATTCAAGTTCACACGCCTGCGCAGTGCATATATGCGCAAGCTGCAAATCTACAACAACCCATGCGGCAGCGTTGGCAGCAACTATGTAAAGAAACTTGAGCTCAGTGGCGAGGCTGCACTCGGCAACATCATATATGAGGCACAGAGCAAGCCAGGCACATGGCACGTAGTCTACGCACAGGACAAGGGCGAAGTTGCCCAGGGCGGTACATTCAGCCTTGACGTAACACTTTCAGCCAACGCCGCAAGCAGCCTTGTAGTTGCAGCCCACTTCGACTGGAACGGCGATGGCGTATTTGAGACAGAAGTACCTCTTGCTGTAAACGGCACAAATGCAACAGCCGAGACTACAGTACCCGAATGGGCAACAATGGAGCAGACACGCATGCGCTTGCGCGTTAACAGCAATGGCCTTGACCTTGCCGAGGACGAGGTGAACGGATTCATATATGATTTCCACATAAAGGTTGTTGAGCCTCAGGAGAAGCGCACCGTAACAGTGGGCGTGAACTCTTGGGAGCGCGGTAAGGTGGAACTTTCACAGGCTGCCGAGGATTATGTTTTCGGCACAGAGCTCACAGCAACAGCCACAGCATACGGCAACGGCAAGTTCGTATGCTGGAAGGAGGAGGGCGTTGTTGTATCTACAAGCGCAGAGTACACATTCACAGTAGACCACAACGTAAGGCTTGTAGCATACTTTGCCCCCAACACCGACGAGAGCAGCTACCCAACAGGAATCAGAGAGAATGCCGCCGAAGAAGTTACAGTAACAGTAACCAGCAACATCATTGTTGCAACAGGCAATGTAAGAAGCCTTGAGCTGTTCACAGTGAACGCAGCACTCATTGCAAATGCCAAGGGCAATACAATGAGTTCAGCCGGCATCCCCGAAGGCCTGTACATTGTACGCGCCACAACTGCCAGCGGCTACAATAACGTGAAAGTATATATCAAGAAGTAAAAAAAGGATATAGATAAACTACTGTTATGTCATCCTGAGCAAAGCGAAGAATCTCTATCAAACATCCTTGAGATTTTTCACTGCGTTCAAAATGATAAAACAACGTTTTGTTATCGATGAGTTTTGCAGCAACAGGTCAAACGAAGCATAGCCGCAGGTTATGCCGTTTGGGTTGCGAAAAGCAAAACGAGTCAATGACAGTGCAAATATAGAATAACAAAAGAAAAAAAAATTACAAGATATGGATAACAGCAAATTGTTACTTTTCGGTTGCGGGCTGCTCGCATCGGCAGCAGTCCAGGCACAGGAGGCACAGAAACCTAACATCATATACATAATGTGTGATGACATGGGATACGCCGACCTCGGCTGCTACGGACAGCAGTACATAAGCACACCTAACCTTGACCGTATGGCACAGGAGGGCATGCGCTTCACTCAGGCCTACGCAGGCAGTCCTGTAAGTGCCCCTTCACGCGCCTGCTTCATGACAGGACAGCACACAGGCCACACAAAGGTCCGCGGAAACAAGGAGTACCGCATAGGCTCTATCTACTATGGCAGCAACCAGGACCCTACACAGACAGGCCAGGAACCATACGACCCTAACCACGTTATCCTTCCCGAGATAATGAAGGACAATGGCTACACAACTGGCATGTTCGGCAAGTGGGCCGGCGGTTACGAAGGTTCGGAATCAACCCCCGACAAACGCGGAATTGACCGTTACTATGGTTTCATGTGCCAGTTCCAGGCACACCTCTACTACCCCAACTTCCTGAACTCATACGACAGGGAGGCAGGTGACACAGGAGTGAGACGCGAGATTCTGCAGAACAATATCAATTATGCAATGCATGGTGAGGACTACAAGAACCGCCGCGACTACTCGGCCGACCTCATTCACCAGGAGGCCATGGAGTGGATTGACAAGCAGACAGGCGAAAAGCCTTTCTTCGGAATCTTCACATATACATTGCCGCACGCCGAGCTTGCACAGCCTAACGACTCAATACTGCAGGCCTACCAGGGCGCGTTCTGCCAGGAGAAGAGCTATGGCGGCGATGCAGGTTCACGCTACAACCCCACAAACATTGCACACCAGCAGTTCGCGGCAATGGTTACACGCCTTGACGCATACGTGGGCGAAGTGCTTGCAAAGCTGAAAGAGAAAGGCTTTGACAAGAACACTCTTGTTATCTTCACAAGCGACAACGGCCCACACGTTGAAGGCGGCGGCGACCCCGACTACTTCAACACAGAGAGATTGCTGCGCGGAACAAAGCGTTCTACAACCGAGGGCGGTATCCGTGTTCCTTTCATAGCATGGTGGCCCGGACAGGTTGAGGCAGGCAGCGTAAACGACCATCAGCTGGTATTCTATGACCTCATGCCTACATTCTGCGAACTTGCAGGCATTGACAACTATGTTGAGCGCTACACCAACAAAAGCCTTGCAGTAGATTACTTCGACGGCCTTTCATTTGCTCCCACACTCCTTGGCGAGGGCGAGCAGGAGGCACATGAGTTCCTCTACTGGGAGTTCCACGAGACAAACATGATGGCCCTGCGCATGGGTAACTGGAAACTCGTTGTACAGAACGGCAACTGCAGCCTTTACGACCTTGTGACAGACCTTCACGAGGACAACAACCTTGCAAACCAGTATCCCGATGTTGTTAACAAGATGAAGGAGATTATCAAGCGCGAGCATACTCCAAGCTCAATTTCACAGTTCAACAGCATTACACTGCCACAGTAACTGAATATTTACTTTATAAAAAACAGCAGCAGGCCGCGGCCTGCTTCTGTTTTTGCAAATAGCTGATAACGGTTACTCAAGACAAAGACTATTATCCCCTCTCCCCTCCTTAATTCTATTTAGTTTCCCTTAATTCCCTTTCAAAATCATTTCCTGAATCTTTTTGCCACGGCAGCATATCCGCAGCGGCGGCAAAGCGGTTCAACGGCCTCGTGGCGTGTAAAACCGTCATACAGGGCCCTTGCACGGGGCGAGGAGAGAATCTCCTCGAGAGACTGCTCAAAGAGATTCCCAAGCGGCATCTCCCCATCATGGTCAAGGCAGCAAGGCACTACAGTCCCGTCGGCAAGCACGCCAACCTGGTTGCGCAAGGCATAGCAGAAGCACTCCTCGGTGCCATATTCATCGCGCCCGCTGTCGGGCCAGGCGAACATGCTGTCAAACTCAAGGTATATGTTCTCGGCCAGGCGCCAGCCGTCGTGCCGCTCAGTCCACGGACGCGGCATATGCTGTGCCAGCAGCTCTATAAGACGCCCGTTAGCACTGTCGTACCCGCCCTGGTTCCACAGTCTGAGCACAACGACTATGCCACGCGAGGCGGCCTCGCGCGCAAACCGCATTACATAGCCGGCATACTCCTCAAGGTTGCCCATCCCGTTCCCCTCATGGGCATGCAGCGACACCTGTATCTTGTGAGGCTGGGCGTCAATGACTGCGCCAGCCTTGCTGAGCAAGGTTCCGTTGGTTGTTAGCACGGGGACAAATCCCTTAGCACGGGCCATAGCTATGAACTGGGGCAGATGGGCATGAAGCAGAGGCTCGCCCATAAGATGGAAATAGAGGAACTTCACCTGCCCTTGCAGGCGGGCGGTAAGCTTGTCGAACTCTGCAGGCGTGAGGGAGCGCTTCTGCCTTTTTGTCTTTGGGCAGAAGAGACAGTCAAGATTGCAGATGTTTGTTATCTCAAGATAGCAGCGCGTTATCATGGCACGCCGTTACATTGAATGGAAATAGAGCTCCACTGCCGAGAAGTCACGTGCAGCAAGCGCCTCAGGGGAAATAAGGAAATTGATGTTTCCCATGTCATAGAGCTGGAGCCCCCAGCGCTCGTCATCATCAACCTGCAGCAGCGACACCATTCCCGCGGGACACTCCTGGCGCACCTCATCGAAGAAAGGCACGCCAAGCAGCTTGTGCCCGCCCTCACCCTCGGGAACGGGAGCAAAGGCAATGGCCTCGGCAGGCATGTAGGCCGGAGAGCCGTCGGGCCACTTTACCTCATGCGTGTGCAGTTCCGTGACATCGGGCACATATATGACCTTGAAGCTGCTATGGTCCCAGAAACCTATGTGCCCTGCGACTGCGTCGCTGTCGCCAAGGAAATAGTCAATGCATGCAAAGAAGTAGAGCATGCCCTTTGCTGGCAGCAGGCCGCCCGCACCGTAAGGCGCCACTTCCTCAAGGTTAATCTGGCAGATGAATGTCATGAGGTCCTCGTTGCCATCCTCGTCGGGTTCGCCTCCGCATGGGAACGGCACGTCAGCAGGCATGTCGGGCATGCCCCACCAGTGGCTCTTGCCAAAAAGGCTGCTGCCGCTTTCACTTGTAGCTATACTTATTGCCATAGATATTAAGGTATTAGTCAAACATTACGCCAGGGTTCATTGCCGATGGGCTTTTCCACACTATCCCGCGCTCGGCCAGCACGGCTGCCTTGGTGGACCAGTAGGAGTGGCAGAAACCCATGCAGCGCGGCTCGTCCTTGAGCCTGCGCTCGCACTCCGCCTCGACTTCATATATATTCTTCTCCCACTCGGGCTGCAGCTGCACAGGGTCGGCCTTGAGTTTCCCGCGCTCTTCCCAAATGTCCTTTGAGCATGAGCATTCCGGTTCCATTAGCAGCCAACCAAGACGATATATATACTGGTCTACTGTGTTGAAGAACTTCTCGTCATACTCGCATTCCGCCTTGTCCTGCGCGGTTGCCATGCGGGCACACACTCGCCAGTATTCGCTGTACGACATGAAGAGACGGGGAACATCCCTATAGTCAATCATCTTGTCACGGATTACACGCTCGCATATATACATCCTGAGGACAGGACTGATATTCTCGTCCCTCACTGGCGACACATCCTTCATTATAACCATGAGTTCCTGGGCCAGAGGGATATTCTTCCACATGTTGCCTTCATCGGTATTAGCGACCATTGCATTGAAGAGCTCTGTAACCCTGCCAGGGTCCCAGGCGTTATCCCCGAAATCGTTCGCAAAATAGAAGACAAACCTGCACGACTCATGTACATACTCGCTTGGCATGGAGAAACTGTAGGTGCCAAGCAGCTGCCAGTTGCGGTTAATGGTAAAGGTGCGGGCAATAAACTTGAATGTAAATTCATTCTCGTCAATGGAGACAACCTCGAGCTGCGAATTATGCATTTTTGGGAAAACAGCGCCGGGCACAAGTTCCTCTATCGGGAAAGAATGTGTCTGGTAACTCCTGTTGCATAAGCTCATGTCGCGTGTCTCGGAAATACAGGTTATAAAGAACGAGTAATTCATATTATTGATTTTTTTGTTTATATCTTTTTTATATTATACCGCATGGGAAAGGGGCATTTCCTAGCCAAGCCTGGTTCCAGGATTCATCTCCTGGGGAGTGCGCCACTCAATCCCTCGGTTGGCAAGCAGCTCGCGCTTTACAGGCCAGTATACATGGCAGAAACCCCTTCCGCGCCTCTCGCCCCGCAGCCTGCGCTCGCACTCCGCCTCAACGTCGTATATGTTCTTCTCCCATTCGGGCAGCAGCTGCACAGGGTCGGCCTTGAGGGTACACATCCTTTCCCACTCATGCATGGCCTGCTCGCTGCCAGGGCGGGTAATGAGCCAGCGCAGCGCATAGAGGTGCCTGTCGGCCACAGCAAAGAACTTGAGGTCGCACTCGCAGGTATCAAGGTCCTCCTGCTGCAGCGCCCTTTCACTGACATGCCAGAACTCGCAATAGGACATGAACAGGCGCGGCACATCCATAACATCAATGAGGCCGTCGCCAATAACACGCTCGCATATATACATCCTCAATGCAGGATTAATATCCTTTTTCCTCAGCGGCGACCCGTCCTTCATAATAATGATGAGTTCTTGCGCCAATGGAATATTCTTCCACAAAGCGCCCTCTTCGGCATTGCCGGCCATCTCATTGAACAGCCCTATCATCTTGCCTGGATTCCATTTGCGCGACGTGTACTCGTTTGTGAAACGGAAGACAAAGCGCATGCTCTCCTCGACATAAGCGTTAGGCAAGGCAAAGGCATTGGTGCTGAGCAGCTGCCAGCTGCGGTTAAGCATGAAAGTGCCTCCTGCGAAAGTGAAGACAAATTCCTCTTTGCTGATAGAGACCACCTCAAGCCGCAAGCCGCATATATCGGCAAACGTTGCGCCCGGAACAAGCTCCTCAATGGGGAAAGCATGCTCCTTGACTTTGCGGTTCACGCTGCTCCTGTCATTGTATTCATGAATACAGGTTATAACAAACGCACGGTTCATAGGCCTGGAAGATATTTAAGACACTATTTTTCGCGAAGTTAAGAAAAATCCTTATATACAGGACATTTTCGCGGCTTATTCTGGAAATTTCTCTCTTTTTTATGCCTCATCTACATGCTTGCCGCAAAACATCCTAAGAAATTCATTGTATTTCACTGCTTTATTGTATATTTGGGGGAAATCCCGAATATAGACTGCACTCGCTGTGAAATAATCCAAGCAAGCCCGATATTTCTCGCTCGTTTGTTCGTATATTTGCAGTAGACTGTGAACACATACTTTGAGGCGGCAAACCAATTAATGAACAGAACATGAAGAAATCCAAGAAAGCAATAAAGTCCAGAAGGCTTACAAACGAACAGAACGTGAAGAAACCCAAGAAAGCAATAAAGCCCAGAAAGCTTACAAACAGCATAATAAGCGAGACTCTCCCGCTTGCGGCGAGCGACCCCGAGAAAGCAAGAAAGTTCCTGTCGCTCTTCTACTTGACCTATGAGATGTTCCTTATCGATGACGAGAACATGGAGCTGCTGAAGGAATACCACAGCAAGGGAGACGGCTATGCCGCCTTTGCGCTCGGGCGCTACCACAAGGTTGTTCACCCGCAAGAGGACTCAATGCAGGTTGCATGGAGCCTGTACGAAGAGGCACGTGCCAAGGGTATTGCCGACGCAATTACGGAAATGGCCATTATGCTACGCTACGGATTCGCGGGAACATTTGACAGGGAGAGATCCAAAGAGCTGTTGGAGGAAGCGCTTGCTGCCGGTTCGCGCTTAGCGGAGCGAAGGATAGCCTATGACCTGAAGGCAGGGATGTACGGGAGCGAGAAGAACCTAGGCAAGGCACTTTCAATGGTGAACAGGCAGATAATGCGCGACGGAGAGGATTTGCACCTGCTCATACTCAAGTGCCAGATTATTGACGACATCTATGGCACATATGCAGCAATACCCTACTACCAGAATGTTGCAGACCTTGGAAGCGCAACTGCATGGGACTGGCTGCTGACAATATATTTTTCAGGTATTGGCAGCAATGAAGAGCTGGAGAAGCATCTTGAAAAAGGCATTATCATGGAGATTGGGATAGCATATTATATAAAGGCGGTAATGCGGGCCGATAAAGACCCGGAGTCACGCATACCTATGCTAGAGAAGGCCATGTCGCTTGGATGTGAGATGGCTGCAGCAGAACTGGGCAACATTTACTGCGAACGCGGGCAAAAGGAGAAAGGCAACTACTTGAAAGCATGGGAACTCTACACAAGAGGAATGCAGTTCTACTGGCCCGAATGTGCCGAAAGGCTCGTTGAGATGGCCGAGAAAAAAATGGTGGAGACTGACGAGGAGACTCTAGGCCGCCTTATGATAAGCGGGGCGCGCATGGGGTGGGAGCGCCTTATTGCAAAGGTGGTGGAGGCATACAATGACGGATGTCTTACGCAGTATGCCGGCGAGATTGAAAAATACCATATCCCTGCATTCAACGCGCTTGACCCTGAGAAACTAGAGGAACTGGAGGATTACTTTGACGACGAAGGCCCCGATGACGACGGGCGCTACGACGCTTACGCATGATTTCCTGCACAAACGCAGTCTGTGCTACGCGTGACCTTTCACTGCTCGTGTTGCCGAAGGTTTCACCCCACCCCTAGGGCGGTATTCTCAATAAGGACCTCAATCTTGGGGTCATCCTTTATTGCGGGATAGAGTTCGCGCACAAACCAGCCGGCCAGTTCTTCGTTGCGCTTCACAGGTGTTGTGTTATTGCAGAAGAGATTTACACTAAAATACTCGAAATGGCGGCGCGCAGTCTCAATATCGGCAATAATACGCTCGCGCGAGTCATCGCCAGTGCAGCACAGGAGGCACACGCCCTTAAAGTAGCGCGCGATATCCTCGGGAGTTACCCAGGCCGGAATGCCCTTGTTCCAGAGAGTGCGCTGCTGGGCACTGAAGCTCTCCACTCCGCAGCGGAACTTCACATTTGCCGGGGCAAAGCGGGCAGCAAACCCTGAGAGCCTGTTGCGGTACATGAAATGCGCCTCAAACCACAGGGTATGTATCTTCTTATCGCGCACTAATTTCTGCAGCAGGACCAAAGTCTCCTCGTCAAGTTCCATGGCCGACCCGGAATTGATGACATCGAGCACGCCATATATGCCGGTAACCTGCCCAAGCACTGCATGGTTCACCTCAAACGGGGTGGCGCTCACGTCGCTATGATAGTCGCAGAACGCGCACTTGCCCCAGCGGCAGCCCTTTCCCTGGAGAAGCACAAACTCGCGGGGCAGCTTCTCGTGTATTACAGAATACCTATCCATTGCAACGGCCGCGCAGCACCTTGCGCTTGAGGAATACTATTACCGCATAGGCCATAGGAGTGCCGAAGAGCACCTCTATTGAGAGTTTCATCACATACTGCAGGGCTATCATGAGCAGCAGGTCGCGCACGGTGAGCACACCGGCAAAGGCGATGAGCACAAATGGCAGGGTGTCGAGCAGATAGCCCACAACCGAGCTCCCGATGGTGCGCACCCACAGGCGCCTGCCATTGGTCATCTTCCTTATTCGCTCCATGAGCCATGCATTGGAGAGCTCGCCAAGCAGGAAGCCCACAAGCGAGCCAATGACTATGCGCGGCACATAGGTGAAGATTGTGTTATAGGCCGTTGCCGTAGTGCCGAGATAGCCGGGCGACGGCAGCCACACGCCCACCTGGGTGCAGAGTACCATGATTATGTTGCACAGGAACGTCATCCAGATGACCTTGCGCGCAGTGCGGTACCCCCATATCTCGGTGAGCACGTCGCCCAGCATGTAGGCAAAGGGGAAGGTTATTGTTCCCGCGTCGAAATAGAAATATCCGAATATGCTTATCACTTTTACGGCCATGATGTTCGACACAAGATAGAGCGTGACGAAAAGGGCCGTTACTGCCATTAGCGGCATGTCGCCGCCTGTCCGGTTTTTGAAAGGGTTTTCCGATACCTTGTCCATAAGAGATGTATTTACAGCATGCAAAGATAGGGCGCGGCGGGGAGATTGCGAATTTTTTGGACCATTTTCTTACAAATAATTGCAGCAATGCTCCCATATAAAATATTTTGTTGTACATTTGCGTGAATGGAGCCAGCAGCCAGCCACACGGGGGTGGCGCAGCCCCGGAACAGACGTCTAACCATAACATAATTTATAAGAAGCAACATGTTGACACTAGACAAAATCTACCATGCATCGTTTGTGCTCAAGGATGTCATACGACGCACTGAGCTTGTTCCTGCTCCCAACG
Organism: Bacteroidaceae bacterium; assembly: GCA_045592125.1. Classification (GTDB taxonomy): domain Bacteria; phylum Bacteroidota; class Bacteroidia; order Bacteroidales; family Bacteroidaceae; genus HGM04593. The sequence continues at coordinate 20,532 of JAZNUE010000034.1, read as the reverse complement.
TAAACAAGAAAGGAACAATCTACCTCAAGCCCGAGAACCTGCAGCTGACAGGCTCATTCAAGGTACGCGGTTCGTATTATAAGATTTCGCAGCTCTCCGATGAGGAGAAGGCAAAGGGCGTAATCGCATGCTCGGCCGGCAACCATGCGCAGGGCGTTGCGCTTGCAGCAACCAAGAACGGAATTAAGTCCCTCATCTGCCTCCCCGACTGCGCGCCCATCTCAAAGGTTGAGGCGACAAAAGGCTATGGTGCAGAGATTTGCCTTGTCCCTGGAGTATATGACGACGCCTACAAGCGCGCAATTGAGCTCCGCGACGAGAAGGGCTATACATTCATACACCCCTTTGATGACGAGGACGTGATTGCAGGCCAGGGAACAATTGGCCTTGAGCTGGTTGACCAGATGAAGGACATTGACGCCGTGATTGTCCCCATTGGCGGCGGCGGCCTCATCTCGGGCGTTGCATTCGCCATAAAGTCGCTCAACCCCAAGATTAAGGTATACGGCGTGCAGGCCGCAGGCGCTCCAAGCATGAAGAACTCTGTGGAGCACAAGCAGATAGAACGCCTTGAATCAGTGTCTACAATCGCCGATGGCATTGCCGTGAAGCAGCCGGGCGAGAACACATTCGACCTGTGCAGCAAGTATGTCGACCAGATTGTCACTGTTACCGACGACGAGGTATCATCGGCAATACTCTCTATGCTCGAGCACCAGAAGCTCATTACCGAAGGCGCTGGCGCTGTTGCAGTTGCAGCGGCAATGTTCGACAAGGTTCCCGTTGAGGGCAAGAAGGTTGTGTGCGTAGTCTCGGGCGGCAACATCGACGTGAACATCCTTGACCGTGTAATCAAGCGCGGCCTCCTCACATCGGGCCGTTCGGCGCTGCTCAAGATTGAGCTCCTTGACAAGCCAGGGCAGTTCGTGCAGATTTCGAGCATAATCGCTGAGCACGGCGCAAACATCATTGGCGTGCACCACGAGCGTACAAACGCAAACACCAGCATTACCGGCTGTTTCATACGCATTACGCTTGAGACACGTAACTTTGAGCACCTTGAGCAGATTAAGAAAGCCATACAGACCGCGGGATTCAAGATGTGGGACTAACAGACAATGTACATTACAAACCATTAAATATTAAACATCATGCTTAAGAAAGTTTATACAAGCAACGCCCCTGAGGCTATCGGCCCTTATTCACAGGCCATTATCTGCGGCAACATGCTCTTCACATCGGGCCAGATACCCATCAACCCTGCTACAAGCGAGGTTGAGGCCGAAGGCATTACCGACCAGGCAACACAGGTGATGAAGAACCTGTCGGCAGTACTTGCCGAGGCAGGCACATCGTTCGAGAAGGTTGTGAAGACAACATGCTTCCTCAGCGACATGGCCAACTTTGCTGCATTCAACGCAGTATATGCCGAGTATTTCACAAGCAAGCCCGCACGCTCATGCGTGGCAGTAAAGACACTGCCAAAGAACGTGCTCGTTGAGGTTGAGGTAATTGCCGAAATCTAACCAGGAGCGATAAAGCAAAAGAGAAGAAAGCGCACTGCGCTTTCTTCTCTTTTTTGCATATAAAAGGCAGCGAAAAAGGCGATAAAAAAAAGGTATAAAATGAAAAAGCGGGAAAATTACCCGCCGAAATCTTTGCCAGTACGAAAAAAAAGAGTAATTTTGCAAGCTGAATGACGTGAAGTACTTTTTGACAGAAAAACATATAAAAATATAAGACAATGAAAAGAACATTCCAGCCCTCTAACAGAAAGAGAAAGAACAAGCACGGTTTCCGTGAGAGAATGGCCACAAAGAACGGCCGTCGCGTATTGGCAGCACGTCGCGCAAAGGGTCGCGCAAAGTTGACAGTTTCTGACGAATACAACAGCAGGAAGAAGTAATTGCCAAGCAAGAATAAATATAGCCGAGTGAAAATTCTCACTCGGCTATATTTATTTTAATGCAGTTTCGTTGTTATTGCTAATACGCAATTCGGCTCAGTAGCAAAAAGGTGCGGGTTGATAAAATATAACGCCTTATTGCGCAATGACAGGCCGTCATTTGAGCAGGAACCTCATGACCGCGCCCATAAGCTCGGCACGCTCCTTCTCGCCTGCTACAGCCTCGAACGGGAAACTGGTAGAGAGCACGCGGTACTTGCCCGCATAGGCAACTCCAGCACTCTCGCGGCACTTGTCGAACACAAATGAAACAAAGGCATTGTCAAGCGGCACAAGGATATCGGGACGCGATACCGCATAGCACTCCTCGCTTACCCTGCGGGGAATACGGAACACCGAACCGCCGTTGCCGCTTATCCCGTCCTCGGAAAGGTCATCAATGCTGCCGCCATAGTCGCAGCGCAGGACGTCGCGCAGGAACAGCCTGTCGGCATCGGTCTTTGTCATGTCACTGGCAAGGAAGGCACCGCTTACAAACAGGTTGCCGCCGCCTTCGCAGAAACGGCGCACCTTCTGCTGCAGTTCCTTGGGGAATGTCTTGTAGGGACGGCTGTACCCAAGATACGAGCCCCGCCCGCCCTGTTTCTCAACACCAAGGATAAGGTCAACCACCTTGTATTCGCCAAGATCCACCGCGCCGCTCATTACTGCCTCGCTGCTGCACGAAAGGAACGACACGCCATTCGCAGCCAGCGCACGGCCATGCACGCGGGGATAGTCGAACGTGTTTCCGGCAATGAGCATGCCCTCATAGCGGTCGTCGCTAAGCCCAAGGCCATCCTCAAACCCAATGCCTGCGCGCGAGAAATCGAGCTGCTGGCCACAATACTCGGGAGTGCTCATGTAAGGGACACCCGGGTCATACTCCATCTCGAAACCGGCCGTCTGAGGAGTAGACGATGCCTCAGGACCGCTAAGGCGGTGAAAACCGTTTACAACCAGTACACGCCCCTTCTCGTCGGGGGCAAGATAGAGGGAAAGCACCTCGGACGGCAAGCTCTCGCCGCCATCGTTCAGCGCAGCGACCTTAAAACCGTACATCACGCCCTTCTCAACCTTCACGTTCATACTGCTGCGCTCTACAACTACACCATTATCAAAGCCGCCGTCGCCCTTTCTGGTATACACGACATATCTGTCGGGAACGGCCGACGGCTCCTGCGGGTCGGGCACCGGGCGCCACTTGAGCGTCACCTCGGCATTGCCCTTCATCTCCATATAGAAATGTGCCACAGGCAGAGGCTGGACCACATAGCGCTCTCCGTGAACATAGCACAGGTGCCTTAGCAGGGCCTTATATACCGAGCGCGCAAGCGTAAACTTGAAATCGGGATCATGAGCCAGCACCATGTCGGCAAAGTTCTGGTGCGAGAACGACTCGAATATTACAGAGGGTATAAGCGGCACGCGCGTCTCGCCGTAATTGCGGTCGAGAATCCCGCGCACGGGCCAGCGCTTGCCGTAGCGCGCTGTGAGGTCATCCTGCACGCTGTTCAGCAGGAATGATATTGCATCGCGCGACATCGAGCGTGAGAGGCCCGTTGAGAGAGTGTCGCCATTGGTGCGCGTTGTAGCAATTCCCAATGAGCCAATGAGATTGTCGGCGGCGTCATATCCTGCGTCGGAATGGAAACCGAAAGAGAGTTCCAGCGGCACGCCAAGGCCTGTGGTATCGGGGTTATACACCGAACCGCCCGAGAGGTAGTTGACTGCATGCCCGCGGCAGAGGATGTCGTCGCGATAGTCACTGTCGCCCTTATAGGCCGAATACACCTCAGCAGGAAAACCGCCCGTCTGCAGGGCATACCGCGCTGCCTCAAGATACCGTGGAAGACCGCTTGTGCTGCCGCCGCGTGCCACATTGCCCATTCCGCCTCCAAAGCGCACGGCGTCGGCGCTCACAATGCCGGCATGCTTGCTGTCGTTGCACAGCACAACTCCCTGCTCCTTGCCCGCCTCCTTGCTGAAATGGAATGTTCCCAGGTAGACCCAAGTGCCGCCGCCCATTGTCTGGTTAACGCGGAACTCGGTTGTACCGCCACTGTGGATTACCTTGTAGAGCGCGTCGGGTACAGAGTTCTCAAAAGAGGCATACGATACATACACGGCATAATGGCCGTCATGTGGAACTGCCAGGTTCCACACGGCCTCGGTCCTGTTCCTCTTGTCGCCCGACACCGAAGTCACGTATCTTGACGTGCCCGCAGAAAAGGGATTCTCATTGCCGCTGTACGGCCCTGCGCTGCCGGCATACCCCTGGGCGAACCCTTTCCATTTGAGGGAACGCCCGTCCTTCTCGCTGTAACGCGAGGCACCGGCATTGCCGTCATTGTCTACAATCACGCATTGCGGCTGCCAGTCGCGCTCGCGCGGAGTGTACACCAGCGCACCAGCATTCTCGAGCATTGGCATAAGCAGCGGCACCACAATAGACTGCGTGAGCAGGTCCTCGGTAGTACAGAAGAGCGAAGGACGCTGCCACTGCCACTTGCCCTTGTCGCTGGAGTAGACACGTCCATGGCTCTGCCACAGTGCAATGTGGCGCCCGGCAAGTCCGGAGGGCACATCGTAGGGACGCGACACGTTCTGCACCCAGGGGGCGCCTTCGTGCCTTACCTTCCCCCACACCCTTGACTTGTCAACGCCTTTTTGCCTATATATATTAGGTACACGGCTGTCAATGGTGCGCCCGTCATATACGACCTCAATCCTGTATTTCCTGAACTTGGCGGGGAGCAGCCTGCGTATGTCGCGATAGATGGTATCTACCACGCCCGGAGTGAACGCCTGGCCGGCAAAGGCCTCATTGGCATATATGGTTACTTTCCTGTTCTTGCCGTTGACTACAATCTTGTTGCGGCGCTTGTCGAGCCCCGAGTGCTTGAGGCGTGTCCTTGGGGAGGTATAGTTCTTGAAGTATTCCGACACGGAACGTTCAACGGCCCTGTCGACACCCTGGGCCGACAGGACCGTTACGCCTAGAATACATGCCGCAAGGGCGGCCATACACTTTCGTGCTATATGCATTAAGGATTTGTTTTTGGGAAGTCCTTGTTACATTGCCTTGATATCGTCAAGGATTGCCATAGCGTCGGCATTGAACGAATCGCAAAGCGCGTTGAAGTACTTCTTGGCAGGCATGCCTGGCTCAACATGGCTGACACGTGCGGTATAATCCTTGCTAAGGGCAATTATCTTGTTGAATACAGCCACCCATGACTCAGCGTCGCACTGCTTGTCACAGGAAACTACGAATGCCTGGGCCGCCAGCTCGTCAGTAATAAAAGCAATAACCTTCTTCAAATCTCTTCTGCTTGCCATAATCTTTGGTTTTTTATGATAATTGGTTAGACATTGCGGCAATGCCCTACATTGCACGCGTTACTCCCGTAAAGATACTCTTTTATTACGAAACAGGCAACATAGCGCAGGAAAAACTGATTATTTTATATTATATTGAATAAAAAAGCATAAAGCACTTTTACAATTCGCAAAAAAAAGCGAAATTTGCGAGTAGACAATTTTGAAACTTTATTCATTTATTCTAAAAAGATATGAAAATTAGCGCATTACAAAAAGCAAGGGCTGCCTATCAGCCCAAACTGCCTCAGGCACTTACAGAGACCGTGAAACTGTGCGAGGGTGCTGCTACAGAATCTGTTGCAGACCAGGAGGCCATCAAGGCCATGTTCCCCAACACCTACGGCCTTCCTATCGTTACATTCAAGAAGGGCGGCCAGGCCAAGGAATATCCTGCAATCAACGTAGGTGTTATCCTTTCAGGCGGCCAGGCTCCTGGCGGCCACAACGTAATTGCCGGCCTTTTTGACGGCGTAAAGAGGCTCAACCCCGAGAGCCGCCTCTTCGGTTTCCTCATGGGTCCTGGCGGCCTTGTTGACCACAAGTACATGGAGATTACCGCTGAGGTTATGGACGCTTACCGCAATACCGGCGGTTTCGATATCATCGGTTCAGGCCGTACAAAGCTGGAGAAGACCGAACAGTTCGACAAGGGCCTGGAGATTATCAAGGAACTTGGAATTAAGGCACTTGTAATCATAGGCGGCGACGATTCTAACACAAATGCCTGCGTGCTTGCCGAGTACTACGCAGCAAAGAACACTGGCGTACAGGTTATTGGCTGCCCCAAGACTATCGACGGCGACCTCAAGAACGCATACATTGAGACATCATTCGGTTTCGACACTGCATGTAAGGTATATTCAGAGGTTATCGGCAACATCCAGCGCGACTGTAACTCAGCACAGAAATACTGGCACTTCATCAAGCTGATGGGACGTTCAGCCTCTCACATCGCGCTCGAGTGCGCACTGCAGACACAGCCTAACTACTGTATCATCTCCGAGGAGGTTGAGCAGAAGGCGCTTTCACTCGACAATATCGTCACTTCAATCGCACAGGCTGTTGCCGACCGCGCAGCAGCTGGCAACAACTTCGGTACAGTCCTCATCCCTGAGGGCCTCATCGAGTTCGTTCCTGCAATGAAGGCACTTATCGCAGAGCTCAACGACCTGCTGGCACACAAGGGCGAGGAGTATGCTGCCGTTGCACCCGAGGAGCAGCGCCAGTATATCATCGGCCTGCTCTCAAAGGAGAATGCCGAGGTTTATGCAAGCCTCCCCGCAGGTGTTGCACGCCAGCTTACAATGGACCGCGACCCGCACGGCAACGTACAGGTATCGCTCATCGAGACAGAGAAACTGCTGTCGGAGATGGTTGCAAACAAGCTCGCCGCATGGAAGGCAGAAGGCAAGTATGTGGGCAAGTTCAACCCGCAGCACCACTTCTTCGGATATGAGGGACGCTGCGCTGCCCCATCGAACTATGACGCCGACTACTGCTACGCGCTCGGTTACAACGCATCGCAGCTCATCGCTGCTGGCAAGACCGGCTATATGTCATCAATACGCAACACAACTGCTCCTGCAGCAGAGTGGGTTGCCGGCGGTATCCCCATCACAATGATGATGAACATGGAACGCCGTCACGGCGAGATGAAGCCTGTTATCCAGAAGGCGCTTGTTGACCTCAACGGAGCACCTTTCAAGGCATTCGCTGCTAACAGGGAACTGTGGGCAAAGGAGACATGCTATGTTTACCCAGGCCCAATCCAGTACTTTGGCCCGTCAGAGGTTTGCGACCAGACAACCAAGACTCTTGCTCTTGAGCAGCAGAAATAAGGAAACTGCGGACGCCTGATGGCAGAAACACAGAAAACGGCAAAAGGAACAGGCGGGCGGAAGAGCTCTTCCGCCCGCCCTTCTTCATTGCCCAAGGCCGCTCCGGCCAGAAAGAAGAGGCCAGTGCGCAAGAAAGGAGTGTCGCGCAAGAAAACGCGTGACATGCCCCAGTGGCTCCATATACTTATTGCGATAGGTGTAACCGGAACCATACTTTTCTTTGCCTATCATCTGTTCCTTAAGCCATCACTGTACCGTTTTGCCATATGTGAAGGCAAGAAGGCCTACCAGTCATGCATGCCCAAGGGGTACAGCACCTTCGGCATAGACATATCGCACCATCAGGGAAAGATAAACTGGGGAAGGCTGCAGAAGGAGAACTCGGCAGAGGCGCCCATAAGCTTTGTATGCATAAAGGCTACCGAAGGGCGCAACTACAAGGACCCGCGGTTCGGCACCAACTGGGAAGAGGCCAAGAAGCACGGGTTCGTGCGCGGTGCCTACCACTACTTTACCAGAACGTCGCCTGGCGAGGCACAGGCCGAGATGTTTATAAGTAATGTAAGGCTCACAAGCGGCGACCTGCCGCCAATAGTCGACATCGAGGAGGTACCGTCCGACAAGGGCGCTTTCATAAATGAGCTCAAGGCATTTATCCTGAAACTTGAGGCGCACTACGGCGTGAAACCGATAATCTATTCCTATGCGAAGTATCACAACAGATACCTCAAGGACAAGTTCTTCAATGACTACGAGCTGTGGATTGCACATTACAACACTGCAAGGCCCGAGATAAGAAGGGAATGGAGAATGTGGCAGTTCACCGATAACGGGCGTGTTCCCGGAATTAGGGTGGACACAGACATAAACGTGCTTAACGGCGGGAAGGAAGAACTGCAGAGACTGCTGATAGAATAAGGGACTGACTTTTTTGCGGTTACATAGCCCGCAAGATACTACCAGTGCTTATAATTGCGCAATTGTCATCCCTACAGAGCGGGGCTGTTGTCATGAAAAGAGAGATTACTCGTCGCAAAATTCTGATAGCCCACACCTTTTTGCTACTGCACCCTCTTTTGTTCCGGCGTTCCTTCAGTCGCTGAGATATCCGGCACTGGCACTCGAGTAACGGCGCCAGGCATCGACCATCGAGAGGAAATCCTCGGGCAGCGGCGAATCAAAGAACATCATCTCGCCTGTCACCGGGTGCACAAACCCAAGGGTCTTTGCATGAAGGGCCTGGCGCGGGCACAGCTTGAAGCAGTTGCGCACAAACTGGCTGTACTTGCTGAAATTTGTCCCTTTCAGTATCTCATCGCCTCCATAGACATCATCATTGAAAAGTATGTGCCCTATGTGCTTCATATGCACCCTAATCTGGTGTGTACGGCCCGTCTCAAGGTTACACTCTACAAGCGATACATAGCTCAGCCTCTCGAGCACACGGTAATGGGTGACAGCATACTTGCCCACAGAGTCATCGGAAGATACACACATCTGGAGCCTGTTGCGGGGGTTGCGCGTGATGTTTCCGGTTACAGTACCCTCATCGTCCTTGACATTGCCCCACACTACCGCATTGTATGTCCTCTTGGTTGTCTTGTTGAAGAACTGCATTCCAAGATGAGCCTTTGCTGCAGCGCTCTTGGCCACTACAAGCAGGCCCGAAGTATTCTTGTCAATCCTGTGGACAAGGCCCACCTGCGGATCATTAGGGTCAAAGTCAGGGTTATCCTTCAGGTGCCATGCCACGGCATTGATTAGAGTCCCGTGGGTGTTACCGCACCCAGGGTGCACCACAAGGCCCGCTGGCTTGTTCACAACCATAAGCACATCATCCTCATACACGATATCCAGCGGGATATCCTCGGGGACGATGGTATTGTCATAGGCCGGGGTGTTAAACGTGATTACAATCTCATCAAGCGGCTTTACCTTGTAGTTGCTCTTTACAACCTTTCCGTTAACCGATATCTGGCCTGCGTCGGCGGCCTGCTGTATCTTGTTGCGCGAGGTATTCGCCACATGGTCAATGAGAAACTTGTCAATGCGTATCGGCGACTGCCCTTTGTCGGCAGTGAGGCGCATTTCCCTCATCAGGGACTCTTCCTCGAGTTCCAGTTCGTCGGGCAACAGGGCGTCGAGCGCGCTATCCGCTGTAAAGTCTGCTTCCTGCATGGCGCAAATCAGAAGAAATCAGGGTCAAAGGCAACTGTATCGTCTTCCACGACATTGCCAGTGCCAACAATAAGGGTCACCTTTGAGCCACGCGGGATGGCTGCGCCGTTCTTCAGCTCTATGCCGTCATATGTAACGCCATAGACCCACTCGCGCTCTCCTGGAATGAACTCTACATCCTCTACAACGAAACCTGCTGCCTTCAGGCGGAACTGGGCCTCGCGCAGCGAGCAGTTGTCGATAATTGGAGGTATGCCCGACTTGGGTGCCTCTGTAGTGTTGAGGACAAGGAAAATCTTGCGCCCCTCCTTTACGAGCGCATCGGCCGCGGGGGCTTGCTCAAGCACTTCTCCCTGACTGGCGCCGGCCTTGTACTTGTACTCCTGTACAGCATAGTCCAGCTTGCTGGCACTAAGCTCGTCTATCGCCTCGTCGAGCTGCATGCCGCGTACATCGGGCACCTTGTACGCCTCGCCATGATTAGTATAGCTGTCAAGCCATCTGAAAACCAGTACTGCCAGAAGGACGAATACAATCGCCATCACAAGGAGATTCAGCAGCACTGTAACTATAGGGTTGCGCCCCTTTCCGCTGTTTTTCTTCTTTGCCATATCTGCAACGGGGCACACGCCCCTTTATATTGACCATTTATACGGCAAAAATAATACAAGTTGGCAGCATTAGCAAAAATAACTCCCACTTTTAGGTACTTGTATGGCAGAACGCGGCACTGCGGCAGCGCCTTTCAAGAACATTTTTGCAAGCAAGCATGCCGGCAAGGAAAAAAACAGCAAGGAAAAGAGTGGATAAAAGTTTTGATTTGCTAACTTTGCGACCGCGGATTTTCCGCAGCATGTATAACTGTAAAGAATAATGAGAGAATATGGTACAGAGCTGGTTTGAGTGCAAGGTCACATATGAGCGTGCAGGCGAGAAAGGCCTTAACACAAAGGTTAATGAGGTATACCTGGTACAGGGATTCACATTCACCGAGATTGAGAAGCACCTCACACAGGAACTGCAGCCGCAGGTGACAGGCGAGTTCAACATAAACAAGATTGAGCGCACAAAGTATAACGAGATGGTCGACAGCCTTAGCGAGACTGCTGACAAATGGTTCAAGTGCAAGATTACAATGGTTACCATTGACGAGGTATCGGCAAAGGAGAAGAAGTCATCGGTTGTTATCCTTGTAAAGGCCGAGGATGTGACTACTGCCGTAAAGAACCTCAACAAGCACATGGAGGACTCTATCATGGACTACAGCCTGGCCTCGGTGAACGAGAGCCCTATTGTGGACATCTTCCACTATGAAGGATAACAGCTACATCGCTGAGAGAATCAACAGCATACGCGCTGCCCTCCCTGCGGGGGTAACGCTCATTGCTGTGTCAAAATACCACACGGCCGAGGAGATTTCTGTCGCATACGGTGCAGGGCAGCGCGATTTTGGCGAGAGCAAGGCGCAGGACCTCAGGACAAAACACCAGATTTTGCCAAATGACATAAGATGGCACTTCATAGGACACCTGCAGAGCAACAAGGTAAAGTACATAGCGCCATTCATCTACCTAATACACAGCATTGACAGCCTAAGGCTGCTGCAGGAAGTAAACAGGCACGGCGAGAAGGAGAACCGGCGCATTGCGTGCCTGCTGCAGATACACATTGCCACCGAGGAGAGCAAGTTCGGGTTTGCTCCAGACGAATGTATTGCCATGCTTGAGGAGGGTTCATGGCGCAACCTGCATAATGTTGAGATAAAAGGCCTCATGTGCATGGCAAGCAACACCAGCGACAAGGAGCAGATTGCGGCGGAGTTCGCGGTTGCAGGCGCACTCTTCAACAGCATAAAGGAACGCTTTTTCAACAGTAGCGAGGATTTCTCGATACTCTCGGCAGGGATGAGCGACGACTACCCTATTGCCATTGAGCATGGCAGCACGCATGTGCGGGTAGGGTCTGGAATATTCGTAGAGTAGCAGGAATGCCGGTTATCCGCAACCTTGCCAAGATATGTATACTCCTTGGCGATAACCACATTCTCCTGTTCTTTCGGAAGTGGATAAGGAGTTATTTCCTTCCTGACGCCTGGATAATGGCAACATAGGCAAACGGGAGCACGTAAAGCACGCCCCGCAGGAGCGCCGTCCCGCCTTCTTCAAGCCCCAGCAGCGCATCAATGCCCGAGAACTGCATGCAAGGGACAATGCCGGCAGCAGGCACCATTGCCAGCAATGCCGGCACATACCTCGAGACAAGTTCCCCAGCAGCCGCGGCAACATCGGAAAAAGCGCGGTAATTACCATACATGAACCCATAGACAAGAGACACAGGAAGCACTCCCGCAAAGAGCGCCAGCGGCCATCCGTGTGCCAATGGAGAAGAATGGAGTTCCCCTGTAACGCCCAGCAGCGTGTGCCAGGGCGACACCGTAAACATGAAAAGTATTGCAAGATAGAGCAGCAGCGCTGCAGCCGAGAAGAGCAGAGAGCGCAATTCGTTCCTGCTCGTCCTTCCATGCATGAGCAGGCCGGCCAGAGTGTGCATTATACCGCTTCCCGACAGCAGGCCGGCCATCAGCAGCAGGAAGAGCGCCATGCCCCATGGCACTGCAGCAATAGTCTCCTGGACACTGAGCAGCGCCCAGCGGACACCCTCGCCGCTGGCAATAGAAGTGACAGCTGTGCCTGCACCCGAGAGCCCCTGGACCACGCTGGCAATCCATGAGGCCAGCCACACCAGCACTAGCAATAGCGTGTAGAGCAGCACCGGATAATATGCATTCCTGCTGTTATTCATCGGCCTCAAGGTTTTCGGCGTCAATAATATGAAGCTCGATTGCACGCACTACAAGACGCGTGACATTTATGCCACGCTGCTCGCCCTCGGCAAAAAGACGGGAGACAAGGTCGGCCTGGCGCTTCTCGAGCGACTTCACTCCAAATGGCATTGTCTTGAGCGAGGCAATCATCTCCTTGGTATATCCAAGAGCAAGATGACGCAGGAAGCACTCGTCATAACGGTCAATCTCATATTCAATCATTGATTTCTGGCGGGCAACATCACGCATCACGCTCTCGCGGAAACGTCCCACCACAGCCTCGAGCATAGGCTGGTTAAAGACATTCTTCTTGCCGGCCATCACATTATATATCTCATGCTTGGTGAGCAGCTCGCCTGTCTTTAGCGTTATGCCGTCGGCACCTGCAGCGAGCACATCGACCCACAGTTTCTCGTTAAGCAGCTCGCCTGTGAAGACAAGTACCTTCATCTGCGGGAAGCGCGCCTTAACGCTTGCGCATATGTTCACGCCCACAGTGGTTGAGCCCGAAAGCCCAAGGTCGAGCAGCAGCAAGTCGGGCACTTCCCCGTTAAGCAGCGCTTCAAGCTCGCTCTCATTTGAGGCAACGCCAATTATTGACGCCTCGGGAATCTCGGTGCGGAAAATCTCCTCTGTGCCCTTGAGCTCAAGCCTGGCATCCTCAACTATTATAACTGTAAAGTTCTTCTCCATATCTGTCTGTTATATTATTCTGTCATTTAGGCAAGGTAAAAAGTATTACAGTACCGCCTGCGTCGGAGCGCGCCTCCATGCGGCTGCCTCTACGGCCGGTATTGTCCTCGTGCATGCGCACTATCTCCTTTGCAACAAGATACTCCATATGGATTACGCTGCCATCGGCAGCAATATTCCTCCGCGTGGGCACAAACAGGTCACTCGCCTCCTCGCTCGAGAGCTCGTAACGGCTGTCGGAAAGCTCAACCCTCACCTCGTCTCCCGCGTCGGAAGCACGCAGCAGCAGCGTACCGTCTGCCTCGACACTGAATGCTGCATCGAGCAGCGATTCCAGGAGATAGGCTATAAGGTCGCCGTCCACACTCACTGCTGCGTTTGTCGGCTCAAAGGAGAAAGCAATGCTGCGGCCGCGCTTCCTGCTCAGGCGCGCAGCATAACGCCCGGCCTCCTCAAACAGCGCCTGCACCTCCACCTTTGAGACTGCAAAGCAGCGGTCGTCAAGCTCACGCCTGGCGCAATTGCCAAGTATGCCGAAGATTGAGCTATAGTAGTCCATCAGCTCGCGCATTGAAGTCACTGCCTGGCCATTGCAGTCGCCGCTGAGCGCTGCCTGCACTGCAATCTCGCGTATGCGGCTGGGATAATAGACAGTCTCGTGCTTTAGCGCCGAGAGGCAGTTGTCGAGCACCATGTTCTGCACATGCAGGCGGTTCTCCTCATGCTTCAAGCGCTCGGTAAGCTCTTCTATCTCGCTAAGCGCATGATAGCTGCTGGCAACACGTACTACAGCATGCTGCACTACCGAGGCTGTGTAGCCAGCCACAAGCTCAAGGTTGAGCACCTCGTCATCCGTAAGCGGGCGCATGGCGACAATCTCCATCGCACCGGCAAGCATGCGTTCCTCGGCCGAACCTGTAGACAGCGGGAGCACATAGGTCATGGCGTCGGGAGAGACAAACCTTTCGCCGCTGTCAATCACTCCACGCAACAATACGCTGTCGCTCCTGCTGAAAAGCGATGTCTCACCGGCCTCGGCAACAAGAGCCTCTTCAAAAGCGCCGCCTTTGAACATTACTGCTGCACGCCTTATGCGCATGCCCTCATGCAGGCTGCCGAATATTGCGCGCGCCACATCATCAAGCAGTTCCTGCGTTGCCACGCGCCTGTCGCCTGTCGCTGCCTGCAGCACCTTCTCGTTCACCTTTAGCAGCATACGCTCGTTGTTACGGCGTATAACCTTGTTGCGTACATAGGAGACTGCTGCATAAAGCACCATCACCAGCAAGGCAAGAAGCAGGAATGCAACCACAGCGCTCCTGTAGCTAAGTGCTGTCTTGAGATCCACGTAGCGTTCCGAGATACCCTTGTCCTCATGCACCAGGCGATACAGCGTTGTATATAAGTAATTATTATACCTGTATGGCTGCCAGCGCTGCAGCGCCAGAGAGGCCACGGCAGTCTCGTTCCTCAAGTCGAGTATGTTATAGTATATGCCGTCGATAAGCGAATCGGGGAAAAGCCCTTCACGCCACCACTTTATCTCGTTTGCCGCGCCTGAAAACAGGGAAAGCGTATCTGTCCCCCCGGTTACCGACCTATAGTATCCGTTAAGCAGCCCGATGGCATGCCCTGCATTCCGCAGCGCGCCCTCATAGTCGCCGTCCACATTGCACATAAATACGGAATCGGCATAAGAAGAGACTCTGTCCAAGGTGTTCCCCGAAGCAGACAGCGACAGCGGCATAAAGAGCAGCAGCGCAAGCAGGCGCACTACACCCTTGGGCAAGCGGAACGAGAAGCGGCTGCCATTTCCCTTCACGCTCTCGATATTCATTGAGCACACCTTGAATAGTTCCCCGCTCTTACGGTATTTCTCAATTATGCCCTTGCAGTTCATAAGCCCGAAACCGCCCCCCTTCTTCTTAGAGGGAAGAAGCGAGTTGTCACGTCCTATCTCCGCCGCATCATAGACCTTCTCGCCCAGAATCCTGTCAATATCGGCCTGCGAGAGCCCTACGCCAGTATCGCTCACAGCTATCTCCACACAGTCGTCATGCTCTATGCTCTCTACCGACACTGTACCGCCCGCAGGCGTAAACTTTGCGGCATTCTCAACAAGCGTGCTGAGCATGAAAAGCGTAAGCGCCTTATCGGCCTTGACAACCAGGCTGCTAGGCCTCACATCCAAGGCAAGCCCCCTGTTCTCGAGCAAGGACTTCCTCTTTCCTATAATAGAGAAAAGGCCAGCGAGCGGGAAATTCTCGACCAGCAGGCTCATATCGCCCTGGCGCATCTTAATCCAGCGCTCAAGGATAACATTGAAGTCGTCTAGCTGGCGTGTAAGCTCGGCAATGTACTCCAGCTTGCGGGGGGCGGCCTCCCCGTCACAGGCTGCGAGCGCCCTGAGCTCACCGCTGATACGGTCCATGAAGGGACGCATGCCAGTGACAATAGAAACCGACACGCGCTTGAGCAGGTTCTCGCGCTTGTGCTCCTTGAGATATATTGAATAGGCCTCGTGCTCCTCCTCGGCACGCACCTTCTCGTCACTTATGTCGGCAAGCCTCATGCCCTCCTCTATCGCTACTGCCACATACGGGACAGCCATCTCCACTATGGAACGTTTCTCGCGTATCAGGGGATATTCCGTCTCTACATAGAGCATGGCATTCTCCTCGCCAAGATACTGCAAGGGGAACTCATACCTGTTGGCAAGGGCCCCGTCATCGGGCAACGGAGCAACAACCGAGAAACGTGTCCTGCCCGACAGGCTGCCCATGCAGGAGGTGAGTATGTCCGATATGGCAAGGCAGAGCCCGTCCATGCCCGGCACCTCTCGCGGCAGGGAGGCCAGCAGGCGCATGCACACCTTCTGCAGCTGCTTGAGGTTTGCGGAGTACAGCAGCTCGTGCCTGCGGTAGCTGCGGTACATGGCTACAGCATATATGGTCACAGCAGCCAGCAGAACGATAAGAAGCAATATAAGGTAACCAAGCCTTGCAGTGCTCTCCTGAGCCAACGACACACGGCTCTCCATGTGCTTGTTCAGGCGTGTAGTCTCAAGCAATTCAAGATATGCGCTCCTGTTTATATTTGAGGCCTCAATGTCCCCAACGCCAGCAAAGGCACAGCTTGCCTCACGGCGCACGCTCAGCAGGCACTCTGGAATGTCATACACGCCATCGGCCGAGACATCGCTCGCGTACACACCTTCATTATATGAGAAGAGGGAGTTCGTGCACAGTTCCTCGTACTGCGGATAATAGTGGCCATAGTATCCGTTTACGGCAGCGAGCGCCTCCTCAATATATGACAATGCCTCTTCGTAGCGCCCATACTCAATACAGCATGAGGCCGAAACCGCGAGCGCCTCAATCATCATGTACCTGTCACCAAATGACGAGAAACCTTCTGTTGCCCTTGTAACCAAGGATAGAAGGAACTCAAAGCTGCCGTCACCATTGCTGTTAAGGGCCTTATAGAATCCAGGCAGACTGTCCGCAAACCGCTGCATGCCCGCACTATCGCGCAGCATTATTGCCAGCAGCAGGCTATAGTTCGACTCAAGCCATATATAGCCGTTCTTGCGTGCCTCGAAGATACCCATTGACAACTGGCGCATACGCTCCACAGTATCGGCAGAATTATTTGCAAGAATCATCTGGGCATAGAGCCGGAGAGCGCCATTGCCCGCCTGCTCAATATCCTTGCTCATGAAACCAAGCGCCATCGCCTTCTCGTCCTGCATGCTGAGGTTGGAGAAGTAGCACACCGACACTATTGCGAACTCAATCTTCGCACGCACATACCGCATCCTGTCGCTTTCGGACAGCAAGGCCTCCTCCTCATTAATCCTCTTCATCCTTGCCAGCGCATTTGCACGGCAGTCAAAGAAACGCCTGTTCTCCGACGTGCGGTAGCAGAGAGTCATCATGCCAACATCGGCAACAAGACGTTCAATCTCGCAATGCGACTCCTCTATTACCGACGAGAAGCGGGCCGCAGCCCCTGAATAGTCCATGTCCATCATTGCCGCATACCCCAAGGCATTGTCAGCAATAGCCTCAAGCTCATTATTCCCGCCAGCCTCGTTCCTCAGTCCAGCTGCAATAGAAGCGTAACGTGCCATGTCACTGTACCGCTCATTGAACAAGGCGTCACACAATGAATGAGCATGCGGAGAAATTTCCTCATGCGTACTGCTGCAAGCCGCGCACAATAGCAGCAGCAAGGCAACAGCAACGCTTCTACTGAACCTTATTATTGATACAGGCATACCCAATTCCATTTGTATAAAACACGAAACAACCACATACATGGCAGGCAGTCCTCTGTGAAACAAAGGTTTCCTTTGTCGCTCATCGCGTCATTGCTGTAAAACGCAGGCTTTACACATCCTTTATTCCCTCAATATTACACAGCCTATCCAGAATGAAACCACCATGTGACCCGCAGGTTCTCTTTCCCCATCACTCAGGACTGCAACCTGATAGTCTATTTTCGCAAAGATAAATGATATTATGATTCCAAAGAATCATACAATAAAAAAAAGATGTGCCTAGCACATCTTTTTCTGTCGGGATGACTGGATTCGAACCAGCGACCACACGCCCCCCAGACATCTATTCTTATCGCAATGATAATCTTGATTTTCAGTTTGTTGCCTATCTGTCCTTTCTTCGCGGTTTAATTTTTGGTTTAAACACCTCCTAAACTGAGGTGGTTTAACAATTGATTTATTTCTCTTGGCAAAGTTACGGATTATGCTCTACTTTGGCAACTGTTTGCACTAAAAAGTTTGATGCGGATGCGAACTATTTTCCACGTTTGCGGATAGGGTGTGTTCGGCAATATGTCAGTTTCCCCCATCATTCAAAATATCAGTGATAGCTAAGTCTTACCTACAGGAACCCCACAATGTATAAGAATTTGTTGGATGAGCTACATTTTCTGAATATCATCGTACATGTGAAACTTTAAATATTTATAGCTATGAACAATGATTTTTTGAAAAAGTACTTTGGACATGTGATTGGCCTTGCACCTAACCAGTCACTCGCAAAAACATTATTGAAGAAAGGTGTGTCACTCAAAAAGGTTAATAAATGAAGAAAAGCCAACTTATCCGCATGTGGGTAGGTTGGCTTTCTTGTGTTGATTTGCAAGTTTGGTTATTGAACAATACTTAATTGACCATCTTCTATAACATATTCATATTCGTCATCTGTCATAGTGGTCTCATCTTTAGTAACTGTTACTCCTTTTTCTATTTCTGACTCTGTTGGGAGTTTGATAGTAATGGTTGTTTTTACATTACGGGTGAAGGATGTTGCGGATTCTGCTAATAATGTTTCACTACCATCTTCTTTAATCCAATAAATGCTCAATACCACAGATTCAGAATAAGTTTCTTCTAGCCATGCTGCATAAGGATTTCGGAAAGAATAGATACCTTCGTGTTCGGGCGTATCAACTGTTAAATTTACGGAATATTGTTCAAAGTTTGCACCGTCGCCCACGTCAATTCTGATGCTTCCTTCTGTCAGTCCTTCTGCAATATAATGTGTACCGTACATTACACGTTTTGTTGAAATGTTAATTGTGCCATCTTTTTGGGCTGTATATTCAAGTTGTCCGTAGAAACGTTCTTTTTCATAATCTGAAGGAACTTCACTTAACCCTTTCCCTGTTTTATATCCATATTTGAATTCGTTGTCCACAGGGATTTCCAACGTTGAAGACATGTCATTGTCGTTGTTATCTTTTATGATTTCGTCATCTACAATAATTGTAGTGGTGAATTGGTATGTTTGCCCTACTAATAGTTTGATACTTGCATCTTCTAATGTGGTGAATCCTCCATAGGCATATTCGGTGTAAATGTTTGGTTCTTCAGTGGAGGTGAGAACTTCAAAACCATACGTCTCAACACCTCCTGCACGTGTTGTTAAAGGAGAATCTTTAAAATCCAAGAATTCTCCGATTACCCCGAGTTGGACGGTTATGTACTCTTCCTGTTCGGGAGGAGTTACATTCTCTAATTCATTATTACATGCTACAAAATTTGCACTCACCATTCCTGCCAGCATGACCATTCCAATGTTTTTAAAAGTTTTCATAATAGATTGGGCCTCTAGATTCCCAGACGAAGCGCTTTTCAATACAAAAGGTGTGGGAACTTATTGCTTCATCCTATTGATGGGGCTTCTCGCATTGCCTTTGCTGTTGGATAAAGCAATAGCCCACACCAAAGAATATGCAGGAAGCCACCACGGGCTGTACATACCAATGATGTGATGCCATTGCTACCATCTTCACAGCAGAGAAATTTTGCGAGAATTTCATCAATGAAGATAATTTCAATAACACCTTTGCCCTCCACTATGGAGGAGCGAGCGCAAAGGTAGAAAAAGTTTTTCAGATATTTGCAAGCGATAGCTGATAAATCTATATTTATATGTTCAAAAACATATTTGCAGGGACAAAATCTCCAAATCCAGTAATGGGAATATAGAGCACAGAAAAAATCAAAGTTCGTCCCTGCGGTAGATTTTTGAACACTCACCTTATAAGATGAAAATTTCTGGGAAAATCTACCAAAGCAAGATTCAGAAGCAAAGACGGTTATAAGATATAAAGAAAGGACACCTACTTTTTGGTAAGTGTCCTTTCATTTGCTAATGATATCTCCGTTTTATGCAGGAATAATCAATGATTCATCGAAATAAGCGGAGAGTGTGGCAAGTGTACGAATAGTAAAATTGTGTTGTCCACTTAACCATTTTGTCACTTCGCTTGGCCGTTTTCCAATGGATTCAGCAAACTCTTTCTTTGTAAGACCTTTCTTCTTGATGAGCGCATCAATTCGGTCAGCAATGGCAAACGACAAGTCCACTTCAATTTTTACGTTAGCAGGAACTTCCGCTACCATCTGTTTAAAAGTATTGTTTATCGTTTTCATATATCAAAAGTTTTATCAGTTTCGATAGTATTGGCTGTTATGGTAATAGTACCATTTTTTTCTCCGTCTTTTATCAGTTTCTCAAAGTTCTGTAAAGTCAGCACATATCCCTTTAACGTATCATCTTCATTATATGTTCTTGTCTTTTTGACACCGCCATTGCCTAATATGAGAATCTTGTCAGACAGACGCAAACAGTATAGACGCAATTTGGACTGTATGACAGGCAAAGCGCAAACACTATCATTCAATTTGCCTTCTGGACGGAAATAACGCTCTAATGCTCCCATATCAGCAATCTTGTCAATCAGTGCAACGATTCTCATCAAATCGGGATTATATTCTGCATCATCCTTGAATTTGGTATAGAAACGTTCAAATTCACTTTCATTTTCAGCAAGGAATTGGATTGTATAAATGGTGCATCCATTGGCGTTGTTTACAAGTAATAATTCGGCTTCGCTCATATAGATATTGGTTTTATTTGCTGCAAAGATAAATAAAATATTTCACTTATAAGTAAAATATTGGATGTTTTTTTAAGAAAATTGCACATTGCAAATCTTGTATTTAAAAGCGTCTGCATTATGCAGATTACAAAAATGGCAGTTTGCATGAAATTCTGGTTTAATTCTTGGTTTAAACAAAATGCTTAAACCAACCCTTGCAACCACTCATTTTATAGATTCACCATAACAAAAAAAGC
>JAZNUE010000033.1:0-12455 GCA_045592125.1 Bacteroidaceae bacterium | reverse complement strand
TTTTTGTAAGGAGAAGCATTATCAAACAGAGCCTCGATGTCTCTTTTCCTGATAATAGTCTTTCTCTTTAGCTGAACCGATTTTATTAGATTCGTTTCAAGATACCTATAAAAGGTAGCCCTGCTTATACCGATATACTTTGCGGCCTCGCTTGGGGTAAAGAAATCCTTGTCAATGCAATCCTCTTTTTCGATTTGCTGATTGACCATTGTCTGAAATTCGCTAACACGCTTTTGCCTTGTTCTTTCTTTGTAGGCAAGGTTAGCGCAACGATGCGAACAGCATCGCGTCGTGGTTTTGTGGGCAATAAATAATTTGCCACACCACTCGCATTTTTTCTGAATGTCGATGTTACTAGCCATTTCATTTATATTTTAATTTCGCCAAAAATGTATCTCTGCGTCTCACTGTGTCTCACAGCGTCTCATTTTTCCATCACCTCGCCAACGCAAAATCGCATTTCAAGCGGCGAGGTACACAGGAGGTACAAAAACAGGCGTAAAAAGGCTTAGCAACGATTAACAACGATGCTTGCACAAACAAAAAGAGTGCAAACCGAACACAAATACAAGCGGGCTTGTAATTTGTTGAGGTGCAGCCTCTTTTATGCAAATATAGCACCCGTAAAGAGTGCTATATTAATCATTTATGATTGATTTAACTGTTTGATAATCAACTGTTTATTTTCCGATGCAAAAGTTGGCGAATATGTTGCCTAGGACTTCGTCGCTGGTTACTTCGCCGAGGATTTCGGAGAGGTTGCGGATGGCGGCGCGGAGGGGTTCGCTGGCGAGGTCGCTGCTTAGGCCGTCGGCGAGGCCTTGCTTTACTTCCTTGATGTTTTCAAGGGCGCGCACTAGGGCCTCGTAGTGCCTTACGTTGGTTACTACTACGTCGCTGGTGGAGATGGCGGGGAGTGCGGCGCTGCGCACTAGGAATTCCTCGAGCTGGCCGAGGTTGGTTCCCTGGCGGGCGGATATTGCCCATTGGTCGTGGCTGTCCCACTGTATGCCTGTGCCGTATTTCTCTATCATTGCCTGGCCGGCCTGCATGGCGTGGGAGAGGGTGATGGGGTCGGTGATGTCGCACTTGTTTACCAGGAGCACGAGCCTTTTGCCGCGGCAGACGGGCAGTAGCCTGGCGGCGGTCTCTTCTATCTGCTGTTCTCCGGCAGTGGGGTCTATGAGCCAGAGTGCTATTGATGACTTGCCTAGCTGCTCGATGGTGCGTTCTATGCCTATGCGTTCAATGACGTCGTGTGTCTCGCGCAGACCGGCGGTGTCGATGAAACGGAAGGTGACTCCGCTCAGTGTCATCACGCCTTCCACGGTGTCGCGCGTGGTGCCGCTTATGTCGCTCACTATGGCGCGTTCCTCGTGCAGCAGGGCATTGAGCAGGGTGCTCTTCCCGGTGTTTGTCTCGCCCACAATTGCTACTGGCACACCGTTTTTCACGGCGTTGCCTACACTGAAGGATGAGGCAAGGCGCGAGATGACGCTCTCTACCTCGTCGCACAGTGCGAGGAGCTCGCTGCGGTCGGCGAACTCAACGTCTTCTTCGCTGAAGTCGAGCTCGAGCTCCATGAGCGAGGCGAGCCTTAGCAGCTTGTCGCGCAGGGTGCCCAGCTGGTTGCTGAAACCGCCTTTAAGCTGGTTCATGGCAAGGCTGTGCGAGGCGCGCGAGGTTGATGCAATGAGGTCGGCCACGGCCTCGGCGCGGCTAAGGTCCATCTTGCCGTTGAGGAAAGCGCGCATGGTGAACTCGCCAGGTGCGGCCTGGCGTGCTCCGCGCTCAAGCAGGGCCAGCAGAATCTGCTGTGTGATGTAGGGCGACGCGTGGCAGCTTATCTCAACGGTGTCCTCGCCTGTGTAGCTGTGTGGCGCGCGCATTATGGTGACGAGTGCCTCGTCGAGCACTTGGGTGCCGTTGGGGCATATGTCGCCAAATACCACAGTATGTGTGCGGCGCTCGTGGAGCGGGGCGCCCTTCCTTGGAGTGAAGATTCCCGATACTGTCTCAATGGCCTTGTCGCCCGATATCCTTATTACATTGAGCGCGCCGCCCTGCGAGGTGGCCAGTGCGCATATTGTCTCTTTCATGTGACTGACTGTCTTGGTTGATTAGTGTCCTTGTCTGCAAGCCTGCATGGCCTGCCGTGGATATTGCTATTGCGCTTGCATGAGCAAGCTCATTGGCAATCCTGAACAGCATGCGCCCTGGCCTTTGCTGCGAGCGCTGCCTGTTTTAGCATGCTCTCATGCAAAGATAGTGCAAAAGCGCCAACAATGCATGAAAGACGGGGCTTTTTTGCGGCAGGATAGGGAGGTGGTAATTTTCTTGTAAATAATTTTGATTTTCTTGCTGTATTTTCTTACGTTTGCAGTGGCGGCATAGGAAACGGCTGCCGTAGAATACTGTTTTAAAGTTAAAATCTATTACTATGAGAAAGTATCTTGCTGAAGCAGTTGGCACTATGGTGCTGGTGCTTATGGGCTGCGGCGCTGCCGTGAGCCTTGGTTGTAATTCGGCTGACCCTGCGTTTGCCTCTACAGTAGTGGGTACATCGCTGGCCTTTGGCCTTTCTGTTGTCGCTATGGCCTATGCCATTGGCGGCATTAGCGGCTGTCACATTAACCCTGCCATCACTCTTGGCGTATGGGCAAGCGGCCGCATGGGCGCTAAGGATGCTGTGCTCTACATGGTGTTCCAGGTGATTGGCGCTATTGCAGGTTCTGCGCTCCTTTACCTGTGTACCTCTACAAGCGGCGATGTCGTTGCCGGTACTGGCGCTAACGCATGCCAGCCCGGCGTGAGCATTGCAGGAGGCCTTGTTGCCGAGATTGTGTTCACAATGATTTTTGTGCTTGTTGTGCTGGGTACAACTGACAGCAAGAAGGGTGCAGGCAACTTTGCCGGCCTTGCAATTGGTCTCTCGCTGGTGCTTGTACATCTTGTATGTATCCGTTACACCGGCACATCGGTTAATCCTGCACGCTCAATAGGTCCTGCCCTGTTTGCTGGCGGCGCAGCACTTGAGCAGCTGTGGATATTCATTGTAGGTCCTTTCGTAGGCGCCCTGCTTGCAGCGGGCATATGGAAGGCTGTTGGCAGCGACAAGTAACAGTTTCTCTCCCGATTATGGCCAGGCAGGTTCTGCTGAACCTGCCTGGCCTGTATATGCGGGTTGTTGTCTGCCCGTACGGCGAGGAGATTTCTCCACTTCGTGTCATTGGCTTTACCCCCTACGGGCAAAAGACTCATCGAAAACCTCTCTTAATTTTTCTCATTAAGATATGGCTGAAATGACAAGTCCGTGACCTTCGGTTCCAGTTTGACATCTCCTGTATTAATAATGCGTTAAAATTACGCAAAATATTTGCTGAATCCAAAATTTTGCCTAACTTTGCGTAGAATTAACGCAAAAAAAGATATGAGCGAACTGAATTTCTGTTATAAGTATCCGCACCCTTCGGTGGCTGCCGACTGTGTTATTTTCGGTTTTGATGGCGTTGCAATTAAGGTGCTGCTGGTTCAGAGAGGAATTGATCCGTTTAAAGGCATGTGGGCATTTCCTGGCGGTTTCATGAAGATTGATGAGACTGCCGAGGAGTGTGCAAGGCGTGAGCTGGAGGAAGAGACCGGGCTGAAAGATACGCCGGTCAAGCAGTTCCATACATACTCTGATGTAGGGCGTGACCCGCGTGAAAGGGTAATTACTGTTGCGCATTATGCTTTGGTAAAACTCTCGGATGTTAAAGGTGGCGATGATGCCGCATCGGCTCGTTGGTTTGCTATGGACGAAGTCCCAAGCCTTGCTTTCGACCACGACCGTATCCTGCGAATGGCAGTAAATCGCTTGAAGGAGCGTATATGCTTCGAACCGATAGGTTTTGAGTTGTTGCCAGAGGTCTTTACCATGACCGAATTGCAGAACCTCTACGAGGCAATTTTGGAGGTGAAATTTGACCGCCGCAATTTCTACAGCAAAATGCTCAAGCTGGGTATACTTGCAGAGGCAGAACCGCGCCCGGCAGGTGCTGCCCGCAGGACGCCAAGCATGTACCGCTTCAACGCCGAGAAGTATGCTGAACTGAAACAGAAAGGATTTAGACTGGAATTTTAAGAAAAGTAAATATGGAACTTATTCAATTTTTAGGCTATAATGATAGTTATGCCCTATTCAATATAAGAAGGGGCAAGCTGCCTGATGATAAGCATTTTGACAAAGTCCTGGTTGCACACGAAGGAGATTGGATAGATTCTCGCGGAATGATAT
This sequence comes from Bacteroidaceae bacterium, assembly GCA_045592125.1. Taxonomy (GTDB): domain Bacteria; phylum Bacteroidota; class Bacteroidia; order Bacteroidales; family Bacteroidaceae; genus HGM04593. Next base: position 8,179 of record JAZNUE010000033.1, on the reverse strand, counting down.
GTCATCCAGAGTATGAGCATTATGAAGACGTCCAGAAAGAATTAGGTAAAGGCTTGTCTTTTATTAGCAAGGAGTACTCTGCAATTCTAAATAGAAGCCTTTTCCTGTTTGATTTTGAATATGTGCCTGAAGGGCTTTATACTCTCGCGGTTCCTGCAACAGGAGAAGAAATATATTTTGAGATATATGGTGTAGACCAGTCTGGCGCATTGGTATTATTAGTTGAAAGAGAATTATAAGATGGTGATAAAAGATAAAATTAGGGGTTGCCTTATGGCGGGTGCTGCCGGCGATGCACTCGGCTACAAGGTTGAGTTTATGCCCCGCAGCTATATTCTCTCCCGTTTTGGAGAACAGGGAATAACCAGGTTTGCTCTTGACAGCAATGGCAAGGCGCTAATCAGCGATGATACGCAGATGACGCTTTTTACAGCGAATGGCGTGCTGACGGGGCTTACTCGCGGATATATGCGTGGAATCGGTGGCCGTCCCGAAAAGTATGTCGATGGAGCATACCTCGACTGGTATTACACGCAGACAGGCAAGAAACATGAAGTGCACACGACATGGCTGCGCGACCTGCACGCAATGGCCCATCTCCGTGCTCCAGGCAATACCTGCCTGAATGCTTGTGAGAGTCTGTTCAAGGGCGAAAGGGTGCAGAATAACAGTAAGGGCTGCGGTGGCATTATGCGTGTCGCTCCAATGGCCTTGCTCAATGCGGGGTATGCTTCGAGAAACGAGAACTGCTACTCAATTGAAGAGCTTGCTGAGGCTGGTGGCGAGATTGCCGAGTGTACACATAAGCACCCGCTCGGGTTCCTGCCCGCATCACTACTTACAGTGTTGCTGTATAAAATTGTCCCTATGCCACCCAAGCAGGTTTGCGAGGAGATTGATGGCATTGTAGCCGATACCGTAAATATCCTTGACCGTATCTACAAAGGTAACTACGAAGCCGATAAGCGATATTTGAAGGAACTGACCAGCAGGGCTGTGCAGTTGGCTCACACCGATATCGCTGATGCTGATGCTATCCGTCAGTTAGGTGAAGGTTGGGTTGCCGAGGAGACTTGGGCAATCGCTCTATACTGTGCTGCGCGCCACATAGATAGCGTGGAGGAAGCAATTATCGCCTCGGTCAACCACGATGGCGATAGCGACTCAACGGGTTCGGTCTGCGGCAATATTATGGGCGCTATCTATGGCTATGAGCATATCAAGGAACGTAATATATTATGCCCCGACGGCAGGAGGCTGGAAGATACTCTTGAACTCTCGGAGATTATCCTTGCTCTTGCAGACGACCTCTCGGCGGGCTGTATCATCAGTGAGTATGACTCTATTGACACTCCCGAGAAGCTACAGTGGCGGGAACGCTACTGCGAGATGAAACCTGCAGGAATAAGGAATAAATGACGGACCTGAATCTTGCCAATTACTGCGTTCTGGTCCTCGTCGGCAAACTCAATGCTCCTTATGCAAACCTAACGGGGCTGTGTCAAAATCACGATTTTGACACAGCCCCGTTTTTCCTGAACTTGCTACAGGGTATATGCAAGCTAGAGACCTGTTACTTTGCTCCGTATGGAAGCACTCTTAGCCATACCTCGCTTACCCAGTTCTCGTCGGCACCGCCTAGGCTGTATTCGAGGTACAGTATGTTGGGGTTCTCCTCGCTGAACCTGTAGCGCAGCTGCGATATGGTGTTGTTGAGGCTGTTGTCGAGGTAGTGCTTGTTAATGTACTCAAGATAACCGTTGTCGCTGCCAAGGACAATGTCGCCTTCCTGCGTTACGAAGGAGAGCGTGCTTGTCTGCTGTTCCTTGTTCCCTTGCTGCTTGACCGGCACGTTAAGGCCTACAATAACGTAGTATTTCCTGTCGTTGGTTATGGTCTTGTATATCTGCTTGCCTATGTAGGCAGTCTGTCCGTCGGGCATTGCCGCTTCCTCGACATACTGCCATACTCCCAGGAGTGGTTTAATCTTGAGGTCCTCGGTGTTCTGTTGTGCACTTGCCGATGTGAGGCCGTAAAGCACGATGGCCAGGAGTAGCATGATCCTTTTCATAGCGGTAGATGTTAAAGATTATGGTCTGGAATTGCTGGAACTGCCTTCAAGTGGCCTTGGAGGATGTGTCCGGACAATTTCGCTGTATGTCAGCTGCAATATACGAAAAAAAAGAAAAATAAAATATTTTTCGCTGTTTTTTTAGCGCACAGTGTGGGCAATATGCCTGAAAAGAGATTTTTTTGCTACCTTCGCGTGCATTTGAGCAGAATGGGATGAAGTATCTGTATGTCTTTATAGGCAGCCTCTCCTTGGCATTGGGAGTACTGGGGATTTTTCTTCCGGTGCTGCCCACTACGCCTTTCCTGCTGCTCTCGGCCACGCTTTACCTGCGCAGCTCGCAAAGGCTCTACGGCTGGCTCATGTCGCACAGGCGTCTTGGCCCTTACATAAGGAATTTCCAGGAGCACAAGGCAATCCCTCTTAGGGTAAAGGCCGTGTCGGTGAGCATGGTGTGGGCAACATTGCTCTATTGCGCCTTGTGTGTTGCCAGCGTGTGGTGGATGCGTGTGATGTTCATTGCCATTGCTGTTGGCGTGAGTGCTCATATACTGCACTACAAGACTCTGGAGTAGGGACTATAGCAGGCCTGCAATGCGCTCAAGCCACTGCTTGTCGGTGCTGTCGAACGTGGCAAGGCGCTCGCTGTCTATGTCGAGAACGGCAATGGTCTCGCCATTTCTCATTATGGGAACAACAATCTCGCTTTTTGATGCACTGCTGCAGGCGATATGCCCCGGGAATTCGCCGACATTGGGCACAACCTGCGTGGCACGTTCCTTCCAAGCGGTGCCGCACACTCCTCGCCCGTAGGCAATGCGGCTGCAGGCCAGCGGACCCTGGAACGGTCCTAGCACAAGCTCCCCGTCAATGACGCGGTAGAAACCTGTCCACCAGAACCCGAAGGTGTGGTGAATCATTGCTGCTACGTTTGCCATGTTGGCAATGAGGTCGCTCTCGTCCTTTATAATCTCTGCTGCCTGCCTGTAGAGCAGCGCGTATTTCTCTTCCTTGCCGCCTTGGGCAATGTATAGTTCCTCGGCCATGGTTGCAATGTGTTGTTATCCAAAGTCGGACATGTCCACCAGCTTGTTCATGATTGCATATACTGTGAGGCCAGGTATACTGTTTATGCCCAGCTTCTGCGATATGTTGCGGCGGTGCGATATTACTGTGTATATCGAGATGTTGAACTCGTCGGCAATCTCCTTGTTCGTGAGCCCCTTGGCCACAGCTGCAAGTATGTCGCGCTCGCGGCCCGAGAGTTCGTTTATGTCGCTCTTAGGCGTCTGGGCGTTCTCCTCCATGGCGTTCTTGAGCTTCTGTATAATGCGTGCGCTGTTGTCGTATATGCCAATGCACTCGTCGTACTGCCGCACGACACTCTCCTCAAGGGTTATGTGCGTGAGCGCGACGATGGCCGCATTGCCTGCGCCGAGGCATGAGCGCACGTCGAGCCTGTCGTTGTAGTCAATGACGGCGGGGTTCACAATTATTATGTCGGCATTGCTGGCATTGCCGTTGAAGTAGGCGATGTTGCCAAGAACCTTTGCCACAGAGAACTCTGGGTTTCTCTCTATTATTGCCGTAATGCCTGCTGCGACAATCTCCGACGGCTCAATGAGCACTATCCTGTATTTTCCCTCTCTACTCATGGTCCTTTTCAAGTTTCTCTACTAGCGGTACAAGCAGCCTGTCCTCAATGAGCGAGTGCTTGCGCAGGTCTTTTTCCACATTGTAAATGCTGCTGAGCAGCTCAAAACGCACAGGTGAGGAGTACTCCTCGCCCAGGTACTTTATAATAATGTTCTTAAGGTCGTTGAGCTTCTCGTTTATGTTGCTGTGGTTATGCCCGAACTGGCTTATGCTGTATCTGCTGCTGCTTGAGCCGTTGGCAATGAGCGCCTCAATGTACGGGAACACCACCTCCTCCTCGTAGCGGAAGTGGTTGCTTACCTCGCTGTCATAGTCGTCGTAGAACTTGTCTATGAGGCGCCGGTTTATCTCGTCAAGCTCCTTTACCAGCCTGTGCACGTTGTCATGTATGGCGGGGAAGCACACGCCTGTGTAGAAGCGGTGCGATGCGCGCAGGTAGGCCGTTATGCTCCTTATGTCGCTTTCGCCCAGTTCCTCAATCTGCGGCCTGTAGTCGCTGAACGAGTATGTGTTGCATATGATGAGGAACAGCTCGGCAGATATGCCGTACCTTGCGCACAGCTCGGCAACGGTTGCCTCGCCGAACCCCAGCCTAATGCCAAGGCGCTGCAGGATTGACAGCAAGGCGCCGTCATTGGCAAGAAGGTCGGCAACCTTCATCCTCTTAGTATAAAATGTCTCTTTATTGCTCATGTCTATTTCTTGTCTTTAGTAAAATCTGCCTAGAACATTCCTCCCAGCTGGTATACCAGGAATCCTGCCAGCCATGCAACGGCCGTGTTGTAGAAGATGGAGAATGCAGCCCACCATTTGCTTCCAGTCTCGTCGGCAATTGCTGCAACTGTGGCAATGCACGGGAAGAAGAGCAGGATGAATACCATGAATGCCGCTGCCGAGCGAGGCGTGAAGTCGCCCGAGCTGCGCAGGTCCTGCTGTATGCTCTCATCGGAGTCGCTGCTGTATAGCACTCCAAGCGTGCTCACCACAAGTTCCTTTGCAGGTATGCTCGTTACTAGCGCAATGCTTGAGCGCCAGTTCTGGCCCAGCGGCGCAAGCACAGGCTCAATAGCATGCCCAATCATGGCAATGAACGAGCTCTCGTTAATGCCTTCGCTTTGCTCTTCGCTCCCTGCTCTCTGCTCTGTACTCTCAGCTCTCAGCTCTTTGCTCTTTGCTCTGTACTCTGTACTCTGTACTCTGTACTCTGTACTCTGTACTCTCTGCCCTGTACTCTCCTTGGGTCTCGGGTAGTAGCTGAGGAACCATATAATAACAGTTGACAGCAGTATTATTGTGCCAATCTTCTTAATGTACTGCGCGCACTTCTCCCACATGTGCCGCAGTGTGGCGCGCATTGTTGGCAGGCGGTAGGGCGGCAGTTCCATTACGAATGGTGTCTCGTCCTTCTGGAACCTGGTGAGCCTTAGCAGGCGCGCGGTCAGTATCGCTACTAGAATGCCTAGCAGGTAGAGCCCTACAAGTACCAGCGCTGCATGCTTGGGGAAGAACGCGCCGGCAAAAAGCACCATCACGGGCAGGCGTGCGCTGCACGACATGAATGGCGTTACCAGTATGGTTATAATGCGGCTGCTGCGGCTCTCGATTGTGCGTGTTGCCATAATGGCCGGCACGTTGCAGCCGAATCCCATGAGCATGGGGATGAATGACTTGCCGTGAAGGCCCATCTTGTGCATGAGGCGGTCCATTATGAAGGCGGCACGTGCCATGTAGCCCGAATCCTCCATGAGCGAGATGAACAGGTACAGTATGAGTATCTGCGGGATGAACACCGCAACGCTGCCCACACCGCCTATTATCCCGTTTACGACAAGGTCCTGCATGGCGCCGGCTGGTATGAGGCCTGCGGCCTGCTCGCTAAGCCACCCGAAGAGGGAGTCAATCCACTCCTGCGGGTATGCGCCTAGCATGAAGACCGAACTGAACATTGCCCACATTACAAAGATAAATATGGGAAATCCCAACCAGCGGTTGGCCACAAGGCGGTCAATGCGGCGTGTCTTCCTCTGCGTGTCCTTGTTGCCGGCCTTGTATGTCTCCTGCAATGCTCCGTTTATGAAACCGTATTTTGCCCCGCTCATGGCGGTCTCTACATCGGCCCCCATCTGTGCCTGTATCTTTCTGGCACCGTTTGCAGCAAGGTGCTGCCAGCGCGGAAGCTCCATGCACTCCTTCAGTTCCTCGGCAGCCTCCTTGTCTCCCTCCAGCAGCTTCAGCGCCCAGTAGCGCACCGAGAATTGCTGGGGAAGGTCCTCGGCCTTGTGTATCTCGGCCGACAGGGGGGCTATCTGCTCCTCAATTATGTTTCCGTAGTTTATGTGAATGTGCCTGATGGTCTTGTTGTTGCCTTCGAACAGCTCTATGACTGTATCGAGCAGCCTGTCCAGGCCCTTGCTGTTCTTGGCGACTGTGGGAATCATGGGGATGCCCATCATGGCGCCCAGGTGCTCATAGTCAAGCTCTGCGCCTTGGGCCAGCAGCTCGTCATACATGTTCAGCGCTACTACTGTGCGCAGGTTCATGTCAATGAGCTCGGTGGTGAGGTAGAGGTTGCGCTCGAGGTTTGAGGCAACCACTGAGTTTATTATAACGTCGGGAATCTGCTCGAACAGGTGGCGGCGCACATAAATCTCCTCGGGAGTGTATGCTGCAATGGAGTAGGTGCCTGGCAGGTCGGTGAGGTTAATGCGGTAGCCCTTGTAGTTGAAGCTGCCGCATTTGGCGTCAACGGTTACGCCGCTGTAGTTGCCCACATGCTCGTTCTGGTTGGCAAGGGCGTTGAATATCGATGTCTTGCCGCTGTTGGGGTTTCCCACCAGGGCAACATTTATTACATTCTTCCTGTGTGTGGATACCTTGCGCAGAGTGCAGCTTACGCAGTTGTCGCCGCTGCATGTGTCGCATATCGAGCGGCTAGTGTATGTGGGTGCAGGGGTGAGCTCCTTCTTCGCTTCTTCCTCGGGCAGCACCTCAATCATGGCTGCCTCGCTGCGGCGCAGGAGCACGTCGTATCCCATCACGTGGTACTTCACTGGGTCGTGCATGGGGGAGTCGAGCACCGACTTCACCTTCTCGCCTCGGATGAATCCCATCTCCATTATGCGCTTGCGGAATCCGCCATGCCCCGACAGGCGCACTATGACAGCCGTCTCTCCGTTCTTCAGTTCCGATAGTCTCATTTCTCTTTTCTCTCTATTGCACGCAACTGTGCCTTGCGGTTATTTTTGCTTGCAAAAATAGTCTACTTTTATGTTACAGTCAATAGTCTTTTTTTATAAAATATATGATATTTATAATTATTTGTGACTATTGGAGCAAGAAAAGCATGATAATGGATAAATGTTGCTACTGGCTGTGGGTAAAATCGCAATATCTGGTTATTTTATAAGGCGTTCCTGCCTTGTATCTTTGCACCGTGGGAAAATTCCTGCGAGAGGGGGTGCTGCCCTCTAGTGAATAAATCATGCAAATGAATTGTATTATCCAATGCCTGTGATTACAGGAAAACGAGAGAGGAGAACATTCTAAGCCGGTGTTCTCCTCTCTCTCTATCTAATTAATTGTCAGTATGTAAGGCGGTGCCCTTCTCTGTAATCCTCAATATTTATTATATACTTGACCTAAATACATTATATGATAAGAGTGCTGCCTTCTAGTCTGCAATAAGCGCTACCAGTGCCGCAAGGCCTACTACTGTTGCCGCTGCGCCCACAACGTCGTTGCCGCAATAGTACCTGCGTGGTGCAGGAGGTGGCGGGGGAGGGCATGGGCGTGGTGCCGGACGGTTCACAACCACAACTGGGGGAGGTACTGGCCTTCCTGGCCTTTTGTAGCCCTTTCCTGGCCTGTTATTCTTGCCTGGTTTGTCCATTGCCATGCCTGGACGGTTGCCTTTGCCTGGCTTTCCGTACTCCATATCTTTCTTGCCGCCCTTGTTCTCCTTGCGGCCGCCTCTGTTCTCAATCCTCGGCTTATCTCCACGGTTGTTCCTTTGGGCCATAATCTGTGCAGGCATAAGCATTCCGCCTATCAGCGCTACAATAACAATCATCTTCTTCATAGTCGTAAAACTTTAAGTTAAACCTGTTCTCTCTCGCTCTGCAAGAGTTCTTTTCCTCTCTTGTCTGCTGCAAAGATATGGATGTAATGTCCTCCTTGCAACGTTTATTCCCTAACTGTGCAAGGGGAAATTCCTAAACCTAGTAGGGATTTCTTCCCCAGGCCTGCTTGCCGGTCCAATGGATATTCTGTCATTCTATATTTGCTAAGTCATTGGTTCGTTTTGCTTTTAGCCACCCGCGTGGCATAAACTTCGTCTATGCTTCACGCGACTAATGGCTGCAAAACTTGCCGATAACAAAACGTTGTTTTGTCATTCTATATTTGCACTGTCATTGACTCGTTTTGCTTTTCGCAACCCAAACGGCATAACCT
>JAZNUE010000032.1:0-40211 GCA_045592125.1 Bacteroidaceae bacterium | reverse complement strand
TTTCGCAACCCAAACGGCATAACCTGCGGCTATGCTTCGTTTGACCTGTTGCTGCAAAACTCGCCGATAACAAAAAAGGTCATTGACTCGCTTTGCTTTTCACAGCAAAACTCGTCGATAACAAAACGTTGTTTTGTCATTCTATATTTGCACTGTCATTGACTCGTTTTGCTTTTAGCCACCCGCGTGGCATAAACTTCGTCTATGCTTCACGCGACTAATGGCTGCAAAACTCGTCGATAACAAAACGTTGTTTTGTCATTCCCGACAGAGCCAAGCGACGAGGTCTCTTTTCATGACAATCGCACATTACAGTTTCAGGGGCAATGCCGCCGGCATTGCCCCTGAAATATGTTGCGCAACTCTCTTTCCCTGGGGGAACTGTTGGCTAATTGCTTTTAGATTTCCAATTATTAGACCCGCCAAGAATGGCAAGGACTTTTCACGGCTGGAACTCCCTCCGAAATCTTGCGATCTCTCGTCCCTCTCCGAAAAGAGGGACAGTGAGGAAACCTAGTCTCTAAAAGGAGTGTGCAAGCTGTGGCCCTTTTACTTGCCTGCGGCAAATTTCCTTGCTTGCTCCTCAATGAGCTCCTGGTCCTCGAAGTAGTTGATTTTCATTGCGCGGCGCACATCGGCAAGAGTGCCGGCCGCAACGGCGCGTGCAGTCTCGCAACCCTGCTGCAGGAGCGCGTATACCTCGTGGATTTTCTGCTCCCACTCCTTGCGGCGTGCACGTATGGGAGCGAGCTCCTCCTCGAGGATAGCAATGAGGAATCTCTTTACCTTCACGTCGCCAAGGCCGCCACGCATGTAGTGCGCCTTGAGCTCGTCCAGGCTGGGGTAGTCGGGGAGATACTTCTCGAAATGCTCGGGACGGCAGAACGCGTCAAGGTATGTGAACACCGTGTTGCCCTCAACCTTGCCAGGGTCCTGTACGCGTATGTGGTCGGGGTCGGTGTACATCGACATCACATGCTGCTTGAGTTCCTCGGCAGTGTCGGAGAGGTATATGCAGTTGCCGAGCGACTTGCTCATCTTTGCCTTGCCGTCGGTTCCTGGCAAGCGCAGGCAGGCTGCGTTTGTGGGCAGCAGTATCTCGGGCTCAACAAGCGTCTCGCCATATATGCCGTTGAAACGGCGTGCAATCTCACGGGCCTGCTCAATCATGGGCTGCTGGTCCTCGCCTGCAGGGACAGTTGTAGCGCGGAACGCCGTGATGTCCGAGGCCTGGCTTATGGGGTATGTGAAGAAACCCACCGGAATGCTCGCCTCAAAGTTGCGCATCTGTATTTCGGTCTTTACAGTAGGGTTACGCTGCAGGCGCGATACCGTAACAAGGTTCATGTAGTAGAACGCGAGCTCGCAAAGCTCGGGAACCTGTGACTGGATGAATATTGTGCACTGCTTAGGGTCAATGCCCACCGACAGGTAGTCAAGTGCAACCTCAATGATGTTCTGGCGCACCTTCTCCGGGTTGTCAGCATTGTCGGTGAGTGCCTGCGCGTCGGCAATCATAATGAAAATCTTGTCGTACACGCCAGAGTCCTGCAACTCCACTCGACGGCGCAGCGAACCTACATAGTGCCCCAAATGAAGACGCCCGGTAGGGCGGTCGCCTGTAAGTATAATCTTGCTCATAATATCCGTGTTTTTTAATTTGTCTGCGAAGATAGCAATAAACGGGCGAAAGTTGTGCAAGTGAACGGTAGAATTTTGTTTTCCTGTGCGCTATTTCTCTATAATTGCCTGTAAGGACTGTTGGACAGGCTAATATGGTTTTTATGTTACGAACCTTCTTTTAATACAGGTCTTCGCTATGGTGCTATCTGTAATCTTTGCAGGTTTCCTCTGCATGCCACGAAGAATACATTTCGCGAAGAATATATTTCGGTTCTGCTTTCTTTTTTTAAAGAAAAAAGTGTAATTTTGCAAATTGGAATGTATTAGGCGTTTTGCGCCTGATTGTTTACATGGAAATTAAATAATATAATATGAACATTTCTTATAATTGGCTTAAAGAGTATGTCGGTTTCGACATGACACCCGAAGAGGTTTCTGCGGCCCTGACATCCATTGGCCTTGAGACTGACGGGGTAGAGGAGGTGCAGACAATAAAGGGAGGCCTTGAGGGCCTGGTGATAGGCGAGGTCCTCACTTGTGTTGACCACCCCGACAGTGACCACTTGCACATAACGACTGTCAATCTTGGCGACGGCAACCCCGTGCAGATTGTGTGCGGTGCGCCGAATGTGGCTGCTGGGCAGAAGGTGGTTGTTGCAACCATAGGTACTAAACTCTACAGCGGTGACGAGTGCTTTACTATAAAGAAAGGCAAGATACGCGGTGCGGAATCATTCGGCATGATATGTGCCGAGGACGAGATTGGCATAGGCAACAGCCATGACGGCATTATCGTGCTGCCTGCCGACGCAGTTCCTGGCACACCTGCAAAGGAGTACTATAACATTAAGAGCGATTATCTTATTGGCGTTGACATCACTCCTAACCGTGCCGACGCCTGCTCGCACTATGGCGTGGCCCGCGACCTCTATGCCTATGCGATGCAGAACAAGGGCGGCAGCACGCTGCAGCGCCCGTCATGCGACGCCTTCAAGGTTGATGACAATTCGCTTGAGATTGATATTGAGGTGCAGAACACCGAGGCCTGCATGCGCTATGCAGGCGTAACGGTGAAGGGCGTAACGGTGAAGGAGAGTCCTGAGTGGCTCAAGAACAAGCTGCAGATTATTGGCATACGCCCAATCAACAATATTGTCGACATCACAAACTTTATTCTTCACGCTTATGGCCAGCCTATGCACTGCTTCGACGCAGACAAGATTAAGGGCGGCAAGGTTGTTGTGCGCACATTCCCCGAGGGTACTCCCTTCGTTACCCTTGACGGCGTAGAGCGCAAGCTCTCGGAGCGCGACCTCATGATATGCAATGCCGAGGAACCCATGTGCATTGCTGGCGTGTTCGGCGGCCTTGAGTCGGGAACAACCGAGGAGACAAAGAACGTGTTCCTTGAGAGCGCATATTTCCACCCCACATGGGTGCGCAAGACTGCACGCCGCCATGGCCTGCAGACCGATGCCTCTTTCCGCTACGAGCGCGGCACCGACCCTAACTGCGTAATCTATGCCCTGAAGCAGGCTGCAATGCTCATTAAGGAGCTTGCTGGCGGTACAGTATCAATGGAAATAAAGGATATTTATCCTGCTCCTGTAGAGGATTTTAAGGTGGAACTTGAATACAGCTATGTGAACAGCCTTATTGGCGTTGAGATTGCGCCTGAGACGGTGAAGAGCATTGTCGCTTCTCTTGAGATGAAGATTGCCGCCGAGGGCGAAAAGGGGCTTACACTGCTTGTCCCGCCTTATCGCGTGGATGTGCAGCGTCCTTGCGATGTCGTTGAGGATATCATGCGCATATATGGCTATAACAATGTGAACTTTGACAATACATTGCACTCGTCAATAATAACAAAGGGCGCCGAAGACAAGTCGCACAAGCTGCAGAACCTTGTCGCGGAACAGCTTGTGGGCTGCGGCTTCAATGAAATCCTGAACAACTCGCTCACTGCTGCCGCCTATTACGATGGCCTTGAGAGTTTCAGGAGCGAGAATCTCGTGCGCCTGATGAACCCGCTGAGCAACGACCTCAACGTAATGCGCCAGACAATGCTGTTCGGCGGCCTTGAGAGCATACAGCGCAACGTGAGCCGCAAGTTCACTGACCTCCGTTTCTTTGAGTTCGGCAACTGCTACCGCTTTGACGCTGACAAGCGTGTTGAGGAGAAAATCCTCAGCCCCTACAGCGAGAGCAATCACCTTGCCCTGTGGATGACTGGCAACAATGTCGCCTCGTCATGGATTGAGGCCGGGCGTCCTTTGTCGGTTTACGATCTAAAGGCTGTTGTCGAGCATATATTCGACCGCCTAGGATTCAGGCCTGGCATGCGTCTTGTGACAACATTCAGTGACGATATATTCTCTGCAGCAATCCAGGTGCAGGCGCAGAGCAGCAAGAAGGTGATTGCGCAGCTCGGTATATTGCGCAGGAAGGTAACCAAGAACTTCGATATCGAGGCCGAGGTTCTGTATGCCGATATAAACTGGACCGAACTGATGAAGGCCGTGAAGAATGCCAAGATTGGCTATGGCGAGATTAGCAAGTATCCGGCAGTGAAGCGCGACCTTGCTCTTCTCCTTGACAAGAACGTGACATTTGCACAGATAGAGCAGGTTGCACGCGAGACCGAGAAGAAACTACTGAAGGCCGTTACTCTGTTCGATGTCTATGAAGGCAAGAACCTTGAGGAGGGCAAGAAGAGCTACGCTGTAAGCTTCATCCTTCAGGATGACAGCCAGACTCTCAATGACAAGGTTATTGACAAGACTATGGCACGCCTGATGGAAAACTTCCAGAAGCGCCTGGGTGCTGTACAGCGTTAATAGGAAACTGTTTAGATTTCTCTCGAGAAAATATTACATTGCCGCTGGCTGTGTCTTTGAAAAATGAAAAAACATCCTAAAAATGACCTATAAGAATTTCAAGGACATAAATTTAAACATCCTCTTAAATGATAAAATAATAACAAACTAATAAATTTTTACTATGGGTAGAGCTTTTGAATACCGTAAAGCCGCGAAACTGAAAAGATGGGGTAACATGGCACGTACATTTACCCGTGTTGGAAAACAGATTGCCATTGCTGTCAAGGCAGGCGGTCCCGACCCTGATACAAACTCACACCTGAGGGCCATCATCGCCAATGCAAAGCGCGAGAACATGCCAAAGGACAACATTGAGCGCGCTATCAAGAACGCGATGGGCAAGGACCAGAAGGATTACAAGGAGGTTACATACGAGGGATACGGTCCTTTCGGCATTGCAGTTTTCGTTGACGCCGCAACCGACAATACCACACGTACTGTGGCAAACGTGCGTGCTGTCTTCAACAAGTTCGGCGGTACACTAGGCACATCGGGCAGCCTCGACTTCATGTTCACACACAAGAGCGTGTTCACATTTACAAAGACCGACGGCCTTGATATGGACGAGCTTATCCTTGACCTCATTGACTATGGCGTAGAGGACGAGTACGATGAGGAGGAGAATGAGATTACAATCTATGGCGACCCCAAGTCTTTCGGTGCCATACAGAAGACCCTTGAGGAGAAGGGCCTTGAGATTACAGGCAGCGAGTTCACACGTATTCCTAACGACCTGAAGGACGTGACAGAGGAGCAGCGCGCAACTATCGACAAGATTGTCGAGCGTCTTGAGGAGGATGATGACGTGCAGAACGTATACACAAACATGAAACCTGCCGAAGAGTAATCCACTCCTTTTGCAATAAGAACAGGTTTTGATACTAATAATATAAAGAGGTCACGTGCGTGCACGTGACCTCTTGCTTTCTCTTATCTTGTGAACCCTGGCGGGCGGGTATTGCCTCCTCCGCCTCCGAACCCTGGCGGGCGGCCGCCGCCCATTCCTGGCGCTAGCCCTGGAGGCCCGGGCATTGGCGGGCGTGGCGGGCGCGGGCGCCACATCGGCGGTGGCGGGAATCCAGGGCGGTATACGGTGGAGTAGTACAGGCGCCACGATGGCGACACACTTCCGTTCAGTCAGTAGTACCCCGGGTTGCCTTCTATTATGCCTGCCGAACCATAGGGGTATATGTATCCGCTCATGGTCATCTGCCTGCTGTTGAAGTTGGGGCTCACAGTCGCTGTTGCCTGGTTGCTGTTGGCGGTGATGACAACGTTCACGGTTGCCGAGATGTCACTTCCTTGGATGGCGTAGCTAAGGTACACGTTCCCTTCCTTGTCCATTCTCATTTCCTGCGCGTTGACTCTCCCTTCAAGGGTGATTCCGCCAAGGCCGTTAGGCGAGCTCACGTTGGTGTTGTCAAACGCTGTCTGCACAATGCCTTGCCCGTTGTTTACCGAAACAAAGTTAGTGCTTTCGGTCACAAAGCGCGTGACTCCGTTGTCAAATGTCACGTTCGACGCTTCAAGCGCCCATGAACCGTTCCTCACTGCATTGAGCGCCTGCGTGAAGAGGACGGAATCGTTGCGCTCCTCGGCGCGTTCCTCCATTGCGCGCTTCTTAAGGCGCTCGGCGCGCCATGCTGCCTCTTTTTCCTTTCGGGTCATCTTCTTCTCCTGGGCTGGCAGCGAGTGCGTGCCAGCAAACAGCAGGGCAAACAGAATAAGATAAATCTTTCCCTTTTTCATACCGATACAATTTTTGGTTTGCTTGTTAAACAAACCAGCACGCCCTGTTGCAGCAGCACTGGGGTCAAAAAATTATAATTTTAGCCTGCTTTTTGAATCGTTGTACCATTTTGTGAAAATAAAATGCTTTTCTTTGCTTTTTTACTTGCTTTCTTAATTTAAAAATGCTTATCTTTACGAATAAATATGTTACAGAGTTGAAAAGGAGTGTTCTTCCATATCTGCTGCTAGCGGTCCTGCTGCTCTCGTGCGGGAAGCGCGCCGGTACAGGTGACGCTGGCGGAGTGGAGTGGGAACCTGCTGCTCCTGAAGGCATGCAAGTCCGCCAGGTAGCTATTGATACAATGGAGCTTGCGAACCCGTTCGTGATATATGACCGCAAGTCGGACAGGTATTATATGACAGGCGATGGCGGCTACATGTGGATAGGCGATGGCCTTAGGGTGTGGAACGGCCCGTATGACGTGATTGCAGGCAATGCTCCCTCGTGGCGCAGCGCCGGCAGCAAGTTGACAGCGCCTGAGATACACTGGCATAACGGCCGCTGCTACTACATGGCGTCCTTTGAAGATGAGAACGGAACCCGTTCGTGCCAGCTGCTGGTGTCCGATAGGCTCATAGGTCCTTACAGGCCGGTGAATCCTGGAGGGATGACGCCTGCCGATGGCGAAGTGCCATGCAGCCCCACGTTCTTTGCCGACGAGCTTAATGCCGGGTACATTATATACAGTGATTGCAGCGAACCTGGAGGTGCCTTGAAGATTATGCGCCTTACTGATGACCTGGGTGACAGGATGGGCGAGCCGTATACGATGTTCAGCGGCAGCACGCTGGAAACTCCAGGCGCAAGGCCGGTTGACGCTCCACATCTGTTTATTACCGATACGGGGGAGGCCGGAATGCTCTTTACTGCATATGAAGGCGAAGAGAGCGTGGTGTGCGCAGCATATACAAGGAATGAGCTGGGGCATTGGCTTAACGGCCCCTGGGTGCCCGAACCGCAGCCTCTTGTGAGGGGGAACGTAGGCGGCGCCTCGCTGTTTACCGACTTTGACGGCACGCTGGTGATGGCACTCCACAAGGATACGCTCCTTGGCGGCAGGAAAGCCAAGGTTCCGCGGTTCGTGAAAATGGAACCGCAGTTCGACAGACTGAAGAAGATTGGTTACTATAATTTTTAAATATTAACTATTATGCGTTTAATTATTCAACCTAACTATCAGCAGCTCTCATGCTGGGCTGCGTCTTATGTTGCAAAGAAGATCAACGACTTCAAGCCGACAGCCGAGAAACCTTTTGTCCTTGGCTTGCCTACCGGCGGCACTCCGCTCGGTACTTACAAGGAACTGATTAACCTTTACAACAAGGGTATCGTAAGTTTCCAGAATGTTGTTACTTTCAACATGGACGAGTATGTAGGCCTTCCCGAGGAGCACCCCGAGAGCTACCATTCTTTCATGTGGAACAACTTCTTCAGCCACGTTGACGTAAAGAAGGAGAATGTGAACATCCTTAACGGCAATGCCGAGGACCTTGTTGCCGAGTGCGCACGCTACGAGGCCAAGATAAAGTCTTACGGCGGTATCGACCTCTTCCTTGGCGGTATCGGTCCCGACGGCCACATCGCATTCAACGAGCCAGGCTCTTCACTCGCTTCGCGCACACGTATCAAGACTCTCACAACTGATACCATCATCGCTAACTCACGTTTCTTTGACAACGATATCAACAAGGTGCCAAAGACAGCGGTTACAGTAGGCGTAGGTACAGTTATGGATGCCAAGGAGGTTCTTATCCTCGTTAACGGCCACAACAAGGCACAGGCTCTCTACCATGCAGTTGAGGGCAGCGTGACACAGATGTGGACAATCAGTGTGCTGCAGATGCACCAGAGCGGTATCATCGTATGCGACGACGCTGCTACAGCCGAGCTCAAGGTGGGCACTGTGAACTACTTCAAGGATATTGAGCGCAACAACCTTGCTCCTGCATATTAATTCCTGCAGTGCTATATAGACGAGAAAAGGAACCGCGTGCGGTTCCTTTTCTCGTCTCTTGTGTGGCGGGGGCAGCCAAGAAAGCAGCAGGCTATGCGCCTGTCTCTTTCCCGTTCCCAATCCCAATCCTTTCTATCATCTTCAGGGTAAGCTCAATCCACTCGTCCTTATATGGCCCGACCATTTCCGGGGTGGGGCGGCAATCCCTTATTGCGCCAATGCAGTGCGAATACGCCTCGGCCAACGGCAGGCGGCCGAGATACTCCTTGCCGTTCTTCTCGAAGAAAGATATGATGTCCTCAGCGCACAGCGCGCGGAACAGGGCGTTCTTGAATGGCGAGGCCGTGTGGGTAAGGCTTTTGCTGTTCATGCGGTAATGATACCCGCAGCAGCCTGTGTAGACAACCTTGTTGGCATAGTAGAGCATTGGGATAATTACCGGCGTGTCCTCAATGAAGCGGCGCGTGCAGTAAGGGACCTTCCTGTGCAGCGAGCGCCTTATCAGCTTGTTGTTCATGAACACAATCTTCTCGCCCCAGAACCTGAGAATCTTTTCCTCTCCTTCGGCAATGCAGTCGCCGTAGGACGATGTCTCCCTTAGCCCGTTCTCATGAACGACAGTTATCCCGCCGCTCACAATGTCGGCGTCATTCTCAACCGCCTTACGGTACAGTCCCTCAATGAACCCCTCTTCAATGGTGTCGTCGCTGTCGAGCAGCAGTATGTACTCTCCTTCTGCGCTCTCTATGCCTCTTCTCCGCGACGCTCCTGCGCCCATGTTGCCGCTGTTGCGCAGCACCTTCATGCGCGGTTCTTCTATTGAGGCAAGTATCTCCTGCGTCGAGTCGGCGGAGCAGTCGTCCACTACTATAATCTCAATATCGCCGAATGTCTGCCTGCGGGCCGATTCCACGGCCTCGCCAATCCATCCGGCAGAATTGTATGCGGTTATTACAATACTTACCATGGCGCTATTCAGTCCTGAATCCCAATGCCTTCAGGAATTCCGTGAACTTGGCGCTCTCAATCCAGAACCCTCTAGGCGTGATGCTTATCCCCGTCTTGGGCGCCGAGGCCAGGTCGCTCTTTGCCTCGCCAATGTTCACATATACTATGCTTGTGTTGCTCAACCCTGTGCCGAACTGCAGTCCGGTGCCAATCTGTGGGGTAATGTCGTATGTGTCCTCCCCAATCCTTATCTTGTTTATTATGCCCATTGCTGAACTGTTATAGAAACTGTTTAAATTTATATCGTTAAGTTTCTTGAATATAAGAAACAGCGAAAGAGCGGTTTCCAATATAAGAAAAATTCTTTTTAGAAATCTAAACAGCTTCTTAGTTAATATACTTTGTTAATATACTTGCATTATGCCGCTGCCTGCCTCTATGTTATCGCCATCGAGCCTTAATGTTCCATCCACTACCTCTACGCTCTGCTGGGAGCTGCCGCCTATGGCCAGGCAACCGTCGCCGTGCTCGGCGGTAATGATAACTGCATGCCTCCTGCACACTGCCGCAATAATGGCCGCAATCTGCTCAAGGTCGGCGTTATCGAACTTCTCGATGACATGAAGCAGGAACTTCATTGCCGGTGTCCCGCCAGAGGAACTGAAAACAATCTTCTTCTTTCTCATCTTTTTTGCTGCAAATATATTGCCGCCGCCTTTCCTTGAGGTTGCTGTAATGACACAAGCAGCCGCTGTTAGCGCGCAAGCGCGTCCGAAGGGGCCTGGGCACAAAGATTTTCCAAAATTTTGCATTGTACGTTACTTTGATTAATTTTGTAAAATATTGCATTATCTGAGGTCTAATAATTAAACAAGTCATATGAATAGAAGATTTTTCTTTTTGCTGTCGTTCCTGCTTGTGGCGTTTACGGCTGCAGCACAGCAGGGCGAGGTTGAAAAAATGCTAAAGGGCATTGATTTCGTGAAGAGTTTTGAGAAGGTAGAGAAGGCCGACACCACCCGCCAGTACTATCTTATGAAGTTTACCCAGCTGCTCGACAGCGACAACCCTGCAGCCGGTACATTCGAGCAGCGTGTAATGCTGGGCCATCGCGGTTACGACCGTCCGGTGGTGCTTGTTACCGAGGGCTATGGCGCCGACTATGCGTTCAAGAGCCCGCGCTACATGGAAGAGCTTACAAGAATCATGGACGCCAACATCATCTTCGTTGAGCACCGCTATTTCTTTGAGTCGACTCCCCAGCCCTGCAACTGGGATTTCCTCACCATTGAGAACTCTATGGACGACTATCACAGGATTATAACATCGTTCAAGCCTTTCTATGGCCGCAAGTGGGCCTCTACCGGAATAAGCAAGGGCGGTTCAACATCTATCTTCCTGCGTGCCTACTATCCCGAGGACCTTGATGTCTCGGTTCCCTATGTAGGCCCGCTGAGCTGTGCTGTCGAGGACGGGCGCCACGAGTCTTTCCTTGAGCAGGTGTCTACAAAGGCAAACCGCGACGCTATACGCAATTTCCAGCGCGAGCTCTTCGAGCGCAAGGAGCGCCTGTTGCCGCTGTTCGACGAGTACTGCCTGGAACATGACCTGACTTTCCGTGTGCCAACATCTACAATCTACGACCTTCTGGTTCTTGAGTACCAGTTCTCAATGTGGCAGTGGGGTACACCGGTGAGCACAATTCCTGCGCTTGATTCCGATGACAAGACAATTATTGACTATTTTATAAAGATGTGCGGTCCCGACTACTTTGCTGCCCAGAACAGTATAGAGTCGTTCTTTGTCCAGGCCGTTAAGGACTTCGGCTACTACGGCTATAACATTGAGCCCTTCCGCAAGTATGTTGACGAGGAGGAGATTGAAGGCTATCTCAAGCGCGTCCTTCTTCCCGAAGAGTTTGCCGATGTTGAGTTCGATGACAGCAACTACCGCTTCGTTACCGACTATTACACCGAGAATGACCCAAGGATGATTCTTGTGTACGGCGAGGTTGACCCATGGACTGCAAGCGGTATCACATGGCTCCGCGACCGCAACAAGGAGAATATCAAGGTGTTCATCCAGCCAGGCGGCAGCCATACAGCACGTATCCTGAACATGCCCGAGGAAATGAGGGACCAGATTCTCGAGCAGCTTAACGAGTGGATGGAATACAAGTAACATGGATGGTGCCGCTCTCAACATCAGGGAACTGACGATAGGCTATACCTCAAAAGGGCATTCTGCCATTGTTGCTAGCGGCATAAATGCAACGCTCTGCAAAGGCGAGCTTGTTGCGCTTGTGGGCAGGAACGGTGCCGGGAAATCGACCCTGCTGCGTACTCTTGCAGGATATAACAGGCCGCTTGGCGGCAGTATTGCCTACAGCGGGGAGGATATCGCCTCGCTCTCAATGCAGCAGCTGGCAAGGAAAATCTCGGTTGTGCTCACCGGAATGGCCTCTGTAGCCAGCATGAGCGTGAGGGAACTAGTCTCCCTGGGACGCACTCCTTATACCAATTTCCTTGGCACCCTTACGGCGGCGGACAGGCAGGCGGTAGGGCAGGCAATGGAGACTATGGGCGTAGCGCACCTTGCCGGGCGCGACATCTTCACGCTCAGCGACGGCGAGAGGCAGAAGTGCATGATTGCGAAGGCGCTTGCCCAGCAGACTCCGCTTATAATGCTTGACGAGCCAGCTGCCTACCTTGACTATCCTAGCAAGGTGCGCCTCATGCAAATGCTCAGGCATGTGGCCCAGAGTGAAGGCAAGGCGGTTATAGTGTCGACACACGACCTTGACATTGCCTTGCACATTGCCGGCAAGATGTGGCTCATGCATGACGGCAGGCTTGCTGCCGGCACTGTTGCCGGACTGTCGCGCAGCGGGGCGCTGAACGCCTTCATTGATGACGAAGGTGTCTGCTACAACAGCAAGGAGAACAGGATAGATATTGAGGCAGTAAAGGACTTGCCGTAAATGTATGCACAGATGAAATACGATTTTGACGAGATAGTACAGCGCAAGCACAGCGACTGCCTGAAGTATGACGCTCTCAAGGAATTTTTCGGTACTGAAGATATTATCCCCATGTGGATTGCCGACATGGACTTCAGGACTCCTGGTTTTGTAGTCGAGTCCATACGCGAGCGCCTCGCCCACGAGGTCCTGGGCTACACAGCCTGCAGCGGCCGCTGGAAACCGGCGATACAGGGCTGGGTGTCGCGCCGTTACGGCTGGGATGTCGCGCCCGAGGATATAGGTTTCGTGGGCGGCATTGTGCCTGCAATATCATTTGCCTTGCAATGCTTTACAGATGCTGGCGACAAGGTTCTCATACAACCGCCAGTGTATCATCCTTACTTTAGTGTGCCGAATGACCTTGGGCGCACGCTGGTTACAAGTCCATTGCAGCTAGTGGATGGCCAGCTGCAGATAGACTTTGCCCTCTTCGAGGAGAAGGCAAAGGGGTGCAAGGTGTTCCTGCTGTGTAATCCCCACAACCCGTGCGGCCGTGTGTGGACAAGGGAGGAACTGCAGAGGATGTGCGACATATGCGTCGAGAACAATGTCCTCATAGTCAGCGATGAAATCCATTGCGACATGACCCTTGCGGGATTCAGGCACACGCCGTTTGCCACTGTCAGCGAGAGGGCAAGGGACAACAGCGTAACATTCATGGCCGCGAGCAAGACCTTCAATATCGCAGGTCTCAAGAGCTCTTATTACATAATACAGAATGAGGCCATCCGCGCTCGGTACCAGGAATTCCTCAGGAAGAACGAGCTCGATACGGCACATGTGTTTGCAACCGCTCCTGTGGCTGCGGCATATGAGCAAGGCGACGAGTGGCTGGAGCAAATGCTCAGGTATGTCGAGGGCAACATAGACTTTATGGAGCAGTATATCAAGGAGAATATGCCCAGGATGGGGATGATACGCCCGCAGGCCTCCTACCTGGTGTTCCTTGACGCCCGTGGGCTTGGGCTCCCGCCCGGCAGCCTGCCCGAGTTCTTTGTCCGCGAGGCAAAGGTTGCCCTGAACGACGGTGCAATGTTCGGCGAAGGCGGTTCTGGCTTCATGCGCATGAATGTTGGCTGCCCCCGTGCAACGCTGGCAAAGGCGCTAGGCCAGATTAAGGCCGCATACGACAGGATATGCTGAGCTGCATGCAAATATATCTCGCGCAAAACTTGTGGCAATAGGAAAAAAATAGTATCTTCGCGCTTGAAATAACCTTACAAGACATTTTGGTTAAGATAAAGGATATAGCGAATGCCCTTGAAATGTTCGCGCCTCTGCCGCTGCAAGACGATTTTGACAATGCCGGATTGCAGATTGGATTGCCAGAAGCGGAAGTTGCAGGGGTTTTATTGTGTCTTGATGTGACCGAGGCCATTGTTGACGAGGCCATCGCATCGGGGTGCAATCTCATTGTGTCACATCATCCTGTAATCTTCAGGCCGCTAAAGCGCATTACCGGCAAGAACTACATTGAACGTCTCATAATCAAGTCGCTTGCAAACGGTGTCGCAATATATTCTGCGCATACAAACATAGACAATGCTCCGCAAGGAATAAACCGCCGTCTGGCCCAGATGCTCGGACTCAATAACGTACGTATACTTCAGCCGAAGGAGGATTCCTTGCTTAAGCTTGCAGTATATGTGCCGGTCTCGCATGCCGATACTGTGCGTGAGGCCCTTTTCGCGGCCGGTTGCGGGGATATAGGCAATTACGCTTCTTGCAGCTATAATGTGAACGGTTTTGGCACTTTCAAGGCCGGGGATGGGTGCAGTCCATTCTGCGGGACGGTAGGGGAACTTCATCGTGAAGAGGAGGTCCGTATCGAGACTGTGTTGCCTGCATACATGAAAGACCGTGCTGTCTCTGCAATTCTCAAGTCACATCCTTATGAAGAACCTGCATACGATATATATCCGCTGAAGAACAGCTGGGACAGCGTAGGCACAGGTATCATAGGCGAGCTTCCCGAGGAGCGCGATGCGCTTGAGTTCCTTGGGCTTGTAAAGGAAAGGCTAGGGGTAGGGTGCTTGCGCCATACGCCACTGAACGGTAAAAAAATCAAGAAGGTAGCGCTTTGTAGCGGTGCGGGCGGTTCGTTCGCTCCTGCCGCAATGGCTTCAGGTGCCGGCCTGTACATAACCGGCGAGGCACGTTATCACGACCTGTTCAATTATGACGGGATGGCCGTTGCTGTTGTGGGTCACTATGAGAGCGAGATATGCGTGATGGATATTTTCGGCGAGCTGCTGGCCAGCAGTTTCCCGGCCCTTAAGGTTGTAAAGACCGCTATCAATGCTAATCCTGTGAACTATCTATAAAATCATTAACTTTAATTATACAATAAAATGGCAAAGAAAGATCCTTCAGAGTACACAGTTGAAGAGAAACTGAAGACCCTTTATGAGTTGCAGACAATCCTTACACAGATTGACAAGATTAAGATTCTGCGTGGCGAGCTTCCTCTTGAGGTAAAGGACCTTGAGGACGAGATTGTAGGCCTTGGTACACGTATCGAGAATATCAACAACGAAATCAAGAAGATTCACGAGAATGTAGTCTCTTTCCGCGAGGAGATGGAACTGGCAAAGAGAAACATCGAGAAGTATACTGCCGACCAGGAGAACGTGCGCAACAACCGTGAGTTCGACCTCCTTAACAAGGAAATTGAGTATAACCGCCTTGTGATTGAGCATGACGAGAAGAAGATTAACGACGCTAAGAAGCAGGAACTGCAGAAGAACGAAGAGCTTGAGCGCACAGCCTCAATGCTTGAGGAGCGCCGCAAGGACCTTGACATGAAGAAGGCCGAGCTTGAGGACATTGTTGCCGAGACAAAGGCCGAGGAGGAGAAACTCCGCGAGCAGGCACACGACCTTGAGCTGAACATTGAACCGCGTCTGCTCACATCGTTCAAGCGCATACGCAAGAACTCACGCAATGGCCTGGGTATCGTTTATGTCGAGCGTGACGCTTGTGCCGGCTGTTTCAGCAAGATTCCGCCTCAGCGCCAGATGGATATCCGCATGAGGAAGAAGATTATTGTCTGCGAGAACTGCGGCCGCATCATGATTGACCCAGAGCTTGCAGGCGTTCAGCAGGAGAAACCGGCAGAAGCACCAGCACCAAAGCGCCGTGGCATACGCCGTGCTGCAAAACCTGAGTAAGAATTTGCTTGAAGCAGGACCAGCTCTCTGCTTGCACTTTACGATAGACACGAGTGGCGGTCTTTGGACCGCCACTCGTGTCTATCGTGCTGGCTGGGTCTGCTGCTTGCAAAATAGGCAAAAAACGCAGTTGTGTGTAAAAAATAACCGTGAATGTTTGGAAAATAGGAAATAATTCTATACCTTTGCAACGCTTTTGAGAAGTCAAAGCGACATGGTGGTTGTAGTTCAGCTGGTTAGAGCGTCAGATTGTGGTTCTGAATGTCGTGGGTTCGAATCCCATCAACCACCCAGCAAGTCAGGAACAAATTTCATTGTTCCTGACTTTTCTTTTTCCTGCACCATTGCCTCCAAAGCATATATTTATTACATTTGCAATGCATGAGGCTGTGTCAATATTTTTATTGTGAAATAAGCGGCGCGGCTTCAGCAAGGAAGTGTTTTTTAGAAGTTTCCAAACATTGTTATCATGAAAAGATTTCTGCAGTTTCTTTTGCTGCTGCTTCTGCTGGCAGTGCCTGCAAGCGAGACATATGCCCAAAGAAAGAAGGACAAGGTTGTTATGCCAGAATATCCAGGAGGCCAGGCGGCACTGCGCAAGTTCCTGCTCCAGGAACTGGTATACCCTGCCGAGGCGCAGGCAAACAATGAGGTTGGCGAGGTGCTTATAGGCTTCTCAGTTGGAATGGACGGCTATGTCTCGGGAGTAAGGGTGCTTAGGCCTGTATCTCCTTCGCTTGACGCCGAGGCTATGCGAGTAGTGAAGATGATGAAGTACTGGACGCCTGGCAAGCGTAACGGAGTGCCCGTACGTGCCGAGATGTCTATCCCCATCAACTTCAAGACTGTGAAGAAACACGGTACATTTATTGACGACGACGGCAACAGTTCGGTAAACCGGAAATTCTGACAGCTGTGCTGCTGCATATCTTTAATCCTGAGAATGACCTTGCGCTTGCCGATGGCGGCGCAAACTACTGTCCGCCTCCTGCTGCCACGCAGATTGCGCGCGACCTATGTGCGCTGCCGCTCTGGTTTGCCGCAGAAGGAGACTGTGTGCTGCTTCCCGATGAATGTAGTTGGTATTACGACGCCATGTCATCACGTTTCGCATTAGCAAGGCGGTACGGCGGTCCATGCATGGAACAGGTAACCGCCTTCTGCCCATGGGGCTGGAGCGCCCAGATAAAGCGGCGCATTGCGGCAATGGGCTTTCCTGGCAGCCTTTTGCCATCGGATGATTCTATTGGCAGAATACGCTCTCTCTCCAACCGCCGTACAGCAATTATGCTTCTCTGCGAACTAAAGCAGCGCGGGATAGATGTTCCTGCAGTTCCTGTTTACGCTACAGCGGAGAGCGACGTCGCCTCATTTGTAGAGAGCATGCCGCGCAGTGTAGTAAAGGCGCCATGGTCGGGCAGCGGCAAGGGTATAATGTGGGGAATAGGCAGGGCCGAGGTGCCGCTGATGAATTTCTGCCGAGGTGTAATTAGGCGTCAGGGCGGGGTGGTGTGCGAGCATTACCTTTCTCCAGTACAGGAATTTGCTATGGAGTTCTTCTCCTCGGGCAATGGCGTCTCATTTGCAGGCTACTCGCTCTTCAATGCCGTGAAAGGCAGCTATTCGGGGAATCTCCTTGCCCCCGACAGCAAGATAGAAGAAATTCTTTCGGGATATATCCCGCGCGAGGAACTGCTCATGGTAAGGGAGACCCTGCAAGGCCTGCTTGGCAGTGTGCTGCGCGGTTCGGGATACATTGGCTATCTGGGTGTTGACATGATGGTATACCGTGACGACAGTGGCGCCTTGCGCCTTAACCCGTGCATGGAGGTGAACTTGCGTATGAACATGGGTGTTGTCTCCAGGATAGTGTATGACCGCTTTGTCTCCGCCGGCAGGCATGGGCGCTACTGTGTGAATTTCTACAAGGAGAAGGGCCTGGCATTTGAGGAGCATGCTCATAACATGCAGCGCTATCCCCTTGTGGTTGAGGACGGGCGTGTTGCCAGCGGCTACCTGAACTTGTCTCCTGTTACGCCGGAGAACAGCTATTCGGCCTTCATTGTCATTGATAAATGAATATAAATTTGTACTTTAGCCTAGACATATATTCAGAAGTTGTTTAGATTTATATCGTTGCCTTGCGAATATTGGCTGCGTTCGTAGCTGAATATTCAAGCAAGCTTGAGATTTAGCTCGCTGGCACGGTATTTAGTTCTTTATAGGTCAAGAATAGAATGTCTTGTTATTTCTTGAGGGCGCGTAGCGGTCTCAAATAACTGAAAATATGAGGAAAACAGGCATTTTTGGATATTAAAGACAACGAAATAGCAACTCTCAATATAAGAATAATTATTTTAGAAATTTAAACAGCTTATTATTATGAGCATGACTGTAAGAGAGAGGACTGATTCTTTGCGTGCCTTTATGCGCAGCAAGGGACTTGACGCGTTTATTGTAGTGAGCAGTGACCCGCACAGCAGCGAGTATGTTGCCGATTGCTGGAAGTCGCGCGAGTGGATATCAGGTTTTGACGGTTCGGCAGGAACTGCTGTCATAACGCATGACAAGGCCCTTCTCTGGACCGACTCGCGCTACTGGCTGGCAGCTGAGAAGGCCCTGGACGGCACAGGCTATACCCTTATGAAGGATGGCGATGGCGAGACCCCCTCTATTGTAGAGTGGCTGTGCGCCACTCTCAATGCCGGCGACACGGTTGCTGTTGACGGAACGGTATGCTCTGTTGTGGAAGCCAATGCATGGCAAGGCCCGTTCTCGGCCAAGGGCATAATGCTTGAATTTGTCAAAGACCCTTTTGAGGAACTGTGGACAGGGCGTCCGTCACTTCCTCTCGGCAAGGCAGAGATTATGCCTGAGGATGTGGCCGGCGAACCGGCTGCAAGCAAATTGCAGCGTTTGCGCTCTGCACTCAAGGCCGAGGAGGCTGAGGGCATGCTTGTTACTATGCTTGACGAGGTCGCATGGCTCACCAACCTGCGTGGCAGTGATGTAGAATATAATCCAGTTGTAGTCGCGTATATGATTGTTACGCTTGATAGCGCTGTGCTTTACATTGATGAGAGGAAACTCACGCCCGAAGTGCATGGTTATCTTGAGGCTCAAGGAATCTCTGTTGCAGGGTATGGCGATATATGGCAGGCTCTCAAGGAATATGACAAGGCAACGCTTCTCATGCAGCCTGCGAAATGCAATGTCTCTGCGGCGAAATCAGTTGCAAAGGAAAAGGCTGTGTTCTGTGCCGACTCGCCAGTTGCCAAGATGAAGGCAGTCAAGAACAGGACCGAGATAGAAGGCTTTGAGCGCGCCATGCTTGCCGAGGGCGTTGCAATGGTAAATCTCCTGCACTGGCTATGTCCTGCAGTTGAGCAGGGCGGTGTGCACGAGCTAGATGTCGACCGCATGCTCGCAGAGTTCCGTAGCGATGACCACCTGTTCCGCGGATTGAGCTTTGCCACCATTGCCGCATATGGCGAGAACGCGGCCATTGTACACTATGAGCCTACCGAAAAGGAGAATGCTCTTCTTGAACCTCGCGGTTTCCTGTTGCTTGACTGTGGCGGACAGTACGATTGCGGTACAACCGACATAACCCGTACAATTGCGCTGGGCGAGCTCTCCCAAGAGGAAAAAGAAGATTATACCCACGTGCTACGCGGCCACATATCACTTGCCCAGGCGGTGTTCCCCAAAGGCACTTGCGGTACACAGCTCGATGTCCTCGCCCGCCAGTGGCTGTGGCGTGCAGGCGAGAACTACCTACATGGTACTGGGCATGGAGTAGGGCATTTCCTGAATGTTCACGAGGGGCCTCACCAGATACGCATGAACAATATGCCGGCACACCTGCTGCCCGGAATGACTGTGACCAATGAACCTGGTCTCTACAAGGCCGGCCGCCATGGCATACGCATTGAGAACACGATGATTGTAAAGCACCATTCCGAAAGCGAGTTCGGCAGTTTCTATGCTCTTGAGCCATTGACACTGTGCCCCATTGACAAGACGCCTATTATTCCTGAACTCCTTGGCGACGAGGCGCGAGAGTATCTCAACGCCTATCATGAAATGGTATTCGCAAGGCTCTCGCCGTTCTTTGAGGGAGAAATGCTCGCTTACCTTGAGGACCTCTGCGCGCCAATATGATAAAGCGATTCCTGCCACTGCTTTTACTGCTGTTGCTTTTTTCCTGCGTAACGCAGGAAAAAAGCAACAGCCATGAGCTTATTGCCCATGCGGGCGGTGAGATAGACGGCTATGTATATACAAACTCGCTTGAGGCGCTGCAACAGGCTGCCGATAGGGGTTACAGGTATATTGAAACCGACTTGCAGATGACTGCCGACAGCGTGCTTGTGGCCGCACATTCGTGGGAGGACTTTAACCGCATGACGGGCAATGCCCATCGTGGCGACAGCGCAATGCTGCTGGATGATTTCGTCGCACAGCGCATCCACGGACGGTATACCCCGCTGACAGCAAGCATGATTAACACGTTCTTCATGCAGGACACTGCGCTGTACCTGGTTACCGACAAGGTCTCCGACCCGGAAACACTCGGCAAGTATTTCCCTGCCCTTAAGCACAGGATGGTGGTGGAGGCATTCTCGTATGAGCATTATGAGCGCCTGATTGATGAGGGCTACTACCGTGTCCTCTACTC
The DNA here is from genome assembly GCA_045592125.1 of Bacteroidaceae bacterium. Classification (GTDB taxonomy): domain Bacteria; phylum Bacteroidota; class Bacteroidia; order Bacteroidales; family Bacteroidaceae; genus HGM04593. The sequence goes on along the minus strand of JAZNUE010000032.1, from coordinate 20,142 downwards.
ATGCATGGCCAGCGATTTCTATTCCTCAATAGTGAGGAACCTGCTTCTTGACAAGGTTTTTCCGGGCAGGCGTATTGTTTGGATTGCGCTGCACACCAGCGGCCTGGACCATCCGGTGTTCAGCCTGCTCGATGGTATGCGCCGTTTCAATATTGCCCTCTTTACTGTAGACAACTATAACGAGCTATCGCGCCAGCAGCTCGAAAGGGTGAAGATGATATACACCAATACGCTGTTGCCTGGCCAGTCCCGATAAATGAAAATGAAATGAGAAAGATATTCGTTGCTTTTGCCCTCTCTCTGCTGTTACCTGCTGCTACGCCTGCACAGGATAACGAGTCACGTGGCCGCTATTTCTACAAGAAGGAGTATGTGCCCGCTGTGCTTCCGCTCTTTGAGGATAGCCGCGCTATGCTTCCTTCGCCAGTGTGGGACAAGAACCCGGAATGGGTCAGGCTCTACTGGAAGGCATGGGAGATCGCATTCTCTAACCTCAGGCAGCCTCCTGCCGGTTCACCGTTGGTCGCAAACTGGATAGACGAAGGCCTTTCTCCCCAGGTGTTCCAGTGGGACACGCACTTCATGGTCATGTTCGGCCGCTATGCAGCGCATATTTTCCCTTTCATAGAGTCGCATGACAACTTCTATGCGCGCCAGCATGACGACGGCATGATTTGCCGCATACTCAATGAGGCCGACGGCGCCGACCACCATTGGGGCCTGGGCCCGAATTATGCAAGGACTATCAACCCGCCGCTCTTCAGCTGGACCGAGATGGAGTACTTCCGTTTCACGAAGGACACGTTGCGCCTTGCGCACATTCTTGAACCAATAGAGAGGTATGTCGCTTGGGTAGAGAAAAACCGCCGGGCGACTGGTACCGGGCACATGCTTTACTGGTCCAATGGACAGGCAAGCGGAATGGACAATACCCCGCGCGACATCGGGCGCCCGTCGCCCGATGGTGACATACATTCTGCTACCGACGCAATGGGCTGGATAGACATGTCGTCGCAGATAAAGATGTGCTACGACAACCTTGCCGAGATATGTACAGTCCTTGGTAAGGAGAAGCAGTCAAAGGTGTACAGGGAAAAGTCGCAGGAGCTTGCCGGGCGCATTAACCGTTATATGTGGGATGAGGAGACTGGCCTGTACTACGATGTAGACACTGCTTCGGTACGTACTCCGTGGGTTACTACAGCAGCTTTCTGGCCCATGCTTGCCGGAATTTCTTCTCCGGAACAGACGGCGCGCCTTGTATCTGCAATAAAGGACGAGAACCTCTTCTGGCGTCCTCTGCCATTGCCTTCGTTGGCTGCAAACCAGCCCCATTATGACAAATGCGGACGATACTGGAGGGGAGGAGTATGGGCTCCGGCCACTTACATGACCGTAAAGGGACTGCAACGCAGCGGCTACGAAGAACTTGCCTCGCTCATTGCAATGAAGAACATGGCAGTAATGTACAAGGTATATGAGTCAACTGGTACAATATGGGAACTATATTCTCCTGAAATGTATATGCCTGCGACTGATGCTACAGGAGTGTATATGGTGAAACCTGATTTCGTGGGGTGGAGCGGGCTCATTCCCATTTCAATGTTTATTGAGAATATAATTGGGATAAATGCCGATGCTGTTGCTGGCAAGGTCACATGGCGCAGCACAGCAGACGGGCGGCATGGTGTCGAGGGGTTGCGCTTTGGAGATGTTGTCACCTCGCTTGTGCGCAGCGGAAATGTTGTCACGGTTGAATCCAATAAAGAGTATACCCTTGTGCTTAATGGCAAGGAATACCGCATTTCAGAAGGCAAGCAGACTATTAGGCTTTAGGCATAGGCTAAAGATTTTTGGAAATACATTCTGTCCCTTTGCTGTCCCTTGCTGTCTTTTGCGGTTCTTTGCAGTTCCTTTTAGCCCCTTAAGCCCTTATAGTCCTTCGCTACTACAAGTGGATTAGGCTTTTCTTCCAGACTATTCCTCCCCATAAGGAGTATGCAGTATCAGTGTTGTTGCTCCAAGGGTGATTATGGCGCCGTCCTCAATGAGCAGGCGCTCGCGGTTTCCTAGTATGCGGTTCATCACAAAAGTGCCTGTAACGCTCTGGTTGTCGCGTATTGTGTATGTGAGCTCGCCATTATATCCCCGCTTGACATTTATTATGCAGTGGCGGCGGTCCATACTTGGGTCGCTGGTCTCAATGGGGTGGGAGATTACAGTGCCTTTGTTGTAGCGCCCTAGCATGTTGTCGCCTTCGCACAGGGGAATTACCTGCTTGAAGCAGAATGTGTTCTCTATCACGACAACATGACCGAAGTCTTCGGCCTGTACGTCATCGCAGTTCTCTCCAATGCGTATGGTAAAGCTCTTGCGGCAATGCTCGCACTCAAAGACCAGTGCCTGGCCTTGCTTGTAGCCTGTAGCGTCAAAATCTATTGCATGGTCGCATTTTGGGCATATAATCTTGCTCATGAATACTTATTTATAGGCTTGTTTGCGGACGCAGTGTCCTTTGTGAGTTACGTTAGTGTGTGAGCACCCAAGCGTCGGGGAATGTCTCCTTTACCTGTGTGAGCGCGCTTGCGGCCTCCTTGCTGCTGCTGTAGGTGCTGTGTGCAATGCGGTGCCTGCCGCTGCCCTCAACAACGGTATATGAAGCCTGGACCTTGGCCGTGAGCTCCTCAATTGCCAGGCGGGCCTTCTCTTCATTAGGGGTGCTTGCTACAATTATTGAGAATCTCTTCTCTGCACTCTGCTGCACAGCGGGTGCACTTTCCTGTGTCCCAGCGACAGCCGGCTGTGCTGGTTCTTCTGCAACTGTTATAATGTTCTGGGTAACAGTGTCTGCAACTGGGGCAATCTCGCACTGGGTCTCTGCTGGAACGGCCGCCTGTGGCATTTCTGGTTCTGCTGCCCGCTTTTGGGCATATGAATTGCTGCTCTTTGCTGAAAAGCCTGCGGTGGCAGAAGGCCCGTAGGCGCTGTCGCCAAGCGGGGATACAAAGAAGAACATGAGTATGACTGCAGCCGCCATGGCAATGGCCCTGTTGAATGTGCTGCGCTTTATGACAATCTCTTTCTTCTCAATTTCCTTCACCTGCTGGATAGCAAGCGGCTCAAGGCCGAAACTGTACGGGTCGTCAATTCCGTTAGGCGACTGGCCGAACGTTATCTTGCCTGTTAGGTTCATGCTTAATGTTCCAAGCTCGCCAAAGTGTACCGTGCCATTTGCGGAAAGCGAGCTGCGCAATGCTGCAACATCGTCATGAAGCAGCCTGCAGGCCTCGTCATAATTCAGGTTCTCTGCATAAATGTATTCCGAAACGAGCAATGCGTCATCCACTGTTACCTGGGGGTTGAAGCCAAGGGCGCGGTGGGGAGGCATGAAAATTGCACTTTCAATACAGTATGACGCAGGGACGCTGTGCGCAAGGAATGCGCCCAACCCTGGGACAATCACGCAGTTATGCTGCGCTACAAGCCGTGCTGTATGTCTGACTAACCTTTCCACGTAACAAAAATAGTAAAAAAAAGTGTGGCCGCAAAAGAATGTTCCAGTTTTTTGTGGCAGCATAGCCTAATATCCGTGTTGGGAATAGGCCAGTACCGTCTTGCCTCTTTGTACTCTTTGCTCTGTATTCTTTGCGGGTGTACCATAATGAACAGTGTTGTTCTTCATGATGGCACACCCGCAAAAGTTGTCGGCTAGGCAGTCCTAATCAGCTGAACAGCTCGTCGCGCTGTACGTATGCGATTATCTCGCCGCGGCTGACATGTGCGCCTTGCTTGGCGCAAATCTCAATGACGCGGCCTCCAAGGCCTGTTGCCACTGGCTGGAGCTCGCCCCACGGGGTTATTATTGTGCAGAACATCTCGTCGGCGTTCACATGGCTGCCTATTGCTGGGGGTACCGATTCGCCTTCCAGTGCAACTTCCCATACGAGCTGGCCCTTGACCGGCGCTACAATGGGGTCGGCCTTCGCATGCTTAATTGCCTTTATTTCTTCAACGCTTACACCCTTGGCTGCCATCTCGCTATCCTTCGCCTTCTCAATGTCGGCAAGGAAACGTTCCTTTGCAACACCGCTCCTGTAGTCGCGGTACTGGCGCTCATGCATTGCGAATTCCCAGAGTTCCTCATCATCCTCGCCTGGTTCCCAGCCAAGTTCCTGCATCTCCTTGCGGTAGCTGTCAAGCGCGTCGGGGTAGAAACTCTGCGGGTCGGCGGTTGTGAACTCGTATCCTTTCTCCTTGGCAAGTTCCTTAATCTCGGGCGCAACCTCTCCTGGCAGGCGTCCGCTCTTGCCCAGAATCATGCCCCACATGCTCTCGTCCATGCGGCTGAAGCGGGGCTCGTCCTGGGCACGTGAGAGAAGGTTCATGAGCGCAATGTTCTTTACATACTGGCTGAATGGGGTAACGAGCGGGGGGTAGCCTACGCGAGGCCACACATATGCAACTTCATTGAAAAGCTCTACCATGAGCTCGTCAAGTGTGTATGTAGGCTTGCCTTTGCTCTGGAGAATGCCGTTAATTCCTTTATGCACGCCTGCAAGGTCGGACATCATTGAACCCATCATTCCGCCCGGCAATCCGCTGGTGAGCAGCAGCGAGCTCATGAGCTTGTTGTTCTTATCCATGAAAATGCCAAGCCAGTCGTCAATGAATTCCTGTGTGAGGCTGCGTGCCTTCATGTAGGCGTTCATGTTGATTTCCGGCACTTTAAACCCAGCATCCTTAAGCATTGCCTGAACGCTGATGATGTCTGGATGAACCTTGCCCCAGGAAAGCGGCTCGATGGCCGTGTCAATTATGTCGCAGCCGTTCTTGCATACCTCAAGGATTGACGCCATCGAGAGGCCTGGGCCGCTGTGCCCGTGGTACTGTATTATGATTTCGGGGTGCTTCTCCTTAATGCTCTTTGTCAGGCGGCCAAGGAATGCAGGACGGCCTATACCTGCCATGTCCTTGAGGCAAATCTCGGTTGCGCCTGCTGCAATCAGCTCGTCGGCTATGCCGCTGTAGTACTCTACGGTGTGGATTGGCGAACTGGTAATGCATAGTGTGGCCTGGGGTATCATGCCTGCCTCAAGCGCATATTTGATTGAAGGGATTATGTTACGTGTGTCGTTAAGGCCGCAGAATATACGTGTGATGTCGACTCCCTGCGCCTTCTTTACCTTGTACATGAGGCGTCTGACATCGGCTGGCACCGGGAACATGCGCAGCGCGTTCAGCGCGCGGTCAAGCATGTGTGTCTGTATGCCTGCCTCGTTAAATGGCCTGGTAAAGCGCCTTACCGCCTTGTTGGGATTCTCTCCTGCCATCAGGTTCACCTGCTCGAATGCGCCTCCGTTTGTCTCAACACGGGCAAAGCATCCCATCTCAATGATGGCGGGGGCTATTCTCTCTAACTGTTCGGCAAATGGCTGGAACTTGCCAGATGACTGGTACATGTCACGGTAGACCAAACTGAATTTAATCTCTTTTTCCATGATTCATTGTTTTATGGTGCAGGGCGGGGTAGCGCCTCTGCTGTTATGCTATAGGTTTTCTCTACCTGCAAAGTTAGTCTCTTTATTCAAATAAACTAGAAAATGCCCTTTAATTTTGCGTCGCAAATTGCAATGGCAAACAGTGATGTCCCTATTCTGCCAGGACTGGACTGTCCTGCTTTTCCTGCGCTGCCTGTTTTCTTCTGTCTGTGCTTTTGTCTTCCCCGCTTTTATCAGCCTTCGCTGTTTTGTTCAAAAAGTCCGTAAATATTTGTTAATTGTGGTGAATTTTTGGAATATTACGTCTTTTTGCTAATTTTGCGCTCAAAATTTTGCCACTAAATAACGTATTTCGCCACGCATTTCCAATTTTCGCCAACCAATGCACGTGTGTATCGCCAAAATATTGCCATTTGGAAATGAATTGCGACATTTGCGTCAGGAAACGGGGAAGATACCATTTCCCTGCACTATTTTAACACTGTTTATTTAACTGGACAAAAAAAGAAAGTATGAAACATTTCCTTCATTATATTGAGGAAGCCATAAAGAAGAACTGGGATAATCCTGCCATTTCGAACTATGGTGCCAAGACATATGCTTTTGCCGACGTTGCGGCTGGTGTCGAGAAAATTCGCTTGCTGCTTGAGAAATGCGGCGTAAAGAAAGGCGACCACATTGCGATTGCTGCACGCAATTCCGCTGAATGGTGTATTGCCTTTATTGGCATAACCAGCTATGGCGCGGTTGCTGTTCCACTGCTTGCCGATTTCTTGCCCGAAAATATTGTGCAGCTGACAAAACTGTCGAACAGCCGCCTGCTGTTTGTAGACAAGAACATACATGCGGCGCTCAAGCGCGACGGCCTGCTTGGAAACTTTGCTGGCTGCAAGGGCTTCATAAGCGTTGTGGATGTGGTAACTTATAATGTAGTTGAGGGTTACGAGACTGCTGTTAAGGTATCGGCCGAAGATGTAGAGACCGCCTACACAAGCAAGTTCCCTAATGGCATGGCTGTGCAGGATGTTGACTATTCGGGCAACGATATTGACGCTCTTGCTGTAATAAGCTACACATCGGGAACCAGCAGTTCTCCCAAAGGTGTAATGCTGCCTGCGCGCTCGCTGTCGGGCAATGTTGAGATTGCCCATAAGCTCGTGCCTATCGCAAGCAAGGAACCTGGCGCAACGCTCTCGATATTGCCTCTTGCACATATCTTCGGTCTTGCTTTTGACTTCCTTTTCCTTTTCTCTTGCGGTTGCCACATCAACATCTTTACTGAAAAGCCTGTTCCTGCACGCCTCCTCAAGGCGCTTGCCGACGTAAAGCCGCTTATTTTCCTCACTGTGCCATTGCTCATTGAGAAGATTTTCCGCTCAAAGGTAATTCCTGTGCTCAACAAGCCTGCCATGAGGTTCCTTACAGCAATACCTGGCGTGAACCAGCTCATATACCGCAAGATACGCAACACAATCCTCTCTACATTCGGCGGCAACCTTTATAAGGCCGGTTTCTTCATCGGCGGCGCTGCAATAAGCAAGGATGTAGACAAAGTGATGAAAAAGGTGGGAATCCCCTATGCAGTAGGCTATGGCATGACAGAGTGCGGCCCGCTTATCAGCTATGTTGCCTCTTCTCATCCTTATATTAATGACCGTGGCGGCGTTGCCTCGCCAAACATTGAGCTGCGCATTGATTCCGACAGGCCTGGAAAGATTCCGGGCGAAATCCAGGTGCGTGGCGCTGTTGTTACAACAGGATATTACAATAACGAAGATGCAACAAAGGCGGCCTTCACTGGTGACGGATGGCTCAAGACTGGAGATATGGGCGTTCAGGACCGCTTTGGCACGGTGTTCATTAAAGGCCGCTGCAAGAACATGATTCTCACGGCAAGCGGGCAGAATGTCTACCCCGAGGAGATTGAGGAACTTGTTAACCAGATACCTTATATACAGGAGTCGCTTATTGTTGGACGCAACCATGCCCTTGTGGCCATTGTTGTTCCCGATTATGATGCCATGAAGGCGGCAGGCATTGCCGGTGACGCTGTGCAGCAGTATATCGACGAGAATGTACTTGCGCTTAACGCAAAGTTGCCTTCCTACAGCCAGATAGGCCGCTGCGAACTCAGGAAGGAACCGTTCGAGAAGACTCCTAAGCTCAGTATCAAGCGCTTTATGTATAACTGATAACCATTATATCTGTAGACTATAGAATACAATATAAGCTAACTACGATTTAATTAAAGCCATGAAACACTATTTGTCGTACATTGATGAATCAATCAAAGCCAATTGGAACCGTCCTGCTTTGAGCAACTATGGAGCGAACACATTGACTTATGGTGTTGTTGCATCTGAGATTGAGAAGATGCATATACTTTTTGAGAAGTGCGGTATAAGGAAAGGCGAGAAGATTGCCTTGTGTGCAAGGAACTGCGCTGAGTGGTGCGTTGCATATTTCGCGGTAGTCACATATGACGCAGTGTGCGTGCCTTTGCTGGCCGATTTCCTTCCGCAGAACATTGCCGACCTTACCCGCGTCTCGGACAGCCGCCTGCTGCTGCTCGACAAGAATATCCTAGCGGGACTCAAGCGCGACGGCATTATCCCCCAGTTCAAGGATATTGAGGGTTTCTGCGGCCTTATTGATGTAGTAGGCCTTGAGGTGCACGAGAACTGCAACGGGCTGCTTGACGGGATAAGCGAGACTGTTGAGACTTCGTTCGCGGCACGTTTCCCTAACGGCGTCACCCCCAAGCATGTAGACTACAGGCGCGATAATCTTGACGCGCTCTCTGTCATCAGCTACACCTCTGGTACAAGCAGTTCGCCCAAAGGCGTTATGCTTACTGCACGCTCAATATCGTCTAACGTAAATTTCGCGCTCGACCACATACCGGCCTCAAATGATGACAAGATTCTCTCAATCTTGCCCCTGGCCCATATCTTCGGGCAGATTTTCGATTTCGTATATCCGTTTGCGGCAGGCTGCCATATAAACATATTCACCGAAAAGCCTATCCCGGCCCGCCTGCTAAAGGCCTTGGCCGATGTCAGGCCATATATGTTCCTCACCGTGCCGCTTCTCATCGAGAAGATTTTCCGCGGCAAGGTAATGCCAACTCTCCAGGCCAAGAAGATGCGTGCGCTGCTCGCAGTGCCAGGCCTGCGCTCTGTTATCTATAAGAAAGTGCGTAAGACTCTCATCTCGACATTTGGCGGCAACATAACCAAGGGCGGTATTATTCTTGGAGGTGCTGCGCTGAACAAGGATGTAGAGGCGGTGATGAAGAGGGTCAAGTTCCCGTACACTGTGGGCTACGGCATGACCGAGTGCGGCCCGCTGCTCAGCTATAGGGAGTGGCAGAACTTTGTTGCCCGTTCATGCGGCGCGGTAGCACATCCGGGAGTAGAGATACGTATCGGCTCCGAGGACCCTGCAAATATCCCTGGCGAGATTCAGGCAAAGGGTGACTCTGTAATGGTTGGCTATTACAAGAACGAGGAAGCCACTAAAGCGGCTTTTACTGCCGACGGATGGCTCAGGACAGGTGACATGGGCCTTATGGACAAGAACGAGAATATCTACATAAAAGGCCGCTGCAAGAATATGATTCTCACTGCAAACGGGCAGAATATATACCCCGAGGAGATTGAGGACATTATTAACCAGCTGCCGCTTATTGCGGAGTCCCTGGTTGTAGGCCGCAAGCATGGGCTTGTTGCGCTCATTGTACCCAATGACGACGCCGTCAAGGAGGCTGGGATTGCTGCCGGTGAGCTTCTGGCACGTATGGAGTCCGACGTCTTTGCCATTAACAGCAAGCTTCCCGTGTATAGCAGGCTCACTGCCTGTGAACTCATGAAAGAACCTTTTGAGAAGACACCTAAGCTCAGTATCAAGAGGTTTATGTACAAGTAATATATAGAACTATATATTGATAGAAGATTGATTGTGAGGCTCCTCCGCTGTGAAGCGGGGGAGTTTTTTATCCCTGCTGCCAGTCTGTTGCTGTTACTTCATGGAATGTGAAAATATGTTAACGAGGCGTATTTTTTGTACTTATAAGTAATAAAATAGTGCTTTATTTTAGTTAATCGTCATAATAAATAATATATCTTTGGAAAAAATAATGGACATTTGCAACGGATAGTGTAGGGTGTGCCATTCCTTTTGGCATCCTACGGCATTTACTTTATAAGCTTATTGGGATTTTATGAAACACTTTGTCAGCGTTTTTAATGAATCAGTAAAAACTAACTGGAACTCTCCAGCAGTCACCAACTTTGGCGGTGCAACATACACATATGCCCAGATGGCAGAGTGTATTGCCAGATACCATATCCTTTTTAAGGAGGCGGGTATTGGTAAGGGCGAGAAGATTGCCCTCTATGCGCGCAACTCGGCCGAGTGGGTCAATGCCTACTTCGCTACTCTCACATATGGTGCAGTAACAGTGCCGTTCCTGCCCGATTTCATTCCTTCGGCAGTCGCCGGGCTTGCCTCATTCTCGGAGTGCAAGATACTCCTGGCCGATGATATCGCAATAAAGGGTATCATGGAGAATAAGGAGAATGTCGCAATGCTTGAGAAGACCGAAGGTTTCTCTGGTCTTGTCAATATCAAGGATATCACTGTAGAGCATGCTACGCTAAAGGCATTGAGCGACGCGCACGACGCAATGGACACGCTTTTTGCCAAGCAGTATCCTGGCGGCCTTAAGGTAGAGGACGTCGACTACTATCCAGTTGAGCGCGGCATGGAGGATGTCGTTGAAATCAGTTTCACATCTGGTACAACAAGCGCTACCTCAAAGGGTGTAGTGCTCCCTGCACGCTCATTGTCGGTTAACCTTGAGTTTGCGCAGCGTGAGATTCCTGTAGCGAAAGGCGGCCACATTTTTGCAATCCTTCCTATGGCCCACATGTTTGGCCAGACATTCGACGTGCTCTTCCCGCTATCAAGCGGCTGCCATGTGTTCGTTATGCCAGGCAAGCCTACGCCGGCGCGCCTTCTTGGAGGCCTTGGCGCTGTAAAGCCTTTCATGTTCCTCACCGTGCCTCTGGTGATTGAGAAAATATTCAAGTCTAAGGTGTTCCCTGCAACCCGCAAGTTCCCTGCCAAGTTCATGCTTAAGGTCCCAGGCCTGGACAAGATTGTGCTTAACAAGATACGCAAGTCATTGCTTGCCGCATTCGGAAATAGCTTCACGACAGGCCTTATCATTGGCGGTGCGGCGCTTAACCGTGAGGTTGAGGACCTGCTCAAGCGCATGAACTTCCCTTATGTAGTAGGCTATGGCATGACCGAGTGCGGTCCGCTTATCTCATATCGCGACAAGAGCGAGTATGTGAAGTACTCGTGCGGCACCAAGGCCCATCCTATTGAGCTCCGCATTGACTCGTCTAACCCGCGCCGCGTGCTAGGCGAAATACAGGTAAAGGGTGACGCTGTAATGCTTGGCTACTATAATAACGAGGAAGCCACAAAGGCCGCGTTTACATCTGACGGATGGCTCAGGACTGGCGATATGGGCCTTCTTGACGCCAAGGAGAACCTCTTCATCAAAGGCCGCTGCAAGAATATGATTCTCACAGGCAGCGGGCAGAACATCTATCCAGAGGAGATTGAGGACAAGATAAACAACCTGCCATATGTCATTGAGTCACTTGTCGTGGGCCGCAAGAACGCTATAGTAGCCCTTGTTGTTGCCGACTACGAGGCAGGCAAGAAGGATGGGCTGAGCGAAGAGCAGCTTGAGAAACTCATTGACGAGAATGTGCTTGCGCTGAACTCAGAGCTTGCTGCATACAGCAAGATTGGGTATACCGAAGTGCGCCGTGAGCAGTTCGAGAAGACTCCAAAGCAGAGTATCAGGCGTTTCATGTATAAGTAATACCGACATTATTATGATGAAAGGCAGGAGTGCGAAGCATTCCTGCCTTTTTTATATAGCCTGGACATAATTATCCACGTAGCGAGTATATTATTTGCCGTGTAAAAGCTAAAAAATACTAATTTTTACTGGTTTGGATATTAAAATTGCACAAATTGCCATTATTTGTGCAAAAACCTATTGTGTATTCAAAAAAAATATAGAAATTTGCAGTAGGTTTTGAAAACCACAATCAATCACACAATCTATCAATACTTATATGAGACATTTTGTAAGTTATTTCAATGACTCTGTAAAGGAGCATTGGGACTTGCCTGCAGTTTCCAATTTCGGTAAGGAGACCTATACCTATGGACAGCTTGCCGAGAACATTGCAAAGTATCACATCCTATTTAAGGAGACAGGCATTTGCAAGGGCGACAAGGTCGCTCTCTACGCACGCAACTCGGCCGAGTGGGTGATAGCATATTATGCAACTCTTACCTATGGTGCGGTCACTGTCCCCTTCCTTCCCGACTTCCTGCCAAGCGCTGTTGCCGAACTCGGCTCTTTTTCGGAGTGCCGTCTCTTCATTTCAGATGACATTGCTGTAAACGGCCTTAACGAGGACGTTGCGAATTTCAAGAGAATGAGTGAGGTAAATGGCTTTGTAGGTGTCATCAATGTCAAGGGCCTTAATGTGGTGCATGCCGCCAGCGACTCCCTTGCTGCCGTGTGCAGCAGCATTGATGAGCGCTATGCCGCCATCTATCCCAACGGCATGACACCCGATGATGTCAACTACTACAATGATAGTTTCGGCATGGAGGATGTTGCCGAAATCAGCTTCACATCGGGTACCACAAGCGCAACCTCAAAGGGTGTAGTGCTTCCAGCGCGTTCGCTGTCGGTAAACCTTGAGTTTGGACGCGGTATAGTTCCAGAATGCGTAGGCGGCCATGTATTTGCTGTTCTTCCAATGGCGCACATGTTTGGCCAGGCATTCGATGTCCTCTTCCCGCTCTCAAGCGGCTGCCATCTTTTTGTAATGCCAGGCAAGCCCACACCAGCACGTCTCATAGCCGGTCTTGGAACGGTAAGGCCGTTCATGTTCCTCACAGTGCCTCTGGTAATTGAGAAGATTTTCAAGTCAAAGGTGTTCCCCGTTGTACGCAAGTATCCGGCAAGGCTGCTGCTCAGGATTCCTGGCCTCAGGAGAATTGTACTCAACAAGATACGCAGCTCGCTGCTTGCTGCATTCGGAAACAACTTCTCGGTGGGCGTAATCATTGGCGGTGCAGCGCTTAACCGCGAGGTCGAGGACCTCCTCAAGCGCATGAGGTTCCCTTATACTGTCGGTTACGGCATGACCGAGTGCGGTCCTCTTATCTCTTACCGCGACAAGGACGAGTACGTCAAGTATTCGTGCGGTATCAAGGCCAGCCCGCTTGAGGTGCGTATCGATTCGGCCAATCCTCGCCGTGTACTTGGTGAGATACAGGTAAAAGGCGACGCTGTTATGCTCGGTTACTATAACAATGAGGAAGCGACAAGGGCCGCGTTCACTTCTGACGGATGGCTCAGGACCGGAGATATGGGTGTAATGGACGCAAGGGGTAACCTCTTCATCAAGGGCCGCTGCAAGAACATGATTCTAACAGCAAGCGGGCAGAATATCTATCCCGAGGAGATTGAGGACAAGATAAACAACCTGCCTTATGTAATGGAGTCAATAGTCGTTGGCCGCAAGAATGCTCTCGTGGCGCTTGTTGTTGCCGATTATGACGCGGGCAAGAAGGATGGCCTGAGCGAGGAAGAACTCAACAGGCTCATAGATACTAATGTGCTGGCGCTGAACTCGGAACTCGCTGCATACAGCAAGATAGGGTATACCGAAATCCGTCGTGAGCAGTTCGAGAAGACTCCAAAGCAGAGTATCAGGCGCTTCATGTACAAATAAGCAGGCGCCTCTTGGTATCTCCTGCAGCAAAGGGGATGACTCAAAAGCTATTTTACAAAGAATGCAATCCCCGTTAGAATGCTCTAGCGGGGATTGCTTGTTCAAGAATAGGACTTTTGGGTCACCCTCTTTAGGCTTGTACGGGCAGGCCAGATGCAAGGCCATAATTATCAGGCTCTCTTATTTGCTAGTCATATTCCTTTTGCCTGCTCCGATACCCAGCCGATAAAGTTATCCCGGGTAGGCAGTTCAAGCGGGCAGATACTGTAATGGCCTTTTATTGTCTGGCAGCCGATAATCCAGCTGTCGCCGAATGACTTTTCAAGGGTGTAGTATACGGCGTACTTGCTGCTAGTGTTTATAAGGACGGCTCCATAGGCGGCCTCGGGTACCACTGCTGGCTGCGGGAAGTCGTAGAGTATTATTATATGGCTGCTATCTACATGCAGTTCCTTGCACTTGAGCTCGTCCCATTCAAAGTAGAATCTCTTTCCATAAATCCTCTTCATTGCTCCAGGCCAGGTATCCGTCATCATGAGTTCTGTAGCGCCTAGCCTGCGTGCCGGTATGCCCGATACCAGGCCAGGTATGAATTTGTATTGCAGAATCATGCGGCATTCGTGCTTCTCTTCTTCCGACGGGACTCTTTTCCCGAGAATCCAGTTCCATAGCTTCATCATGGTGTTGCTTTTTTGTTTTGCTTTCCCAATTCCCTAAAGAGAGCACATTAATAAACAACATAGGCGTGGGAATTGGCCTATTATCTCATTTTAGGCTCTGGACTGCCTGCTACGAATAATAAGCAAAACCCACGCCCGATTGATATAGTTTTCCATGCGGAGTCATATACCAATAGCGCAGGCGTTCTTGCTCATTATCCTCGCAGCATAGAATTGTCCAGATTCAAAATGAAGGATAAAGGGAAAACGCCCTGAATAATATGTCTGTTCACAGGAACTTCCTGCGTGAACAATACAAAAATATATAAACTATTTCATGCAGGCAAGCATGAATGGCTAATAATGCCACAGGCAATTAGCAGAAACTATATGTAATGCCAGCTCTTCTTCGCTGTTTTTTCTCTGAAAAAAAACATTAGGTTCCTTGCAAGTCTATCTTTCCTGATAGGGTAAATGCAACTATTAGCTATTTTTGTCAACGCAACATTTGCGGTTAAAGATAAATGTTGTATCTTTGCCGCAGTTTTAGGGAAATAATGCGGCAGTAGCTCAGTTGGTAGAGCATCAGCTTCCCAAGCTGAGGGTCGCGGGTTCGAGCCCCGTTTGCCGCTCAAAGCACAAGCAGCCTCAAAAAGGCTGCTTGTGCTGTACATGAATGTACGCCTCATCTTGTGAAGCCGATGGCCAGGGTTCTTTGCAGGCAAAGCGACTTCGTCGGTTACGAACCCCGTTTGCCGCTCAAAGCACAAGCAGCCTCAAGAAGGTTGCTTGTGCTGTACATGAATGTACGCCTCATCTTGCGAAGCCGATGGCCGGGGTTCTTTGCAGGCAAAGCGACTTCGTCGGTTACGAGCCCCGTTTGCCGCTCAATAGAAGATTTATATACTCTTCGGGAGAGTCCCAAGTGGAGATTGGGCCTGATAGTCCCGAATGCTGGGAGTATTTTGATTTTGGCCGTTACACGTATGAATTCATGCTTAAGCTGGTGAAAAGATAATACATAAAGAAGAAGGTTCTTGTCTTGTTGGTGATGAACACAAGCAAAGGCAAGAGTCTTTTTTTACAACCGAGGGTTGCTCTTATGCACTTTCTTTTATTATCTGCTTACCTCGGGGAACGCTTTCCCGCTTTCAAGCACTTCAATGGCCTTCAGTACCGTAGGGTCATCAAGGTTTATGTATTTTATGTGCTCCTGCATTCCGAGTATCTGGTATGTTATGTTGGAATACAAAGAGCGTTCCAAAAGTTGACGCGAAGCATTTGCCTGCTCCTCATCAGCCTCAATCCCGCGTTCTTTGGCAAATGCAACAAACCGTTCGAAGAGACTGCGTTCTTTTAGGTCGGCAACAAGCGTCTCGTGCCTCTGGTGGTGCGACAAGGTGTGCCTGTTAGCAGTGCTGTACTTGAGTGCGAATTGTGCTATTATGCCTTTTGCCGCTAGTTCCTGGGTGTATCCGGTAACTTCGGTGGTGTCGCTCGATACAAATATGTCGGGCATGATTCCTCCTCCGCCAAACACTGTGCGCCCGCCTTTGGTGGTGTAGGTAAGCTCTTCGTTCTGGTGTATGCTGTCCTGTGAGAAGAACTCGCCACGGTTGAACCTGTCGATAAGGTCATGCGCATAGCTCTCGGCGTCGCCATTTGTGTAGGGCTTCTGTATGCAGCGTCCCGAGGGAGTGTGGTAGCGGGCAATGGTGAGTCTCATCAGTGAACCGTCGTCAAGCGGTATCTGCTGCTGCACAAGTCCCTTGCCGAATGTCCTGCGCCCTATGATTGTGCCACGGTCATTGTCCTGTACGGTGCCGGCGATAATCTCGCTTGCCGAGGCCGATGTCTCGTCAACCAGCACCACAAGCGGTATCTCCTTGAACAGTCCATATCCGTTTGCCCTTTCAATGCTTGTGGGGGTGTTCGCGCCCTCGGTGTACACAATTACGTCATCCTCTTCAAGGAACTGGTTCGCCATCTCAAGCGCAACGCCAAGATAGCCTCCGCCGTTGCCTCTGAGGTCAATTATAAGTCCTTGCGGGTTCTCCTGCGCAATGGCTATAAGCGACTGGATGAATTCCATGTATGTATTCTCGGCAAAACGCTCAACCTGTATATATCCCCATTTGCCGTCAATGACATATGCCGCCTCAATGCTCTCTACCTTAATTTCATCGCGCCTTATCTTTACCTTTACAGGCCTCTCCTCGCCGTATCGCTGCAGTCCAAGGGTAACGAAACTTCCTTTCGGGCCCTTGAGCTTCTTCATTGCATTCTCGTTAGTGCATATTCCCTTGCCTACAAAGAGGGTGTCATTTACCGTTATAATCTTGTCGCCGGCCAGCACTCCAGCCTCCTCGGAGGGTCCTCCGCGGATTACGTCGCTTATGTTTACGGTGTCTTCCTGTATTGTGAAACGCACGCCAATGCCGCTGAAGCTGCTCTGCAGGTCCGACGTCATGGCCTCTACCTCGTCAACAGGAATGTAGGTGCTGTGAGGGTCGAGCTCTTCAATTACCTTTGGAATGCTCTTCTCAATTATTGAGTCCATGTCAATGCTGTCGACATACTGGGCGTCTATTATACCCAGTACCTGCCCCAGCTTGTTCCCGCTGTTCCCGTCTATCCTTATTATAGTGGGAATGCCAGGCCTGGAGAAGTGGGCTCCTGCGTAGAAACCGATTGTCAGCAGCGCAAGGAACAGCAGTATCCGTGTTATCTTCTTCATGCTAGTGATATTATTCTTCTTTGCTTTCAAGGTATACAGTCTCAATGCCGGCCCTTTCGAGCAGGTCAATGCCATCGGTCAGGCGGTATTTTTCGCCGTAGACCACGCGTTTAATGCCTGCCTGTATAATGAGCTTGGCGCACTCTATGCAGGGCGACGCGGTGACATACATTGTTGCTCCGCTGCTGTTGTTGTTCGAGCAGGCTATCTTGGTTATCGCGTTTGCCTCGGCATGCAGCACGTACGGTTTTGTGAAGCCCTCGTCATTCTCGCACACGTTCTCGAAGCCTGCCGGAGTGCCGTTGTATCCGTCCGATATTATCATCTTGTCCTTGACTATAAGCGCGCCCACCTTGCGGCGCACGCAGTATGAGTTCTCGGCCCAGATGCTTGCCATGCGCATGTAGCGCAGGTCGAGCTCGTGCTGTTTGCTGTTATTGTTTTCCATAGGTGAATTTGAATCCTTTTGGGTTTTAGAAAATGTCTTCTTGCAGAAACTGATGCCCTGCTATGCGGCCTGTCAGTTCCCGAATAGCATATAGTTGTTATTGTCCTTCTTTATGCGCAGCCAGTTGGTGTCGCCGCTGTACGATGACGCCTCCTTGAATATGCCTAGCATCTTCTCGGCAATAGTGTCGCCCTTAAGGCTGCCGGCAACCTGCACGTTCCAGCAATGGAACTTGCGTGTCTCGCCGTTGGCCTCCCATTTGCCGCTGATGGACGAACCGCCTGGTGTCGTGGCGGTAAACCCATCCTCGGTAAACAGCACCGGGTACTTCTTGCCGCGGTTGTTATACTGTACTGAATTCTCAGTTACGTATGTGAGTGTCCATTGGCGGTCAATGAATATATCGCCTATGCTGTCGTCGGGCGTGCAGGCCATGAGGGCAAGCAGCAGTGCGGCAGCCGATATGGCTTTCCTTGCTTTCATTATACAGCGTGTCATAGGTGTGGGCATATGGTCTTTATTCCGTCGCGTTCGAGCAACGGCTCAATCTGCGGCCGGCGGCCCCGGAAATGGATGTATAGTCTCATTGGGTGCTCGCTGTCGCCCTTGGAGAGTATACTGTCGCGGAATAGCTGCGCTACCTTCATGTTCATCACTCCCTCTTCCTTGAATCGCGAGAAAGCGTCGGCGTCCAGCACCTCGGCCCACTTGTAGCTGTAGTATCCTGCAGCATACCCGCCCGACATTATGTGCCCGAACTGCGGTGTTATGCCTGTTTCCTTTATCACTGGCATAATTCTCAGTGCCTGCGTTACCGACTGCTCATACTCCAGCACGTCGCCGTCAAAGGGTGCCGAGATGTTGTGCCATGCCTGGTCAATGAGCCCAAGGCCCACCTGGCGCACGCACTGGTAGGCTGCCCTGAAGGTGCTTGCCTCCTTAATCCTCTCTAGCATCTCCTTCGGCATGTTCTCGCCGCTCTTGTAGTGGAATGCAAAATGCTTAAGGAACTCTTCCTCGGTAGAGAAGTTCTCCATTATCTGCGACGGCAGCTCAACAAAGTCCCATAGCACGTTGGGACTGCACTGGCTGGGGTATGTGACGTTGGAAAGTATTCCGTGCAGGCAGTGCCCGAACTCGTGCATGAGGGTGTTGAACTCGTCATGGCTAAGCAGCGTGGGCTTTCCGGGGAGGGGCTTGCGGTAGTTGGTGGAGAGTGTTATGTGCGGGCGGTGGTCCTTCCCGTCCTGCCCCTTGTACTGTGGGGTAATGGAATCCATCCATGCTCCGGCATGCTTGCCCTTGCGTGCAAAGAAGTCGCAGTAGAGCAGTGCAAGGAAACTGCCGTCATAGTCATACACCTCCCACACCTTTACATCGGGGTTGAATACAGGAATGTCATGGTTTTGCCTGAATGTCATTCCATAGAGCCTTGTGGCAAGGTAGAACGCACCATGTATTGCCTGGTTCAGCTCAAAGTAGGGGCGTACAAGCTCGTCGTTCAGGCTGTACTTCTCCTCTTTCAGTCTTTCGGAATAGTAGGCGAAGTCCCAGCGCTGGAAGTCAAAATCCTCTCCTTCAGTACTTCTTGCATACTCTTCAATCTCCTTTACTTCCTCCTTGGCGGCTGGCAGGTACGACCATGTGAGCTTTCCAAGCATGGAGAATACAGCGTCGGTATTCTGGGCCATGCGTTCGGCAAGCACGTAGTCGCTGTATGTGCTGTAGCCAAGCAGGCGCGCCAGCTCAAGGCGCTTGTTTACGGTCTCCTTTACAATCTCACGGTTGTCATGGCTGTTTCCTTTGGCACCTATTGTGCTGTATGCCATATACATCTGCCTGCGGAGTTCCCGGTTGCGGCAGTATGTGATGAAAGGAAGGTAGCTGGGACGGTGCAGGGTGAATGTCCAGCCTTCGTTCCCGTTCTCCTTTGCAAGGCTGGCCGCAGCGTCAATTACATCGGCTGGAAGTCCCTCGATATCTTCCTTGCTGGTAACAGTGAGGGTGAAGGCGTCGGTGTCCTTTATACAGTTCTCCTGGAACTTGAGCGATAGGGCGGTGAGCCTCTCGGTTATCTCGCAATACCTGTCGCGCTCTTCGTCCTTCAGGTTTGCGCCTCCGCGCACGAATGAGGCGTAAGTCTGTTCAAGGAGCCTTTGCTGTGCCTCGTCAAGGCCGCTGCCCCCGGTCTCATATACCTCCTTAATACGTGCAAAGAGCCTTGCGTTAAGCGATATGCTGTTCTGGTGCCTGGTGCACAGCTGCTGTATTTCCTCCTCAACGGCCAGTATCTCGTCATAGCTGCGCGAGTTTATGAGGGCGTTGAAGGCGCATACTACAATGCCTAGTTCCACACCGCAATAGTCAAGTCTTGCTATGGTGTTCTGGAATGTCGCCTTCTCGCTGTTGCTGCATATCTCCTCTATCACCTTGTTCTCTTTTTCAATGCATGCCTTTACGGCAGGTACAAAGTGCTCAAGGGTAATGCGGTCATAGGGTACCGCGCCGAACGGTGTGTCCGGCCTATGCAGCAAGGGGTTCTTCTCTTTTTCTTTATTGCTGTTCATCTTCTATAATTGCTTGTCTAGGGATATAAATGCATGCGGCCTTTTGTGCATGCACATTATATAACGCAAAATTAAGCAATTATATCCTTATATTCTTATCTGTTTTGATAAATTTAGTATAGTTAATGTTTTTTGTATGTTTGTATGTTGCAGCGGGAGTCGTAGGCCGCCCGTTTTCCGTTTTCCGTTTTCCGTTTTCACTTTTCCGCGCGGGGATATAGAGATTCTTCGCTCCGTTACCCTTCGCTCCAGAATGACAAAACAACGTTTTGTTATCGACGAGTTTTGCTGCGAAAAGCAAAACGAGTCAATGACCTTTTTTGTTATCGACGAGTTTTGCAGCAACAGGTCAAACGCAGCATAGCCGCAGGTTATGCCGTTTGGGTTGCGAA
>JAZNUE010000031.1:0-3251 GCA_045592125.1 Bacteroidaceae bacterium | reverse complement strand
CGAACGGTATCTTCAGTACCAATGACAGTTAATAATCTTTATCCTTTACTGCTTCTGTCCGCTTGCGAAGATAGCGATTAATCGCTATCTTCGTTTCTTTATGCAAATATAGAATGACAGGCACACCGACCGTTGGCATTTGGCCTTGCCCTGTCATGTTGAGCGCCCTGTCATGTTGAGCGCAGCGAAACATCTCATCCAATGCGCGAGCCTGATTGCAACCAGTCCCTGTCATTCCGAACCGAAGGGAGGAATCTCGGCTGGTATGTACAAAGGAGATTGCAGGTCCCTTAACGCTTCTCCTTGAAGAACTGCTTCATCAGGGCTGTTGCCTCTTCGGCGCATACTCCGCTCACGACTTCGGTCTTGGGATGGAGCACTCCGGGCGCATAGCGGCGATAACCGCGTTTCTCGTCCTCGGCACCGTATACAAGCCTGCCTAGCTGTGACCATCCTATGGCACCTGCGCACATAGGGCATGGCTCAACAGTAACGTAAAGGGTGCAGTCGTTAAGGTATTTTCCTCCAATGTTGCTGGCCGCGGCTGTTATTGCCTGCATTTCGGCATGTGCGGTCACGTCGTTGAGTGCTTCGGTGAGGTTGTGGGCACGCGCTACAATCCGTCCTTTGCACACAATGATGGCGCCAATGGGCACCTCGTCGCGCTCATAGGCCTTATGCGCCTCAACGAGCGCCTGCTTCATGTAGTCGGTATCGGTCATGGGTGTTCCTGGTTTGTGAACCGCCTGTCAGCGGCGCATGTCATGCTCGCCGAAGAGGGTGGGGTAATCCTCGTCCAGGTTCTTGTATATGAAAGAGAGAAGTGTCTCGCGCATCCAGTTGCTCTTGTTGGTTATGCGGTACTTCTTGAGGTATTCGTCAATGATTCTCATCTCCTCTTCGCTCACAAGGCATACAATGCGCGAATGGCGCACGGGCTGCGTGCGTGCTGTCGTTGCTTTGGGTGCCTTTGCTTTCTTTGCGCTCATGGAGTTGCGTGGTGGTTTAATGCTGCAAAAATAGGGCATATTGTGAGGAAAAGCAAGTTTTCTTTTGCTTTTCCTTTTATGTTGCGCTATCTTAGCGGCATAATTGGTGAAAGAAACGGCAGGTATGGCAGAACATAATCTTCTGGGAAACAAGGGCGAGATGCTGGCGTCGCGCTATCTCATGGATAAGGGCTACGCGGTGCTGCACTATAACTGGCGCTCGGGGCACAAGGAGATTGACCTCATTGCCAAGCAGCACGACACGCTTGTGTTCGTTGAGGTGAAGAGCCGTGCGAGCGACATGTACGGCAATGCCGAGGAGGCTGTTGATGACAGGAAGATAAGGCTGCTCATATCGGCAGCGCAGGCCTATATCCTCAGCCGCAAGAGTGACCTTAAGTTCCGGTTCGATATAATAACAGTGATAGGCAAATGTGCACCTTACAGGATTGAGCACATTGAGGATGCCTTTTCGCCAGAATGGTAGAGAGTATGAACATAGAAGACGCACGCATATATTGCCTGGGCAAGGTGAATGCCACGGAGGATTTTCCTTTTGACGAGACAACATTGGCCTTCAGGGTCGAGAACAGGATTTTTGCTATATGTGACCTTGAGAACACAAAGTGGTTCTGTGTGAAGTGTGACGCTGACTATGCCATTGAGCTGCGCGACAAGTACCCGCAGATAGAGCCTGCATGGCACATGAACAAGCGCTACTGGAACCAGCTGGACATTGCTGCGCTTGATGATGAACTCTTTTTCTCGCTAATTGACCATTCCTATGAAGAGGTGCTAAAGAAACTGCCCAAGAAGATACGTGTGAAGTATGGATTATAGCATTACCGTTAAGCATCTTGATGTGGTGGATTCCACCAACCGTTATGTGCGTGATAAGGCTGCGGCCTTATGGCGTGAGCGCTGTGGCGATGATGCCGTGGCTGTCACAGCGCAGCAACAGACGGCGGGTCGTGGGCAGCGCTGCAATGTGTGGCAGTCGCAGAGCGGGTGCAACCTGCTGATGAGCATTCTTGTGCGCCCGGGAAATTCCCTTGAGGCTAAAGAGCAGTTCCTGCTTTCGCAGGCAGTTGCAGTTTCCCTGCATGACGCAATGAAGTGTTATGGCATTGATACAAAGTTCAAGTGGCCTAATGACATATATGTCGGTAGTGGAAAACTGGCAGGCATTCTCGTGGAAGTGGATTATTCCGGAGCGTTTGTGGAGCAGGCTATAATAGGGATTGGACTGAATGTGAACCAGACGGAGTTCCCACCTATGGACCGTGTGCCTGTTTCAATGAAAATGCTCTTGGGTAGGGATATTTCTGTTGAAGATGTGCTGCGCGATGTGCTTTGCAATTTCAGTCACTATTATTCCGAAATGCGTTGGGGCTGCAAGAGTGTTATTGCTGCCGATTACAAGGCTTTGTTGTTGGGCCTTGGCGAGCAGCGGGAGTATATTGATGCCGCTGGCGCTTTCACGGCTGTTGCCGAGGATGTAGAGCCCGGTGGGCTCCTATTGCTGCGCCGCACGGACGGGACACTCTCGCGCTATGCATTCAAGGAGGTGGAGATGGTGCTCAAATAGCCCTCTTAGGCATGACCTGTTTCCGCGACGAGAAATCTATCGATATAGTTAACGTGAGTCCGAAATAACAATTAATACTGTAATTTAGCGTACTTGTCATCTCGAACGAACCAACGTCGACGCCCGAAGGGGCTAAAGTCAATGTGAGAGATCTCTTATTTCACGATATTTCGAGATTCCTCGTCGCTTCGCTCTGTCGGGATGACAATTGCGCGATTTGGTTGAGCTTATATCGGACTCACGGCTCAGTAGAAATTTCGTGTGGGCGAAATAATTCTGGTACAATAAAACTGCTATTCCTTGGATTGTTTTACCCTTAATCTGTTGTCAATTATTCTCCTTGTGTCGTTCTATCACATACTTTTCGTGACCGAAAAGTACGCAAAAGGTCCCGGCACACGGAAATTCCAGTCGACCTTTTCTTTGTTCAGGAATCGCAAGCGATATCCTTCAGTCGAAAAGGGTGCTAAAGCACACTCCTCTGGGAAACTAAAGTTTCCTTCGTCGCAAACATTGCTCGCCCGCAATGGTGCCGCTTGAACTTTCTGTTTGATTTTTGGGTGCTGCGGAAAAATGTTGCCAACGAGTGTAACACAAGCTTGCTTGTAAGTTACCAAACGAGTGCAGCACATTTAAGGCTATGCCAACTCCCTCAGTTACCCGCTTGCAAGCAA
>JAZNUE010000030.1:0-49008 GCA_045592125.1 Bacteroidaceae bacterium | reverse complement strand
AATGACAAAACAACGTTTTGTTATCGACGAGTTTTGCAGCAACAGGTCAAACGCAGCATAGCCGCAGGTTATGCCGTTTGGGTTGCGAAAAGCAAAACGAGTCAATGACCTTTTTTGTTATCAACGAGTTTTGCAGCAACTGGTCAAACGAAGCATAGCCGCAGGTTATGCCGTTTGGGTTGCGAAAAGCAAAACGAGTCAATGACCTTTTTTGTTATCGACGAGTTTTGCAGCAACTGGTCAAACGAAGCATAGCCGCAGGTTATGCCGTTTGGGTTGCGAAAAGCAAAACGAGTCAATGACAGTGCAAATATAGAATGACAAACACGTAAATTACAGTACTTATTGCTATATCTCACTCACGTAACATAGAAACATGAAAGGCAGTTATTTGTTTGGTTTATGGTACAGGAATTTTGCAGCATGCCAATAAATCATTACCTTTAGGACATGGCGCAGGCCTGCAAGACAGCATGCAAAAAATATAATTTCAATAATTGTACCCCCTAATCGTGTACATTATCATAAAAAGTATTAATTTTGCATTGTATTATCAAGAAACAGACAGCATATATGAAACTGGCCGTAATTACAAAACCGACCTTTTTTGTAGAAGAGGACAAGATTATTACCCGCCTTTTCGAGGAGGGACTCGACTGCCTTTTCCTCTATAAGGAGTATGCCCATCCGCAATTCATGGAAAGGCTGCTCAACCTCATACCAAAGAAATACCACAAGAAGATATATACTTGCAACAACCGCCTCATGCAGGAATACAAGATGGGCGGCACGCTCTTCATGCCAGGTTCCAACCCACCCTTGGGCAACGAGAAAGGCAAGCTTGTAGGGTATGCCAGCAACCTGCAGCACCTCAAGGAACTGCTCAAGACATACGATATCGTATGCTTTGGCCCGCTGGGACGCACGTTCCACCAGAGCACCGAACTGAACGAGATTGGCAAGAAGGTAATTAACAGGCACATATGGGCATTCGGCGACATTGACGAGGCCAACCTCAAGCGCCTCACAAACTACGGGTTTGGCGGCGTAATCATCGACGAGCTCATGTGGAGCAACTTCGACTCATGCCGCTCAACCGACTACAGCGACCTGGTCGACCGTTTCAAGAGGATAAAGAAGGCTGTAGACAAACTTTAAGAAGAAAATACAAAATAACAAACAAATAATTTAAAGCATTATGGACAATACTCCCTACATGGTATTTGCAGGTACAAAGTCACGTTACCTTGCCGAAGAAATCTGTAAAGAACTGGGTTGCGAACTCGGTCAGATGAACACCACTCATTTTGCCGATGGCGAGTTTGCAGTTTCTTACGAAGAGTCAATCCGCGGCAAGAACGTATTCCTTGTACAGTCAACGTTCCCCAATTCAGACAACCTCATGGAGCTCCTGCTCATGGTGGACGCAGCAAAGCGCGCATCGGCAAAGAGCATAGTTGCAGTAATGCCCTACTTCGGCTGGGCACGCCAGGACCGCAAGGACAAGCCACGCGTTTCAATCGGCGCAAAACTCGTTGCCGACCTCTTGAGCGTTGCCGGCGTAAGCCGCATAATTACAATGGACCTGCATGCCGACCAGATTCAGGGATTCTTCGACATTCCGGTTGACCACCTCTATGCCTCAATGGTGTTCATCCCCTACATCAAGTCGCTCAACCTCGACGACCTGGTGATTGCAACTCCCGACGTAGGCGGTTCAAAGCGTGCCAGCGCATACTCAAAGTGCCTTGGCGTGCCCCTGGTGCTCTGCCACAAGACACGCGCAAAGGCAAACGTTGTCGATACAATGCAGATTATCGGCGATGTTGAAGGCAAGAACGTAATCCTTGTTGACGACATTGTCGACACAGCAGGCACAATCTCAAAGGCAGCCGACCTCATGATGGAGAACGGCGCCAAGTCGGTACGTGCAATCGCTTCACACTGTATCATGTCGGGCAACGCTTCGGAGAGAGTACGCGAGTCAAAGATGACAGAGATTGTCTTCACAAACAGTATCCCCTACGACAGGTGCTGCCCCAAGCTCAAGCAGCTCTCAATTGCAAAGGGCTTTGCCGAGGCCATCCAGTGCGTGCTTAACAACCAGTCAATAAGCAAGCAGTACATCTGCTAACAAATTTTATCTGTATAATAACCTAAATGAGCTGTGCCAAGACATTCTGGCACAGCTCATTTAGTTATAGGAATTGGCCCAAAGGCTTGTCATCCCGACAGAGCATAGCGACGAGGGATATCAAGACTTACACTCGTTACTTTCATCTTTCATCTTTCATCTTTCATCTTTGCTCTTTCAACTTTCCACTTTAACCCCACTTCGTGGGCTTGAAGGGGCTAAAGGCAACGACAAAATTTTACTTATATTTAACAATGTAAAAGAACAGTATCTTGCAAATTAACGTTATATTTGCGTAAGAAATATCATTAACCGGGAACTGTGAGAAATCCATTCAGCCACATTGTTCAGCTCATAATGGTTCTGGCAGCAATTGCTTTCACGGCAATTGCCAACGCTACGGGTACAACAGTCCAGGAGAGCGAGATTGCCGGCCAGCCGGCCCAGATTGAGTGCAGCAGCCTGGATTCTCCCTCATCAAGTTCCCACCTTTATCTTCCACGCCAGACATCCGGCACCTGCACACAATATTCTGCAAAAAGGACAGGCAACACACACAGGTATACCCCTGATTTTGCCAAGGCCGGGAACTACCCCCATGCCGGCACATGCAGCTTCATTAAAAAAGAAACCCTAAACATCCGCTACCTTGTTGTCGGGCCTGCCTGCAAGCTCATCAGTCTCGGCAAGCTTATCATTTAGCCTTCACTCATAGCAATTGCGTGGTGACATCCTCCCGCTCCAGGGCGCGGACGGTGCCGCCAATACTGCTGTTAGGAGAGAACCTGCCAGCAGGTTATCCTGATAATCTAATCAGTTTCTATAGTTATGCAACAGCAGTGCGACAGTATTTGTTGAAACAGCATAACGGGCTAAATAAAAAAGTAAATAAAGGAAATGGAGTATATAATTCTAGTACTCTCTTTGGCAGGCATTGTATTTGGAGCCAACTGTCTTGTTTCGGGTTCTGTTGCCGTAGCCAAAAGATTCAGAGTCTCCGATTTTGTTATCGGAGCAGCAATTGTGGGAATAGGCACATCAATGCCTGAGTTTGTAGTAAGCTTCATGGGAGCAGTGAATGGCAATGCCGATGTAGCAATTGGCAATGTTGTCGGCTCCAACATATTCAACATATTGGGCATATTGGGACTCACCGCCGTATTCTTCCCTGTAGCAATTAACCGCAAGAACATGAAGTTTGAGATTCCTCTCACCATTGGGGTCTCTCTGCTGCTCATGCTTCTGGCACTTGACTTCTTCCGCGGCGCACAGCCTGCGATAGGCCGCATGGATGGCATATGCCTCCTGCTCCTGTTCGCGTTCTACATGTGGTACTCATTCAGGCGCGACAGAAAGGAGAACCAGGCGGCCGGTTCAGAAGGTTACAAAGAGTCGCCCCTGTGGATAGGTATTGTAAAGGTCGTGGGCGGCCTTGCACTGCTTGTTACAAGCTGCGACTTCTTTGTCGACAATGCCGTGTGCATTGCAAAGTCCTTTGGCGTAAGCGACGCATTCATCTCGCTCACGCTCATTGCCTGCGGCACATCATTGCCCGAGCTGGCGGCCTCAATTGCCGCTGCAGTGAAGAAGAACACCGACATGGCACTTGGAAACATCATAGGGTCGAACCTGTTCAACATCACCTTTATCCTGGGACTAAGCTCGCAGGTCATGCCGCTCACATCATCCGGCATCACGTACATCGACTATTGCGTTATGATTGCAGCCGCCGTTGTGCCCCTGCTCCTTGGCCTGAAAGGAAGGATTGGCAGGGTTAGCGGAGCGCTCATGATAGCATGCTTCGTATTGTACAACTGGCACCTTGTATCGGGCCAGATGTCCTGAATATCACAGGTACAGTCTCTTGCAGACATCAGAATCATTATAAATACATAAATACAAATTCTTAGACATAATATGGGAATACTACAGATATTTACATTGCTTGGAGCATTAGGAATGTTCCTCTATGGCATGAACCTCATGAGTTCCGGCCTGCAGAAGGCCTCGGGCAACAGGCTCAGGGAATTTCTCTCGGCAATGACATCGAACCCCTTTAAGGGGGTCATGACCGGACTTGGAATTACCTCGGTAATCCAGTCATCATCGGCCACAACCGTCATGGTCGTGAGCTTTGTGAATGCAGGCCTGCTCACGCTGGCACAGGCCATTGGCGTAATCATGGGCGCCAACATCGGAACTACCGTCACAGCCTGGATGGTGTCATGGCTCGGGTTCAAGGCCGACATCTCAATCCTTGCAATCCCCCTCATGGCGCTCGGTTTCCTGTTCTCAAATTCAAAGAAGAACCAGCGGCAGAATATCGGAGAGCTCATCGTGGGCTTCAGTCTTCTTTTCCTGGGCCTTTCGTTCATGAAGGAGTCGGTCCCCGACCTCAACGAGACACCGCAGGTACTGGATTTCGTAAAGAGCTGGTCGAGCCACGGTTTCGGGTCAGTAATCATCTTCCTTGTATTCGGTACCCTTCTCACACTTGTGCTGCAGTCATCGTCGGCAACAATGGCAATCACTCTCATCATGCTCAGCATGGGATGGATTCCGTTTGACATGGCATGCGCAATGGTGCTTGGAGAGAACATCGGCACCACCATCACTGCCAACATAGCAGCAGCCGTGGGCAATACACAGGCAAAGCGTGCCGCCATGTCCCACACCATCTTCAACGTCTTCGGCGTTGCATGGGCATTGCTGCTCTTCAAGCCCTTCCTTGCACTGGTGGGATACCTTATTGAGTTCTTCGGCCTGCCCAACCCTGCAGCCGAGGGATTTGCAGTAGGCAACCCCGTATCGCCCGAGGGAACCGCAGCGCTCTATGGCCTCTCAATGCTCCACACGCTATTCAACACCATCAACACCCTCATTCTTGTATGGTTCATCAAGTACATTGAGAAAGTTGTCGTGTGGATTATTAAGGCACCAAAGAGCCAGGAGAGCGAGGCCTTCAGGCTCAAGTACATCTCGGCAGGCCCAGTGGCAACGCCCGAACTGGCAACCGAGCAGGCCTTCAATGAAATCATGCACTTCGCACAGATATCAAGGACAGGCCTCGGGTATGCAAGACAGGCCATAGGCGAGAGCGACTCCAGCAAGTTCGAGGAACTGCGTTCCAAGCTGGTGAAGTACGAGGAAATCTCCGACAGGATAGAGTACGAGATTGCCGCATTCCTCAATGCCGTGTCAATAGAAGACATTAGCGAGACAACATCAGTGAAGATTAAGGCCATGTACAAGATAATTGGCGAGCTTGAGTCGCTTGGCGACTCGGGAGAGGCCATAAGCCGTATACTGTCGCGCAGGAACATGCACAGCAAGGGCTTTGACGCTGCTGCCGTAATGAACCTTGAGAAGATTGCCGGCGCGGTAGACGCGGCCTACGGCGCAATGCTCGATAACCTTGAGGCAGCACACACTGGCACGCTGGCAGGCATTTCCAACGCGTACAATGCCGAGGACTACATCAACGAGCTCAGGAGCAGCCTGCGCAATGCCGAGATAGAGGAACTTGAGAATGGCGGCAAGGACTACCAGGCAAGCGTCTGCTACATGGACATTGTGAACGAGTTTGAGCGCATGGGCGACTTCATAATCAACATCTCGCAAGACCTTGAAAAAGCATTCGCCGGGAAATAACGGCAGACAATATTACACAATTAACCCCCAAGAACTTATCATCCTTCACGGGTTCAAGTTCTTGGGGGTTATTATATAAAAGTTTTTTATCAGTACTGTTCCTTCTCGTTAGGGAAGTCGCATGCCTTCACATCGCTCACATAGCTGCCCACAGCGTCGGTAATTATAGTGTTCAGGTCGGCATAGCGGCGAAGGAACTTCGGTGAGAAGTCGGCAGTCATTCCCAGCATGTCGGCATACACAAGCACCTGGCCGTCAACCTTAACGCCAGCGCCAATGCCAATTACAGGAATAGATACCGAGGCTGCAACCTTCTCGGCCAGCGCCGCAGGAATCTTCTCAAGTACAAGAGCAAAGCACCCCGCCTCTTCAAGCAGTCTGGCATCGGCAAGCAGCTTAGCAGCCTCCGCCTCGTCCTTTGCGCGCACGGCATATGTACCGAACTTGTTTATACTCTGCGGAGTGAGCCCCAGATGACCCATGATGGGTATTCCTGCGTCAAGAATCTTGCGCACCGATGGCAGAATCTCCTCGCCGCCCTCAAGTTTCAGGGCGTCGGCATGAGTCTCCTTCATCACGCGTATGGCATTCTTCACGGCCTCGTCGGCATTCACCTGATATGTACCGAATGGCATGTCTACAACAACCAGCGCACGCTTAACGCCGCGCACAACACCCTTTGCATGATAAATCATCTGGTCAAGGGTAATAGGCAAAGTAGTTACATTACCCGCCATAACATTGGACGCCGAATCACCCACAAGCAATGCGTCAATGCCCGCATTGTCAAGGATAGAGGCTGTAGTATAATCGTATGCGGTGAGCATTGCAATCTTCTCACCCTTGCGCTTCATTTCAATAAACCGGTGCGTAGTAACCTTGCGTGTGTCTTCCACCAAATACTTTGACATGATTCTTTCTGTTTTACAGTTAAATATTGTGTAAAAATTCGCTTACATTACTTTCGTGTCTTTCTTTTTTTGCCAATGACAAAACATGTTTTGTCATTCTATATTTGCACTGTCATTGACTCGCAACGAAGAATCTTATATACACTCTAAGAGATGTTTCACTTCGCTCAACATGACAAACTGCGTGTGCTTTTGAAAGCGACTGCAAAGTTACATCATTTTTATAAAAAGGCAATGCCGTATAAAAATAATCAGTAACTTTAAGGCACACTAATTGTTGTTACAGAAAAGGAATAAGAATATGAAAAAGATAGTAATAATTGATGGCGGGCCACGCCGCAGCATGAACACCTCGCAACTGTTGCAGAAGTTTGCCGAGGGTGCAGAATCAACCGGCAAGGATGTGGAGGTAAAAAGAGTGCGGCTCTACGAGTTGGATTACAAAGGCTGCATGTCATGTATGGCCTGCAAACTGAAGGGCAAAGCCTCAAACATCTGCAAATTCAAGGATTCATTGACTCCCGTATTGGAAGAGATTGCCAATGCCGACGGCCTGGTGCTTGGCTCGCCCATCTATTTTGGCGAAGTAACAGGCCTAATGCGAGCCTTTCTGGAGCGCCTCACATTTCCATGGCTATCATACAACGATTACAGCCTGACTGCGCCGAAGCGTATGCCCGTGGTGCTTATTGAGACAATGAACGGCACCCCCGAGCGCAACAACAGCAACCATTTCGGCACTATGGAATGGTGCCTGACAACCGCCCTCGGCGAACCCGAACACATCATCGGTTACAACACCTGCCAGGTAGCCAAATATGACAACTATGAACTCGGCAATTTCTCCGAAGAGGCAAAGCATGCCTGGCGCGTTGCACATTGGGAGGAGGATTTGCAGAAGGCATTCAACGCCGGGCGCAAGATGGCAGAAATGTAATTCATCACCTCTTTGCACAAACGGGACAAAGCCCTGTCATTACGCAATTGGTGTCTTCGACTACAAAACCGCTGGGATGTGGGATTGAAGATGTGTCGACATCCTTAATGCTGAAGGTCTTGCCGCAGGATTTGCAGGTAAAATAGATGTGCGATGTGTGGGGACCCTTGCATTCGCACCGGCAATAGAGCCTTGAGGTGCTTCCGTTACATACTTCGTGAACCAGGCGGTGTTCCATAAAAAGAGTAAGGGTGCGGAAGAGGGTCGACTTGTCCACCGTGTCGAGCCTCTCCTCCATTTCGGCAAGGGTAAAGGCGTATCCCATGGAAATGATTTCCTTCATTACCATCATTCTTATTGCGGTGGGTCTTATGCCTGCAGCGGCAAGTATCTTTTCTACATCAACCATACTATGCAAAGTTAGCGGTTAATTATATTTTTCAAAGCGCTGATAACAAGTTTTGTTGAAGGTATTGCAATAAATATTGAGACCACAAGGCTGAGTACGGGGTCAATTATATTCCACCCGGTAAAAGAGATTATAATGCCTGATATTACAACACTGACGGAGACCAGCATATCTGTTGCGGCATGCAGATAGGCAGCCTTGATGTTTATGTCACTTCCCTGCCCTCTCATTAAAAGCCATGCAGTGAGTCCGTTTACAACTATTGCTGCCGCCGATACAATGATTACCGTGTGAGCATTCACTTCGTGAGGATTTATAATCTTCCCGACGCTTTCAAAAACAATCAACGCAACAGCGCCCAGCAACAGAAGACCATTTGCCAGCGTAATATATTTTGAGACACTTTTGCTTATATTCCCTTTTGAGCGGCCCAGATATATTGCAATCAAGGAGAGCAGCAGTCCCAATGCGTCGCCGAGATTATGCCCGGCGTCGGAGAGCAAGCCTGTAGAGTTGCTTTGCCACCCTGCCAATGCCTCGGCAACGACAAACAGCAGATTAATTACCAGGCATATATACAATACACGGACCGGAGTATTCTTCAGCCCTCCACCATGGCTGTGACTGTGAGAATGTGCCATAAGAACAATTGTTTATGACGCAAAGATAGTGCCAGGGTCCTGCAACCCGATTGCAAAGTTGACAAGATAACAAACAGAGTCGCAATTTTTTATTGAAATACCACAGACTTCTTTTAAATTTTTGCAAAAATATTGCTATTTTAGCATGATAAATCTAGAAACAGCAGAATGAAAATAATACACACTGCCGACTGGCATTTGGGGCAGACGTTCTACGGATATGACCGCAGCAAGGAGCATGCGCTGTTTCTGGAGTGGCTGTGCACGGTAATAAAGGAACGCGGGATAGGACTGCTGCTCATTGCCGGCGACGTATTTGACACGCCTAACCCTTCGGCCGAGGCGCAAAGGATGTACTACAGTTTCCTGCGCAGGGTGACACAGGAGAACGAAGGCCTGCAGATTATTGTTACTGCCGGCAACCACGATTCTGCGGCACGCATTGAGGCGCCGTCGCCTCTGCTCAACGTATTCAACGTGCATGTATCGGGCGTGGTGCACTATAAGGATGGCGAGATTGACTATGACAGCATGATTGTGCCCATAGCCGGCAATGGCTGCTGCCTTGCGGTCCCCTACCTGAGGCACAACGACCACCCCGAGGCGGAAAGCTACAGCGAGGGTGTGGCAAGAATGTACTCGGCACTCTATGCAAGGGCCAGGGAGAGGGGCTACTCCCCTATCATCGCTATGGGACACCTGCAGGCATCGGGGGCCGAGGTCTCGGCCGGAGACACGTCGGAGCATGCCATAATAGGCGGCATGGAGGGCATTGAGGCCGGGTTCGCCAACGAAGGAATAGCATATACGGCGCTTGGGCACCTGCATAAGGCGCAGTGTGTGGCACACAGGGATAACATACGCTACTCGGGCGCCCCGCTGCCAATGTCGTTCGCCGAGGTGAGGAACAGGCAAGGAGTAACTGAGGTCACAATAGTCGGGAACAACGTCAGCCATGAGTTCATTGAGTTCGATACGCCTGTGAAACTATTGAGTATTCCCGCCAAACCGCAGCCAATTGACACCGTGCTCGAGGAGATTGCAATGCTCCCGTGCGGAGAGGCAGGCAACTGCACCCCGTTCCTTGAGATTAAGGTGCTTGTAACAACTGTTGACCCCACAATAAGGCAGCGCATAGACGACGCGCTAAAGAACAAGGCCGTGCGCCTGGCCAGCATTGTGGCCACAAGCAACATAGCCAGGCCCGATGACGAGAAGCGCCCAATGACCTACGACGAGTTCAAGAGGACAGAACCGCTTGACTTGATAAAGGAGATTTACGGCAGAATGCACGGCAGGCCTATGGATGGAGAGATTGAGAAACTGCTGGCCGAGGCAATAAAAGAAGCGAAAGGATGAAGATTTTAGCAATAGGAGGCAAGAACCTTGCGTCGCTGGCAGGGGAATTCAGGATTGATTTCCGCACCGAGCCCTTGCGCTCGGCGGGCCTGTTCGCCATTACTGGCAGTACAGGCTCGGGCAAGAGCACAATACTGGACGCAATGTGCATTGCCCTGTACTTGAAGACACCGCGCCTTGTGAGCATAAAGGACAGCGAGGCAATAGAGATTAACGGGAAAGAGGCGATAAGCGAGAGCGACCCCAAGACAATACTGAGCAAAGGGGCGCACGAAGGATATGCCGAGGTGGAGTTCCTTGCAGTGGACGGCAACGAGTACCGCGCACGATGGAGCATATCAAGGGCAAACGACAGCGCTAGCGGAAGGTTCCGCAAGCCCTCTTACGACGTGTTCAACCTTACCGAGGGCACGCACAGGAACTATGGCTCGAGCGAGTACAAGGCTGTAATGCCGTCGCTTATTGGCCTCACATACGACGAGTTCACCCGCGCAGTGCTCCTGGCACAGGGCAACTTCACCGCATTCCTTAAGGCAGGCGAGAAAGAGAAGGCCGGCATACTCCAGAAACTGACCGGTACTGAGATATACAACCGCATATCATCTATAATATATACGCGCGCGATGGAGGCAAGACGCGAGCTCGACATCGTTGACGCGCAGCGAAGCGGCATTGTGCTGCTTACGCAGGAAGAGAAGGATGTGCATGTTGCCCGCAAGGCCGCTCTTGAGAAGCAGGACGAGGGAAACAGCGCCATGCTGAGGAGGCTGGCTGCCGAGAAACAGTGGATTGAACGCTCGGCACAGCTGGCCGAAGAGCTCAAGGCAGCACAGGAAGCGCATGAGGCCGCACAGCAGGGCATTTGCCAGAACCGTCCTGTTGCCGAAAGGCTGGAACGCATTGACAGCGTGCAGGAGATACGCGGCACCTGGCTGCAACTGGCCGAGAGCGGCAGGCTGTGCGAGGAGAACAGGACGCTGCTTGCAGGGCTTAGGGCAAAGGTAAAGGCCGCCGAGGAGGAACTTGGCGCTGCCGCCAGGCAGGCAGAAACGGCCGAGCATGGATACAAGGAGATACAGGCGGAGTATGACGGGTTCAAGCCAAGAATAGACAGCATTATAAAGGCCGAGGAGGCAATTGCCTCATGCATGCGCCGCATTAAGGAGATTAACGGCGGCATAGCACGCGCAAGCGAGGAGGACAGCAGGCTGGCCGGGGAGATTGCAGCAAGCAGCGGGAGCATTGGAAGGAACCTCAGGGAGAGAGAAGATATTGCCCAATGGCTGGCCGCAAGCAGCAGGTTTGAAAGCATTATCCCTAGCATACCTGTCATAACGGCGAATATCCAGTTCATAGATGATACCCGCAAGCAGATAGCGCTGCAGCAGAAGGCGCTTGCAAATATAAGGAAGACGCTTGCAAGCAGCGAGAAGGAGCATGAGGAACTGAAGAAGCGCCAGCAAGAGCTTGCCGGCACACTGTCGAGCGAGATTGCCGAACTGCGGAGCCGCCTTGTGGAGGGCGAGCCTTGCCCTGTGTGCGGCAGCAGGGTGCATGATACCGGGCTTGCCAGCGGGAAGACACTTGCCGAGGAAGAGCTGGAGAAGGCAAAGGAGATTACTGCAGGCAGCATTGAGCAGGTAACGCGGAGGATTGAGAGCCAGAAGAGCGAGGCCGCAAGGCTGGAGAGCATGATTGAGACACTATCCACATCGGCAGGCAGCATAAGGGAAAAGAACATTGCGCTGCTAGGCGGCATTGAGGATAGCGGCACCATTGCCGATGACATGGAGTGGGCAGCGAGGCTGCAGGAGCTTGCCGCTGAATGGGAGAAGAAGGTATCGCGCCTTGCAGGCATAAAGGAAGAGATATCGGTTGCCGAAAAGAGCATTGAGCTCTCTACGGCAAGAAGGGAGGCGCTAGCCAAGGAGATTGAGGAAAGCAAGGCACAGGCAACGGCCGCAGAGGCAACCGTCAAGGAGTGCAGGGAGCAGCTCACTGCCCTGCTTGGCAAATGGAAAAGCAGGGAGGAGGCCGAGAGGCATTTCCAGGACGGGATTGCCAGAGCGAACAGGGCATTCAGCCTGGCTGCGGAGAAGAAGGCCGAGGCAGCAGCTCTCTTCAACAGGCTGAAGGGAAATGCCGAGGAGAAGGAAGGCCTGCTGCATGTGCAGGAACTAAGGCGCAAGGAACTGTCGGGGGAGATTGCCTCATACCTTGCAGGACGCAGCGACGGGATGTCGATGGCCGGGCTTAAGGAATTGCTGGACCCGAAGAACGATGTTGCAGCAATGCGCTCGTCGGTAGAGAAGGTAAAGGAGACGGCGCTCAAGGCGGCGGCAACGCTTAGCGAGAGAAAGCGCAATATCGAGAAGCACGGCAACGATAGCAGCAGGCCAAGGGAGGGCACTGCCATTGAAGAGATATGCTCTGCAATCCTCCAGGCCGAGCAGCTGCGCAGCAGCATTGCCGAGGAGATAAACGGCATAAACGCCACATTGCTCAAGGACCAGGAGAACATTGCCGCCTTTGGCCAGTACCAGGAGATTTTTGAGCAGAAGCGCAAGGCCGCGGCCAGCTGGGGCGAGCTTAACGCTGCCTTCGGCTCGGCCAACGGCAGCAAGCTCACCAGGCTTACACAGGGATATACGCTCGACATACTGCTTGAGGTTGCTAACATGCACATGAAGGAGTTCTCGGGGCGCTACATCCTCTCGCGCATATCGGAGGAGTCGCTAGGCATAAAGGTCATAGACCTTGAGATGATGTCGGACAGCCGCTCGGTACATACACTCTCGGGCGGAGAGACATTCCTTGCCTCGCTGGCACTCTCGCTTGCGCTCTCATCGGTATCGTCGAACAAGATGGATATAGAGACGCTGTTCATTGACGAGGGATTCGGCGCGCTTGACAGCGACACGCTCAAGGAGGCCATCGGCGTGCTTGAGAAACTGCAGGGCAAGGGCCGCAAGATTGGCGTGATATCGCACCTTGGCGACATGCTGGAGCGCATACCTACAAGGATAAAGGTTATAAAGCGAGGAAACGGAAAAAGCAAGATAATGATTGGATAGGATATGAGAAAGACACTTAAGATATACAAGGCATCGGCCGGTTCGGGCAAGACATTCACCCTGGCGCTTGAGTACATGAAGCTGCTGGTGCAGGACCCCTATTGCTACAGGAACATACTGGCCGTAACGTTCACCAACAAGGCCACGGCCGAGATGAAGGAACGCATACTTGGCAAGCTGTATGGCGTCGCTAACCGCTCAAAGGGAGCCAAGGACTACATGGACAAGCTCAGGGAGCAGCTGCCGGGGATGAGCGAGGATGTGATTGTGGAAAGGGCAAGGCAGGCACTTGACCTCATACTGCACGATTACGGCCATTTCCGCATACAGACAATAGACGCATTCTTCCAGAGCGTGCTGCGCGGCCTTGCAAAGGAGCTTGACCTGAGCGGTGACATGGAGATTTCGATTAACGGCAAGGAACTGCTTGACGAGGCCGTAGACACATACATAAGGGGGCTGGAACCAGGACAGGAAGGCATTGCCCAGGTGATACAGTATATTGAGGAGCAGCTGGCCAACGGCAATGACTGGCATGTCGAGAATGCCATAAAGCAGTTTGCCAAGAACATCCTCAAGGAGGAGTACCAGGACCGCGGCGATAAGCTGCGCATGGAGATTGACAAGGAGGACGGCAAGGCGCTGAAGGATTTCCGCAGGGAGGTAACGAGGCTCAAGGACAATTCGGAAGCAGCCATGAACGGCATATGCGACAGGTTCTTCGAGCTCACGAAGGGAATGAGCGTTGACGACTTCAGGGGCAAGACCCGAGGCAGTGCCTGGTCGTTCTTTGCTAGCATCAGGAACAAGGGGGTGCTGGCACCGCTGTCGGCCAAGCAGGAGGAAATGATAGCCAACCCGTCAAAGATATCCCCTGTGGCCTCGTGCTGCAACGGCGTGGCGCAGCTGCTGGCCGAATACAAGAGGCACTACACAAGCTACACAAGCTGCACGCTAGCACTGCACCACATACACCAGCTGGGCATGCTCAACAACATAGCGAGGACACTGAAGGAGGAGAACGCAAGAGAGAACCGTTTCCTGCTGGCCGACACTACTCACCTGCTGTGCACGCTCATAAAGGAGAACACCTCGTTCATCTTCGAGAAGATTGGCACAGAGATTGACCACATATTCATTGACGAGTTCCAGGACACATCAAGGCTGCAGTGGCAGTGCTTTGAGGTGCTCCTTAGGGAGATTCTCGCAAGAGGAAAGTTCAACCTCATTGTGGGAGACGTGAAACAGGCCATATACCGCTGGCGCAACGGCGACTGGAAAATAATGAACGACCTGGCAGACTACTTCAGGGAGTACGGCGACACGCTCGAGTTCGAGAGCCAGGAGTGCGTCGTTGGCGGGAAAATGTACAGTTCGGTAAACTACCGCAGCGACAGGCGCATAATCTCATTCAACAACGCCCTGTACCGCAGCGCTATAAATGTGCTGGAAACGACATATTCCGAAGAGCTCGGCAGCAGGCTCGGCGAGATAACAAGCGCATACAGCGATGTTGAGCAGGCCTATCCCCAGCCCGCCCCTGGCAAGAAGGAGAAACCAGTGCAGGGGTATGTAGAGGCACGCATATTCAAGCCAGGCAGCTACAAGAAGAAGAATTTCGAGAGGCTTGTCATCGACAGGCTTATGGAAACGCTTCACACACTGCTCGAGGAGAAAGGGGTGGCCCCGAAGGACATTGCCATACTGCTGCGCACGAACGACCGCATTGAGGCCATTGTAGAGGCGTTCAAGCAGGAGTTCCCGGGACTGAAGATTGTGAGCGACGACGCATACAGGCTCTCCTCGTCACTTACCGTGTCGCTGGCGATTGCGGCAATGCGCTACATTGCGCTGCCCGAGGACAAGGTGAACATTGCAAACCTGCTAGGCCTTTACAATAAGGTAATACTGAAGAAAGAGCAGCCTCTCGACGGCTATGTATCGAAGGGCGAGCTCATAGAGATGCTTCCCGAATCGTTCCGCAGCGACCTTGAGCACATGAAAGGCCTGCCTGTGTACGAGCTCATAGAGCGCCTGATGGCAATCCTTAACATTGAGGAGTCGAAAGGCGAGGAGTCCTATATATATGCGTTCCTTGACCACATGTCGCAGTACATAAGCAGCAAGAGCGCCGACCTTACATCGCTCCTTGCCGCATGGGACGAGGGGCTGTGCGACAAGTGCATTCCTGCCGAGAATGACGACAGCATAAAGGTGATGACTATACACAAGTCGAAAGGGCTTGAGTTCCACACCGTGATAATACCGTTCTGCGACTGGAAACTCACGGCCGACAGCAGGAACCTGCTCTGGTGCAAGTCGGAGTGCGCTCCGTTCGACGGCCTTAGCCTGCTGCCGATACACAGCAAGAAGGAGATGAAGGACTCTGTGTTCAGCGAGGACTACAGCGTTGAGTACATGTACCAGATTGTGGACAACCTTAACATTCTCTACGTTGCCACAACCCGCGCAAAGAGCAACCTTATACTCTTTAGCGAGGAGCACAGGAGCGATGTGCCTTATGTGTGGAAGATGTTCAACAAGGCTGTTGCCGGAATGCCAGCGCTTGATGGAATGTCGAAGGACGAGGATTCCGAGTTCAGGTACAGCCTGACGGTAAAGGACGAGGAAGGAGAGGACGTGGTGCAGGAATGTGCTGCAAAAGAGGATGTGTACATATATGGCAGCGTCGTGCCCAGCAAGAGCGACGACGCCAAGGATGCCAGCGAAGAGAAAGAGGATAACCCGTTCGAGACCGAGGCGCTGCCGCTGAAACTGCCGCTTACATTCCACAAGAACAGCCTTGAGGTGAAGCAGTCGCGCGAGCTGGCACGCTTCATGGCAAGCGGGAAGGAGAAGAAGCAGCTGGAGAACATTGCCGAGGGCGAGCTCATGCACATGGTGATGTCGGAGATTGAGACTGCCAGCGACATTGACAAGGCGCTCGACAGGCTGCTGCTCCAAGGAATAATTGAGGACACTGCAAAGATTGCCAAGATAAAGCAGAGGGTGCTGAACGCGCTCTCGAACCCGCTGGCAAGGGAGTGGTTCGACGGCTCATACCGCCTATACAACGAGCGCACTATCCTTAACAGGAAGTACAGCGAGGCAAAGCGCCCCGACCGCGTGATGATAAAAGGGAACGAGGCCATTGTAGTCGACTACAAGTTCGGCCGCGAGGACGACACGCATGACACACAGGTGAGGCGCTACATGGACCTGCTCAGGGACATGGACTACGAGAACGTGAAAGGATACCTATGGTACGTATACAAGAACGAGATTAAACCAGTGACACTATGAAACCCTTTTTAAGGCTAGTAGCCGAAGATATATACAGCAGGTTCGAGGGCAGGCTCGACAACATTGCCGTCGTGTTCCCTAACAAGCGTGCAGGCCTCTTCTTTAACGAGTACCTGCTGCAGTGCAGCGGCAACACACCCATCTGGAGCCCGCAGTACATGACCATCAGCGAGCTCTTCCAGCAGAACAGCGACCTGGTAATAGGAGACTCGATACTGCTCATAAGCAAGCTCTACAAGGAGTACATACGCCCCAAGCGCGATGACGAGAGCCAGAGCGACTACGAGAAGAGCGTTGAGGAGATTGACTCCTTCTACTACTGGGGCGAAATGCTCCTGAGGGACTTTGACGACATAGACAAGAACCTTGCCGACGCAAGGCGCCTATTCTCCAACATAAGCGCCTTGCGCGAGATGGGGACAGGCAAGGACACGCTCACGCCAGAGCAGCAGGAGGCCATCGAGAGGTTCTTCAAGAACTTCAACCCCGAATCAAGAAGCGACGTAAAGAGCAGCTTCACCACCCTTTGGGAACGCATGTACGGCATATACAGCAGCTTCAAGGAGAGCCTCAGGAGAATTAACGTGGCCTATGAGGGCATGCTCTACCGCGATGTGGCAGAGAAGGAAGGAGAGCTGCAGCTCAAGCACGAGAAATATATATTTGTAGGCTTCAACGCTCTCAACGGCGCCGAGACAAGGCTGTTCAAGAAAATAAAGGAAACAGGCAAGGCGCTCTTCTACTGGGACTATGACAAGTACTACACCAAGGCGGAACGCCACGAGGCCGGGCACTTCATGCGCAAGAACCATGCGATGTTCCCGAATGCGCTTGAGGACGAGACATTCGACTGCCTCACAGGCAAGAAGAAGATGACGGTAGTCTCGGCCGGGACAGACAGCATAAGCGCGCGCTATGTATCGTCGTGGCTCGGCAGCAACCTCACCGAAGAGAACGTAGACACTGCAATAGTACTTTGCGACGAGACTCTCCTGGAGCCGGTGCTCCACGCCATTCCAGGCCAGAAGGAGGGCCCGGACGAGAGCAATGAGGGCGGCGGCAGCAGGCTCAGGTCGCTGAACGTGACAATGGGCTACCCAATACAGAACACGCCCATCTTCACGCTTGTAAGGCTGCTGGTAGAGCTGCAGACACGCGGCTGGAGCGAGAAGTACGCCTCGTTCGCCCTGAGCCATGTATGCAGGGTGCTGAAGCACCCTTATGTGATACAGGGAAGCAGCAATGCGTCAGGGGTCTATTCCAGCCTGCTGCAGAACAATGTCTTCTACCCCGATGACGAAGACCTTCACAAGGACGGTTTCCTCAAGCTCATATTCACGCACTACAGCGACAACGGCGAATGGATTGACAGCCTTATAAAGATAATATACACCGTTGCCGAGAACCGCACAAGGGTTGCCGAGGAGAAGGAAGAGATGTATGACAAGCTCTTCGGCGAGGCGATAATGAAGGTGTACACACAGGCACAGCGCCTCAAGGCACTGCACTCGGCCGGCGAGCTGCAGATGAAGAAAGAGACAGTGGGCCGCCTGTTCATAAGGATGCTCGCCTCGCAGAGCGTGCCTTTCCATGGCGAGCCTGTTGCCGGACTGCAGATAATGGGACTGCTCGAGACACGCAACCTCGACTTCAAGAACATCATACTCCTCTCGGTAAACGAAGGGGCAATCCCCAAGCCAAGCAGCGAGAGCTCATTCATCCCCTACAACCTGCGCAAGGCATTCGGGCTCACGCTGAGCGAGCACAGGGACTCAATATACGCATACTATTTCTTCCGCCTGCTCCAGCGTGCAAGCAGCGTAACGCTCGTGTACAACAGCTCCACCGACAGCAAGAACAGGGGCGAGTGCTCGCGCTACATACTGCAGCTGCTGAGCAGCAACCTCTACGACATTGAGAAGATATCGCTGAGCGCACGCCAGGACAAGAGCGGAGAGATTACCCTGAAGGATGTGGAGAAGACCGACGAGATGATAAAGAGACTGAGGGAGCGTTTCGACTGCAGCTACAGCAAGGACGCGATTGAGATGTCCCCGTCGGCAATCAACCGCTACATAAACTGCGGGCTCAGTTTCTTCTATTATTATGTACTGGGGCTGAAGCCTGTGCAGGAGGTGAATGCCGAACTGAAACCGACCGATTTCGGGACAATATTCCACACTGCTGCCGAGTTCCTCTACAACGAGATTACCGCCAGCGGCAACCGGAACATAACCGCCAGCATGCTCAAGCACTACATCGACAACGAGGAGCTGCTGTACAGTTTCATTGAGGCCGCGTTCAAGAAGGAGTTCTTCAAGGACGGCAAGGTCGAGTTCAACGGCGAGCAGTACATCAACCGTGGCGTGCTGCACAACTTCCTGCTGCGCCTGGCAAGGATGGACGCCGAGTATGCCAATTTTGTCTACATAGGCGGCGAGCGCAGCATAAGGTTCAGCCACCCGCTCAAGTGCAACGGATTTGGCGCGACCCTGAAAATAGGAGGCAAGATTGACCGTATCGACGTTAAGGGCGACACTGTTAACATTGTAGACTACAAGACCGGCAGTGCCGACTCCAAGACCGAGATAACGCTGGACGACAT
Source organism: Bacteroidaceae bacterium (assembly GCA_045592125.1). Classification (GTDB taxonomy): domain Bacteria; phylum Bacteroidota; class Bacteroidia; order Bacteroidales; family Bacteroidaceae; genus HGM04593. The sequence continues at coordinate 29,984 of JAZNUE010000030.1, read as the reverse complement.
CTTCGCCAACAATGCCAAGACTGCCGGAAACAGGCTTCAGGCATTCCTCTACTCCATTGCGCTCGACAACATAATAAACGACGGCGTCGGCACAAGCAGTGAGGAAGGACTTGAATGGATTGAGGATGTAAAGAGAACCGGTGCAGTAAAGGTTTCGCCCTCGCTCCTGTACATGAGGAAGAAAAAGGCCGAAGGGCAGAAGAGCGCAAGCGACATGACACGCGAGGAGTGTGTAATAAGGCTAGGCAGCGACCCAGTGACCGACATCAGGGTACTGAAGCAGGAGTTTATCGCAAGGCTGGACAGCGTGCTGTACGATATCTTTGACAAGGAGAAGAAGTTCACCTATGCAAAGGACGAGAAGAACTGCAAGTACTGCGACTACAAGGACATCTGCGGCAGGAAGCCAAAGAACCAGCAATAATGCAGCAGTAGCAGAACAGGAATGATTGCGCGAAGGGGCTGTGCCAAATGTTCATTTTGGCACAACCCCTTCCCTTATGCCCTGCACGCGACTTGCAAGGACCGGTCTTTGGTTCCCGCATACTTTAGACTCCTCGGCGCACTGTTAAAAAAAGATAAATGCAGAACCATCCTGCTTAAGCGGCTGTTACATTAACGTGTTTTTCATAGTAATAGATTTAATACGGTAGCGCCCTCTTGCGAAAGCCGGCGCCCGAACGGGCAAAAGCGTTTGTCCGGAAACTAAAGCTGCGTCGTTCCCCTAAGGCGCAGCTTTATTTATTGGGCCAGCGGCTCTGTTGCACTATCTAGACTGTCCCTCTTAGAGGGACGAGCGTAGCGAAGGGTGTTCCAGTCCTTGTCATGTTGAGCAAAGCGAAACATCTCATCATCACTGAACTGCGCAAATATTCTAGCAGGCAGCACCTTCTTGCCACTGACCCTTAAAAAGGGCTGCAATCTACAAACTCACATTAAATAGTATTTTTTAAAACTCTTTTTTCAAAAATATTCCTATTTTTGCATGTTAGGTATACAATGCCCAGGTTACAGATGAAAAGAGTGCTCATAACAATGCTGCTAACGGTCATGCTTCCCTTGCTGCTCAACGCGCAGCAGAGGGTGGGCCTTGTGATGAGCGGAGGCGGCGCAAAGGGCCTTGCGCACATTGGCGTAATAAAGGCGCTTGAAGAGGAGCATATTCCCATAGACTATGTAACAGGAACATCCATGGGGGCTATTGTAGGCGCGCTCTACGCTATGGGATATACCCCTGACGAGATGATTGCCACGATGAAGAGCAAGGACTTCCAGCGCTGGTACACCGGCACAATGGACCGCGACTACATGTTCTACTTCAAGCACGGCAACAGCGTCCCCGACATGCTGAGCATACACTTCAACCTCAAGGACTCGCTGCACATTGTAACCCCGTCGGCCAACCTTGTGAATGCCGCCCCAATGAACCTGGGTTTCATGGAAATATTCGCAGGCGCCAATGCGGCATGCCGCAGCAGGTTCGACAGCCTGATGATACCGTTCCGCTGCGTAGCGGCCGATGTACACAATAAAAGGCAGGTAATATTCTCCGACGGCGACCTTGGAGACGCTGTTAGGGCGTCCATGACATACCCGTTCTTCTTCAAGCCCATTAAGAAGGACGGCGTCCTGCTCTACGACGGCGGCCTGTACAACAATTTCCCGCACGATGTAATGAAGAAGGACTTCAATCCAGGAATCATCATAGGCAGCGTTGTAAGCGACAACCCTCCTCCACCCGACGAGAGGGACATTATGAGCCAGGTAGAGAACATGATAATGAACCGCAGCGACTACTCCCTGGACGAGAAGGACGGCATACTGCTCAACATAAACGTAAAAGGAGTTAACCTGCTCGATTTCCACAAGATTGACCAGGTTGTTGATGCTGGTTACAGGCATGCCCGTGCGCACATTGACTCAATAAAAGGACGCATTACTGAGCGGCAGGACAGCATGCTGCTGGCCTGCAGGCGCAAGAATTTCAAGGAGAAGGTGCCGGCACTGAGGTTCAACGGAGTGGAGGTGCACGGAGTGACCGAAGAGCAAGAGAAATCCATTGCAAGCGAGTTCTACAAGTTTGGCGACACATTCACCTACGATGAATGCAAGAAGGGCTACTACAGCCTGCTCTCGGGAAGCAACATAGAGGCCGTCATACCCCATGCGATATACAATGAGGCCGACAGCATGTACACCCTGCACCTCGACGCCACAATAAACCCGCCATTCACAATGAAGCTGGGAGGCAACGTGGCCACCAACATCTCGAACCAGCTCTACTTCGGGCTCCATTACCGCAACCTCAACAACCATGCCAAGGAGTTCATCCTTGACGGGCAGCTGGGAAAGGTATACAACAATGTGCAGTTTGCCGGACGCATTGACTTCCTGAGCAAGCTGCCAGTATCGATGAAGCTGCTGGCCTCGTATTCAACCATCGACTACTACAACATGAAGTATCTCTTCTCCAAGGAGAACTCCATGGCGCTTAACCACCAGCGCGAGATTTTCGGCAAGCTCAAGTTCATACTGCCTTTCATGAACCAGCGAAAGGCCGAGTTTGCCATTGGCATTGCCGAGATTAAGGACGAGTACATGCCTACGGACATCCTTGACCTTAACACTCCCGAGTTCGACAGGAACAGGATGGTGCTCTACGGGGCGTCGGTGAAATTCGAGGGCAACACCCTCAACTCAAAGGTGTTCCCCACTGCCGGCACATACAGCTCGCTGACATCGCAGTTCATTACAGGATATGAGAAATATGCAGGCGCTACAGAGACTGCGAGCCCAAGGCTCGGCCAGTCTTGGCTGCAGATAAGCTACCAGCGCCGCGACCACTTCCCGCTGGGCAAGAAGCTGACGCTGGGCACATACCTGCACCTGTTCTACTCTACCCGCAGGTTCTCGCAGACATACCAGGCCACAATGATGCAGGCAGGCTCGTTCAACCCCACAATGAACAGCCTCTTCAACTACGACCCCAAGTTCCGTGCCAACCAGTTCATTGCCGGCGGAGTGACACCCATTATCAGGCTCAACAGCATACTGCAGATACGCCCTAGTTTCTATGCCTTCGTGCCCTACCGCAGGATTATCGAAAACAACGGAAAGGCCACATATTCAAAGAAACGCTTCAACGGATTTGAGTACATTGGCGACATAACCTTTGCGGCAAAGTTCTCGAACATCTCGGTAAGCGCGTTTGTCAACTACTACAGCTCGCACAGGACAAGCGTTGATGTGGGACTTACCATAGGCTGGTTCATGTTCCATGAGCGCTTCATAGAACAGTAAGGTATCACATATAATAAATGTGCGTCAAGAACCTTGACGCACATTTATTATATGGATATCAGACGGGATTATCTCTTCACATTCATGCTTGCCTTTACAAGATAGATGATGAGAAGTGCATATGCCACAATGGCAACAGCCTCGCTCATTGGGTTGGCAAGCCATGCCTCGTTTACCATATTGATTCCGCCGAAACGCAGGCCTGCGCTCAGGACTCCCATGAGAGCGCCGCCGGCAATAAAGCCCGACGCAAGCAGCGTACACTTCTCGCCACGCTCGGTGTTTACAGCCTCGTCCTTGCTGCGTGTTGTCACATACCAGTTGATTATGCCGCCAATAAGCAGCGGAAGGTTCAGCTCAAGAGGGATGAACATGCCAAGCGCGAACGGCAGTGCAGGAACCTTGCAGATAGTGAGCACCAGGGCAAGCGCCGCGCCAATGCCGTAGAGCAGCCAGGGAGCGCCCACGCCATTCATGAGCGGGTCAATGACCGCAGCCATGGCATTTGCCTGAGGTGCTGCAAGCTCGCCGCTTGTAAAGCCATAGGTCTTGTTAAGAATCATGATTACGCCGGCTACAGTTGCTGCCGAGACAAGTGTACCAAGGAACTTCCATGTCTGCTGCTTTGCAGGAGTGCTGCCCAGCCAGTAGCCTATCTTGAGGTCGGTGATGAAACCGCCCGCCATTGAAAGCGCTGTACACACTACACCGCCCATTATAAGCGCAGCAACCATGCCCGATGCGCCTTTAAGGCCTACGGCCACCATAATCACCGAGGCAAGGATAAGTGTCATCAGTGTCATGCCCGATACAGGGTTAGAGCCAACGATTGCAATAGCGTTGGCAGCTACCGTCGTAAAGAGGAAGGAGATTACAGCAACCAGCAGCACCGCAACAACGCTGTGCAGTATGTTGCCGCTCATTACATCAAACACAAAGAACGCGAATACCATAAGCAGAGTAAAGATTGAGCCGAAAAGCACAACTTTCATGGAAAGGTCCTTCTGCGTGCGCTCGACATTCTCGCCGCCCTTCTTGCCGCCAATCTCGCGTGCAGCAAGGCCAACAGCGCTCTTTATTATGCTCCATGACTTGAAGATACCAATTATGCCGGCCATGGCAATGCCGCCAATGCCAATGCTCTTGGCATACTCCTTGAAGATAAGCTCAGGAGACATCTGGCCCACAGTCATTACAATATCGGGGTTCCATGCATTCAGTACCTGGTCGCCAAAGAGAAGCGACATGCCGGGGATAATAACCAGCCACACAGCAAGCGAGCCCACACATATGATGACTGCATACTTAAGGCCTATTATACACCCAAGGCCAAGCACAGCCGCGCCCACATTTATCTTGAGCACAATCTTCGCCTTGTCGGCAAGCAGCTCGCCCCACCCTACAATACGTGTTGTCACGTTCTCGTTCCACCAGCCAAAGGTCGCCACAATAAAGTCGTACAATCCGCCAATAAGGCCTGCTATGAGCAGAGGCTTGGCCTGGCTGCCGCCCTTCTCGCCCGAGATGAGCACCTGTGTGCTTGCAGTGGCCTCGGGAAAAGGATACTCGCCATGCTTCTCCTTAACAAAATACTTGCGGAACGGAATGAGGAACAGAATACCCAGTATACCGCCAAGCAGCGAACTGATGAACATCTGCATGAAGTTCACAGTCATCTCGGGGTACTTTGCCTGCAGGATGTAGAGCGCCGGCAATGTAAAGATAGCACCCGCGACAATAACGCCAGAGCAGGCACCGATAGACTGGATAATCACATTCTCGCCAAGGGCGCCCTTGCGCTTTGCAAGAGTCGACAGACCCACGGCAATGATAGCAATGGGGATAGCAGCCTCGAACACCTGGCCCACCTTAAGGCCAAGATAGGCCGACGCTGCCGAAAAGAGCACAGCCATTATTATACCCCACGACACCGACCAGAAATTAACCTCAGGGTAATTCTTGCCAGGCGACATCAAGGGCTTGTACTCCTCACCCTCGTTCAAAGGACGGAACGCATTCTCAGGCAATCCCGCCGGTTTTTCATTTTCCTGTTTCATTTTATGTACTGCTTGTTTATAAATCTATTATCGAATTTGCGAAATTAGTAAAAAAACGTAAAAACACATTAACAAACACTTCATAATATTTATATTATAAATCCAAACCTCATACACTCACGCAATCCATGACACCTATTGCACAAAAAACATATTTTTTTATGCAATACAGAGTATTTATTGAATAAAACAGCACAAAATAAAGAGGTAAATAAGATACAAAAAGAACTTTCTAAAAGAAGGGAATTATTTCTTTTGCCTGTCATTTAATATTTTCTTGTAATTGTATATCAAATTCGGGAACTGTTCAATAATCAAAGCGGACACAATTACAATAGCAATACAGCAGCATACGACTGCATAAAGCAGATTAATTATAGGTACAAAAGATTGGGATATAATTTGGTCACCCCATAATTTGCAGCTTACAGCACAAACAATAACGGGCAACACATATAACAAGAATATAAATATAAATACCATTTCTAACATAAACACAATATGAATTTAAAAGTTTACATACACACATTTTGTCAGTAGTGGTATTGCACACTAAAACAAAGAGGTAAAGACCCGGAATCCTTTACCTCTTTATAAATAGTTTGCCAAATACGACGAATCGTAAAAGCCAATGCTGTACATTTATTCATCCAATTTCGACATCAAATCAGCAACACTATTTGCCTTGGTAACCTTGCCGTCACGAACCTCTTTTACAGCACGAGACAATGTACCCTTACGCTTTTCAGGCATAGTGGCAATTGTTACGCCGTTAAGATTGCTAAATATCTTACGCAATCCCGGCAACATACTTTACTTTTCTCGCTCCAATTAAATTTATAGCTTATATTAAGCATAAAATATCTCGACAGATGTTCTCTGAGTATTTCGGTTCGTCCATTAGCATCTACCGTTGCCGATATCGAATTTTGGCGTGCCAGAATATCATTAGCAACAAGCTCCACGTTCAATTTATTTTTGAAGAAAGCACGCGAAATATTGATATTCCATATCGGTTTGAAGCCGTTCATTGTTTCATTGCCGTATCCACTTGTTATATAAGCATTAAGCCGTGTTGAGAACCGCACATCAAACGGGAATGTATATGAAGTTTCTCCAGTAAGTATTATGTCATTATAGCGGTCACTGTAGTTTTTCTGCTTTATATAATTAAATTTAGGTGTCGCCGTGATGTTGGCATTGAACTTATTGATATTGCAGTCTATCTGCAACGTAGGAGCTACTTGGTAATTTCTTGTCAAACAGCCTTCTGTAGGTTCACTGCTGAGTGATGCCAAATTCATATACTGTGAATAGTGCCCACTGGTTCCTAACCTAAGATATAACTGTTCATCTTTATCAAGTGGCATTGAATAGCCTATATTACTGTTTACGATGTTTGTTTCAGACGTATTTACAGGGGTATATGTACGCACACCAGTTGCAGTGTCATATACCGACATTGTGGTTATATCGTTTGCTATATAAGTATAATCTGCAGAGCAATTGAATGCAATCTTTTTATCCTTCTGGTTATAGTTGTATGTAAACCCTGCTTTATGCCGGTACTCGTTCTTCAGCCCGCTGTTTCCATAGTGTTTGTTGAGTGGGTCAGTGGTATTTCTTATTGTAAGCAACTGCATTAGCTGTGGCATTTCCGGTGTACAGCTATAGGAGAAATTCCAACGGCTTACGCTGCCTCTTAAATCTCCTTTGCAAGGATACCAGTCAATGCTTACAGTCGGTTTGAACAGTAGTTCCTTACGTTGCACACTGCTGATATCACCGCTACGGTCATAATTCAGGCGTTTGCTGTTATAGGACAGCTCAACCGAAGCATTTATGCGTATGTTTGATTTGTCCTGGTATCGGCTCTTGTGCATAAACCTCACTCCGGCTGAAACGGTATTGCCTATCGTGCGACTGTAATAGCTGTTTTCTTCATCAATACACTGCTCAAGAAGTTCCGTAGGCGGAATGGTTCCCAATGAAGTAGCATCCCACGGAGTGTCTTCTAACCATCCGTCAATACGCTCCAAGCGGTAAAGAGGGTGTGACATTGTACCGGAATTATGGCGATAACTTATATATGGTATCACTTGTGCATTATTATTTTTTGAATCAAGGAATTTATATATAAAATCCAAGGCGACTCCGACATTCATTGCGTAATCACGTGAATTACCACATCGTCTTTGTCTATCCTTGTCTGCTCCGGAGAAGTATGTCAGATTATAATTATCATACTCTTTAACACGGTCTGTATTGTGTATAAAATCGCTTTTCAAAGAAAGGATATTACCACCGAGTGAGAAATTAGCAGAACCCAGCACTTTATGGTCTATCCCTACACGTTCATTCAACGACGGTGAGAATAAGCTGTATAGAAGTTCTTTCTTTTCTGTCAATTCTTCACTCCTTATTATACTGTCTATACTCAAGTTTTCCCACTCGCTTTTCCCCGGTTGGTAAAAGGAGAGGCTTTTGTTGTCAAGCAAGGTGTTGTTGTCGGTGAAATTGAAACTATATTGCAGATTGTAACTCTGGTTTTTCAGAGGGCGGAAAGTCAAAGATGAACCGGCTTTGATTGCTGTATTTTCTGTCGAATTCAAAGTTTCGCTCCGGGTCATCATATTTACGGTTGGAAGAAATGTTTCATGGTTTCTGAAAATCTTGTCCACTTGCTCTACTCTATCAACATTTCCGTTAATGCTGAATCGGAATTTTCTGTCCGGTTCCATATAGTAGTTTAAAGTTGCACTTTTGACAGAATAGTCCTTACCAGACATACCTATTGACATCCGCGCCCCTCTTGAGGTTACCTCACGTTTTGTATTGATATTGTTTGCATCAAGATTCAGAGAAAACATCTGCCTGTCATCCATACGCATAAGATACCCGAGCCCTTGGTATCTTTCTGCGGTTCCGGCTCCGCCACTTGCCTGAAGAAGCCAAGTACCTATATACTCACGTTTAAGAGAGAGGTCCATAACGTACTTACTGTCATGCATATCCTTGCCTGTCATTTCGGTCAGTTCACCACTGCGGTCATACACCTTAACCTTGTCAATAACATATGCCGGTAAGTTGTCAAGCGCTGCCACAATGTTGCCGTTGAAGAAATTCTTGCCATTGAGTAGCAGATTTTCCACATAACGACCGTTGACATACACACGACCGTCGCGGAACTCCGTGCCTGGCAATTGTTCAATAAGCTCACGTAATGTCTCGCTCTGTGCCATATCGAAAGCATCGGCATTATACACAACGGTATCGCCTTTATAAAACATTTTGATTTTCGTTGCAGACACTACTACCTCATTCAGAGTCTGCTCCTTTGGTTCAGGGTGAAGCAGCAAGCTACCGAGTTCATAAATTTTCTTACCTTGAAGTTCCTTTGCCGGAATATCATACGCATAAGGCATATATCCATCGGCTTCAATAACAACGCGACAATCAACAGCATTATGAAGGTATAGCTTGAAACCGGCACCGCTATTCTTGTCAAAATGAGTTGACGTCACATTTCCTGTCACTTCTGTTATAAGGCTAAGCTTTGTCCTGCATGAATCCAAAACCACAAGTGAGTCCTTGAGTATAATCTGTGCTTTTGCATTAGGTATACCCTCCATTGTAAAGAGGTTACTCACATCACCACTCACGAGAATTTCCTTTTGTGCCTGTACTACTGTCACCTGCAACAGCAACAGAATAAAAAGAATCTTTTTCATAATCACTGTTTTTACAGACAAAAGTACCCAATAGCACAATGGAGACACAAAAAACATTGTCCTACTATGCCCCATTTGGGACATTTCGGGACACCATACACCCACTTTGGGACAACTTGGGACAAGGAAATATTCTATGTTCAATAAATATATGCTAATTTCGCATATATAATTAGGATAATATATTATGAAATTTTTGATTCTGTGTTTTGTACTATTATCTGTAACACAAATGACATTTGTTACGGATAACGAAAATAAAGGGAAAGTACTATTGGATAGAATTCATGAAATAAGCGACACTTCACACAAAGAGGCATTTCTTGAGCTACAGCGCAATGCAGAATATTTCAAGGAAGGCAGTGCAGATTTCCGTAAAGAATATTCATATCTATACATAGAGTTACTTGACTCTTTGACTGATGTCCAATCCTTTGGAAAAGGGCGAGCAATAATGTATAAAACAGACATCAAATATACCGAAGTGGATTCCGCTTTAATCGAAGAGGTGTTCAAAGTCATTGTGTCCGGCAACAAATTAAAAGGGAATGCATATAAGCATCTTAGCATTAAGCTTAATCCTTTATTGGGTTACGAAGACACAACAGGAGTCAGAGGGGACAGAAAAAGGTCGGATTTGTATGTTGAAAAAGCATGGAATTACAATGCAATTGAAATATTGACTTTCGGCAAAAGCAACGCCCATACAGGTTCGGACAAGGCAACCAGCCCAACCGGGATAATGACAGCAGTAAGAAGAAGTATTCTTTTGTCAATCATCGTTTCTGTCATAGTTATACTATTACTTATCTTGCTTAGATACAGAAACAGGCTAAAGCATAAGAATGAGGAGATTCAAAAAGCCGAGAATCTACTGAAGACACGCGAACAGCAGAACTGCGACTTGATAAAAATGGTACTGAAAGATAATATGAAATGTACCAACAGCGGTATTATCACTAAATTCAAACAAGCAGCGATAGGGCAAGAAGAACCGACTGAAGAAAACTGGTTAGAACTATATCACACTATTGAAGAGAAATATCCTACATTCAAAGACGCGATACATAAAAAACTGCCCCAAATTAATGAAACGACCCTTAGGGTTTGTTATCTTCTGAAAGCAGGAATGAGTAATCCCGAGATTGAGAGAATAACAAATGCTCCCAGACAGACCGTCTGGAACAGAGTAAAACGCATAAAAGCGATTATGGGCGATGAAATAAGAATATGATTAATGGGCTTGCCGTAAGCAAGTCCATTAATCATATAATACAAAAGTTGTCCGTTACCCTTTGACAACACTCGCTAATCGCACCCGGCGGGACATGAATAACATCCATGCTGCCCCCTACTATTGCTGCTCATGCTATCAATGCTGCAAGCAACATAAAACATTTAACATTACACGTTACCCTTTCAGTTGCCTATAAGTAGTCTTTGGGAAACGTGCTGCTGTTGTCTCGTCCAGGCGGCGCACGGGGGTGCTGTGCGGAGCGCTCTTCACAATATCCGGGTTTTCTATTGCCTCGGCAGCGACCTTCTTCATCACTGCTATGAACTCGTCGAGTGTCTCCTTGCTCTCGGTCTCGGTGGGCTCAATCATAATGCTCTGGTGGAACAGCAGCGGGAAGTAGATTGTGGGCGCGTGGTAGCCGTAGTCGAGCAGGCGCTTGGCAATGTCAAGCGTCGTGACGCCTGTTGACTTGTCGGCAAGGCCGTCGAAAACGAACTCATGCTTGCATACGCCCTCTATTGGCAGGTAGTACTCGTTCTTGAGCGACTCCTTGACATAGTTGGCATTGAGCACTGCGAGCGGGCCCACCATCTTCACGTTCTCGCGGCCCAGGGTTAGGATATAGGTATAGGCACGCAGCAGCACGCCGAAGTTGCCGAGAAAGCCTGACACATAGCCTGCCGACTTGTCATCGGTGTCAATGTAGAACTTGCCGCCAGCGTCCTTCTTGACCTGCGGGTTGGGCAACAATGCCTCAAGGCCTGCACGCACGCCTACAGGGCCGTCACCAGGGCCACCTCCGCCATGAGGTGTCGAGAAGGTCTTGTGCAGGTTAATGTGCATGATGTCGAAGCCCATGTCGCCAGGACGGCACTTGCCGAGCACTGCGTTCAGGTTTGCTCCATCGTAGTAGAGCAGGCCGCCGCACTCATGTACAAGGCGTGCAATCTCAGGGATTTCCGTCTCGAAGATACCGAGGGTGTTGGGGTTTGTCATCATTATACCTGCCACAGTATCATCGAGCAAAGGTTTCAAGTCCTCGACGTCTACTGTACCGTTGGCCGTTGACTTCACCTCTACAATCTGCAAACCGCAAACTGCCGCACTCGCGGGGTTGGTACCATGGGCGCTGTCGGGCACAATTACCTTGGTGCGCTTTAGGTCGCCGTGCTGCATGTGATAGGAGCGCATAATCATAAGGCCAGTGAGCTCGCCATGTGCACCTGCGTATGGATTCAGCGTGAATGCTGCAAGGCCGCTTATTTCGGCAAGCGACTCAGCGAGGTTGTAGTATACCTCGAGAGCGCCCTGTGCAGCCTCGGCAGGAGCAGCCGGGTGCAGGCGTGCAAACGACGGCAAAGCGCTGATTTCCTCGTTTATGCGCGGGTTGTACTTCATAGTACAGCTGCCAAGAGGATAGAAGCCGGTATCAACGCCAAAGTTCTTGTTCGAGAGGTTGGTGTAGTGACGTACAACATCGAACTCAGTAACCTCGGGAAGTACGGGAACCGATTCGCGCTTGAGGCCTGCAGGCAGCTGGCAAATGCAGTGCTGCTCTTTAAGCCCGTTCTTTGGAAGAGAATATCCAGTGCGGCCCTCCCTTGAGAGTTCGAATATCAATTTGTCATAATTGCGTATCATAGTATCTCCTCCTTATTTAAATGTTACTTACTATTTCAACAAGCTTGTCCATCTGGGCCTTGGTGCGCTGTTCTGTAACGCACACGAGCAGAGTGTCATCGGCAATGCGCACACCGCCTAGAATGCCGTTTGCAAGGAGAGCCTCAAGAACCTGCTGTGCTGGAACTGTTGTCTTCACTGCAAACTCGTTGAAGAAAGGCCTGTCATATGCCATTGTGCACTTGCCTGTAGCAACAAGCTGCTGGGCAAGGTAATGCGCACCGCTGTAAGAGAGCGAGCAGGCCTCGCTGAGTCCCTTATGGCCCATCACCGACATGTAGATTGTTACCCACAATGCCATGAGCGACTGGTTGGAGCAGATGTTGCTGTTCGCCTTCTCGCGGCGTATGTGCTGCTCGCGTGCCTGAAGGGTGAGCACAAATGCCCGCTTGCCGTCGACATCGGTCGTAGCGCCTACAATGCGCCCTGGCAACTTGCGTACATGTGCGTTGGTACATGCAAGATAACCTACATAAGGACCGCCGTAAGTCATTGGGATACCAAGTGACTGCGCGTCGCCGCAAGCGATGTCTGCGCCCCACTCTGCCGGAGTCCTGAGAACTGCCAGCGCCGAGAGCTTGGCGTTCATCACAAGCTGCGCCTTTCGTGCATGGCACATGTCGGCCACGCCTGCGTAGTCCTCTATAATACCGTAGAAGTTGGGCTGTGCCAGGATAACGCCTGCCACATCATCGGCAGCAAGCCTTGCCTCAAGGTCGGCAAGGTCGGTTACGCCATCCTTCTCGGCAATGGTCTCAATTACCACGCCCTGGTACTTTGCATATGTCTCTACAACGCGTCTAACCTTTGGGTCTACTGTTGCAGAAACCAGTACCTTGTTACGTTTCTTTGCAATGGCAACGCACATCATCATGGCCTCGGCCGTGGCAGTTGTGCCGTCATACATTGAAGCGTTGGTGACATCCATTCCTGTGAGCTCGCAAATCATAGACTGGTACTCGAAGATGTATTGCAGAGTACCCTGCGAAATCTCGGGCTGGTAGGGAGTGTAAGCTGTAAGGAACTCGCCGCGGGAGATTATGGGAGCAATCACCGACGGCGAATAGTGGTCCTCGACACCGGCACCCGCAAAGCATACAAGGTTGCTGTTGCGTTTGCCAAGTGCCTCAAAATAGTTGCGTATCTCAACCTCGGACATAGCCTCGGGGAGGTTGAACTCGCGATTGAACAGCAGCTGCTGCGGAATCTCGCCAAAGAGCTCGTCCATGGACTTTAGCCCCGCAACGGCAAGCATTTGCTCAATATCCTGTTGGGTATGAGGGAAATATTTCATACTCTTATCCTTTTAGGTTGCCCCTCCCGCCCTGTATTGTCATATCGGACGCATGTGAGATATCTCATTATATACGGTTATGAGATCCCTCGTCGCTCCGCTCTGTCGGGATGACAAGATAATGCGTTTCAAACAAGACTGAAACAGCAGGAGAAGGCAATTCGCTTTTTAGCCATTTCCAATGTTATTCGCCAATTGCTGCCTTATACCCGGCCGCATCCATCAGGTTCTCAACCTCCGAAGGGTCGGAAAGCTGGACCTTGATAATCCAGTTTGCATATGGGTCGCTGTTAACCAGTTCGGGGTTGTCGTTAAGGGCCTCGTTTACCTCAACAACAGTGCCGCTCACCGGCGAGATAAGGTCGCTGGCAGCCTTTACGCTCTCAACTGCGCCAAAGTCCTCGCCTGCAGTTACCTCGTCATCGACCTCCGGCATGTCAACATATACCACGTTGCCAAGCTCGTGCTGCGCATAGTCGGTGATACCTACATAACCGAATTCACCCTCTACCTTTACATACTCATGTGACTCTGCGTAATAAAGTCCTTCAATAATTGTGCTCATAATAAATTTGTTTAATGGTTAGTTATTTAAGTTTTTAGTTCTTGCAACCAAGCATTGTCATACTGAGTGAAACGAAGTATCTCAAAAATACTCAGGAATGACAAAACAACGTTTTGTTATCGACGAGTTTTGCAGAGAAAAGCAAAACGAGTCAATGACAGTGCAAATATAGAATGACAATCTGTTTCTACTTCTTGTAGTTCTTGTCGTAGAAACGTTTCTTGGTGACAACGCCTGGGAACACCTTCTTGCGTATGCGCACTGCTACCTCGGTATCGAGTCTTGTGTACTCGATATCAAGCATTGCCATGCACACGCTCTTGCCTGTGGAAATTGAGTTGTAGCCTGTGGTTACAACGCCAATCACCTTGCCGTCGGCCTCTACCTCGTAACCATGACGAGGAATTGCCTTGTCCTTAAGCTCAATGCCCACAATCTTGCGCTTGAGTCCCTCGGCCTTCTGCGCAGCAAGCGCGTCACGGCCAATGAAATCCTTGTCCAGTTTGGCAAACATGCCCAAGCCTGCCTCAAGAGGAGTAATCTCGTCGGTGAGCTCATCGCCATAGAGAGGCAATCCCACCTCAAAGCGCAAGGTATCGCGGCAGCCAAGACCGCACGGCTTTACCTCGCCGCTGCCTACGAGTTTGTCCCACACTTCGTTTGTGAATGCGTGAGAAGCGTAAATTTCAAAACCATCCTCGCCTGTGTAGCCTGTGCGGCTTATGATGATTGTTTCGCCGTTTACCTCAACCTCCTTACAGGTGTAGAACGCAAGGTCGCTGCAATGGATTCCAAGTAAACGCTCTACTATCTCTTCGGTCTTCGGTCCCTGGACAGCCACCTCGCCGTACTTCTCGCTCTGGTTCTCTACAACAACGCCAAAGCCCTTTGCGTGCTCCGTTATCCATGCAACATCCTTGTCAATGTTAGACGCATTGATTACAAGGAAGAAGCGCTCAGCGCCCATCCTGTAGACAAGCAGGTCATCGACCACGCCACCTGTAGGATGGCACATCATTCCGTAGAAAATCTTGCCGTCTGGAGCCCCGGCAATGTCATTGGTAAAGATATAGTTCACGAACTTCTCGCTCTCGGGACCGGTTACAAGCACCTCGCCCATGTGAGATACGTCAAAAATACCGCATGCCTGGCGCACTGCATTGTGCTCGTCGACAATGCCTGTGTACTGGATTGGCATGTCAAAACCGCCAAACGGACTAATGAGAGCACCAAGTGCTACATGTTTGTCATAAAGACAGGTTCTCTTGTTTTCCATAAAAATCAGTCAGTTAATAAGTCTATAAGCTGTTCTTTCTTCAAATTCATTATAACTTCACCACACTCCACGCCCTCGAGTGCACGTTCCAGCGCCTCGCGCTCAAGCCGTATGCCTTTGAGCCTTGAGAGCAGCATGCTGTCAATGTCGCCCACGATAAAGAAGTCACCCGCAAGGTCCACCTTACGCACCACTCCGCCCTTGGCGTCTATGCTCACCCGGAATTCGCCCACGCCTTCAATGCGAGCGTTCCTTACAATGGAATATGCAGGATTGTTGCCATAAATGAATTCATACGTGTAATACTCCTTCTCAATATCCTCTATTGCTGCAATGTCAGCGACTGTGAGCACACGCTCATCGTTGCAAAGTTCACTGCGGAAGGTTTCTTTAAGTTCTTCTATGGATAACGATATGTACTTGTTCAATGTAGTGACATGCTGCCGTACAGAAGCAACCCCTTTGCTCTTGAGTTTCACATCGGAAGGGGTCGTTGCACGCGCCATGTGCTCAATATTGGTATCATAGAGCATTGTGCCATGGACAATGTTGCGCCCGGGAAGATGATAGAATGCGTTGCCCGAGACCTTCTTTCCATCGACAAGGATATCGTTGCGCCCTGTAGTGCGTGCGTCAACGCCCAGCCTTTGCAGGGCGTGCTCCACCATGAGCATGTAACGGCTGAATGTAAAATTCACATTTGATGAAGGGGTGATGTATGAGAGCATTATGTTGCTCATGTCGGCATAGACACAGCCGCCGCCACTCTTGCGGCGGTACATCTCTATTCCGTTCGATTTGCAGTACTCACAATCGACCTCGCTGTCGAGCAGCTGGTTACGCCCGAAAATGACTGTAGGCTGCACCTGCCACATAAAAAAGTAGTCCTGCGCGGGAAATTCCCGTGCAACGTACTCCTCCATCGCAAGATAGAACGGCAGGCGGTACTGCTTCTCTTCTGGTAGCGCTACATAAGTCATTTCATAACATCATAAGGCAGCAATTGTCACAAATTTATTAAAAGATATTCTATTTGCAATATTTGAAATGTTATTTTTTATAAAAGGGAAGTCATGTATGCGCTGTTTATGTGCGCGGGCCGCAGCGACCGCACTGCCAAGTATAATCGGTTTATACGCATTGAAGAGGAATTGCAAGGTATAGCACGCTATGGAGTATAGCAATTGGGCAGCAAGGACAAAAAAATAGTGCACCGCAAATTGCAGTGCACTATCACTCAAATATACAGTCTTTTACTTCGCAACCGCCTCAAGACGCTTAAGGATAGCGAAGATGAAGATTGCCGATACAAGACAGATTGCGATGAGCACGCCCCAAACCACATAGAGTTCAGTCTTGTCCCAAAGCATACCCGGGATTGAGATAAGGAAGTTACCGATTGCTGTAGCAACGAACCAGCCCCCCATCATCATACCCTTGTACTTTGGAGGTGCAACCTTGCTCACAAAAGAGATACCGATTGGAGAGAGGAGCAGCTCGGCAACTGTGAGCACAAGGTAAGTGCTGATGAGCCAGTTTGGAGAAACCAATGTAGCCGTGCCCGCCTCCAAGGCTGCTTTCTGCTCAACAGGAGACACAAGACCCATTGAGCCTACAAGAAGGATAACAAAGGCCGAAGCGGCAACAAGCATTCCCAAGCCAATCTTCATTGGAGAAGAAGGTTCCTTGCCCTTCTTTGCAAGAGCGCCGAACACCAGCATAATAATCGGTGTCAATGCTACAACGAAGCATGGGTTGAACTGCTGGAAGATAGGAGCCTCAACGTCAACAGAACCTGTAACAGTCATTGCCCTGTAAGCAAGCACACCGCCTGCAGCAACGAAAAGGAACGCTGCAATGGCCTTGCCCTTCATGGTCTTTGACTGGAAGATGTTGAGTATACCGTAAACAAGAA
Organism: Bacteroidaceae bacterium; assembly: GCA_045592125.1. Classification (GTDB taxonomy): domain Bacteria; phylum Bacteroidota; class Bacteroidia; order Bacteroidales; family Bacteroidaceae; genus HGM04593. The sequence continues at coordinate 12,929 of JAZNUE010000030.1, read as the reverse complement.
GGATTACGCATACAAGGTTCCATATGCTCCTTGGTTCGGTGAGGCTGAATGACTTGCTGAGGAAAAGGCTCATGAAGCCAGTCTCGGATGTAGCAGTGTACTCACGTGCGAACTGGTTCATGGTGATACCGTTCTGGTGGAATGCCATCCAGAAGAAGATAACCACGGCGAACACAAGGCAAAGGCAGATGATACGCTCCTTTGTCTGCGCAGGAGTAAGTTCCTCCTCAACCACTTCTGTCGCGCCCTTAGCAACAACCTTTGCACGGTCGGCGTGCGCGAATGTGCTGCGGAAGGTGTAGTAGATGATGATTGACACAATCAGGGAAACACAGGCAACGGCAAATGCAAAGTGATAAGAATCGGCCTTTGAAACGCCATACGCCTCCTGGGTCCATGCCATTATGCCAAGAGCGGCAGCGGCAGCGAACATTGAGCCGATGTTGATTGCCATGTAGAAGATACTGAAGCCTTCGTCACGCTTTGCGGCATACTTGGGCTCGTCGTAGAGGTTACCCACAAGCCCCTGCAGGGTACCCTTGGACAGGCCAGTACCCACACACACGAACAGCAGCGCAAGCGCCATAACGCCAAGGGCCACAGTGCCGGCGCCAAGAGGCAACGCAAGCAGGAAGTAACCCAAGAACATTACAAGAATACCGATTGTTACCATCTTGCCGAAACCGAACCTGTCGGCCAGCATACCGCCGAAAAGAGGCACGAAATAGACTACGCCCAGGAAAATAGCCTGGATTGTACTAGAGGTTCCCATAGAGAAACCGAAGTTGTCCTGCAAAAAGAACAGGAACACTGCCAGCATGGTGTAGTAGCCGAAGCGCTCACCAGTATTGGCAAGGGCCAACGCCCATAGACCTTTAGGATGTCCTTCAAACATAAAATAGATAATAGATTAAAAGTTAATAAATTCCACTAGTTTAAGGTGCAGCATGGCGGCACAACGGTGCCTTCTGCCGCAAATACCATCCGCAAATATAGCAAAAAATACCCCAAAGTCCAAAATTAATTGTATTGTAGAGATATAATTAACACATTTATAGCAGCAAACAAGCGGAAAGAACATGACACACAGGGAACAAAAGCAACCAATACAACACCATTCGCCAGAAAAAAGGACGTTTGCAATGAGTCACGAAGCATTGCAATCAAGAGAACAAATCCTCTCTAGGAGCAAACACGTGCAGCAAGCAGACAAGAGGCGATAGACTCTTGGCAAGCAGGCTGCATACAACATTAACGAAACACATTTATCACATTGCATTACAAAGCACTATAATACCCAGTTTGACATTATGCCACAATGCATTAGCACTGTATGATACACAACATTAACAAAACACCCTTATCACACTGTACCATAAGGCACTATAATAAGATTCCCGATTCTAGCGCTTAGGGCGCTGCGCTCTGTTCTCTGCGCTCTGTTCTCTGCGCTCTGCGCTCTGTTCTCTGTTCTCTGCGCAGACCGTTGGTTCGCCGCACTCAGACGCGCTGTTGAGAAATTGTCCGGAAAATGACAGGACCGCGGGAACCCCCTGTTCTCTGCGCTCCGTTCTCTGTTCTCTGTTCTCTATGCTCTGTTCTCTATGCTCTGTTCTCCGCTCTCACTCCTTGGCCAAATGAAATTTAGGCCATTTATTTTGTCTTTCGCGTGAAATTATATTATCTTCGCAGAATAAATGGACTAAGTGCCGGCACAGGTTGCTGGCAAAATACGGCAAAACAACAAAACAACATAAAATGAGCGATCAGAGATACATGATGCGTGGCGTGTCGGCCTCGAAAGAGGATGTCCACAACGCCATAAAGAACATCGACAAGGGACTTTACCCTAAAGCATTCTGCAAGATTATACCCGACATCCTTGGCGGCGACCCGGAGTACTGCAACATAATGCATGCCGACGGCGCTGGAACCAAGTCGTCGCTGGCTTACCTCTACTGGAAGGAGACAGGCGACATAAGCGTGTGGAAAGGCATTGCCCAGGACGCGCTAATAATGAATATTGACGACTTGCTTTGCGTGGGCGCCACGGACAATATACTCGTATCATCGACTATAGGGCGCAACAAGCTGCTTGTTCCGGGCGAAGTGATTTCGGCAATAATCAACGGCACCGACGAGCTGCTTGCCGAACTGCGCGAGATGGGCGTTGGAGTATACGCCACTGGAGGCGAGACTGCCGATGTAGGCGACCTTGTGCGCACCATAATTGTGGACAGCACGGTAACCTGCCGCATGAAGCGCAGCGATGTTATTGACAACGCCAACATTGCTGGCGGCGATGTGATTGTGGGACTGGCGTCATACGGGCAGGCCACATACGAGAAGGAGTACAACGGCGGCATGGGAAGCAATGGCCTCACATCGGCACGCCATGACGTATTCAGCAAGTATCTTGCCGAGAAATACCCCGAGAGCTATGACAAGGGAGTGCCCGTGGAGCTGATATACTCTGGCGGCCTGAGGCTCACCGACGAGGTGGAAGGCTCGCCCATTGACGCCGGAAGGCTGGTGCTCTCCCCCACCAGGACATATGCCCCGATAGTGAAGAAGATACTTGACGCGCTGCGCCCCGAAATACACGGAATGGTACACTGCTCGGGCGGCGCGCAGACTAAAGTAATGCATTTCGTCGAGAACAAGAGAGTTGTCAAGGACAACCTGTTCCCCATCCCGCCGCTATTCAGGACCATCAAGGAACAGAGCGGCACCGGCTGGGCCGAGATGTACAAGGTATTCAACATGGGCCACAGGCTAGAGGTTTATGTAAGGCCAGAGCATGCCGAGGAGATTATCGCGATAAGCAAGAGCTTCGGTGTAGACGCTCAGATTATCGGACGTGTTGAGGATGCCGAGAAGAATGAACTTATAATTGAGAGCCCTTACGGGACCTTCAGATACTAGACTAATTTATGCTCTGTGCCCGCACGGGGCATAAATCGTATAAGCAGACATATGGAGAACAATTCACTACTCACAAGGCTCAACGACCTTGAGGCACGGTTCCAGGAGGTGTCGACACTCATCACCGACCCTGCCGTTGTTGCCGACATGAAACGCTATGTAAGGCTCAACAAGGAGTACCGCGAGCTGGAGCTCATCCTTGCGGCACGCAAGCGCTACATCCAGTTGCTCACGTCGCTCAGCGACGCAAAGGACATCCTTGCCAACGAGAGCGATGCCGGCCTGCGCGAAATGGCACGCGAGGAGATTGAGATGTGCGAGAACGAGATACCCAAGACCGAGGAGGAGATTAAGCTGCTGCTCATTCCGGCCGACCCGCAGGACGACAAGAACGCAATCCTGGAGATTCGCGGCGGCACAGGCGGCGACGAGGCCGCAATATTCGCTGGCGACCTCTTCCGCATGTACAGCAAGTACTGCGAGAGCAAGGGCTGGAGAATAGAGGTGTCGAGCTGCAGCGAAGGCACATCGGGCGGCTACAAGGAAATCATCTGCACCGTGAGCGGCGAAAAGGTATACGGCACCCTCAAGTACGAGTCGGGAGTGCACCGCGTGCAGCGTGTACCGGCTACCGAGACACAGGGCCGCGTCCACACATCGGCAGCCTCTGTGGCAGTGCTCCCCGAGGCCGAGGCCTTTGATGTGGAGATAACCGAGAGCGCCATAAAGTGGGACACCTTCCGTTCAAGCGGCGCTGGAGGCCAGAATGTAAACAAGGTAGAATCGGGTGTGCGCCTGCGCTACCCTTGGCTCAACCCGGAGAGCGGCCAGGTTGAGGAGATACTCATAGAGTGTACCGAGACGCGCGACCAGCCAAAGAACAAGGAACGTGCCCTGGCACGCCTGCGCACCCTCATATATGACCGCGAGCACCAGCGTTATGCCGACGACATTGCAAGCAAGCGCAAGACAATGGTCTCTACCGGCGACCGCTCGGCAAAGATACGCACCTACAACTATCCTCAAGGGCGCATTACCGACCACAGGATAAACTATACCATATACAACCTGAACGCATTCGTCAACGGCGACATACAGGACTGCATAGACCACCTTATTATTGCCGAGAATGCCGAAAGGATGAAAGAACAGGAACTATAACAAGAATAACGATATTTGCTATGAACAGACAGGAACTTATTAAGCAGATTAAAGAGAAACGCTCATTCCTCTGTGTAGGCCTTGACAGCGACATCAAGAAGCTGCCCGCGCACCTTCAGGGAAGCGAGGACGCCGTATTTGAGTTCAACAAGGCCATAATAGACGCTACAGCGCCCTACACTGTTGCCTACAAGCCAAACCTCGCGTTCTACGAGGCATGCGGCGTGAAAGGCTGGATAAGCTTTGAGAAGACCGTGAACTACATAAAGGAGAACTACCCCGAAATATTTATCATTGCCGACGCAAAGCGCGGCGACATCGGGAACACATCGTCGCTCTATGCACGCTCGTTCTTCGAGGAGATGAAGGTAGACTCAATAACCGTTGCCCCCTACATGGGCGAGGACAGCGTGAAGCCCTTCCTTGCATACGAAGGCAGCTGGGTAATTGTGCTTGCGCTCACGTCTAACCCAGGCTCGCATGACTTCCAGCTCACAAAGGACGAGAACGGTACCATGCTCTTCGAGAAGGTGCTCGAGACATCGCAGAAATGGGGAAGCGACGAGAACATGATGTATGTAGTGGGCGCCACACAGGGCAAGTCGTTCGAGAACGTGCGCCGCATTGTCCCCAGGCACTTCCTTCTTGTACCGGGCGTAGGCGCGCAGGGCGGCTCGCTCGAGGAGGTGTGCAAGTATGGCATGAACGATGACTGCGGCCTGCTTGTAAACGCCAGCCGTGCAATCATCTTTGCCGACAGCAGCGAGAGCTTTGCCGTAACGGCCGCAGAGAAGGCACACGCCTACCAGCAGCAGATGGAGCAGGAACTCAAGGCCAGGAACATCATCTAAGCAACAAAATATCAATAACACAACATTTTTGTTGGGCGAATTACTTATCTTCGCCTGCACAGATATATCCAGGATATGAAATTCACAGCAAAACAGATAGCGTCGTTCATTGGAGGCGAGGTCGTTGGCAATGAAAATGCTGAAATCTTCACATTCGCCAAGATTGAGGAGGGGGTACCCGGCGCATTGTCGTTTCTTGCCAACCCAAAGTATGCCGAGTACATATACACTACCCAGTCATCGGCCGTGCTTGTCAACAGGGACTTTGAGCCCAAGGGCGAGATACAGGCGACACTCATAAAGGTAGACAATGCTTACGAGAGCCTGGCAAGGCTGATGATGATGTACGAGGCGGCCAAGCCCAAGAAGACAGGTACGAGCTCGCTTGCCTCAATTGCCAGCAGCGCAAAGATTGGCGAGAACTGTTACATTGCCCCGTTTGTTGTTATTGGCGAGAACTGCGAGATTGGCGACGGCTGCAGCATATATGACGGCACATCTGTCGGCGACGGAGTGAAGATTGGCAACGGCTGCACATTGTATGCCCATGTCACAGTCTACCACGACTGCCGCATTGGAAGCAGATGTATACTGCACAGCGGATGTGTCATTGGCGCCGACGGTTTCGGATTTGCGCCTACCGCCGACGGCTATAACAAGATACCGCAGACAGGAATTGTTGTCATTGAGGACGATGTGGAGGTTGGAGCAAACACCTGTATTGACCGCGCGACAATGGGGGCCACAGTCATCCATAGCGGCGTAAAGCTCGACAACCTGGTACAGATTGCCCACAACGACGAGGTAGGCTGCCACACCGCCATGGCGGCACAGGTAGGTATCGCCGGTTCTACAAAGATAGGCCAGTGGTGTATCTTTGGAGGCCAGGCAGGAGTGTCTGGACACAGCACCATTGGCGACCGTACCACCGTGGGACCACAGTGCGGCACGATAGGCAGCACCAAGGGCGGCGAGACCCTTCTTGGCGCACCCGCCATGGACGCGCGCGAATACATACGCGCTACTGCATACCTCAAGCGCCTGCCCGAACTTGACAGGAAGGTCAAACAGCTCACGAAAGAGCTTGAGGAACTTAAGAATAAAGGATAGACAAACAATGGAATCAATCGGAATATAGTTCTATGAATAAGCAAAAGACACTAAACGGAAGTTTCTCGCTGTTCGGCAAAGGACTGCATACAGGCCTTAGCCTCACAGTGACATTCAATCCCGCTCCGGAGAACTACGGCTACAAGATACAGCGTATCGACCTGCCTGGAGAGCCCATCATTGACGCAATTGCCGAGAACGTTACCGAGACTACACGCGGCACAGTGCTCACAAAGGGCGAGGCACGCGTGAGCACTGTGGAGCATGCGCTGGCAGCGCTCTTCGCCCTAGGCATTGACAACTGCCTTATGCAGGTTAACGGCCCGGAGTTCCCGATACTTGACGGAAGCGCAATACAGTATGTGGAGAATATCGGGCGCATTGGAATAAAGGAGCAGAATGCCGAGAAGGATGTATTCGTAATAAAGTCAAAGATTGAGATAAAGGACGAGAAAACAGGCAGCTCAATAATAATTCTCCCCGACGAGAAATTCAGCCTGAACGTGCTCGTGCACTACGACAGCGACTTCCTCTACAACCAGTATGCCACGCTTGAGGACATGGAGGACTTCAAGGACGAGATAGCCTCGAGCCGCACGTTCGTGTTCGTGCGCGAGCTGGAACCGCTGCTCAACATAGGGCTCATCAAGGGCGGCGACCTTGACAACGCAATCGTAATCTACGAGCGCCAGATGCCGCAGGACAAGTTCGACAGGCTCACCGACATGCTGGGCACCCCCCGCATGGACGCCACCAGGCTCGGTTACCTTAACCACAAGCCGCTTGTGTGGAACAACGAGCCTGCACGCCACAAGCTGCTAGACATCATCGGCGACCTGGCGCTCATTGGCAAGCCGCTGCAGGGCCGCATTATAGCCACATGCCCAGGACACACCATTAATAACAAGTTCGCGCGCGCAATGCGCAAGAACATACGCGAGCACCAGGTACAGGCGCCAATATACGACCCTAACCGCGAACCGGTAATGGACATCAGGCGCATTAAGGAGCTGCTGCCCCACCGCATACCAATGCTCATGATAGACAAGGTGATTGAGATTGGGTCGAAGAACATTGTAGGCGTGAAGAACGTGACCATGAACGAGCCGTTCTTTGCAGGGCATTTCCCCGAAGAGCCGGTAATGCCCGGAGTGCTGCTTATAGAGGCCATGTCGCAGTGTGGCGCGCTTCACATAATGAACATGCTTGACGAGCCCGACAAGTACTCTACATACTTTGTAAAGATTGACAAGGCAGTTTTCCATAAGAAGGTTGTGCCGGGCGACACACTTGTCTTCAGCGTAGAGCAGGCAATGCCTCTGCGCCATGGCCTTGCAGTTATGAAGGGCTATGTGTTCGTTGGCGAGAAGCTTGTGGCCGAGGCGCAGTTTACAGGACAGTTAATTAAGAACAAATAATTTGGAAGAACATGATTAGTCCATTAGCACACATACACCCGGGAGCAAGACTGGGAGAGAACTGTACGGTGGAACCGTTCGTGTACATTGAGGACAATGTCGTCATTGGCGACAACTGCCACATCATGGCACATGCTTCGGTACTGAGCGGCACACGCATGGGAAACAACAACAGAATTTACCACGGGGCTGTCATTGGCGGCACCCCGCAGGACCTGAAGTTTGTAGGCGAGGAGACCACTCTTGAGATTGGCGACAATAACATGATACGCGAGAACGTCACGCTTAACCGCGGTACTGCCTCAAAGGGCAAGACAGTCATTGGCAGCAATAACCTGCTAATGGAGAATGTCCACATAGGGCATGACTGTGTCATTGGCAGCGGCTGTATCATTGGCAACTCATCAAAGATTGCCGGCGAGGTGACAATAAGCGACAACGCAATCCTCAGCGCGTGTGTCCTAGTGCACCAGTTCGGGCACATCGGCAGCTATGTGATGATACAGGGCGGCTGCCGCATTAACAAGGATATCCCCCCATACATAATCGTGGCACGCGAGCCGGCCAAGTACTGCGGCCTTAACATTGTGGGCCTGCGCCGCCGCGGATTCAGCAGCGAGGCTATAAGGAGCATACACGATGCCTACCGCAACATATACGAGAGCGGCACGATTGTATCTGCTGCGCTTGCCAAGATAAGGGAGGGCGGCAACCTGACACCCGAAGTGGAGTACATACTGCATTTCATTGAGAAAGAATCGGAGAGAGGAATCGTTGGATAACGCTCCCCGTCACGTACAAACATAGAATAACACAGAATTATCATTAGGACTATGGTATACAAATTCAGGCTATTATCAGACGAGGCCGACAATTTCAGGAGAGATATAGAAATTGATTCCGACGCCACATTCTTCGAATTGCACAAGGCAATCCTTGAATCGGCCGGCTACCCCGACGACCAGATGACATCATTCTTCATCTGCAACGAGAAGTGGATAAAGGAAGTTGAGATAACACGCGAGGACATGGGCGGCATGTCCGAGGATGAGAGCTATACAATGGAGGAGACCGTGATAGGCGACCTGGTTGAGGAAGAGAAGCAGAAGCTCATGTATGTGTTCGACCCGCTTGGGGACCGCGTATTCTACATGGAGCTGAGCAAGATTGAGTACCACAAGAACATTAGCGCCCCTGTGTGCACACGCAGCGTAGGCGACGCTCCTGCACAGACACTCGACTTTGAGGAGCTCATGAGCAAGAACCCTGTTGCGGCAAGCGACGATGAGTTTAGCGAGGACTTCTACGGCAGCGACGGCTATAATGACGATGACATAGACCCAAGCGGATATGACATGGGAGGCGCTAGCGAGATGAGCTCAATAGACGACCTCTACTAATAACAGGCCAGGCAGCAGATGAACACCCTTGTCGTACTGATTGGCCCGACAGCAGTTGGCAAGACAGATACAAGTCTTGCCATTGCCGGTTATTTAGGGTGTCCCATAATATCGGCCGACTCAAGGCAGATGTACAAGGGGATGGAGATTGGCACGGCTATGCCAACGGAAGAGGAACTGTCGCGCTGCAGGCACTATTTTGTGGGGCAGCTGAGCCCAGGCGAGTACTACAGCGCCGCACGCTACGAGGAAGAGGTTATGGTGCTTCTTGACAAGGAGTTCCCGCACCACCCTACAATGCTCATGTCGGGCGGGTCAATGATGTACATAGACGCTGTTTGCAACGGCATTGACGACATACCCACAGTTGACGAGGCCACCCGCGCAATGGTTCTTGAGAAGTATGAGCACGAGGGCCTTGAGAGACTCGCTGGCGAGCTGCGCATACTTGACCCGGAGTACTACCGCGAGGCCGACATAAAGAATCCTAAACGTGTCATGCACGCTCTGGAGATATGCTACATGACAGGCAGGCCCTACAGCAGTTTCCGCAAACGGCAGAAGAAGAAGCGCCCGTTCAGGATTATAAAGATTGGGCTGCAGCGCGAGCGCGAGGAACTGTATGAGCGCATAAACAGGCGTGTAGACATGATGATTGAGCAAGGCCTGGTTGAGGAGGTAAGGAGATTCACCCATCTCAAGCACCACAATTCGCTCAACACAGTGGGTTACAAGGAGATATTCAGATACCTTGACGGCGAATGGACACTCCCCTTCGCCATTGAGAAGATAAAGCAGAATACACGCATATACTCCCGCAAGCAGGTGACATGGTACCGCAAGGATGATGAAATCACATGGTTCCACCCCGATGACATCGGGAGCATAATAAAACACATAGAGCAATCAGCCGGATAATGCTTAAGAAACTATTTGGCTTTGACCCGTCCAAGACCACAGTCAGAACAGAGATTCTTGCCGGAATAACGACATTCCTTACAATGTCTTATATCCTGGCCGTGAACCCCGACATCTTCAGTGCAATAAAAGAGAACCCTATGCCTGGCGGTGCAGTATTCACAGCAACCGCGCTTGCAGCCATAATCGGCTGTATGGCCATGGCATTCATAGGCAAGCTGCCATTCGGCCTTGCACCAGGCATGGGCCTGAATGCATTCTTCGTATTCACAGTGTGCAATGCCATGGGCTACTTATGGCAGTTTGCCCTTACTGCAGTATTCATTGAGGGTATAATCTTCATCATTCTCACGGTAACAAACCTCCGTACAGCGATAGTGAATGCCATTCCGGCCACGCTGCGGTATGCAATTGGCTGCGGCATAGGCCTTTTCATTGCTTTTGTGGGGCTCCAGAAAGGCGGTGTCATTGTCGATGACGGCGCTACGCTGGTAAACCTTGGAGACATAACAAGCGGTGCCGGACTGCTTACAATCATAGGCCTCTTCCTCACAGGTTTCCTCTATGCGAAGAATGTCCGCGGCGCCTTGCTGCTTGGAATCCTGCTAACCACCTTAATCGGTATTCCAATGGGAGTGACAGACTTCAAGGGCGTGGTTTCAATGCCGGAATCTGTAGCGCCCATCTTCTGCCAGCTCGAATGGAGCCAGATATTCACTCTTGACATGCTCATTGTAGTGTTCACATTCCTCTTCATTGACATATTCGATACCATAGGCACGCTAATCGGAGTCTGCACTAAGGCAAACCTCGTAGACAAGAACGGCAATATATACCGTATAACACCAGCCTTCATGGCCGACGCCATTGCAACGACTGCCGGCGCCATGCTAGGTACATCAACAACAACTACCTACGTAGAGAGCGCTGCTGGCGTTGACCAGGGCGGCCGTTCAGGATTAACTGCATTCGCCGTTGGATGTTGCTTTGCCATAACACTCTTCTTCTCTCCGCTCTTCCTCTCTATCCCGTCATCGGCTACAGCACCAGTGCTAATCCTTGTGGGTCTGCTTATGATTGAACCAATAAAGAAGATACCGTTCAGCGAGTTTACAGAGTCAATCCCGGCATTCATATGTATCATCATGATGCCGCTTACCTATTCTATCTCTCACGGTATCCTGCTCGGTATGATAAGCTACGTTATCATCAACATGCTCTGCGGCAAGTTCAAGAAGATAACAGTTATGATGTACATACTTGCAGTCCTGTCTATCCTCAAGTATATCTTCCTGTAAAAACTATACACTATATAATGGCAAATCCCTGATTGGAATTCCAATCAGGGATTTGCCATCTGTCTATCTTGTACCCAAAGCTTCATTCAATGCCTTCGGCAAGACTCTCCACCTCTTCTGAAAGGGCCTCAATCTCCTTGCCGAACTCCTCGGCAAAGCCCTCTACTCCAGAGCCGAACATTATTGCCGTGTTACGAAGACGTTTGCCCAACTGTCTGCCGGCCAAGCGTCCTGCCTCTTCCAGTTCTTCTTCAGTGCAATCAACATCATCACACAGCGCACCGAAGAACCCTTCCATACCACCTAGAAGTTCCTGTGTAATCTCTCCTAATTCAGAACCGGCACGTTTCATGTAAGCCTTAGCCAGATACATTGTCAGTCTGCCATTCAGACGCCCAATCTCACGCAGTTCCTCATCGGTATATTCATACTGCTCCATCTTTTTGTCAATAGCCTCTAACCGTGTCATGACATTCTCAAGTTCCTCATCGGTATATCTGTCATAATTCATCTCAATCTCATCGGCAAGTTTCCTCAACTCCTTGACAGGAGCCTGCGGACCGCTGCATGCAGTAACGAACAGCATGACAAGGAAAACAAATAATAGTGATTTCTTTTTCATAGTTACAAATATTTATTTTCTCAAAATTATACAATTTTTCCGTAATATCAATCATTAAAAGGATGAGATTGCACATCAGATATATTGCATACTGGCGCGGACGATAGTATTTTCTATCGCGATGAAGCCATCCTGAAAGTGCCCATCTTCAGTTGCTCAAGAACCTTTCTGTAGCTTCCTGCACCGACAAAGAGCATCTTCTTGCCAATCTTCTTGCACTCAACCTGTGCAGTACCGTCGAAGAGCCATATCCTGTTCTTCTTGTCAATGGTAATGAGGATAGCCTCCTTGCCGTCATAATCGGCGATTGAAATATCGGTGTATGTAAAATCGTAGTGCTTGCCGCCAAGAGCCACCTGGATATTGCATTTGCTGTCGAGGCTTATACGTGCATCATTATCGGTCAGTTCTGCATTATTCTGACCTTTAAGAAGTCCGCTCTTCTCGTAGTAGAAACTGTAGAGATATGTTGCCGAGCGGTCGTAGACCGCCTGTATTGCATACCCGCCCGTCCAGTTTTTATTATCCTTATCTTTGATTACAATGTCGTCATCAGTTGTCTTTGGAATGTACACAATATTGTGTGTGCTTTCAAGAGTAAAATATCTATAGTCTTCAGCAGTCTGCTTGAACTCCGCCCATACACCGCTCTTGAGCCTTGGGCGGTATTCACGCCAGCTCATGTTGTCGCGCACGAAATAGCCGTCATACTCGTAATGTTTCATACTGTGATTCCTGTAAGTGTAGTACAGTGCATCGCCTTCGGGACAAAGAAGGTGTACATTCAGTGTGTTATACACGACCTCCCAGTTGCCGTTCTTCTTGCGGTCGACATAAATCTTGTCGTGCGACAATTTAGGAACAGAGACATTGCATCTCTTGCTCTCGAGGTAGAAGAATTTGTCATCCTCTTTGTACTGCTTGTACTCGTTCCATGGTTCCACCTTGTCGGCAGGGCGGTATTCGGTCCACTCCTTGCCATCCTTAATAAAATAACCGCCGTCGTAGGTTACAAGTGCTGTAGTCTGTGCCATGAGCGACACCATGCCTGAAACAGCAAGCACCAGTGTCAATAAAATTTTCTTTTTCATTGTTGTATTGTTTTATGAATTATATCTATTTGAATTTATCAGTTCTGTGTCATTCATTATTTGCAATGTCATTGGCTCGTTTTGCTTTTCGCAACCCAAACGGCATAACCTGCGGCTATGCTGCGTTTGACCTGT
>JAZNUE010000029.1:0-56891 GCA_045592125.1 Bacteroidaceae bacterium | reverse complement strand
ATCGGAACACAAGATGAGGGAAAGACCGCGTGGGAAAATGGTGATCAGATTATTGTCACCTTGATCTCCCAGAAGTATGGTGAGCAGGCTGCTGCACTTACATACAACGGCTCTTCGTGGAGTACAGAAGCAAGCCTTTCTTACCTCGAAAACGAGACACCCAGTGTCAGTATCTTCTATGCACCGTGCTATGAAGTTACGGAAGAGGGCACGATGCAGTTAAGAAGCGGTATGCAGTTGGGTATGACAGAATACTTATATGGCAATTACGAAATGGATAATGGAATAATGACCATTACTTTCGAGGGTGCTATCCGCACCTACAGCCGCTTGCGTATAGCTGGATTGGCAAACCAAACGCTGACTGTTACTACGACAAACTTCACTCCGGCAGGAGCGACTAAGGTGGCAACCGGGTCATATAGCATCACTGCTGATAAGAAAGGCAATGCCTATTTATATGGCGTGTTTGCAGAGGATGCAACGGTAATTGTAAAGCAGGGCAACGTAGTTCTTAAAGACTATACCTTTACTGCCGAGAAGAACCCTAATGGCACAGAGCACAATAAGAGCTATGCGTTGGATGCAAGACCTGTCATAGATGGCACTTTGGGAGGTAAAACTGAAGCTACCGAAGAAGAACTTGCAGCTATGGTGGAATTACTCAAGAGCTATATTGAAAATGGACTTACCACAATTATCGTAACCGGTAGCCAACCTGCACTGCTTCTTAAGGACGGATATCTTATTCCGGTAGTATCCCTCGCTTTTGAGCAACTAACTTATGCTTATCAGGACGAAAAAAATGACAGCTATTGGGGGGCAGTTGATTTAATTTATCAAGATGTTACGGAAATTGTAGAATATGAATTCTATGTTTGTGATGTGCTTAAAAGCATCACTCTCCCCAAAGTGACAATTGTAGGTGATAGAGGCTTTTGGGCTTGCTATTATTTGGAGACATTAACATTTGGCTCGGTGGTTACTGCCATTAACGACAACAGTGGAGAGGTGTTTTATGACCTCGGATACCAAATTGGCGGTTGTCACCTTGTACTTAATAGAGAGCAGGTAAATGCCGACGCAGATTATCAACCGAACATTGAAACCAGGACATGGTGGAATACGGAGTGGAAGAGCATAACATTGAAATAACCAGATAAATAGATGTTTGACTTTAGCCCCTTCGGGCGGCGAAGTGGAAAGATGAAAGTTGAAAGAGCAAAGATGAAAGTAACGAGTGTAAGTCTTGAGATCCCTCGTCGCTACGCTCTGTCGGGATGACAAATTCTGTACTCTGTACTCTTTACTCTGTTATCTGTACTTTCAGCCAAGAGTGTGGAGTATCTCTTCAATTACATGCGGGAAGTGCTCGTACTCGAGTGCGTGTACCTTTGCGGCTACATCGTCGGGGGTGTCGGTGGGCAGCACGGGGCATTTTGCCTGGAAGAATGTGGTGCCCTTGTCGTACTGCTCGTCAATAAGGTGGATTGTAATTCCGCTCTCGGTGTCGCCGCTCTCCACGACTGCCCTGTGCACGCGGTCGCCGTACATGCCCTTGCCGCCATGCTTGGGGAGCAGTGCGGGGTGTATGTTCACAATCCTTCCTGGGTAGGCCTGGATTAGTTTTGAGGGCACGAGCAGCAAGAACCCGGCGAGCACTACAAAGTCAATGCTGCGCTCCTGCAGCATTTCTATTATGCTGTCGGCCTCCATGAACTGTGCCTTGGTAACTACTGCGCACTCTATGCCCAGCCTCTTGGCACGTTCAATGACGTAGGCCTCGGGGTTGTTGGCAATTATGAACGATACTTCGGCATAGCCTGAACCGCTGAAATATTTGGCAATGTTCTCGGCATTTGAGCCGCTGCCCGATGCAAGGATGGCAATCTTCTTCACGTCTGTTACTGTTTAGTCCTGTTTATGATACATTTACAAGGCGGCGCATTACGCTCTCGCCGTATGTCTTTGAAATGGGTATCTCCTTTACGTTGGGGACGCCGAGCTCAAGGAATATGTTCTCCTTTTCGCGGCGCATTACCTTTACAAGGTCGAGGTTCACCATGTAGGAGCGGTGGCAGCGCACGATGTTGGTGTCGGCAAGCTGCTCGCATATGTCCTTCATGGTTATGCGCATGAGCTTCTTCTTCAGCAGGTCGCCCTTCTGGTACCATATGCAAATGTAGTTGTCGGCCGACTCAATGTAGAGCAAGTTCTCCTTGGCCACCGACAGCTGCAGCACTCCGCGCGAGTCGCGTATGGATATAAGGTTGCTCGACCTCACTCCAAGGTACTCGCCCATGAGCTCCTTGAGCTTGAAGTTCTTGTTCTGGTATGAGAAGTAGAGCAGGCAGAGTATGTAAGGGATAAAGAGTATGAATGCCGTGTTCTTGATGGCATTCACGAATATCTCCATGGGGTCATCGGTGGTGAGGTTCAGGTTGCTCTTGACTATGAGCGCGATTACCGTGAACGCGCCCGAGAGCAGCAGAAGCTCAAGGAACACCCACCCGAGGTACTTAAGCACGGTTATGTTGTGCCCGGGATTGCGGGAGTAGCGGTACATTATTACGCGGCTTATCGCTACCACAATCATGCCGGTGCACACGAGCACAATTGACCACAGGAAATATAATGTGGTGGTAATCTTGTTGTTGTCAATCCAGGTGTCCGACCCGAAGGGCTGGAATATGTTAATGAAGATAATCGCGAATACCGACACGAAGAGAACCATTATAATCTGGTTCCTCTTCTCGAGCAGATATTTGGGTACCTTCTTGAAAAGCGCTGATGTATATTCTTCTATCATAAGTGTCTGATGTGTGGGGCGCGGGCGTGCCGCGTAATTCCTTGCAAAGGTAGCAAAAATATTGTAATTTATTGCCTGGCGGCAGCCGCTGGGCGGTTCTTTTTATTAAATATTAATAAATAGTCCTGCCAGAGGGCCTGTTACCCTAAATTTACAGGCACTGCATTGCTGGCGTTACGAAAAATATCTCTATTTTTGTAACGCTTTTGCAACTATAACAGAAAATAGCATATGCCGGTAATTGATTACAGGGATGTCGATATCCAGATTGACTCAAATACTATTCTTGAGGAGGTGACATTGACCCTTACCGAGGGGGAGTTCGCCTATATTGTGGGAACTGTAGGCTCGGGCAAGTCTACCTTGCTCAAGACCATATATGGCGAGGTGGAGATTAGCGGCGGCAAGGCCACGGTCTTCGGCGAGTATGATATGCGCGAGATAAAGGACCGTGACCTGCAGAAGCTGCGCAAGAGGCTTGGCATTGTTTTCCAGGACTTCCAGCTGCTCACCGACCGCACAGTCCGCGATAACCTTGACTTTGTGCTCCGCTGCACGGGGTGGAAGGACAAGGACGACAGGAAACAGCGCATTAGGGAGGTGCTTGAGCTGGTTGGGCTCGCCCACAAGGACTACAAGCGTCCTCATGAGCTCTCGGGCGGAGAACAGCAGCGCATTGCCATTGCGCGTGCAATCCTCAACAGGCCGGCACTGCTGCTTGCCGACGAGCCCACGGGCAATCTCGACCATGAGACTGGCGACTATATAATGGGCCTGCTGCACAGCGTGAGCGAGAAGGAGAATATGGCAGTGCTCATGATTACGCACAACGAGCAGTGGCTCAAGGACTATCCTGGAACTGTATACCGCTGCGAGGGGCGCAGGCTGGTGAAGAAGTCCCGCCTGGTGGAGGAGTACTGCGGCGAATAATGCATTGTCTAAGCAAGAATAAAATATTAAAGAATATATGAAAGTATTGAAATTTGGCGGTACGTCAGTCGGTTCGGCCGAACGTATGCAGAATGTGGTAAGGCTTATATCAGACGGTGAGTCTAAGATTGTGGTCCTCTCGGCAATGTCGGGCACTACGAACTCTCTCATCGAGTTCACCAACTACCTGAGGAACGGTAACCCTAACGGGGCATGCGAGCACTCTACTGTGCTGCATACGAAGTATATGCAGACAATAAGGGAACTCTACACAAGCGAGGAGTATGCTGCTGCTGCAACAGAGAAAATAAACAGCATTTTCGCCCACTTGCGCAGCCTGGCCTTCGAGCCGCTGTGCGACGAGCTCGAGAAGGAGATTGTTGCGCAGGGCGAGATAATGTCTACAAACATGGTTACCTTCTACATGAAGGAGCAGGGGCTCGACGTGGAGCTGCTCAATGCCCTTGACTTCATGCGCCTTGCCGTGAACGGCGAGCCTGACCTGGGCTATATACGCGAACATCTGCTGCCGCTTGTCGACCTTGACAAGGAGGGCAAGATATATATCACCCAAGGCTTCATATGCATGAACCACGAGGGCAGCTACGATAACCTGCAGCGTGGCGGCAGCGACTACACTGCAACGCTCATTGGCTCGGCCGTGAATGCAGCCGAGGTGCAGATATGGACCGATATTGACGGCGTGCACAACAACGACCCGCGCATTGTTGAGGGTACCACTCCTGTGCGTAACCTGCACTTTGAGGAGAGCGCCGAGCTAGCATACTTCGGCGCGAAGATACTGCACCCTACATGCATACTCCCTGCAAAGCTCACAGGAACCCCTGTGCGCCTGCTCAATACAATGGACCCCACAGCCGAGGGTACACGCATTGACAACAACCTCACCTGTCCGGGCGAAATCAAGGCCATTGCGGCAAAGGACAATATCACTGCCATAAAGATAAAGAGCGGACGAATGCTGCTCGCCTATGGTTTCCTGCGTAAGGTGTTCGAGATTTTCGAGGCGCATAAGACATCAATTGACATGGTGTGCACATCGGAGGTGGGCGTGTCGGTATCAATTGACGACGACAAGAGGCTCGATGACATTGTGGCCGAGCTGCAGAAGATTGGCACTATCACTGTCGACCGTAACATGTGTATCATTTGCGTCGTAGGTGACCTCAACTGGGAGAACGTTGGCTTCGAGGCCCGTGCAATGGAGGCCATGAAGGATATTCCTGTCCGCATGGTGTCGTACGGCGGAAGCAACTACAACATCTCCTTCCTGGTACGTGAAGAGGACAAGGTGAGGGCACTGCGTTCATTGAGCGCTACTATCTTTAACTCAAAAAAGTGAATGCCCGATGAAGATGAAGTTTCCTGTTGAGGCATTGGCCTCTGTTGAGACTCCCTTTTACTATTACGATGTAGACCTGCTGAACGCTACGCTCGGTGCTGTGAAGCGCGAGGCGGCAAAGTACGAAGGCTTTCATGTGCATTATGCCATAAAGGCAAACTATAATCCCCGCCTGCTTGAGATTATTAGCAAGGCTGGCATTGGCGCCGACTGCGTGAGCGGCGGCGAGGTGCGTGCAGCGCTCAATGCGGGAATACCGGCCAGCAAGGTTGTCTTTGCAGGCGTGGGCAAGACCGACAAGGAGATTGCCCTCTCGCTCGACGCCGGTATCTTCTGCTTTAACGTGGAGTCAGTGCCCGAGATTGAGGCCATAGAGAGGCTTGCGGCCGAACGTGGGGTAGTGGCGCAGGTTGCTGTGCGCGTGAATCCTAATGTGGGCGCGCACACGCATGCGAACATTACTACAGGCCTTGCCGAGAACAAGTTCGGCGTTAACTATGAGCAGCTCGACGGCGTGATTGACGTAATTGAGTCATTGCAGCATGTAAGCCTCATAGGCCTTCACTTCCACATTGGCTCGCAGCTGCTTGTCATGGATGACTTTATAGCCCTCTGCTGCAGGATTAACGAGCTGCAGGAACTGCTTGTTGAGACTCGCGGCCTTGTGCTGCCTCATATAAACGTGGGCGGCGGCCTTGGCATACGCTACGATTTCCCCGACAAGTATCCTATACCCGATTTTGAGGCATACTTTGCAACATACGCAAGCAACCTGAGGCTCCAGCCTGGGCAGCAGCTGCATTTTGAGCTGGGAAGGAGCCTTGTGGCACAGTGCGGGGCGCTCATTACACGCGCTACATATATAAAGGAAGGCACATGCAAGAAATTTGTTATTGTGGATGCTGGAATGAATGACCTCATCCGTCCGGCGCTCTACGACGCATACCATCGCATAGAGAACCTCACATCGGACAAGGCCGATGAGGTGTACGATGTAGTGGGTCCTGTGTGCGAGTCCTCCGATGTCTTCTGCAAGGACCGCCGTATGCCATCGACACAGCGTGGCGATATCCTTGCGATACGCTCAGCAGGCGCCTACGGCGAGGCAATGGCCTTTGGCTATAACTGCCGCGAGTTGCCAAGGGCAGTGCTCTCGACCGATGTGTGAGAAAATAGATAACAGAGTACAGATAACAGATGAAAGTGGAAAGATGAAAGTTGAAAGATGAAAGTAATGAGTGCGTTTTGTCCTTATGTTCTTTTGTCTTAAAATTGGCGCCGTACTTGTCATCCGACTGAAGGGAGGAATCTCTTGTAAAGTTGAAAGATGAAAGATGAAAGTAATGAGTGTAAGTCTTGAACCCCTCGTCGCGCCCAAGACACACCGTCATTCAAACTTTATTGCCTTCGTTGGCTCAATCCTGGATATTATCATTGATGGCAGCACTAGCGCTGCAACTGAAATGACGAACATCGCTATGTTCATGGGAACCAGCAGCCATGTGAACTCTATGGGCACGCGGTCCATGTAGTACATCTCGGGGTCAATGGCTACAATACGGAACTGCTGCTGCAGCAGGCAAAGCCCAATGCCAATAATGTTGCCGGCCAGCAGTCCCTTGCCAATAATGAACCCGGCATAGTAGATGAATATTCTTCTTATAGATACATTCTTTGCTCCTAATGCCTTGAGTATTCCAATGAGGCTGCTCTTCTCAAGTATAATTATCAGCAGTCCCGAAATCATTGTGAACGCGGCAATCAGAACAACCAGTATGAGTATCATCCACACGGTCTGGTCGAGCACGCCGAGCCAGGCGAATATGGCAGGGTTAAGCTCCTCAATGGTTGGCACAACAATCTGCTCGCTGTTTATGGAGGTGGCATAGGATGCGGCGTCGCAGATGTCTGCTACAGCGGACTCGGCCTTGGAGTAGTCGTCAAGTGTAATCTCAATTCCCGAGACCATATTGCTGTCCCATCTGTTTATGCTGCGTGTGGTGCCGATACCGGTATAGGCCACTGCTGCGTCAAATTCATTGAGGTGTGTGCTGTATATGGCCTCTATGGTAAGCTTGCGGGCCTTTATCCCCTTGTCAAGGAAATACATGTTTACCCTGTCGCCCAGCCTGGCGCCAATCCTGTCGGCAAGCACTCTTGATATGACAATGCCGTCCGACGGCAAAGTGTCGCTAAGCTGGGGCATTGTCCCCTCGACAATATGCCTTTCGATGAAAGAGCGGTCATATCCGCTCCCTATTCCTTTTAAGGCCACTCCCTCATACTCCTCATCGCCAACAATAATTCCAGTCTTCTGTACATGCTGCTGCACTGCAGCGACACCTGGTATGCTCTTGAGGGCAGCGATTAGGGTGCTGTCTGTTATGAGCGGGCTCTCGCCCACGGCGTTGCCGTTGTAGGTCATCATCTGGACATGCCCGCCAAAACCGAACACCTTCTCGCGCACCTGCTGCTTGAAGCCCACGATAATGCATATTGACGCAATCATGATGACTGCGCCCACGCTTACCCCCCATTGCGCAATAGCAACGGCCGGACGTGAAATGCGGCGCGCGCCCTTGCGCGTGCCGTAGAGCCTGCGTGCTATGAACAGTTCAAGGCTCATTCTGCACCCTGCTGCTTTTCTTTAATCTGCTTGCCGTCGCTGAACGCGTTGCCGGCCTTCTCGCCAAGTGTGTAGTACCCGTGCCCTACAGGGTCGTATGTAATTGGGCTGAGCTTGGCAATGTCTATCGTGCCGCCGGTGAGTATGCTCTCGTCGGCACTTACATTTACAATGCGTCCGGTGAGGAAATTGCTCTCCTCGTCATAGGAGACAAGCTCGCACTCGACTGCCATTGGCAGTTCCTCGATTATGGGCGCGTTTACATGCCCGGCCCTTACCGTGTGGAACCCGGCGCGCTCAATCTTGCCTGTAACCTTGTTGCCCGAGACTATGCCCAGATAGTCGCATGGCACAGCCTGCCCTGCTGTTGCCATGCTAACTGTGAATGCCTTTGTCTCGAGTATATCCTTGGTGGTCCTGTGCCCTTCGCTCATGCATATGCCAACCATGTCATCGGTGTATATGCCTCCCCATGCTGCAACCATCGCGTTTGCCGTGCCGTCTGCGCCGTATGCCGCCACAACAAGCACTGGCATAGGGTAGAGCCATGTCTTCTTGCCAAAATCCTTTCTCATGATACTATTTATTCTGTTTTTCCTCTGTTGCTGTTCTGGACATGCGTGAGGAAACTTTAATACAAAAATATATCTTCCTTTTTGGAAATGCAAATAATAGCAGTTATCTTCGTGTGTCAAATAAATTATATTCAAGATGAAAATGTTTACATACATGGCGGCTGCAGCAATGCTGCTTGCCTCATGCGGCAATGCTGGCAAGAATGTGGCGGCGCCTGCCGATAGCGCAAGGGAGTGCGGCTCAAAACCGGTAGTGTACATGACAAAGGAGATTACTCCAGAGTCGCTTGTAAAGGTCTATGACGCCTTGGGCGTCTTGCCAAGCGGAAAGGTTGCCGTTAAAATCTCGACAGGAGAGCCTGGCGGGCACAATTTCCTGCAGCCTTCGCTAATAAAGGACCTTGTAGCGAAGGTGAACGGTACAATAGTCGAGTGCAATACGGCATACAAGGGACCGCGCTTTGAGACAGAGACTCACATGAAGGTGTTCGAGGACCACGGCTTTGCTGCCATTGCGCCTGTTGACCTGCTTGACGGCTATGGCGAGGTGAGGATTCCTGTTAAGGACACAACCTACATTAAGTACAATATTGTTGGCGAGAACATGCTCAACTATGACTGGATGGTTAACCTTGCGCACTTCAAGGGCCATGCGATGGGCGGTTTCGGCGGCGTGCTCAAGAACCAGTCTATCGGTATCGCGTCGTCAAACGGAAAGGCCTATATCCACTCGGCCGGCGTTACCGAGGACAAGGAACTCATATGGAAGCATACCGCCGAGCAGGACAAGTTCATAGAATGCATGGCCGTGGCTGCACAGTCGGTGCACGACCATTTCCAGGGCCGTGTCATCTATATTAACGTAATGAACAACCTTTCGGTCGACTGCGACTGCGACGCAACGCCCGAGGACCCTGAAATGAATGACGTGGGTATACTGGCGTCGCTCGACCCCGTTGCGCTCGACCAGGCATGCGTTGACCTGGTGTTCAATTATCCTTCGACCGAGGATGACAACGCTGCGCCTCTTATCGAGCGCATTAACTCACGTCACGGCATACACATTCTTGAGCATGCCGCAATGATAGGCCTAGGTTCAAGGGAGTACGAACTGCGCAGCATTGACAACTGATGCGCAGGCTTCTTTATGCATTAGTGCTTGTTGCTGTCGCTTCATGCGGGGCGGTGCAGGAACAGGATGTCGAGGAGCGGCAGGTGCAGGCGGCAGTGGAGCGTATGCTCTCCTGCTATCCCCAGTCGACGCTGCAGGATATATACAAGAGCTTCTTCCAGGACCGTTTCGGTCCTGGGCATATTGTAGCCGACACAGCGCAGGCTGCGGCATATCTGCGCCGCGAGCTTGAGTCGGTGGACAGCCTTGGCGTGAGGCTGTATGAGCCTACAGGCGCGCATGGCAACTATTATCGTGTGGCGCTGGCGGCAGTTGCTGGCGGCAAGGTCCCGTTCGGGACATATCTCTCCTGTTTCCTGCGAAGCGTGCGTGATGTGCAGGCCGTGGATGTTGAGGAGTGGACCGCAGAGTGGGCGCAGATAAAGAGAACCATTGACGGGATGTCTCTTGCGCTCCCGGGATATGAGAGTGACGCGGCTGCAATTGAGGAGATACTCGCCAACGGGCACTATGCTGTGCACCATAGCAGGCTGTATAATGCCAGCTATGCCCCGCATTACCGTATAATAGACAAGGATATTTTTGAAAAGGAGATATTGCCCTTGCTTGGACAATAGGCCCTGTAGGTTACAATGGGACAGAATATTATTACAATAAGGGAAGCGGCGCTGCAGGACGCGCCGCTTGTTGCGAAGGCTGTGCTCATGGCATTGCACTATGACGAGACTCACCCGCTCTACGATGTTTTCAGGGAACTTGCTGCGCGAACCGATTCGCAGTACAGCTATTGCAATGCCCTCGTTGCTGAAGCTGACGGAATGCCGGCCGGGGCAATTGTAGGTTATGACGGCGCGCGTCTCTATGAGCTGCGCCGGCCTTTGCAGGCAATCATTATGGAACGCCAGGGCCGTGAGCTCGAGATTGAGGACGAGACATCGGCCGGCGAGTTCTATCTCGACTCGCTTGCCGTGCTGCCCGGGTTCCGTGGCATGGGGATGGGGCGAATGCTACTGAATGCTGCAACCGAAAAGGCATTTGCTGCCGGACATGAGCGTGTGGGGCTTATTGTGGATTTTGACAATCCGCGGGCCGAGGCGCTTTATGCCTCTCTTGGATTTGAACGCGTGAATCCAATGACGTTCCTAGGGCATGATATGTGGCACATGCAGAAGACCCGCTGCGCAAATAACGGCCAGTGACATGATAGAACAAATGCTGCAGTCTCTTGTATGCGGGCGGTTCAGGTCGGACTCCCGTTACCGCGAAGGACACCTGCGTGTAATTAATGCCTTGCCGCAGCGCAGGGTGCTAGGACTGCATACTCCTGAAATGAAACAGGCTGCAAGGCAAATCTCACGCAGCGGCTGTGCCGCAGTGCTGCCTGGTGGCGAGGTGCGGCATTGCAGCAACGGGACCCAGGCTATAGCATGCTTCGGGCAGGTCCCGCCCGAAAGCCTGTGCTATGAGGAGACTGTAATATGGGGGTTCCTTATAAACATGGAGAAATGCGCTCCCGAGGAGCATTTTGCCATGCTCGCGAAATATGTTCCCGTGCTTGACAACTGGGCTGTCTGTGACGCCTTCTGCGCCAATGCAAAATGGATGGCAAAAGTTGACAAGCAGCTTCTGTGGCACTGGCTGCAGCAGTGGTTCGGCTCAAGGCGTGAGTTTGAGGTGCGTTTCGCTATTGTAGCCTCAATGTGCTATCTGCTATGCGATGAGTGGACAGGCAAGGTCTTTGAGATGGTTGAGTCGCTCCCGTTCAGCGATATCGTATCACAGTACCGTTCCATTAAGGGCAAGCCTAAAACCGTCCAGGAAGGCAGTGTGCAGGGCACTTCGCCCTATTATGTCCGCATGGCCGCTGCCTGGCTGCTTGCGACGGCGCTTGCAAGGTTCCCGGAACAGACACGCGCTTTCGTGCGCGGTTCAAGGCTGCCTGCCGACGTTGTCAGGCTCTATGTGCGCAAGGCGCGCGAATCGTTCCGTACCCGCACGCTGGAAGCGCTCTAGGCCCATGCCTCACAGCCCGAAACTGCAGCTTATATATCCGTAATAACGGTCTGGCAGTTCCTTTGCCTTGGGGACTGACATCCTGAAGCTGGGCGCTATCTTTATATACTTCCCTAGCCTGAACTCTACTCCTGCAACAACAGTGACCTCGTCTTCCTGTTCGTTCCAGTCGTCGCTTGACATGAGCCCGTCGGTACGGGCATATATGCTCAGCCAGCGGTTAGGGCTTCCTGTCGCGAAAAGCGAGAAACCGTAGAGGTGCTTCCCGGCCATGTGATTGCTGTTGCGCATTATGCTGTACTCCACGCCCAGCGAGAAATAACGGTGCTTATATCCCGCGAACATTGCGTAGTTTACGATATCCTTTGCGCCGTCACTCCCTTCGTTAAGGCCTGCATATAGCCTTAAGGACATTCCCTTGAAGGGCATTATAGTCGCTCCCGCACCATAGAGCAGCCCGTCCTTTACCTGCACCTGCCTGAATCCTTCGCCGTTGGCGATTATGACATCGGCCTCAATCCACCGTGCAAAGCGGTATGCTGCCGAAATGCCCAGGTCGGCACTGCTGCCGAAGGAATATATGTCCTGGAACGACTTGTATACGTAACGATAGCCCCAGAAACTTTCCTGGTAACTGAACTGTGTTGTTGGGATGAGGCCGCCGTTCAGCGTGAGTCCTTTCCATTTCCAGCCTAGCATGGCATTCTTTATGTAGGCAATGCGCTGGTAGTCGCCCACATCGCTCGACTGCCCAATGTCTAGCACTCCCTTTAGGGTTATCCCTCTTCTCAGGCTGTACTCGTACCCGATGTAGCTGCGGTCAAGCGCAAACCCGCGGTCGTCGTTCACTGAACCGAACCCGCTGTGGAAGTTCGTGTAAATCTGCACTATGGCCCTGCCCTGTTCTCTTTGCTCCTTGCTCTGTTCTCTTTGCTCTGTTCTCTTTGCTCTTTGCGCATTGGCGCCTGTTGCAAGCAGTATTGCTGCCGCAATGATGTAGACTGTTCTCATATAGCTGATGTTATTATCACCGCTGTTGCGGTATTCCTATATGTAGAACACACAGGCTTGTGAAATGTTCCCGAATGCAATGCCTTCAACAATACACTCGGGCTAAAGGCCGGAAGGGCTAAAATCTCCTTTATTCCTCGAAGAAGTGCAGCATGTCGTACCATTCTATCTTCTGCCGGGCCTTTTCGTTGCCTTTTTCCTTGGCCAGCCTGTACCATTTCGCTGCTTGCGGCTCGTTCTTCTTCACTCCGCGTCCTTTCTCGTAGCAGTATCCAGTACGCTCCATCGCGTCGGCAACTCCTTGGCTTGCGGCGCTCATGTACCAGCCGAAGGCCTTCTTCCGGCTCTTCCTTACATATTTCCCCTGCTCGTAGCAGCGTGCCAGCCTGTACTGTGCCCATGCATGGCCGCTGCTGGCAGCCCGGGCAAGGTACTCTATTGCCGGACGCTTGCGCAGCTGGCGCTTGCCAACGCCGGCAATTGAGTCTTCTCTTTCCATTATAAGCGCCATGGCATACAGGCTTGCAGGCTCGTCCTTCTCGCATGCCTTGCCGAACCATTCAAGCGCCATTGCGCTGTCCTGTTCCACAATGCTGCCAGCCAGGTACATGTGGCCAAGCATGGCTTGCGATACTGCATTGCCGCTCTCTGCCGACAGGGTGTAGTACTTCAATGCCAGGGAGTCGTTCCTTGCAGTTCCAACGCCTTTCATGTAGCAGCCGGCAAGGCTGTGCAGCGCCTTTTCGTGCCTCATGTTGGCTGCCTTGCGGAAGTTGCGGAAGGCGGCAACGCTGTCCTTCTCTACGCCTTGTCCGCGCAGGTAGCATATTGCGGTGTTGTATATTGCTTCGGGGTATCCTAGCATGGCTGTCTCGCTGAACAGCGCGAATGCTCTCTGCTGCTCTCCCTGCATGAATAGCGAGCGCGCTTCCTCGGTTTTCCTGAAGCAGTGCGCCAGCAGCTCTGGCTCCTGTATTCCTGGAATGTGCATTATCTGCTGTTTCCTTATGCCTGCAAGCGTTCCGTTCTCGCTCTCGCGGGTAGAAAGAGCGTCGCTGTTGCTGTAGAATGTGCCGCCGGCATATCCTTCAACGTCAACTGCTATGTCCCTGGCCTGTGTGCTGTTGTAGAGCTCTACTTCAATAATGCCTTCGTCATTGGCGGCAATATCTGGTATCCACATAAGTGTACGGCGGTAGTCGCCATTTGCGCTGTCGGGGCGCATAATGCTGTAGTCGGGGGCATAGAACTCCTTGCTTGCGGTATATCCGTAAACCATGGTGTAGCGTGTGGTGCTGTAGTGTGCCAGCCTTGGAACAATGCTGTTCCTGGCGTCCTCGCTGCTGTTCGGTATAAAGCATGCGACATAGTTGGGTATGCTTGTCTGCTCCATCTCATGCAGCCCGCTGGCAGCATATTCATGGTACTGTACTGCGTCGGGGGCGTCATCTACTTCGCCGTTCCTTGGGTCTATGCCGGCCTTTGTGGTAAATGATGTGTAGAAGGAGGAGTAGTGGAAGTTGCCTATCTGCTTTTCCTTGCGGTTACGGCGCAGTTTCCACAGTTCATGGCTGCTGCGGGTGTTCTCATCGGAGCGTATCACAATCTCCTTGAAGTCGGTCATCTTTGCAGGATGTACCCCTCTTGTGTACTCCTCGTCAATTGCAGGGACTGTGTCCGACGAGTATTCGCCATCCACTACAATGCTCTGTATCCAGTAGCACCAGTTCAGGTTATGCCGCCAGAAGGCGCTGCGCAGTATGTCGAATGCGCTCAGGGTGTTGTTGAATACGGGGTCGGGCATGGGGGATACGAAAAGACTGGAATTCCTCACTCCTGTGGGGTCGGGCTCAACAGCGTCGCCGCCTTGGATTCCGCTGCCTTTCATTGCCCATCTGTCCAGGGCCGATAATGGCGGGTTCTCATCGAAGGCCGACGGGGAGCTCCAGGACGGCTCGGCAACACTCCTTCCATATTCCCTTGTGTTCCATGTTGCCTTGCGGTCAAGATATGTGACATCCTGCGCATACTCCCATTCATCGAGGTAGTCGAGCCTCATTTCGCTGCGTGGCGGACGGTAGTAGAGGTCTTTCTTCCTTTTTGATATTACCTCTACGTTGGAGAGGAGGTATTCGAACGGGTTTATCTTTATCATTTCCTCGTGGTGCCTCTTCTTCTCCTCGGCTGTCATTGCCTTTCCTACATTCCTTTCCCAATAGTGGTAGAGACGCATTTCGGGTGAAAAGTAGCGGTCGAGCACAAAGGCGAAAAGGCTGTCGCGAGGGTTGCCGTACCCTTCGGTATGTGGTACCAGCTTGGCGACACGCTTTCCTGTGAAGTCTTCCGTCAGCACGCGGAACTCGCCGTTCGCGTCGGTCTCGAAGTCGTACATGGTGAGCATGCCGTCACTGTAGGCAATGTTGAAGCCGACCTTGGTCGCCGGGCAGCTTGTCACTGTCATCCTGTCAAGGTATCCCACCCTTTTTATTGGTTTCTTCTTTACGTAGCGCCCCTTGACCATAATGCCTTTCTCAATTGGCTGTTCCAGGCTGCCCTGCCTGCGGCTGAGCCAGTTCCAGTCGTATGACGTCCACCCATGTGTGAGCATGAGCAGGTCAAGCTCTGCCGCGCGGTTGCTGTTGCTGCTGTCGAAGTAGCGTGCTGCATTGGGGATATATCCCTTTACCTCGCTGCCTAGCAGCATGTAGGTGTAGATGTTGTATGAGTATGATGTTTCCTGACGGCTGGCGGCGTCGCTTACCGAGACTGAGAAACTGCCTTTCTCAATTGGCTTGCCGTCCTCGCGCGCAATGCTTAGTGCAATCTTCTCATATGGCTCCGCTTTAAGGCGCCCGGCACTGCACCCGTTGCCTGTGACTGACAGGCGTGCGCTCTCATGGTCATTAGGCAGTACCTTGTCATGGGTAACGAAGAACATCCTTTCGGCAAGCGGTATGCCGTTGCCAATGAAAACCACGGCACGGTTAACACCTTCGTTGAGGCTGTTCTTGTCAATACCGAATGTCATTTCTCCCTCTTCGCTATTGTAACGCTCGTAGAAGAGTGTCTTTCCGCGGTGCAGTACAGCGCAGCCTATCTCTGTTCCAGGCGTAAACCTGTTCTTTATGTTCACGGTCACGCTGCCGCCTTCTTCTTGAACTCTCAGCACCACGCCTTCTTCTTCCACATGTGGCAGGCCAAGATTCCTTGTCTTCTTGCCATCGGCCAGTACGGCCGTGTAGTCTGTACCGGCCTTTGGGGTGAGGGTGAATGTTCCCATTCCCATGTGCGATGGTGTTGCGGTGAGCAGTTCCTCGCCGTCGGCGAGCAGGGTTATGCTGCTGTTGCTGCTAATGCCGTCGGCAGCAAATACCTCAAACGCTACACGGCTCTCAATGCCATGGACAAGGTGTCCTCCTTCGGGGAAGAACTTGACATCGGCGTCGGGCAGGGTGGCGTTTACCCATTCTTTCTCCCGGGCAAGTCCTGTGAGCGTGCTGTCGCTCTCGACGTCAACGAGAAATCCCCTGCGGCGGTCGAGCATGTTCTTGAAGTCCCACCCGTCGGCATGCACTCTGTCGAACACAGGGAACACACGGCTGAAGACCGCGTCCTTGCCGCGGTTGAGCATGTAGCGCGTGTATGCGCGTACTTCGTAGTATCCTGAAAGCAAGAGCCTGTTCAGCCCGAACGAACCGTAGCATGTGCCGTCATCGCTAATCTTGTACTTGTTGGTCCTGACAACATACCCCTCGGGCGCAACCAGCTCTACATAGAGTACGCGGCTAATAGCTGTGGGCGTGTCGTTCTCGCCGCTTGTGACGTATGCCTTGAACCACATCTCCTCGTCAAGATAGTATGCGCTGTTGTCAAAATGAAGGTATACACGTTCCTCGGGAAAGAGTGACTCCTTCACTGCTGTGCGCACTATGATGTTGTCGAGCGGGTTGCGTGCAATTATCTCCTTCTCTTCCTGCTGCTGTGCGGCCAGCGGCAAGGAAAATAGTGTTGCAAGCATGTATAGCAGGTTTCTTTTCATGATAATCAGTTTATTGGTGTAGAACCGGCCATCATAGTGTGGCCGCTGCTGTATCTCTTTTGGTCTGTCTCTTCTTCAATGTCAAGTACAATATGCGCGTCGAAGATTGTACTCATTGGCTTGCCGTTCTTTATTGCAGGCTGCCATTTCATCTCTTTCACGTGCCTTATTGCTGCCTCGGTGGCCTCTCTCTTGCACTGCTCAATGCTGCCGGGCACATGGCCCTGCAGGGATATGTTGCAGCTCTTCCCAGTTATGCTGTGGGCGTTGCCCTGCTTGTCACATATGAACTCAATCCTTGCTATGCATTGCCTTACGCTCATTGCACGCAGTCTCCTGCCTGTCTCGCTGCTGCCTATGTCCACATGCTGGTAGAGTGTACCTGAAGCATGCTCCTCAAAGCGCTCGAGCAGCCTTGCGCCCTTGCTGTTAAGCGGCATGCCTGCAATTGTCTCAATCTCTTTTGGCAGTGCCATGCCTGCCTCTGGCATTGCAGGCCTTAGTGGCTGTGGAGCACAATCTGTTACTGCATAGGCGTATATATCCCTAGCGTGCTGCTTTTCCTCTTTGTCCGCTTTTACTTCTATTGTACTGTAGATATATTCTGGCCTTGCAAAGATGACGAGGAAGAGCAGCGCTGTGGGCGCGAACGAGAGCACTTTCCCTTTTCTTATAGAAGGCGAGGGGCGGCGTGCCATCATCATTATTCTTTTTCTGACACTGCTCTGGCTGAATCCGTTGGCAATGCTGAACGCTGTGTCTCCCACCGCCTTGCGTAGCAGAAGCAGCTGGTAGGCGCGCGGGTTGCCGTGACACTTGAGCACATGCCTGTCGGCCTCGTATTCATGTATCTCCTTCATGTCATTTGCCAGCATGTAGACGAAGGGATTGAACCATTGCAGTGACTTGGCAGCGCAGAGCAGCAGCATGTCCCACGAATGGCCGTTGCGGTAGTGCCCTTCCTCATGGAGCATTATCTCCCTGCCGCACTCGTCATAGTCGTCCTGCGACATTACAACGTGCCCGAACCAGCTGAAGGGAGCTGTGCTGCCTGCATGGCAGTGGAGTGTCATGCCATTCTGCTTTCCCATGACCGATGTCCTGTGCCTTATGCCTGATATTATCCTTGCTATCTCGGCAATACGCAGCGCCAGGGCTGCTGCAGCACCTATGATATATATAATGCATAGCGCCTCCATCGCTGACGGTTGCATCCAGGGCAATTTCTCTCCAGCAGCGGCAACAGCTGCCTGGACTGGCTGCTCTGCTACAGCATTGCCTGCTGCGTCAATGTACTTCATAATCTCCACTTCCACAGGGAAAGTGACCGTAATGGCAGGCAGTATTGCCGAGGTAATGATGACTGCGATAAGCAGCACGCGATTGAATGTCGCAAATGTCTCCTTCCTTAACAGGAGGGCGAATGGGACGTAGAGCATTGCGAGTGCCAGTGCCCATTTAAGTATGTAGGTTATGGCTGCTGTCATGGTTGTCTATGATTAGTCAGTTACTGGCGTCAAGCCTTATACGGAACGAACATTTGCTTTCTATCTTCTTGCCGTCGTACCTGCCTGGTGTCCAGCGCGGCATTTTTCTTGTTATTCTCCTAATCTCTTCGCTTATTTCGCCTGAAATCCTTGTCCAGCTGTTCTTGCCTTCGTAAATAAATCCTTGCTCGTGCAGTTCAATATACAGGAGCCTTGCCTTTCCGCTTTTCTTCACTATGAGGCCTATCTCTGCAACTCCTTTTATATTGTTCCTGTCCAGTATACGGCCATATCTGAAATTGCTGGTATAGTATTCCTTGAGTGCCTTTGCGCCGCCTGGATATGACGGGGTGCTCTCTTCTATCTCAATTCCTGAGGTGTCTATGTGTATTTCTATGCATATTTCCCTTTCTTTCCCTGCAAGCTCGCTGAACTGCCTGCCGCTGAGCGAACGGGCTATCTCCCGTGCGTTCCGCCTCAGCTGCCTGTCGGCCTTGTACATCCTGGACTCCCATATGCCCATGTACCTTGCCGGCTGGACTCCTGGCTGGAATATTGTGCTGTATCCTTGTCCCAGCTGTGCTGAGACTGAGAGCCCGCTTATGCTTCCTGTGCCGTGCGTCTCCCAGAATATGCTGCCAATGGGTGTGGCGCTAAGGACTGTGCCTGTGCTGTCAGTCTTCAGACGCATGAATGTGCTGCCATCGTTCTTGTGAAGCTTTCTTTTTGTCTCATCTGTCACTAGTCCAGCTATGTAGGGCATCAGTCCGCTATGTTCGTGCCTGTGTCTCTCCACGGTGTGGTTGTGCCTCGGTTTCCAAATGACCTTGCACCTGTTTCTCCCTGGTTTCCATTTGCGGCTCTTTATTATGCTCTTGCTGCTCTCCTCCAGGAGTCTTTCTGCCGTTGTGGCTGAGTAATGGTCGCAGTTGCCCGACGGGACCATCCTGCGCCCTTTCACTTTTATCCTTACTGGAATGCTGTCGCTATTGGCGTATACCTTTGCTATTATATATGACTTGGCAAAGAAGTCATTGAAGTCGAGCCTGCTGCTGCATATGCCAGGTATGCTGTCAAGGTAGGCCTCAATCAAGACATCATGCCTGTCACCTTTTTCCTTGGCAGCACTTGCGCAGGCAAATGATACTAGCATAAGGCATGCGGATAGCGTCTTTACGAAACTCTTTCCCATGTCAGTGCCTGTTGTTTTCCTTTATAATGTCAATAAGTTCCTTTATCTCGCTCTCGCTGAGTTCCTCTCTTTCTACGAAGAACTTTACAAGTGATGAGCCTGAACCGCCGAAAAACGAATCCTTTACATCGGTAATCATCTGTCTTGTGTATTCTTCTTTGCTTACAAGCGGGTAGTACGTATGTGTCTTGCCGCTCAGTTTGCGGAACTTGACGAATCCTTTGTTCAGCAGAATCTTAAGGAATGTCGCGATGGTTGTATATGCAGGCTTTGGGTCGGGGTAGCGGGCAATTATATCATGTATGCAGCCTCCGTCAGGCATCTCCCACAATGTGTTCATTACCTGTATTTCCGATTTTGTAAGCGTGTCTCCCTTTTTCATGATTGCTATATAATAATTGTATCTCTATCTGCAGCACAAATGTAAAACTAAATTTTTAGAAATCTAAATTATTAGAAATAAATAATGACTGCAATCCCGATGTTTAGCTTTCATTATTAGTAATTAACGCGATGTGAAATGTGAAATGAGAAATGAGAAATGAGAAATGAGAAACAGAGATCCCTTGTCGTTTCATAAGCTGCTGAAGCAGCGCATGTAAGGGCGAGCGGGAGCAGGTTCAATCCCACACAATGGGGTTAAAGGAGAAATTAGAAAGGAGGAACCTTTGCTCTGTCAGGATGAGAATAGCGACGTGGAAGGAGAAAACCGCGGTCGGGAATTTGCTGTGAACAAAAGAGATTCTTCGTTTCACTCATAATGACAAAACAACGTTTTGTTATCGGCGAGTTTTGCAGCCATTAGTCGCGTGAAGCATAGACGAAGTTTATGCCACGCGGGTGGCTAAAAGCAAAACGAGCCAATGACTTAGCAAATATAGAATGGCCAAAGAGGCCAGTGTATCTAAAAAAGACAGGTCATCGCGTCTTGCTATGACCTGTCTTGGTTTTATGAATCTAAAATAACACGTTTACTTGCAAGCGTTCTCAACCTTGAAGCTGGTGACATTGCTCTTGAAGTTGCCTGCCTTCTCAAGCGGGAACACGAGTGTGCGCACGTAGTACATCTTGTCCCTGCCGCCCTCGTTGTGGTAGAGTGTCTGCTTGTCGAGTGTCTCAACGAGCTTGCCGTTCACGAAGAGCTTTGTAACCTGCTGGTTACCGCTGATAGTAACATGAGCCTTCTCTCCTGGGAAGAAGCTGTAGTTGAATGTCATGAGATAGCCGTCGCGTGAGAAACCGAGCTTGCCGCTAATGGGGTCAGCAAGGTAGAACACAGCGTCGCGTGAACTTGTCAGTACTGTACCTGGGCACTCCTTTGCTGCTACGATATCGAACGATACGCTGTACTCATAGCCTACCTCTCTTATGCCTGTCTCCTTTACAAGGTCTGCTGCTGGCTTGAGAGCAGGAACTTCAACAAGTGTTCTCTTCTCTCCGCTGAAACGGCCTGCTATGTTAAGGCCGGGAGCGTCGCTCAGCGCAAGGCGTGCCTTGTCGAACTCCTCAAACGGAACAGATGGCTTTGCGCCTGTCCACATCTTGACAGCCATTGTCTGCATTGCGGGGAATACGCGGTAGTGGATATCCTTGCAGCTGATACCGTTGCCTGCGTGGTCGTTCCATACTGCGAAAGAACCGCCCTTTATCTGCGGGTGCTTCTCCTCGAATGTCTGGTTGCCGATAACTGCCGGTGTCCAGCTGTTGTAGAGGTAACCGCAGTTCAGGTAGTCATAGTAGTAGCCTGCTGCAGGCACAATGTATGTAAGGCCGTCGGGTATGCTTATTACGTCGTAACCGAGAGCTATCATCTCCTTTGGATCGGCATAGCCATTGTACCACTCATACATGAGCACGTTGTCAACCTTTACAGGTGTGTTGCCCTTTGCGTGCGTGAGCGCGCCCCAAACGCAAGCCTGCTTGCCGTACTTCTCGGCTGTACGGATACAGAAATCGGTGAAGTAGCGGAACTTCTCAACGACAGCTGTGTCGCGGTTAGAGTACTCGTCGGTACCTACGTGGAAACGTGGGCCGCGGAATACAGGCTCATCGCCGCCAAGGTACTCCATGAAGAGCGAGTCGATGAATGTGTATGTATTGGGGTTGAAGAGGTCGAGGTGGTCAAGGCCGTAGTCCTTGCTGCCCAGTTCGGGACGGTAGTGGACGAATGCCAATGAGTGAGCGGGTACGTCAATCTCAGGGATAATCTCAACACCTACGCGCTCTGCGTGCTTCTGGAGCTCTATGAACTCCTCCTTTGTGTAGTAGCCGTCGCGTGATGTTAGGCCAGGGAAGAGGTCGCTCTCGAGGCGGAAACCCGATGGAGTCTTTGCCCAGTCGTGGTTGAAGTACTGCTTGAAAGCGTTGTCGTTCAAGTGGATGTGGAATGTGTTCATCTTGTAGTATGCCATGAAGTCAACATACTCATGGAGGAAACTGATGGGGATGAACTTGCGGCCGCAGTCGAGCATGAAGCTGCGCATCTCGTAGTCGGGGTAGTCTATGATGTTGCCCTTAGGCAGGGTGTTGCCGCTGTTCTGCTCTGCAATCTGCAGGATTGTACGTGTCGCCCACATTGCACCGCGCGCTGTTGTGGCTGTAATGGCAACGCTCTCCGCAATATCTATTGCGTATCCCTCATTGCCTAGCCTGCTGTCATCTGCAATAGCAAGCTCAATGTCACCGGCCGAGGCCTTGCCGGCAGAGACCTTCAGGCTTGTGCCTGTCATCTTCTGGTAGTCGCATGCGAACTGCTTTGCAACTTCGGCAAGCGCTGCATTGTCCTTGGGGTAGACAACCTTTGTCTTCTTTGTAACAATGAACTGGCCTGCTGCACCTTCCCATTCGCGTAGCTCAGGGATAACAAAAGGCTTTACATTCTTCTCGACGGCAGCAGAATTTGCCACATTTGTGTCTTCTTTCTGTTCTGATTGCTGCGGTGAGCATGCGATACAGATTGCTGCCAGCAGGAATAGGATTTTGTTTTTCATGATGTATGGTTTAAATAATTATAAATAATGTCCAATATTGCAAATATATGAAGAAGTTATGAGAAATGGGCAAGAAATGGGGAAATAATGCATAGCATATAAATATCCGTAAAAATCCCAAAGAGCGGCCTGTCAGTCTTTGCTTCTCAGTTCCCAGAAGGCCACGGCTGCTGCAGCGGCGACATTCAGCGAGTCTACATTATGCGACATAGGAATCTTTACCACGTAGTCCGCAGTCTCGATTGTCGCCTGGGGAAGCCCGTCCCCTTCGGTGCCCATGATTATCGCAAGGCGCTGGCAGCGGGCAAGCCGCGGGTCGGCAATGGAGATTGAATCGTCGGCAAGCGCCATGGCCGCAGTGGTGAACCCTAGCCGGGAGAGCTCTCCAATCCCTCCGTCAATCCATGCCCAGGGGACAAGGAACACGCTTCCCATGGATACTCTCACTGCACGGCGGTTAAGAGGGTCGCATGAACTGCGGGTGAGCAGCACGGCGTCAATCCCAAGCGCTGCGGCGCTGCGGAATATTGCCCCAATGTTAGTGGTGTCTACGACGCCGTCAATGACCACAATGCGCCTGGCGTTACGGCAAATATCCTCCATGCGCGTCTCGGCAGGGCGCTGCATTGCGCATAGCACGCCGCGTGTAAGGGTATATCCGGTGAGTGTGGCAAGGAGACCGCGCTCGCCAGTGTATACGGGGATGTCGCTGCAGCGTGCTATTATGCTGGCTGCATCACCGCTAGTATGCTTTTTCTCGCAGAGCAGCGC
Source organism: Bacteroidaceae bacterium (assembly GCA_045592125.1). Taxonomy (GTDB): domain Bacteria; phylum Bacteroidota; class Bacteroidia; order Bacteroidales; family Bacteroidaceae; genus HGM04593. The sequence continues at coordinate 33,953 of JAZNUE010000029.1, read as the reverse complement.
AAGCGGCCTGTATCCGGCATTGAGCGCAACGTCTATGACCTTAGGGCTCTCGGCTATGAAAATCCCTTGCTTGCCTTCGTGTCTCATGCGCAGCTGGGCCTCGGTGAGGGCGCTGAAAATCTCGACGCCAGGGTGGCTGAGTGATGTTATCTCGATTATTGGCATATGTGCTGTTGTTTATGCGAAGATAGGGATATTGCCTGCACGAAGCAAATTTTGCCGAACCTTATTGCCTGCCGGATAGTTTTATTCGGAAAAATTGCTATTTTTGCAAAAACTGTTTAAGCTTGCCGGATGGACTATAAGACAATTCTTGAGGATATATATAATTCTGTAAGGCCATATTCCCGTGCGGGAAAGGTGGCCGACTATATTCCCGAACTGGCAAAGGTGAATCCCGACAAGTTCGGCATTTGCCTGAATACCATTGACGGCGGTGTATATACGGTGGGGGATGCTGCCGAGCGTTTCTCTATCCAGAGCATATCAAAGGTGTTTGCTCTTGCCATGGCGCTTTCGCTAAAGGGCGAGATGTTGTGGTCAAGGGTTGGCAAGGAACCGTCGGGCACGGCATTCAATTCTCTTGTGCAGCTTGAGGTGGAGCATGGTATCCCGCGTAACCCGTTCATTAACGCCGGGGCAATGGTCGTTGCCGATATTCTGCTTACTTCGTTCGATAATCCCGCAGAGAGGTTCCTCGGTTTCGTCCGCGCCCTGAGCGGCAGCGACACTGTCTGCTTTAATGAGCAGGTAGCGCGTTCCGAGCGCGAGATGGCCTATCTTAACGCGGCAATTGCAAACCTGCTCAAGTATCACAGGAACATTGAGTGTGACGTGGAGGAGGTGCTGCGCCTCTACCTGCTGACATGTTCGGTTGAGATGAGCTGCTGCGAGCTGGCAAGGGCATTCCTCGCGCTCGCTAACCATGCCGAACCGTTCAGATATGCAGGCATAGAGCTTACGCGCTCGCAGATAAAGCGCATGAACGCGGTTATGCAGACATGCGGTTTCTACGACGAGGCCGGCGAGTTCTCCTATCTTGTTGGGCTGCCTGGCAAGAGCGGGGTAGGGGGAGGCATTGCTGCAATATGCCCCATGCGCTACTCTGTTGCCGTGTGGAGCCCAAGGCTCAACAGCAAGGGAAACTCTGTGATGGGAATGAAGGCGCTAGAACTGCTTACGACAGTAACTGACGAGTCAATATTCTGAGCACGCAACAAAATTGCATGCGCTGCTGTTTTTGGATTGAGACATTTGAAACTAACCATAACTAAAACAAGAAGTCTATGAATTTGCTTAAAAGATTTAGCATGCTATCTGCTATGATGCTCATTGCAGTGGCGATGATGGCACAGGAACTGCCAAAGGTGTATATACTTGCAACTGGAGGCACAATTGCCGGTTCTGGCTCTTCGGCGACGAAAAGCAACTATTCGGCCGGTCAGGTTGCGATAGGCACTCTGCTCGACGCTGTCCCTGCTATTAAGGATGTTGCCAATGTTGAGGGCGAGCAGGTGGTGAACATCGGTTCGCAGGATATGAGCGACGATGTGTGGCTGGTGCTTGCCAAGAGGATAAATGAGCTTCTTGCCCGTGCCGATGTAAACGGCGTGGTAATAACTCACGGAACCGATACCATGGAAGAGACTGCCTTCTTCCTCAGCCTCACTGTCAACAGCAGCAAGCCAGTAGTGCTTGTAGGTGCAATGCGCCCGTCTACGGCCATAAGCGCCGACGGGCCTGCCAATCTCTACAATGCTGTTGTTACAGCGGCATCTCCTGCCTCAAAGAACCGTGGCGTCATGGTGTGCATGAACGGCAAGGTGTTCGGCGCTGCCGATGTTACAAAGACTAACACCACTAGCGTTGAGACTTTCCAGTCGCCTAATGCCGGTCCGCTCGGGTATATCCACAATGGCGAGGTACGCTACTACAGTCCGTCAACGGTCCGCCGCGACGCGCCCTACTTCAGCGTGCTTGGCCTTAAGTCGCTTCCCAAGACAGGTATCGCATACGGATATTCGAACGTCGAGGGCGATGTTGTGCGCATGATGATAAAGAAGGACTATAAAGGTATAGTATATGCTGGTGTGGGTAACGGCAATATCCACAGGAATGTGTTCCCCGAACTGGAGAAGGCGCGTAAGGAGGGTATAATAGTGGTGCGCTCGAGCCGTGTGCCCACAGGCGCTACTACGCTTGATGCCGAGGTTGATGACAACAAGTACCAGTTTGTTGCGTCGTGGGGACTGAACCCGCAGAAGGCGCGCATACTGCTCATGCTCGCGCTTACTGAGACGGATGACTGGAAAACTATACAGAAATATTTCAACAACTACTAATAACGGTCTATTATGAAGATGAGAAACACTATCCTTGCCCTGTTGCTGCTTGTGGCAGCCGCTGCTACGGCACAGGTGACATCACGCAATGCCCAGGTCCCCGACGAGGAGTCTCTCCTTGAGCGCCTGGCAAATATTGAGAAGAAGAATGACTGGCTCAGCCTCTACATGAACATGCACGGGGCGTTCGACGCCAAGTTCAATCAGGGCGGACGCAATGGCCTCAGTCAGGGTGCATTTGAGATGAAGCAGCTGCGTATTGAGGCAAAAGGCAAGGTCAACAGCTGGCTCTCATACCGCTGGCGCCAGCGCCTTAACCGCGGCAATGCTGGCGATGGCATGATTGATAACCTGCCTAACTCAATTGACCTTGCATATATAGCTGTCCGGATTGGCAGCAAGCTTACACTCTCTGCCGGCAAGCAGTGTGCTGCATACGGCGGCTTTGAGTTTGACGCAAATCCCATTGAAATATACCAGTACAGCGAGATTATCAACAATATGAGCAACTTCATGACTGGCGTTACACTCACTTACGACATGACTCCCCGGCAGCAGCTGCAGTTCCAGATTCTTGACAGCCGCAACGGGTCGCAGGCCGCTACCTACGGTCCGGGGCTTGAGGAGAGCCGCCTGCCGCTTGTGTACTCTATCAACTGGAACGCGGACATGTTCGGCAAGGCATGGCAGACACGCTGGTCGGCGTCTGTGATGGAAGAGACACAAGGTAACTATATGTATTATGTAGCCTTGGGTAACCAGTTCAATTTCTCGAAGCGCTGCAACATGTATGTCGACCTTATGAGCTCTCTTGAGGATGTTGACCGTAAGGGCATAATGACCGGTATTCTTGGCAAGCTTGACGGGCACAACAGGCTTGGCGCCATGTACAATTCTCTGGTTGCGAAAATCAACTGGCGGGTAAGGCCTAGATGGAACCTTTTTGCAAAAGGCATGTTCGAGAGCGCTGGCATGTTCAAGGAGGCTAACGGATATGGCAAGGGTAACTACCGCACATCAATAGGCTATGTAGCGGGTGTGGAGTATTATCCAATGGATACAAACCTGCACTTCTTCCTTACCTATGTTGGCCAGGACTGTTTCTTCACTGAAAGGGCAAAGGCTGCCGGGCAGAAGGACTTTGGTACACAGAGAGTGGCATTAGGATTCATTTATCAGCTGCCTGTCTTCTGACAATGGCCTAAACATTCCTGATGATGGTATTACTGGAATTGCTGATTGTGCTTGTGTGCATAATCATAGGCGCACGCCTCGGCGGCATTGGCCTTGGAGTGATGGGCGGCCTTGGGGTAGCGCTGCTTACCTTTGTGTTCGGGCTGCAGCCAGGCGAACTGCCTATTGATGTCATGATGATGATTGCAGCAGTGATATCCGCCGCAGCCTGCATGCAGGCTGCCGGCGGTCTTGACTACATGGTGAAGGTGGCCGAGAGGATACTGCGCTCATGCCCGCAGTATGTTACAATACTTGCCCCGCTGGTGACATACACCTTTACTTTCCTTGCAGGAACAGGGCATGTCGCCTATTCGGTACTGCCTGTGATTGCCGAGGTTGCTACAGAAACCAAGATACGTCCTGAACGTCCGCTGGGCATTGCTGTCATTGCGTCGCAGCAGGCTATCACAGCCTCACCCATTTCGGCTGCCACAGTAGCCTTGCTCGGGTTGCTTGCCGGTTACGACATTACTCTGTTCGATATTCTGAAAGTGAGTATCCCTGCTACTCTGGCAGGTGTTCTTGTGGGTGCTCTGTTCTCTATGAGAGTCGGTAAGAACCTTGTCGATGACCCTGAATACCAGCGTCGTCTTAAGAGCGGTGAACTTGATGTCAAGCATGTTGAACTGAAAGGGGCCGACAATATGTTCAAGGCCTGCTCTTCGGTAGTGCTGTTCATTGGGGCTACGCTGCTTATTGTCCTTTTCGGCTCAATCCCTTCGCTGCGCCCTTCGTTTGACGGTGTCCAGGTGGGTATGCCTCTGATTATTGAGATGCTTATGCTTGCAACGGCTGCGCTCATACTTATAATAACGCGCACTAACGGCCTTAAGGCCGCGCAGGGCAGTGTCTTCTCGGCAGGAATGCAGGCTGTTGTCGCTATCTTCGGTATCGCGTGGATGGGCGATACGTTTATTGGCGGCAATATTGTGGAGCTGAAGAGTGCCATTGAGGGTGTTGTTACCGAAATGCCATGGCTCTTCGGAATTGCGCTCTTTGTCATGTCCATCCTGCTCTACAGCCAGGCCGCGACTGTCCGCGCGATAGTGCCCCTGGGCGTTGCCCTTAGCATTTCGCCCATGATGCTCATTGCGCTATTCCCTGCAGTGAACGGATATTTCTTTATTCCTAACTATCCTACACTGGTGGCCGCAATAAATTTCGACCGAACCGGTACAACGAGGATAGGACGGTGGGTACTTAACCATTCGTTCATGATGCCAGGACTTGTTGCAACGGCTGTAGCAATAGGTACAGGACTGCTGCTGATACAGCTATACTAGGTCCCCTATCATTAAGGACAAGGCGCGAATGGAACGCACCCTGTATTTTGCCAAATCTTACAATCTTATAGGAACTGTGTCAAAAATTCCGACACAGTTCCTATGGGTTCTTGGCACCTCTGCTGAGACAGCATATGACATGGAGGGATTACTGGAATATCCAGCGTCTGCTGTAAAAAATGTTGCGGCAGGCTGCGTGTATCTTCGCCGTTGTTGCTATTTTTGCACAAAAACAGAAAGCTAATGATTTCATTTACATCGGAGAACCTGATTTTCATAGGTTCAATACTTATATTCTGCAGTATACTCATAACCAAGGCCGGCGGACGTTTCGGAATGCCCACCTTGCTGCTCTTCCTTATTGCTGGAATGCTTTTCGGTAGCGACGGGCTTGGCATACAGTTTGACAACGTAGGGCAGGCGCAGTTTGTCGGGATGGTGGCGCTTTGTGTTATCCTTTTCACTGGAGGAGTAGAGACGCGAATAAGCGATATAAGGCCGGTCCTGGGTCCTGGACTTATGCTCTCGACTGTGGGTGTGCTGCTCACGACAGCCTTTACGGGTGCCTTTATCTTCGGCCTTTCGCAGTGGAAGCTGCTATCCTTTGAGCTGCCGCTGATAACATGTTTCCTGCTTGCTGCTACAATGTCCTCTACCGATTCGGCAACGGTATTCAATATACTGCGCGGCAAGAACATGAGGCTCAAGAATAACCTGCAGCCAATGCTTGAGCTGGAAAGCGGAAGCAATGACCCCATGGCATACATTCTCACAATTGTGCTGATACAGCTTGCATTGAGCGTGGGCGCTTCGGACCTCTCATCTCTTAATGTTCCCGAGCTTGTTGTCAGCTCGTTGACAATACTGGTGCAGCAGTTCGCTGCAGGCGCAATGATTGGCGCAGGCGCAGGCCTTGCTGCTGTGTGGTGCATGAAGAAGGTAAGCCTGAACAATATACCGCTCTATTCAATCATGCTAATAAGCATTGTGTTCTTCACATTCTCTGTTACTGACATGCTGGGCGGGAACGGTTATCTTGCGGTGTATATAACAGGAATTATCGTAGGAAACAACAAGATGAAGAACCGCAAGCAGGTGTCGGCTTTCTTTGACGGCCTTACATGGATTGTGCAGATATGCATGTTCCTGCTGCTGGGCCTTCTTGTTGACCCCAGCGAAATGTGGAAGAGCGCTATTGCCGCGCTGCTCATTGGCGTGTTCATGATGCTTGCGGCACGCCCGGCAAGCGTGTTCCTCTCATTGCTGCCATTCAAGAATATTCCTTTCAGTTCCAGGCTGTATGTGTCGTGGGTGGGTCTTAGAGGCGCTGTTCCCATCATCTTTGCCATGTATCCGGTGGTGGAGAATGTGCCAGGCAGCAGCGATATTTTCAATATAGTGTTCTTTATAACCCTCCTGTCTCTAGTCCTGCAAGGGGGTACAATTGCTATGGCTGCAGGCAAGCTCAAGCTTCTGTTGCCGCCAGAGGAGAAGAATCACTTTGATGTTGAGCTTCCCGAAGAGGCTGGCGAGCTGAGCGAGATAACAGTCACGGCAGAACTTCTTGAAACGAAGGGTGATACCTTGCAGGCAATAGGCCTGCCGAAGGGTGTGCTTGTCATGCTGGTGAAACGTGGCGAAAGATACATGGTTCCCGACGGCTCGCTCAGGCTGCTCGAAGGCGACCACTTGCTCACAGTGGCAAGTTCCGAAGTGGAAAGCGCAGGCAACTGATAAACGCCGTTCACAGCCCTTGCCTGTCTTGTCAGTTCTTACAAACATAAAGGTTACCTGGACAAAACGGGTGATGAAAATCTGTTAAACATAAAGGAACTGTGTCATCTTGACACAGTTCCACTTTGTTTAACAGCCAGCCTGTAAGCCGGGTTCTGTACCCTTTGCGGGGTGTCTGCCATTCATCTATGCAGTGTGTCGCCACACGTGCTAAAGCGTTCTACCCTCCGGTTCGGGCGAGCAGCCCTCAAGCACCGGTTTACATGAACTTGCAGCCTCCAAGACACACGGCCCGTACATCGCTGCACGGCCGGTGGGCTCTTACCCCACCTTCTCACCCTTACCCCGTGAGGGGCGGTTATTTTCTTCTGCGTTACTCCGCCTTTGCAGGCGCCTTTCTGTTAGGAAGTGGAGTGCTCTGTGCTGCCCGGACTTTCCTCCTTTGCCTTGCGGCAACGGCGGCAGACCGGCTGGCTGCTGTATTGCATGCTGCAAAGTTACGAAAAATATGCGTAATTCCGTTGCCCTTCCCCCTGTTTTCTGCGCACGAGCCAGCTGTTGTGTGCCTAAGGATAAAATTTATTCCCGTTTGTTTGTCCAGTCGTTTTTTTTTGCTACCTTTGCCGCAGATTTAGAAAATGCATGGGTAAGTCCTATACGGCCAGCTCCTAGCAAATCCTCCAGGGCCTGACCGCAGCAAAGGTAGCTGGTTGTAGCGGCGCGATGTAGGTAGCTTACCCACCCCATAGGCGAGTGCTTGGCACTCGCTTTTTTATTTAATAATATAACGTGAGCTTGATATAAACTCAACCTAATCGCGAACCTGTCATCTCTACAATGTCTTGTGTATCTTGCATGGAGGAACTCAAGAAGTGTCAGGGTGGACAAAAAGTAGGATAAAACCTCTATAACCATTTGAGTTCGTCACCGAGAACCCGCAAACCTGTACTTAAAGGAACCGCACCAAAAGTTGACGCGGTTCCTTTAAGTACAGGCGGGTTACGCCATATAACCGAATCAGCGCTTCCTTTTCTTGCCTTTCTTCTCTCCGTATGAGTAACTGCCGTAGTGGTATCCGTAACGGTACCCGTATCGGTACCCGTATCGGCTTCCCTTTGTCTCTACGCCGTTAATTATTACGGAGAGATTCTTGAACTTTTTCTCGCGGTAGAGGTCCTCAAGCTCGGGAAGCATTGAGCGCTCCATAAGTCCCGTACGTACAAGGAAGAATGTATTGGTCGCGAACTTCTCGATAATCTGTGTGTCGGCAACAATCTCTATTGGCGGGCAGTCAATAAGTATATAGGTGTATTTCTCCTTTGCCTTTTCAAGAAGCTTGGCAAAGCGGGAAGACTCCAGCAGCTCGGTGGGGTTAGGAGGGATTGTGCCGACTGGAAGCACGTGCAGGTTCTCGTACTTCTCGTCAACTACAACAACATCGCTAAGGCTGTCGGTCTCCTTGGCAAGGTAGTTGCTAAGCCCCTTGCCGGGCGAGTCTACATAGTTTGATAGCGATGCGTGACGCATGTCGCCGTCAATAATAAGGATTCTTTCTTTCTTGAGCGCAAGGCTTATTGCAGTGTTCAGTATGCAGAACGTCTTTCCGCTTCCTGGATTGAAGGAGGTGTATATGATGACGCTGTTCTCGCGTTCGCGGGACATGAACTCAATATTTGTCCTTAGTACACGGAAAGCCTCGTTTATGATGTTGCGGCTGCCTTCCTCAACTGCCACTGTAAGTTTCTCGCGTCCTTTCTTCTTCTTGTTTTCCTTCCTGTTGCTCTTGATTGAACCGTTGATTTGCGGTATTTCTCCAATTATTGGCGCTGTGAGCATGTCAAGGTCCTTGCGTCCTCTTACCTTAGTGTTTGTCACTTCGCGTATTACAATAATAACACCCGGCAGCAGCAAACCGATAATGAGTGCGGTGCTTATTGCTTTCTTCTTGAGCGGCGCTGTTGGTTCAAGACTGCCTGAAGGGGGTGCTATTATACGTGTCTTGTATGCTGTAAATGCCTGCGAGAGCTGGTTCTCGGCCTGCTTCTGCAGCAGGAACATGTATATTTTCTCCTTTACGCTCTGTTCACGCTCTGCGCTTGTGAGGAAGGTGGTGTGTTCAGGACTCTTGGCTATTTCTTTCTGTGTCGACACAATCTCCTTCTCAAGTGCTGCCTTCTGGGCCTTGAGACGGCGTATATGTGTGTCGGTAGAGGATATTATAGAACTGCGCATGGAAGCAAGCGCTATATCGGCCTCCTTTACGGACGGGTTGTCGGCGCTGCTCTTGCTCACAAGGCTGTTCCTCTTAATCATCAATGTGTTGTATGCCTCAATCTGTGAATTGATGTTCACATTCCTTATGCTTGAGTTCAGGGGCAGCAGGTTGTTCTCCTTTGCCTTGTCCTTGATGTTCTTGAGGATGTACTCGGCAAGCTCCAGCTCGTTCTCGAGCGCGCTCTTGCGCTTTACAATCTCTTTCTCCTTGGATATGTTCTTTGCGATTGCCTGATTAAGGTCGGGGAGCTGGTTGTCGCTCTTGAACGCAGTGATGTCGCTCTCAATCTTGTCGAGCTCGCTGCTGACCTTCTGAAGGCGTTTCTCAATGAACTCGGCGGTTCCTATTGCGGCCTTGTTCTTGTCGTTTACCCAGTTCTCGTTATATACCTGTACTAATGTCTTGAGTATATCATCGGCCCTCTCTATTGAGTGGTCGTTAATTGAAATGCTTATTATTTCGCCGTCCTTGTTCTTGTTTTTGTTTTCTGCTCCAGTAACGCTGAATGAGAGCCTGCCGCCCAGCTTGCCGCTTGCACTGTGTATTCCAATCTGCTGTATGTTGACGGTAACCGGCTGCCAGAGCCTGCATTTGCTGTTCCGCTCAAGGATTATGTCGCCCAGCGGAGTATATACCAGTGTGATGGAGTCGTTGCTGAAACTGCCTTCAACTGGTGTGCTGTCGTGTACCTCGTCGCTGCTGAAGTTGTAGAGCCTGAAAGTGCCTTCTGGAGTTATGTCCATGTCAAACGAGGCGCGTTCCTCTATGCTCAGGTCACAAAGTGTGGCCCTTGCCGGAAGACCTTCTCCGTACAGGGTGCTGCTATGGAATTTCCCCTGGCTGCTGTATTCTACGTATAGTCCTAACCGTCTGGCAGTCTCGCTAATGGTCTCTGGTGCCCTGAATGTGTATATCTCATTGTATGCGTTTGTAGACGCCTTGCCTGTACCCATGTTGGCGAAGTTCTCCATCTGCTCCGACAGGCTGCTTGGATTGCCCGACTCTATGTGGACAAGGGTGCTGCGTGTGTATACCGGCTGTGTGGTAAGTATCTTGTATACCGAATAGCCTAAGGCTACTAGTACCGACAGTACAAACCAGTACCAGCGTGAAAGGAAAAGGAATAGTATCTCATTGGGACTGTAATTGCCCAGAGGCTGTCTTTGCCTTGTGCCCTGTTTCTTTTGTGGAGTTGCGGTCATTGTTGTCCAATATTTGTTTGCGGGTTCTTTCTGCATTGAATATTATGCAAAGATAATAATAAATATTATATTTATACTGGATTGCCCTGCTAACTTTCTTTACGTATACCTGTTCCTGTCAAACTTTTCGCGTTCCTTGTCATCCTGAGCGTAGCGAAGGATCTAATGGGTGTCGGCCGAGATGTTTCGCTTCGCTCAACATGACAAGTCCTGTCTAGAGTACAGAGAAAAGAGTACAGATAACAGAGTACGGAGTGCCGCAACGCGCGTACCAGTTTCTGTAGCCTATGTAACCTCCTGAGCCACCTTCAGGCTGTTGACGCAAGGAACTGAAGACTGAAAGGGACATAATGGCCGGTTCTTGCTGTGCCTGTTATGTTGAGTTCCTTTACTCTGTTATGCCTTATGCCTTGTGCTGCCTTGCCTCCGTGCTATTTTGCGTTAGAATTAACCGTTTGCAGTGCTTGGGGAACTGTTTTGGCTGGTTTTTCTTGATGTCTGCCCCCTGTGATACGCCTAAAACACAGCTTTTTTTCATTTTTTGTGCAAAAAAAAATCCATTTATGCGTTGATATTCCAAATTTTGTTATCTTTGTACATCATTAACCTTATTAAATGGAACAGTTATGAAAGAATTGATTGAGAAGATTCAGGAGACTTATGCTGCATTTGCGGTTGACGCAATTGCTCAGGCTGAGAAGGGTAACAAGGCTGCAGGTACACGCGCACGTAAGGCTTCTCTGGACCTTGAGAAGGCAATGAAGGCTTTCCGCAAGGCTTCTATCGAGGCTGCTAAGAACTAATAGCGTGCCTTTGGATGCATAATAAAAGCTGCCAGACGGTGGCTTTTATTTTTTTTATGTATCTACTCCTGTCTAAGGAGGACATGTGCGTGTATTTCCTATTCTGTCATCTCCATTCCCTGCGCAAGCGACACACGCAGGATGGCCATGCCAAAGATGTGGGGCTGGCATATAAGGCTCTTACATGGGTTTCTCGGGCCCTGTCCCGGCAGTTTGCGGCTTTCTGCAGTGTTTGTAAAGAATCGTTACTGGTATTGCCCTGGGGTGGTCCCTGTGCTTCTCTCCGGAGCGAAAATACCAGCGTGAAATTTCGCTTTTATGAAAAAAAAGAGTAACTTTACAAAGTTTTATACATGCGCGCGTTGCGCGCGGCGTTAGTTGGATAATCTTTAACTATATAACCATAAATTTATGAAAAAACACTTTGTAACTTTGGTTCTGGCTGCAATGTCATTGATGTCAGTGCAGGCGCAGAATCTCAAAGGCTTTGCCTATGGTGACGTACAGGCACCACGAGGCTACAGTTATGTGAAAGGGCAGGAACCCGGTCTTGCCGAGTGGGAATCTCCCGAGGAACTCTCTTTGAACAAGGAGCAGCCAAAGGCGTGGTTCTTTACTTTTGCGAGCGAGGAGTCGGCCCGTAAGGTGCTTCCAGAGAATAGCGAGTACTACATGTCGCTTGACGGTACATGGAGTTTCAACTGGGTAGGCAATCCATGGGAACGTCCGGTAGATTTCTTCAAGACCGATTTTGACGTATCAAAGTGGGACAAGGTGCAGGTTCCCATGAACTGGAACGTGTACGGCCTGCAGGATGACGGTTCGCAGAAGTATGGCATGCCTATATACACCAACCAGAAAGTTATTTTTCACCACCAGGTTGCTGTAGGCGACTGGAAGGGCGGAGTAATGCGTGAGCCTGCAAAGGAATGGGCTACATACAAGAACCGCAACGAGGTAGGCTCATATCGCCGCACATTTGTTGTCCCCGAGAATTGGGACGGCCGTCAGGTATACATCAATTTCGACGGTGTGGATTCTTTCTTCTACCTTTGGATAAACGGCCAGTATGTGGGCTTCTCGAAGAATTCACGTAACCTTGCTGCGTTCAATATTACAAAATACCTCGTTGAGGGTGAGAACGTTGTTGCAGTTGAGGTATACCGCAACAGCGACGGCTCGTTCCTCGAGGCACAGGATATGTTCCGTCTCCCGGGTATCTTCCGCACTGTGTCATTGACATCTACCAGTCCTGTCGAGCTGCGTGATATCCGCGTGCGTACCGACCTTGACGCTCAATACAAGGACGCTGTTGCAAATATTGAGGTTGACGTGCGTAACCTCACTGCAAAGAAGATAAAGAAGTATCAGGTAAAGGCACAGCTCTACAAGAACACTCTCTACAGCGATGAGAATGAGATTGTCGAGGGCGCAACAATGACAATGCCTCTTGAGCAGCTGCTCGCCGGCGATACAAGGACCTTGAAACTTGATATTCCAGTTGCCGCCCCTGCAAAGTGGAGTGCCGAGGAACCTAACCGCTATACATTGGTCGTCTCTCTGCTTGACAAGAAGGGCAGGGTGCTTGAGACCGCATCAACATACATGGGATTCCGTGAGGTTGAAATCCGCGACACAAAGGCCGAGGACGATGAGTTCGGCCTGGCAGGACGCTACTACTACCTGAATGGCAAGCCCATCAAGATGAAGGGTGTGAACCGTCACGAGAACAATATCCACACAGGACACTATGTTACCCGCGAGCAGATGGAGAAGGAGGTATTCCTCATGCTCCAGGGAAATATCAACCACGTGCGTAACTCACACTATCCCGATGCTCCATACTGGTACTATCTATGTGACAAGTACGGTATCTATCTTGAGGATGAGGCCAACATCGAGAGCCATGAGTATTACTATGACAAGGAGTCTCTTTCTCATGTTCCCGAGTTCCTTGACGCTCACATTGCACGCGTAATGGAGATGGCTCATGCAACAATCAACAGTCCTTCAGTCTGCATCTGGTCACTCGGTAACGAGGCCGGCCCGGGCGAGAACTTCGTTAAGGCTTATGATGTGCTCAAGGCATTCGATGCTTCACGTCCGGTTCAGTATGAGCGAAACAACAGCATTGTGGATATGGGTTCTAACCAGTATCCTTCAATCGCGGCAACACGTAATGACGTCAAGGGACAGAACCCTTATGTGAAGTATCCTTTCCACATCTCGGAATATGCCCACTCTATGGGTAATGCCGGTGGTGGCCTTGCCGATTACTGGGAGGCTATCGAGAGCACGAATTTCTACATTGGCGGTGCTATATGGGACTGGGCCGACCAGGCATTCCTGCACTACGATTCAATAGGCCAGTCAAAGTATTATGCATATGGCGGTGACTTCGGAGACCGTCCTACAGACTTTACATTCTGCATGAACGGCGTGATGTTCCCCGACCACACTCCAAAGCCCGAGTACTATGAGGTTAAGAAAGTCTATCAGAATGTAGGTGTGAAGCTGCTCGATAATGGCGAGGTTGAAATCTTCAACAAGCGTTACTTCAACTGCTTGTGCGACCTTGATATCAGGTTCTCTCTTTGGGAGGATGGCAAGCGCATTGATTCTTATTTCATGCCCGGCATGAAGATTGCTCCACGCACTGCAAAGAACGTTAAACTGAAGTTCAACAAAGCAAATTTCGCTGACAATAAGGAGTACTTTGTGAAGGTTGAGTTCCTTTTGAAGAAGGATATGCCATGGGCAAAGAAGGGTTATGTCCAGATGGATGAGCAGCTGCCTTTGAAGGGTGCTGTGAAGAGTGCATTCATTGCCGATGTGGCAAACAATGGCACCAAGATAGAGATGAAGAATGACAAGGCTGCTGCACAGACAATCGTTACAGGTGCTGACAACTCGTTCAGAATTGTATTCGACAACAACAAGGGCCTGTTCTATAGCGTAGATTACAACGGTACAACAATCCTTGAGGGTGGCAAGTCAATGAGACTTAGCGCTTTCCGTGCGCCAGTGGACAATGACACATGGTTCTTCAACCGTTGGTTCGCTATTGGCCTGCACAACCTGCAGGACAGTGTTCTCTCGTTCACAAGCAAGAAGAACAAGGACGGTTCTGTTGTGCTTCAGTATATCGTGCGCACGCAGGCAAAGCACCAGGCTACATGCAACCGCTTGCCCAACAGCAGCTTTGAGATTGTAGAGTCGGAGCATGAGATGGCACCTACAGCGTTCCATTTTATCTCTAACAGGATTTGGACAATATATCCCGACGGTTCGGTCGAGCTCAACAGCGTTATTGTAGGTTCCGAGGCAAGCCAGATTGTTGCACGTCTTGGCTTTGAGATTCAGTTGCCTTCTGAACTCAGCAACTATACATATTATGGCCGTGGCCCATGGAACAACTACAACGACCGTTGCGACGGTGCATACGTACAGCAGTACAGCAGCACTGTTGCCGACCAGTTCGTACACTTCCCCAAGCCACAGGATATGGCAAACCGCGAGGATGTACGTTGGGCTGCACTCACGAATGAGGCCGGTAATGGTGTGATGTTCGTGGCTACTGAGGGTATGTCTACAAGCGCGCTTCCTTGGAATGCTGTTGAGATGACCGAGGCCGGTCACCCGCACCAGTTGCCTGCTTCTTCAGGTACATGGCTCAATATCGATACCAAGGTTACAGGTCTTGGCGGCGCAAGCTGCGGCCAGGGTTATGCCCTTGACCACCAGCTTGTAAAGGGCGGCGAGAATACAATGGGCTTTATCATGCGCCCTGTAAAGGCCGGTGACGACTTTGTTGCAAAAGCCGATGTCAAGGCTTCCGGCGCTACCCCCGTCCTTGTTTCACGTGACCTCCGCGGTATTGTGAAGATGAGCTGCAACAAACCTGGTTCAGAGATATATTATAAGGTGAACAACAAGGGCAAGGCTGTCAAGTATACCGCTCCTGTTGACCTCAGTGCAGGCGGTAGCATAACTGTTTGGGAGAAGTCTGCTCCCGACCTCAAGGCTACATACACCTACGATAAGATAACATCGGTGCCTGTGTTCGTAAAGGCCTCTTCAAGTTCAGAACCGGGTAACGGTCCTGAGAAAATGCTCGACGGTGACCCCTCTACAATATGGCACTCAATGTACTCGGTTACTGTAGCCAACTATCCTCACTGGATTGAGTTCGACGCAAACGATGAGGTCTCAATCAAGGGCTTCAAGTACATGCCTCGCCAGAGCGGTAACAACGGTAACGTGAAGGGTTACAAGCTCGAGGTAAGCGTTGACGGCGAGAACTGGTCACAGGTTGCCGAGGGTGAGTTCCCGTACAATGCCGAGAAGCAGACAGTGCTGTTCAAGAAGGCTGTAAAGGCACGCTATGTCCGCTTTACAGCAACAAGTTCGCAGAACGGCCAGGACTTTGCGTCGGGCGCTGAATTTGAGATAGTAAAGGAGTGATAGGTGAGCATGGGTAGAAGGTGATTCTGCTTGCCTCCACAGATACAAGGGCGGCCTTAGGCCGCCCTTGTATAAGCAATAGGCAAATTTCTAAACATTAAAACATCAAAAGAATGAAAAGATTTATAATTCCGGCAGTCGCGGCGGTAGTGCTTGTATTTGTTTCTTCATGCTCTTCGTTCAAGGCTGAAAGGCCAGGCGCGTACCTGTCGGTTATACCTGACAACCCGGCTGTTATGCTCAAGGTCAATGCCAATAACATACTTCAGGAGTCGGAAATACTCCAGAATCCGGTCATTAGGCCATTGCTGGCCGCGTCGTCCAACGGAATGCCAAACGCTGCCGGTGACTTGCTAAGGAAGATTGTCGAGAATCCAGCCGAGTCGGGCCTTGACCTTAAGGAACCGGTTGTCCTTGCCCTTACAGATGTCAGTCCCGCAAAGTCGGTACTTGCTGTCGCAGTATCGGATAAGGCTAAGCTTGAGGAGATGCTCCTTTGCCTCTCTGGCGGTGGACTCGACATTGTGGATGATGGCGATGTATGCGTTATTGAGACAGGGCAGAACGATATATCTGTGGCCTTTGATGACGTGAGGCTTGTCTTTGCGCTGTCTGAAACCGGTGCCGACGCCCTTGAGTACATGCGTCTTCAAGGCGATAAGGCTGTAGATAACAAAGAGTACCTTTCCTTCTTCTGTTCCGATGATGACGCTGCTATGTACGTCTCTGGTGCCAGGGTGTATGAGTATGTTGCGAATGACCCGTACTTCCGCTACAATGCAAGGCACCTCGATGATATTGAGATACTGAAGGAAATCAATGCTTTTCTTACGCTTAACTTTGAAAAGGGCCTTGCCGAACTGGCGATGGATGTTGACGCTCCCGAGGGGTATGCCGCTATGTATGACAAGTACATGCGTCCATCTTCAAAAGAACACCTGGAATTTGTACCGGAGGATGCGTTTCTTGTGCTTGATGCGGGCTCGAGCCTTGAGTCCCTCAATGAGACTCTCAGTGACGAGGAGAAGTCACAGCTTAGCGCTGGCCTTGCCTCACTTGGGCTTGACATGTCGCTCTTCAAGAGTATCAGCGGTGACCTGACCTTTGCCTTGCTGCAGCCAGAACTGTCTGGACGTGAAGAAATGCCGCAGCTTATGGCCGTTATTGACTGCAGCGACCCGGCTGTATTCAGTTCAATCCTTAATCTGGCAGGCATGCTGCTTAAGCCGGAAATGGTTGAGGATGGCGTGTACGACCTTAACATCGTTACAGCCGGCTACGACTATTACATGGCGTACAAGGAGAACATGCTCCTTGTGCTGCCAGAGAATATCTATGCGTCAATAAAGAGCGGTGACGGCATTAAGTCCCTCAGCAGGAATATGCTTGATAACAGGCATGCCAAGTCAATGGGAAATGGCGCGCTTGTCGATTTCGCTAGCCTTTCCAAGGCGCTAAGGAACGAGCCTTCCTTCAAGAGACTCAATCCTGTGCTCTCTGCGCTCGAGTGTGCAAGACTGGAAACAGAGTCGGCAACCAGGACAACACTTCGCGTTATAGCCAAGGATAAGGAGACAAGCTTCCTCAAGCAGGCGGTAGACAAGGCAATAGAGATGTATCTTACATTGTCGCTTGACTGATTTCAGGGAACTGAATGAAAGAATCTCTTTTTTCGCGATATTTTTGGGATTCCTCGCCGCTCTGTCGGGAATGACAGATTAACGATGTGGTTAGGCTTATATTGGACTCAAGTTATATTTATATAGGAATATGATAGACAGCATAGTCTTTGACAATGTGTGTATGAATGCGGTTGCAGGCCTTCAGGCCGAAAGCGCTCCCTCCATGCTGTGGAATACCAGGCTTGTGTTCCAGAAGGGTAAGGCGTATCTCATTGAGGCGGCGTCGGGCAGGGGTAAGAGCTCTTTCTGCTCTTATGTCTGCGGCCTGCGCAATGACTATACAGGCAAGGTATCCTTCCTTGATAATGGCATTGAGCATGAGATTGCCTCTGCTGCTGGCTATGTGCCATTGCGGCAGCGGGCAGTTGCTGTCATGTTCCAGGAACTCAGGCTCTTTCCCGAACTTTCCTCTTTTGAGAATCTTATGCTAAAGAACCGCCTGACAGGCTATGCAACAGAGAAGGAGGTCTGTGATATGCTTGCACGCTTGGGACTTAAGGATTATCTCCACACCCCTTGCGGCAAGATGTCATTAGGCCAGCAGCAGCGCGTGGCCTTTGTAAGGGCACTGTGCCAGCCTGCCGATTTCATACTGCTTGACGAACCGGTGAGCCATCTTGATGAGGCGAACGCAATGGTCATGGCACAGATTCTGCGTGAGAGGGTACAGAAGGATGGTGCCGGTGTAATTGTCACCTCAATTGGATACAGGCTGCCGTTTGAATATGACTTTACTATTAGACTTTGAAAGGAGCGGAATATGAGACTATTGCTAAGGCTGTTAAGTAAGAATGTCAGTCCAGCGCAGGCTATCGGGTTCTTCCTGGTTAATCTGCTTGGCGGGTTCATTGTGCTTTCGGGTATCCAGGGCTACAGGGATTTCACCTCCTTTGCAAGTGAAGGGGAAAGTGTGCTTTCTTCAGGCACTGTTGTTATAACCAAGCCCGTTACGACAGCGCAGACAATTGGCAGCATGCTTGGCATGAGCACGAAGTTCAGCAGGCGCGATATCGAGGAGATAAGGGAACACCCTCAAGTGTCCGCCACAGGAGGGTTTGTCTCGGCACAGTTCGAGATAAGGGCCGCAATTACGCTTGGCAAGTCAAGGATGTCGACAGACATATTCCTTGAGGCTGTCCCCGATGAGTTCATAGTAGGGGAGTACAGTGCGATAGGCGATACTGGCGGCAGCTGGAGTGCTGCAGTAGATGATAAGGTAATACCTATAATATTGCCCAGGAACTATATAAATCTCTATAACTTTGGTTTTGCTACATCTAACGGCATGCCGCAGATAAGCGAGGACCTGCTAAATAGCTTTCCGCTTACACTTTATTTCAGCACCCCTAACGGGCGTGTCTCCTATGAGGCACGTGTATGCGGCCTCACCGACAGGATAAATACAATACTGGTGCCTTGGGACTTTATGCAGGCCGCGAATGAAAGGTATGCTCCTGGGGAGAAGGCCGATGTGTCGAGGCTCATACTCAAGACCAGTGCCAAGGACGGCAACACCCCGTTGCTTGATTTCCTTAGTGCAAAAGGGTATATAGTTGAGGGCGATTCTTCGCATGTGCGACTGCAGGCCATAGTATATGGAGTGCTGTTCGCTGTCATTGGCATTGGAGCGCTCTTCTCGCTTCTTGCCTTCTTTATGCTTGCTATAAGCATGCTGCTGCTTATCGAGAAGAACAAGGAGAAGATTGCCAATCTCTATTCAATGGGCTATTCAGCGCCTCAGGCCGCTTCGGCCTATCTGCTCTCTGTCGCGGCATTAGATATCGCAGTGTGGATGTCGGCGGCATTGCTTACGGCTGTAGCATATCCCCGCTTCTCTGGGTTCATATCCAGCATGTCGCCAGGTCTTGTTCCGCTGCCGCTGTGGAGCGTGTGGGCAATCGCTGCCATAATGGCTGTGCTGTTTGTTATCTTCCATGGGACTGTTGTCTGCCGTAGAGTCAACAGGATTTGCAGATTTAGTTAAAAAGAGAATATAATATAATACAGTTATGAAACGTAGTATAATAATTACCGGCGGTGCCGGATTCATTGGCTCGCATGTCGTAAGGCTGTTTGTGAACAAATATCCCGAGTATCATATCATCAATGTAGACAAGCTGACCTATGCAGGCAACCTTGCCAACCTTAAGGATATTGAGGACATGCCTAACTATACATTCGTGAAGGCTGATATCTGTGACTTTGATACAATGTGCAGGCTTATGGCCAAGAATAACGTAGACGGTATCATTCACCTTGCTGCTGAGAGCCATGTGGACCGCTCAATCAAGGACCCGTTCACTTTTGCACGTACAAACGTGATGGGCACCTTGTCGCTGCTGCAGGCAGCAAGGCTCTACTGGGAGTCGCTGCCCGAGAGGTATGAGGGCAAGCGATTCTATCATATCTCAACCGATGAGGTCTATGGTGCGCTTGAACTGAGCCATCCCGAGGGCATAGAGCCTCCTTTCACTACTACTGCCTCATCGGGCGAGCATCACTTGGCATACGGCAAGGACTTCTTCTACGAAACGACAAAGTACAATCCACACAGTCCCTATTCTGCCTCTAAGGCAAGCAGCGACCATTTCGTACGTGCATTCCACGATACATACGGCATGCCTACAATAGTGACCAACTGCTCAAATAACTATGGCCCGTACCAGTTTCCCGAGAAACTTATCCCGCTGTTTATAAACAATATACGCCACCGCAAACCGCTGCCTGTATATGGCAAGGGCGAGAATGTGCGTGACTGGCTGTATGTAGTTGACCATGCGCGTGCCATTGACGTAATCTTCCACGATGGAAAGGTTGCCGATACATACAACATAGGCGGTTTCAACGAGTGGAAGAACATTGACATCATAAAGGTAATCATAAAGACCGTTGACCGCTTGCTGGGCAATCCTGAGGGCGCGTCGCTAGACCTTATAACATATGTCACTGACCGTGCCGGCCACGACTTGCGCTATGCTATCGACTCCACCAAGCTGCAGAAGGAACTAGGCTGGGAACCAAGCCTGCAGTTCGAGGAGGGTATTGAGAAGACAGTGCGCTGGTACCTTGATAACCAGGAGTGGATGGACAACATCACTAGCGGTGAGTACGAGAAGTATTACGACGAGATGTACAAGGAAAGGTGAAAGCTGAGCCGTAGGCGAAGTTTAGGCAGCACTTGCAGCGGTTGGAGCAAGTGCTGCCAAAGCGGAAAGGTAAGCCTTCCGGTACTTCAAATAGCAAACAGGACGATGTAGGCGACATCGTCCTGTTTGCTATTTGAATATGGTTACCGAGTAACCCAGCCTTGCGTAGATTGTCTGGTTGGCCGAGCGTCCGAACGGGTCGGTCTTTGAGTTATGGAATATATCGGCAAGACCGTAATAGTACCTTCCTTCAAGAATGAAGTTGCCGGCCTTTGTCTTCCACTCAATTCCAAGGCCGCCTGCAATGCCGTAGTCAAACGAGTTCTGCACCTTCTTGCCGTATACAGGCATTATTGATACGGGGCGTTCTTCAGGTTTCCATTCGCCTGCGTATTCTTCTGTGCCGCCAAGGAAGAAACCGAACTGTGGACCAAGGTTGACGAAGAACTGGAACCCTTTCTCTTCCTTGCCCCATGCAAGGTGGGCGAAGAACGGTATCTCGATATAGCTGAGGCTGCGGCTGTAGAGGTTGCCCGAAGTATCGTCAAAATCTTCCTCCCAGCCTCTTTGCGCATAGTTCACCTCGAGCTGGGCAGCGCATATCATGCTGAAGTACTTCTCGCTGGTGTAGCGCATGCTTATTCCTCCTCCATAGCCTCCGAGCATGTTCTGGCGTACAGAAGGGCGCAGGTCAATCTTGCTGAGGGTGTAACCGCCAGCAGCGCCAATCTCCAGCCTGCTGCGCGGTTCCTCGACCTGCCCCCATGCTGCAAGGGCAAGCAGCAGCGATACTATTAATGTTACTCTTCGCATTTGTCAAGGTCTATCTTTTCAATAGTGAAGTCGCGTGTGTAATGGATTAAGTATAGTTTCTTGTTCATCATTGCGCCATTCTCTTTTGTTCTCTCGAACTTGAATCCAGTCTGTATCGGCCTGTGGTCAAGCATGCCTATCTTTTCCGTCATTTCATTGCCATAGAGGCTTGCGGCCAGTATGAAATAGTAGGCAATGTCATATCCGAGCATGCCGTAGCGGGGGTACATCTTCTGAAGGTCGCAGTTGTACCAGCGTATGAAATCGTTCTGGAACTTCGCGGCCTCAGGCAGTGAGAAGTGGCTGAAGAATGTGGCGTAGAAGTATGTGTCAGCCTCGTACATCTGCTCGCGTGTCTGCTGCGCAAATATCTGCCACTCGGGATATCCGAACAGGCGGTAACGGTTCATGAGCGCTGTGTCAATTGCGTTCGCCATGACAAGCGAGGGCAGTATCCTGTTCAGGGTCTCCTTTGATGATGATGTGGGTACTATGATGTTCAGTCTTGCACTGTCTGCTGCCAGCGACCTTAGGGAGGCGATGAACCTTGGCTCTTCCTCCTCATTGCTCTCTTCATTGTCATCATAGGCAATCTCTTCCATGCTTACTCTTGTGTAAGGAATGCCATTGCCGGCAAGCCCTGCTGTAAGGTCCTTGATGAAAGCGCCCTTGTTGCTTTTGACAGTGTCCTCGACAAAGATGACATTCGCGTCGGGGAACGTGCGTATGAAACTGCTGGTTACATCGGGTATGATTGACGACTGGAGTGTATTCACAAAGAATACATAAGGATTGCTGTAGAGCTCGTCCTGCCTGTTTGAGAACGGCACTACAAGCGGAATCTCCTTTTCAGCCGCAAACCTGCCCAGCTGCTTGTTGTGGTTAGGGTAGTATGCTCCAATAATCAGGTCCATGTTGTCAAGTGCCCCGCTTCCAATGAGGCTGTCAAGGCTCTTGTCCTTGAACCCGGAGTCAAAAGTGTTTATCTCGAATGAGTGGTTCTCTCTCTTGAGCCTCTCTGCTGCCATGAGCACTCCCTGGTAGAACTCAACCATGCGGCCTTGCTCGTCGGGCGCGAACCTGTCGAGCAGGAAAGGCAGCACTATGGCAATCCTGGTGACGCCATCATCGCGCTTCTCTGGCCTTGCAGGGGTTACATCTGTAGCAATAGGCCTTTCTTCCTTAGGCGCAGGTTCCTCTTTCTTGGGTGCAGTTCTCTTGGCAGGGATGTTTACAATCATCTTTCTCTTCACTTTCTTGCCCTTTAGCTGCGGGTTCACTTCAAGGAAGTCCTCAACGCTCACTCCGTACTTCTTGCATATCTTCTCAATTGTCTCGCGGCGCTTGACCTTATGTGTGCCTGCAATTTCCAGGTTTTCTCCGTCTTCAACGGGAGCCAGCCTGAACGACGGTTCTTTCTTCTCCTTTTCTACAGGAGTGAGCCTGAACGACGGACTTTCCTTCTTTGCCCCGCCTTTCTGCGGGATGACAATCTCCTTGCCCACAGGGAAACTGTTTATTGACACTCCTGGATTAGCGGCGCATATCTCGTCGGGGGTCACTCCGTACCTTTTCCCAAGGCTGAAAAGCGTCTCCTTGCTGCGGATAGTGTGGTAGAGCCTGCCGTCGCGCCACACATCGCCATCGCCGCTAGCAGCATTTTCTCCCTTAGGTATTCTCAGTTCCTGCCCTGTAGATAGCGACCGGGCGCTTTCGGGATTGTGCTTTATGATGGCCTCAACAGTAGTGTCATACATCTTTGAGATTGAGAACAGTGTCTGCCCGCGCTTTACTGTATGTGTTATGTAACCGTTTTCCTGTGCGGCTGACGTTGCTGCCGAAAGCAGCATGAATATGAATGCGAATAGCTGTATGTGCTTTTTCATGATTTGGGTTCTGTTTCTTCCTGTTGCGGCACACTGCCGCAAATCTACGCGAAGATACAACTAAATTGTGATTATGCGAAGACATTGCCGCTAAAAATACACGCGTCGGGCATTGTCTCAGGCACTGTGTATCCCAAACAACTAAAATATCGGCTGCCGTAAATTAAAAGTCTGCTTCTCTTGCTCTTTTTTCGGGCATATTTGCTATTTTTGCCTTTTGTTGCAAAACAGGCCTGCAGCATACTTTGCTGCCTTCTTTTGCGTTAGTATGAATGTGAACCTTACGTTGTATGAAGCGATATATTTTCCTGTTTCTCTTTGTGCTTACGGCGCTCTGCTTGCCGGCACAGACATATATTGAGGCCCCAGAACCTTATGCCGAGGCCATTGGCTCCAAAGGCGAGGCCGTTACGCTTGACGCAGGCGGGGAGTTCTCGGGCGAAGCGCCAGTAACCATCAGGCTCTTTGCCAATGCCGAGGAGGTTGAAGGGTACTCTCTTTTCTGCTCGTGGGAGTTCATGAGGGAGGGTGAGGACGAGCCCTACCTTGTACGCCACGACCTGGACGTGGAGATTGAAATCCGTGAGAGCGGGGCGACAATCATCCAGCCGAGGATTGTATATACCAGCAGGAACGATAGCGAGGAGATATGGGAGTTCGGGACCGAGGACCTTGAACCATTCCGCATTGTGCTCTCTGAATCCTCGCTCGAGGCGCCCAATGCCTTCTCGCCTAACGGCGACGGCATAAATGACTACTATAATGTCTATAATGTCAAGTCTATAGTTTCCTTTAGCGGTGCTATATATAACCGCTGGGGGCAGCAGCTCTATTCATGGGGCATTGACCAGATTGGGTGCGAGGATTGCGGCTGGGACGGTACCTACAAGGGAAAGGATGTGAAACCAGGTGTCTATTTCGCTGTTATCAATGCAGTGGGGGCCGACGGCATAAAGTACGAGATACGCCGTGACGTGAACCTGCTGCGCGGATATACCGAGGAGACAGCAGCGCCTTAGCCGCATAAGCAGGTTAGGATAGAGGCCTTGCACGATGAGCTGCTGGCAAAAATACAGTTTCTTAAACATATTTCTAAAGTGGAAGAGGGAAAAGAGAAAGGCAAAATAGAGGTTTTCGGTGCCCGTGTGCATAACCTCAAGGATATTGACGTGGAGATACCGCACGGCTCGCTCACAGTTGTAACAGGCCTTAGCGGCAGCGGCAAGTCATCGCTTGCATTCGATACAATCTTTGCCGAAGGGCAGCGCCGCTATCTTGAGACCTTCTCTACCTACGCGCGCAATTTCCTTGGCGGCATGGAACGCCCCGACGTGGACAAGATTACTGGCCTTAGTCCAGTGATATCGATAGAGCAGAAGACCACTAACAAGAACCCGCGTTCAACCGTGGGCACAACAACCGAGATATATGACTACTTGCGCCTTCTCTTCTCGCGTGCAGCCGAGGCCTATTCCTATCTGTCGGGCGAGAAGATGGTGAAGTATACCGAAGAGCAGATTCTTGAGCTCATCCTCAGTGAATATGACGGCAAGCGCATATATATGCTTGCACCGCTTGTCAAGGGTCGCAAGGGGCATTACAAGGAACTATTTGAGCAGATGATGCGCAAGGGGTACCTGAACGTGCGCATTGACGGCGAGATGTGCGAGATGTCGCGCGGCATGATGCTTGAGCGCTACAAGAACCATGATATTGAGGTTGTTATCGACAAGCTCGCCGTTGACGCAAAGGATGCCAAGCGGCTCAAGCAGAGCCTTGCTACGGCGCTGGCTCAGGGCGACGGCCTTGTGATGATAATGGAAATGCCGTCAGGCAGCATACGCTATTACAGCAAGCGCCTCATGTGCCCGGTGACAGGCCTCTCCTACAAGGAACCCGACCCTCACAACTTCTCGTTCAACTCCCCGCAGGGCGCATGCCCCAAGTGCAAGGGACTTGGGACGGTGAGCCAGGTCGATGTCGACAAGGTTGTCCCCGACCGTTCGCTATCGGTGTATGACGGGGCCCTGGCCCCGCTGGGAAAGTATCGCCGCTCGTCAATATTCCAGCAGATTGAGGCTGTGCTTGCCCGCTATGACGCAGACCTGCATACTCCAGTGGAGCAGCTTGGCGATGAGGTAATTGATGAGATACTCTATGGCTCTCCCGTTCCTTTGAAACTGAGCAGCTCGTCCGAGATGTTCTACGACAGCATATCTACCTATGACGGTCTGGTAAAATATATCCAGCAGCAGAAGGAGACTAGCGTCTCGGCCAAGGAACTGCGCTGGGCCGAACAGTTCTCGGCCATGCAGGAGTGCCCCGAGTGCAAGGGCGCCCGCCTGAATAGGGAGGCCCTGCATTATCGCTTGGGCGGGAAGAATATCCATGAACTGGCCTCAATGGACATTGTGGACCTGCATGAATGGCTCACAGGGCTCGGTTCCCGCCTCACCGGCAAGCAGCGCGCTATTGCTGGCGAGATTGTCAAGGAGATACAGTCGCGCATTGGCTTCCTGCTTGATGTAGGCCTTGGATATCTGTCGCTCAACCGCTCCTCAGTATCACTTTCGGGCGGAGAAGGGCAGCGCATACGCCTTGCCACGCAAGTGGGCTCGCAGCTGGTGAACGTCTTTTATATCCTCGATGAGCCCAGCATCGGGCTTCATCCGCGCGACAATCACAGGCTTATAAATTCTCTCAAGAGCCTGCGCGACCTCGGGAACACGGTAATAGTGGTTGAGCACGACCGTGATATAATGCTTGCCGCCGACCATGTCATTGACCTTGGTCCTAAGGCGGGCCGCAAGGGTGGGGAGGTGGTCTTTTCCGGAACCCCGGCCCAAATGCTCAAGGGAAACACAATGACCGCACGCTTCCTCAACGGAGAGGAGAGGATTGAGGTGCCGCAGAAGCGCCGCGAAGGAAACGGGGAGTCGATAAGGCTCTTCGGCGCATGTGGAAACAACCTCAAGAATGTCGACGTAGAGTTCCCTCTAGGCAAGCTCATATGTGTTACAGGTGTCTCGGGAGGCGGCAAGTCGTCGCTTGTCAACGATACCCTTCAGCCAATACTTGCCAGGCATTTCTACCGCTCGTTGGCCGAACCGTTGCCCTATGAACGCATTGAGGGAATAGAGCATATTGACAAGGTGGTGAATGTTGACCAGTCGCCGCTCGGGCGTACGCCGCGTTCTAACCCTGCAACATATACAGGAGTGTTTTCCGATATACGTAACCTTTTCGTGGACCTCCCCGAGGCAAAGATACGCGGCTACAAGGCCGGCCGTTTCTCGTTCAATGTAAAGGGCGGACGCTGCGAGGAGTGCGGCGGAAACGGGTACAAGACTCTTGAGATGAATTTCCTGCCCGATGTGCTTGTGCCATGCGAGGTGTGCCATGGAAAACGGTATAACCGCGAGACACTTGAGGTGCGCTACAAGGGAAAGTCCATTGCCGACGTCCTTGACATGACAATAAACATGGCAGTGGAGTTCTTTGAGAATGTGCCGGTAATCCTGAACAAGATTAAGGTGCTGCAGGATGTAGGTCTCGGGTACATCAGGCTTGGCCAGCCGTCGACAACCCTTTCTGGCGGCGAGAGCCAGCGAGTGAAGCTTGCTACCGAGCTGTCGAAGCGCGACACCGGGAAAACGCTATATCTGCTTGACGAACCCACCACAGGCCTTCACTTTGAGGATATACGCGTGCTCATGAATGTAATAAACCGCCTTGTCGACAAGGGCAACACGGTGATAATAATTGAGCACAACCTCGATGTCATAAAGATGGCCGACTACATAATTGACATGGGCCCCGAAGGCGGCCGCGACGGAGGCATGGTCATGGCAACCGGCACTCCCGAGGAGATTGCCGCTAAGGGAGTAGGGCACACAGCACCCTATCTTGCAAAGGAACTTGAGCGCTGATACTGTGCCGCAGGCAAAGAGTACAGAGAGCGGACTTGTCATTTTTCGGGCTCTTATTTTATGCGGTCGCCACAGTAGGCCTTGCGCTTGCAGGCCTTGCAATGCTCACCCGACCATACTGCGTTGAAGTGGTCAGCAGCAGCATCAACCAATGCGAGATCATCGGTCAAGATTCCCGCCTCGAAATTACGGTTGCCTCCGGACTTCATGCCAATACCCGCACCTGTGAGGTTTGCCGAACCGATATATGCCACCTCGCAATCGAAAATCATTATCTTGAAATGGACTCTCGGACAAAGCCTGCGTTGCAGCTTCTTTATGAGAGCGGGATACTTGTCGAAATCCTCACGGAAATTCGGCCCTGGTTCCTTGGCGTGCAGCAACCTTACCTCCACACCTCGCCTTACGAGTAGGTCAAGCACCGCAAGGAACGGCTCACGCTCCGCACCGGCCTTCACATATAGGTCCTTTATATCGGCCGTACCAATAGCAAGCGAATGCCTGACGCTCGCCACTCGCGCCAGCACCTCATTGTAGTGCGCTATGTCGGAGATGTAGCTGGTCATGACGATTCCGTCCAATCCTAGAACTTGCTGAATGTGAGCGTGGCATCCTTTGACCTCAGTACCATTCTCTTGCGGCCTAGCTGCACTACGCCTAGCCTTTCGTCCTTAGGGTGGAAAATCCCATACTCCTTGTGGTCTTCAATTTCTGTAATCATCTGCACATACAGTGAGTCTCCCACATGCTGGAAACGTCCTTTTCCGCTGCCAATCTGTATGAGCTGCAGCTGTATTGCCCAGAAGCGGCTCTCCTTTTTCTTGCTAATTACAGAATCGTTCTCTGCCAGCTCAATCTGCTGCAGTTTCCAGAACCCTCCAAGGTCGCCGTTGTGGTCGGCCTTCTGGCACGACGCGAGCATTGCCGCCGCTATTATAATAAAGAGTATCTTTTTCATATATCGCCTCGTTTTCAGTATGAGAATAGGTCGCGGCGTGCTACTGTAATCATGCCGCCATAGTTGTTGCCGTAGAGACTGCCCCTGTCAAATGCAAAGGACGCTGTAATGCTCCATCTTTTCTTGATGTCGGGGCGGAATGTCAGTTCCACGAGCCCCGATGTGCAGTGCTTGACCTCGGTGAACGGCCTGCTGTATGTGCCCCAATTGTTGCTCCTTGAAAGCAGTAATCTATAGTCCATCCAATCAAGCGGAGAACCCTCTATGCCAAAATGGAATGCCTCAGTGCGGTTGTTGTATATGCCTAGGGTCCCGTCGGTGTTGTAAACGGGCGATGTAGTAAACGGGGTTCCAATCATCATGCCGTAGTTGAACCAGCCGTTGTATGTGTGGTGCCAGTAGTTGTTGTCTACGCAGCTCACCTGGTCGGGGATAAGGCTGTTCGTGTCATGGTATATCGGACCCGACTGGTCTTTAAGGTTAAAGTACTCCAGTGTTACGTTCTTTATCCATCTGAACCTCTTCAGTTCCAGCTCAAGGCCCACCAGCTGCTCGGTCCACAGGCCATACTCCCAGAACATCTGCGAGTGGTCCTCGAACACGTGCTCATAAGTTAGGCGCAGTTTCCATGCCTTGTCGTTCCATGTAATTGTGCCGAACCAGCTGCCCAGCATGTTGCCGGCAATGTTAACCTGGTCGGCAACGCTGTACTGGCTGTCCCCTTTTACAGGTATAAATGCCATCAGGTAGTCCTTCAGGCGTGTGGGGCTGTCAACCAGCTTGCCTTCCATGTTCAGATGGTTATGTGTGTTGCCGCCGAACTGGGCAACCATGCAAAGGCCCATCTCTGCGGTCAATGGGAACTTGCTCTCGTTGCCAAAACGCGCCGAGCCTGCCTTTGAGTGGTAGCGTACGCCTGTTGTGCGTGCCTTGTCCGGTCTCACAAAATCCTTCTGCCAATATTCGTCGGTGAACCATCCGTATGCAAGGTGTCCGCGAATGCCCATCCACCCTTTTGTGCCAGGAATGTCCCAGTATTCGGGCAGTTCAATGCGTATTTGCGGTATCGGGCGTGTGTTGCCGCTCTCAACCAGCGCTCCGCTGCTCAGGCGCGGGTTCTGTATATAGCCCCAGCGCTCCTTCTGCCCAAGTGATATCCTCATCCTCTTCCATGAGAAGTCAAGATAGGCCTGCTGCACGAATACTGGGGATGTAAGGCTGTAACCGCCCACAATATCGGCACCCCAGTCAAGGGCAATGCCGCTGCTGCTGAACGCGTTGCGCCCATCTACAGCAACGCGTGCATATGCCCAGCTGTTCCTGTGGCTGCCCATTCCCTGCCTGTTGGCAAAGTGCCACATTGGAGCATAGTCGCCGCTGCCATATACGGCACCGGCCTCGTACCTCGTGGATATTGAACGGTTATACCCGAGAGTGCCGGCGCTAATGCCGCCAGCTGCCATCAAAGCAGCTATAACCAAGAGTAATTTGCTTTTATCCATATCTTGTCTGTTACTTTTCTCTGTTCCTGATTTTGAGATTTTTTCGGGCAAAGCCCTCAACAACACGTCTCCACTTCGTGTCGAAATGACAGGTACGCGGGACCGTTTTTCGCTCGCCATGTGCGTGAATGTAAGCATTCCCGCCCGCCCGCTTAGCTGCAGCTTTCTTCTTTCTTCTTTCCTCTTTGCTCTTTCCTCTTTCCTCTTTCCTCTTTTATTCCTTAATCTCCTTGTAGTTGCGCAGGCCGGTCCAGTGCTCGGCATGGTAGTCCCTTTCCACAGCCTTTTCCACTGCGTCGGGTACGTTGCAGAAGAAGTCAATTCCTGTAAGGCTCTCCAGGTGGTCAATAGAGCATGTCTCGGTCTGGCTGCTGCCGTTTACGTGCTTGAAGAGCATGCCTATTGCCTTATATGTGTTATTCTTGAGGCAGAGCAGGGCCATAAAGTAGTAGTCAGGTACGGTGGGGCAGGTGCCAATGGTGCGGTATTCTCCCTCCCTAATGGTGCCGCCCTTTACAATGTATAAGGTGTCGCAGAACGAACTGTTGCGTCCCCATCCCTGTACAAGGCCCTCGCAGTCGTTCCATGCGCCAGTGTTGAAGCGGCTGTACATGGGGCTTATGTTGCTGTAGTAGAACGTCTGCTCGTTTGCCTCCTTGGAATATACCCTGTCATACGAGGCAACAATGTGCCCGCGCACAAAACCGTTATGGTTAATCTCGCTCTTGGTCATCACATAGCTGTCAGGCATGTCCGGGTTAGGCTGGAATGGGTCTCCTCCCCATTCAGTGCTGTCCCAGTTGTCGCGTTTCCATCTTATGGCCCTGTTGCTGGGGTCGAAAGTAAAGGCTGCCCACTTGCAGTGCTTGCGCCCTGGACTGTGCGAGATGCTGTAGGTAACGTTCTCCTTGCCGTTTACGGCAGTAGTGTGTGCTACAAACAGCTCGCCTTCGTCAAGTGCCGGCACTTCAATGCGCTGCGCATGCCTGTGCATGCCTGTGTTGGCGTTCCAGTTGCCAGGGACGCCATTCCCGTTGGTGCTGTTGTCATTTCCGCAGGCTGCGGCCAGCAGCAGTAGGGGGAGTGCAAGAAGAAGCTTCTTTATCATTATCGTGGGTTTTGCTGTTGTTCAGGTAGCTTGTCTGCGCGGTTGCTGTACCATAGAGAATAAAAAAAGGTGTATTTTCATACACCTTCCTTTTGTTCTTGTGTTACCTGCTTACTTCTTCAGAGTCTTGCTGTAACGGCTCATGAACTTGTCAACGCGGCCTGCAGTATCGACAAGCTTGGCCTTACCTGTGTAGAATGGGTGAGATGTGTTAGAAATCTCAAGCTTTACCAATGGGTATGTCTCGCCCTCGAACTCAATAGTCTCCTTTGTGTTGCAAGTTGACTGTGAAAGGAAGCAATCGCCGTTTGACATGTCCTTGAAGACAACAGGGCGATATGATGCTGGATGAAGATCTTTTTTCATTATCGTCTGGTTTTAATTTTTTTTATTTGCTGGTAACAAATGCAGTGTAATGGCTTTTCAGGGTGCAAAGGTAGCAAAACTTTTAATAATGGCAAAATGTTTGCCTCTTATTTTATGAAACTGGCTGAATTTATAAGGATTTTCATAAGAAATGTTTCACCAGGAACCGTGTGCCTCGCTGTTTCCTTCTTTTCTGCGGTTGCGCAGGCCCGCTATTCGTGATATAAGCTCTAGCACGCCTATAGCCAGAGGCTGCATGATGGGCAACAACTCGGTCGTGCGCCCGCAAGAACAAAAGGGCAAGAACCGTGTGCCTTGCAGCCCTTGCATAATAATGCTGTCATTCTATCGCGCCCTCTTGCGCCATAAACTGTGCCACAGCTTGAAGAAAGGGTTCCATATTACTTCAGAGGGGTAATAGCAGAAAAAGGCTGCCGACCTCTTGAACTGGTTCTTGAAGTGCTGCATGTTGAACCCGCGTCGCGACTGTGCATATCTTGAATCCGACTTGCCAAAGTTCCCGGCCTCAATTATCTCATTAAGAAGGAAACGTCCGTCCTTCTCGGCTGGCGGGAAAACCATATACTCCTCAGGAACGTCAAACATCTGCTTTAGCACATACATGAGGGCACGCATGAAACGTGCCATGCCAATGCTCCTGAGCAGTGCAACGCACTCATGCCTGTCCTCGGCTACAGAATTTGTGAGAACGTAATAATAGTCAAGAATCTGGCGCAGCCCTATTCCTTCGTCAAACAGGTGGCGGTAAATATGAATGGGCAGGTATACCAGGTTAAACGCAGTAGAGGGCGCATGCAGTTCTCCTTGCGATGTAGAGACAGTGCGCGAGAACTCATATCGCTCCCTAAAGGCAAAATATTCCTGCAGTCTTGCGTTATGCAGCGGGCTGTACATCCACGAAGGACGGTAATGCAGTTCAATATCTACACCTTTGAGCACCGGGAAGTCTACGTGGTGATACGTGGGATAGCAGTCGGGGACAAACCTCTTCACATAGGCAAGCACACGGCTGCAGCCTCCCTGCAGCCACAGGTCAATGTCTCCTGCCACGCGCAAGGATGGGTCGGGGTAGTACTGCGCGACACCCTGTCCCTTTAGGACACAGTTTGGGAAACCTTCGCTAAGGAAACGCTCCGATACAAGAATGGCATTCTTCGTGAGCTCGTTGTTCTTGGCCTTGATGGCAAGGACTGTCCTGTACCATTTGAGTATTAGCGCCGAGTGCGGGCGCTGGTGCTGTGGCAGCCGCTCAATGCCAGGAAAGGCAATCCCTTGCAGCGCCTGCTTGCAGGCGAGGGCATAGAGCTGCTCCCATTGCTGGGGAGTTGGAGCGGACGGAAGTTCTGCAGCATTCCCTATCGCACACCTCAGGAGCGAGACAAAGAGAGGCAGCACGCCTTTATCTGAATTCTCGGCTGTTTTATGCATACTGTAATTGCGGGTGAAGTTCTTTAGCATGCAAATTTACGGCAAAATGCCGAGAAACAGCCGCTCTTGGACGGTTTCTTTTCGTTCACTGCCCATAAAATATCCTCATAAGCTGCAAAAGCTGCTAGAACTCTGTCAGGAACTGTTCCCTGCTACTCAAAATAGTCCTTAAGTTCTTTCCTCAGCCTTTCCCTCGAGAAGTATATCCTGCTCTTTACTGTTCCCAGCGGTATTTTAAGTATCATTGCAATCTCGTCATACTTGTGACCGTCAATCAGCAGCCTTATTATGCTGCTGCTATTCTCCGGCAGGCGGTCTACCGCCTTGTATATGTCAGCAGTGGCGCTTGCAATGTCGTTCCTTGTGTGCAGGCACGGGTTGTCACGCCCAAATACACAGCAGTCATCCACAGTTTCCATAATCCTCTCCCTGTTGGCGCTGTTAATGAACGAGTTGAGCATTATCCTCTTTGCCCATCCACAGAAGCACCTGTCTTCCCTGTACTTGTCGCGCTGTATGAGTACCCTCATGCTTGTTTCCTGCAGAAGGTCCTCGGCCCTGAACCTGTCCTTTGTCAAGTGCTTGGCATATACAAGCAGCTCGGCTGTCGCCGCCACTAGTTCCTTTTCAATGTCTGTCATCATGAATTCCCGTTTGTGGTAATGGCTAAAAAACTTGCAAACCCCTATTCCTGGATTGTATCTTTGGGCAAACCATTCCAAGTTATAAACAGTCATGAAACAGAGAAAAGCAGGAATTCTACATTTGCAGAAAGCGGCGCATAGCGGCGATAATGGCAACAGCCGTGGCAATGCGCTGCTACATTGTCTTAGCAGGTCATGCGCGTTGCATGTAACAAGCATTACACCCTATCCCGCTATACAAGAGGAGTATGGCGCGCTTTGCCGCGGTTTTGGAGGCTATCGTGTTGCGCTCTCACCGTTCACGGGACATTTCGGCGCAATCCGTTTTCGCGGCAAGGGCAACGGAGGCAAGGTTGTGTGCGGCTATATCATTGACAAGCAAGGCTATATTGAGTCGGTTGCCTCCATTCCCGATGACGATGGGTATGTTACGCTCCCTTTGACTCCCGCTTCGCATGCGCTTTATGCCAGCGTGCCTTTGAAAGGCGGCAAGCCAGTGTGGGACAGCATAACAGTTGAGTTTCTCAGCTACGCAGCGCACATGCTGCCGTTGAGCGGCAAGGCATATTGCTGATACGGAGCGGCGATAAGCCTTGACTAGCAGTTAACGCGCACCCTTGAAAAGACACCATCCAGGATTGGTGTCTTTTTTCTTGGTGTAAATATTATTAGACAGAAGGACAGAAGAACAAAAGAGCATGGAGTGGTTGCCGCATGCGTAGCGAATGTGAGAACTCGTTTTCCCATTACTGTTCAACATGACAGGCGCTGTTTAGAGTACAGAGAACGGAGTACAGATAACAGAGTACCGAACACGCGTATTTGTCATTCTGAGCGTAGCGAAGAATCTCAAGCTTTGCGCAGCATTAAGCCGCAGGGGCAAAGTCAAGAATCTAATGGGTGCATGGCTGAGATGTTTCGCTTTGCTCAACATGACAAGCGATGTTTAGATAACAGAGAACAGAGAACTGAGTACAGAAACAGAGTACCGCAACACGTGTATTTGTCATTCTATATTTGTAGAGTCATTGGCTCGTTCATCCTTTCGCGGCCCGCACGGCATGAGTTTCACCCATGCCTCGTGCGACCAACCGCTAATGAACTCGCCGATAACAAAACTTATGTTTTGTC
>JAZNUE010000028.1:0-19590 GCA_045592125.1 Bacteroidaceae bacterium | reverse complement strand
TCTGCTCGTCCAATTCAACATCCTTTTCTCTCACCATCAGCTCATAATCATTGCTCCCCAATATCAGCAGTTCGCGTACATCGCTTTCCTTTTCCATCCACGAAGCGAGAAACGATTCCGCCTCCTCTATATTGTGTGGCCGAACAAGAGAGAGGTTCACATTCTCTTGTTCTTGATAAAATCTTAGCACCCCCGACAATATCAAATCGTTATACCCATTGTCGCCCGCCCCATTGAGCGAAGTGACAAGTGTTACCGACAGACTCTCATTAAAAGTTTCGGCAGTATCGCCGTCCCTGTCAGTGCAGGAAGACAATACTACCAAAACTAAAAAGTATTTCAAATACTTATGCATACGAAAATATTATTCCTTGATAAGGCGAACGCGCATATACCAGTTTCCTGGATGTACACCGCCATCTACATCCAAAGTTCCATCTTTTCTAAGACGAATGTGAAGATTGTCCGAGGTCAGATATTCCATTTGTTCGTCGCCTCCACAAAGTATTTCTCCATTATTCCAATAATATAAATCCAACCATCCTACAAACTTCGCATTGTAACCCAAGAGGCCACCTTCCAACAAAGTCTTTCCGGGCAAATTTATATTATTTGCTGTTAATGTAGTTTTTATAGATTCATAAGCCTTAGAATCCGCAATATCCCATCCTTTCGGAGCATAGCTGGCATTAGTTGCAGTTGCAGCTCTTACATATATATTACTATTGCTACTAACATAAGCATCTTGCCTATTTCCATCATAACCAATACTCAATCCGTTACCAGTATCATACAACGGAGAAGTATAGTCTTCACGTGTCCAAATATGATTAAAAATCTTAACCAAAGGATATTTGTACTCCTTTGCTTTTACCTGTCTTTTAGAATAATTTATGTCAGCGACATTTCCCAAAAGATAACAGTCCTCAACTTTTCCCTCCTTAATGGTAACATCCTCGCTGGCAGTGGCCCTAATGGAAGAACCTCTAAGGTATAGTGTTTTAGCACTACCAAAGTCAAGTTCGGGATATTCCTCTATTGTTACGTTATCACCATTCCAAGAAACACGTGATGGTCTATGATATTCATCGCCGATAAAGAACCCCATATTCATACGCATTTGACCATTGATTACAGGATAAACGACTATTACACGAGAATCTTTATTGATTTGTGGTATATACTCTTCACAAATCTGTCCTACATGTTCCCCGCCTAATTTAATATCCTTTACCAGCGTTCCTTTTTTGTCAAATGTTGGAATGTCGAACTTTGTAACGGTACCACATTGGTACGCAGAAAACTCATTTGGCATAACTTCACCTTCCAGATAATCTTTTATCGCCTCCTTTCGCCCCGGGAAGCTTTCTGTATCTACCAATTCATACAAAGGAAGCAATGAACCGTTATCAGTAAAAGCAATCAAACCCACGTCTTTACTATTAATAAGTGAAGACATCCAAGCATCTACGTTTTCTTTTGTAAATTTACTTATTAAATTCATCCTGGGTATGCCACCACCTCCTATAACATCAACTTTGGTACTTATTTTGCTTTGATTTTCTTTATACGATTTTTTGAATTTGTCTTCAGCATCAGCGCTTGCATCTACCAATATGCCATCATACGCAGCAGAAGCAAAGGCTTCAAGATCATATTCGGTCTTAATATCGCTAACGTTAATCTCCATAGAATGACGAATTCTACCACCTAAACGAGCCTCAAGCACCACGTGGGTTCCATAATCTTCTATCAAATTCTTTAAACCGTCAGGATTATCTGTTGCATAGTCATCGTCTAAACCATTAATTGCATTATAAGCAGCTTCGGTCATATATTCAGATGCAATTTTACGTGCTCCAAATTCAAAACTATAAGTTTGAGTTCCAATATTATAGTAAGTTATTGCATATTCATAATTACTATTCTTCACATGTTCCATAGTAAAGCTTGATTTGAGCTCACCTTTGAACTTACCATATTTACCTGTAACATTTACATTAGCTGCAAGTTGATTACTTATTTCTGAGACAGTAGAACCTGTAATGGTCTGCATACTATAATTCGTTTGACTATCGTCACAGGTCGCTATACCATTGGCATATAGGGCATTCATCATAAAAATCTGTCCTTTCACAGAAGCCGAATTTGCATATTGTTCCATTACATTATAGCCATATCCCAAAGCATATTTTTTGGGGCCAACTGTTGCCGTTGTATTATCGTTCTCGTCGTAATCGCCCTCCCACTTCTGCTGCAAATTCAATATCATATTTTTGCTTTCATCATTGGGAAATACGATGCGCAATTCTCCATTCTGACGTTCTTCGTGGATATTGTCTGTAACGTGTATCTCAACCGTAGCATTACCTTCACCTTCACTAGGAATCACGTCAAAGAAATCACCATTTTTTTCAATTTTCCATTCAGAATCACTCTTGATTTCAAATGGAACAACATAGCTCCACGCCTCCAGTTCCATCAAGTCTACATCACTCGGTAACACCACTTCGGCCTGAATACCTACCAAATCATCATCATCGCTACAAGCACTAAAAGTCATACAGCAGGCAAACATTGCAATGACAAGTGCGGTAATTTTGAAAGAAACTAACTTTTTCATTTCGGAAATTGTTTTAATTAATATTTATTTACTTATTTAACATTACTATACCAGCATTTTATCTCACAATATCTTGCCTGCAAAACAGATTTTATAGGTAAGCCTTATGTGTACCTATATTTGCCTAACGGACACAAAAAAAGCGTGAGATTTCGTATCTGTTACTCGTCCCACACATCAAGGCTCTCGCATTGCCCACCATAGTTGAACGAGCAACGCAGAAGCCTCACGCCGATATGTATATAACAAACCATTGCACCAAGAGTTGTTAATGGTATTAACCCAATGACAACTGGTGACAGCGGTATGCATAAACACACCACAAGGCATCTACCATTGCTTCATTCTTGACTATGGTTAGAATTTGCGAGATTCTGATGTGTCAAGAAAGAACGTTAGTAAACGCTTTTCAATAAAATTTGCACCCTCCCACATAACCCATATCGGGCTTCTGCAAGCGATATGCATTTGCAAAAATAACCATTTTCTGTAATAATCCTATGCCAAAGAGCAAAATTTGTTAATCACAAACAACATAAGATGTTATACAACACAAAAAAGCCTCCCTACTTAACATAGAGAGGCACAAATAATTACGATAGATACCTACATCACCCCACTTGCAGTAACAGGGAACATTTCTCTGTAAGGGAATTTTTCTGCTCCGATATACAGCGTATCAAACGCATCTGTTCCGTCAGTGCGGTGTTCGAGCAGGTTTTAGGAGCAGAAAAGGTAACTGTAACCTTATCTGTTGCAGTATCGCCGTCCGGTGCGCCGGTGGTCTAATGATATGGATTCGGATCCTAACGAGATTATTGCCATATATCGCAAACGATGGGAAATAGAACTGCTATTTAAGCAGATAAAACAGAACTTCCCGCTGAAATACTTCTATGGAGAAAGCGCCAATGCCATCAAGATACAAATTTGGGTGACATTGATTGTGAACTTGCTGCTGATGGTTATGAAGAAGAGACTGAAGCGGACATGGAGTTTCTCAGGGTTGGCTACAATGGTCAGAATAGCCATGTTCTCCCTGTCTTTCTCTGGATTGTTGAATAAACTGTAGAAATCCACATAATACATTAGCGCGGTTTTTGATGAAATTTCGCCTTAGTCTCCTTATAAAAAATCAGCAAGGATGCGAGCACATCCTTGCTGATTTTCTTCTGTTATCACTAGTCCTTACTTGAACGCGTCAAGGTTATGCTGTTCGTAGAGGTTCTTGCCCTCGGCTGTATAAAGGATGTCAATACGCTCCTGGTAGAACTTCTCTACCTTTCCGCGCACAACCTTCATGGTGCTGTTCATCATGCCGTTCTGCTCAGTAAATGCCTCGGGGAGGATTGCAAAGCAGCTGGGCAGCCAGCGCTCGGGGAACATGCCAGCGTGCTCGCCGCCCTTCTTGAACATGTCAACGTCGGCCTTCACCAGGTCGCATGCGGCCTTGCGGCCCTCCTCGGTAGTGAGGTCGAGGCCCTTTGCCTCAAGCGCACGCTTGATGTTGTCCTTGTTGGGAACAAAGAGCGCTATTGTATAAGGAGACTGGTTGTTGTAGAGAATAACCTGGTCAATTGTGGGGCAAAGGCTCACGAATGCTTCCTCAATGCCCTCGGGACTGTACTTCTCGCCGTCGCTTGAGATGAGCAGGCTCTTGAAGCGGCCCTTCACATAGAGCAGGTTCTCATGGGACATGTAGCCGAGGTCGCCAGTGTAGAGGTAACCGTCGCGCACTGTCTCGGCTGTGGCTGTAGGGTTCTTCCAGTAGCCGGCCATCACATTCTCGCCCTTGACTACAATCTCGCCGAGCTCACCGGCGGGAAGTTCCTTACCGTCGGCGTCGCAAATCTTTATCTCAATAGGTTTCACCAGCTTGCCGCTTGAACCGAAACGGTAGAGCTCGGGACCGTTAGAGGAGATTACCGGAGTTGCCTCGGAAAGGCCGTATCCCTGGAACATTGGCATGCCTACGCCAAGGTAGAAGTTCTGCAGTTCCTTGTCGAGCAGGGCACCGCCGCCTACAAAGAAACGGAGCTCGCCGCCAAAGTTGTCGCGTACCTTTGAGAATATAAGGCTGTCGAAGAGAGCGACAAGCGGCTTGAGCAGTATGCGCATGCCCTTGGGGTCGAGGCTGCTCTCTCCATAGTACTTCTGGCGTACTGCAATACCCCAGTTAAAGAGGGTCTCTGTGAGCTTGCCTTTCGCGCGGATGGCGCTCTCGATGTTCTTCTTGAATGTCTTTGCAAGAGAAGGCACTGAAAGGATGAAGTGAGGACGCACCTCCTTAATGTTCAGCGGTATGTTCTTCAGTGTCTCGAGGCCTGTGCGCCCTACCTGGACTGTGGCCGCTGTTGCACCGCACGACATCATGATGTAGAAGCCTACGACATGCGCAAAGCAGTGGTCGAGAGGGAGAATTATGAGAGTGCGCCATGTCTGGTCAATGGGCACAAGGGTAAGCGCCTGCTCCACGTTGGCAGTGTAGTTGCGGTGTGTGAGCATTACTCCTTTGGGGTCGGCCGTTGTGCCGCTGGTGTATGTGATGGTCGCGATGTCATCGTTGACAATTGACTGGCCCACTGCAAGGAACTCCTCAAGGGTGTGCTCCTTCATGAATGCGTCGCCCATCTTCATCACCTCGTCGGCATGTATCTCGCCTTCCTGCAGCTCGCCTGCGTTGCCGAAGACAATCACCTTTATAACCTTTGTGAGCTTCTCCTTGATAGCACGCACTTTCTTGAGCTGGTAGCTTGACACGAAGACATACTTGACGTCGCCATGGTCGAGACGGAAATAGAGGTCGTTGCTCTCTTCTAGCTTTATTGAAAGAGGCACGTTCACTGCACCTGCATAGAACATGGCAAGCTCTCCAATGACCCACATGTTGCAGCCTTCGCTCAAGAGGGCCATGTTGTCGCCCTTCTTGACGCCAAGAGCCTGGAAACCTGCGCCAAGGCGGTAAACCTGCTCTTTTACCTGTGTATAGGTTGTTGGCCTGAAACCTTCTTTCTTGTCTGTTTTCTCAAGGAGGAATGTGTTGTCGGGGTACTTCCTAACCGATTCCTCAAAAAGATCTACCAAAGTTTTTTTCATATTTTCCTGTTTTTTGGCAAGGCGCAAGCAATGCGGCACCTGCCTGTTTTAATGCTGCAAAGATAGCAAAAACAAGTATATAAATGGTAAAAAAACTAAAATTGTTTTACAATTACACGAAAAACTGTACAAAAAGAACAACAAAGATAAATACCAGGACACATAAGGGCATTTTAGCAGGCAAAGAAAGGCAGATATTCTTATTTTTACTACATTTGCAATGGAATAAGGACTATGCAATG
This sequence comes from Bacteroidaceae bacterium, assembly GCA_045592125.1. Lineage (GTDB taxonomy): Bacteria > Bacteroidota > Bacteroidia > Bacteroidales > Bacteroidaceae > HGM04593. The sequence continues at coordinate 13,629 of JAZNUE010000028.1, read as the reverse complement.
AAGACACAGCTCGTTTGGTACAAGAGGATAGCGCTTGAGGCACTGTGGGCGTTCAGCCTGCTCATAAGCATTCTGCCCCGCCTCGTCAAGTACTGCATTATAAAGCCATTCATCGCGGCCATACTTATGCTGGCACGCTACAGGCACAAGGTGATAGCGGGCAACCTTGAGAAGTCGTTCCCTGAGAAAGGGCCCAAGGAGAGACGCCGCATTGCCCGCCGCTACTATATGTTCCTGGCCGAGGTGATTGTTGACACAATAAACCTTGTGGGCGCAAGCGAGAAGCGCAAGGACAAGGCAGTCAACTGGACCAACAGCAAGGAGATGAACGAGAAACTGGGCGGCAAGGACTGGATTGCCGTAGGGGCACACTACGGCTGCTGGGAGTACATGCTGCTGTGGAGCCGCGAGCTCAAGGACTCAAGGCTCATGGGAGTATACCACCCTATGAAGAGCATTATATTCGAGCACTTCTACCGCAGGCTCCGTAACGTATCGGACAAGCTGCTGCAGGTTCCCATGAAGCACACTATACTCTACTTCCTGCGTAACCGCAAGAGCGGGCAGGGAACAGTTATGGGACTTGTGGCCGACCAGAGCCCCAACCTGCGCCCCGACAGCCACTGGCTTAGGTTCCTTAACCAGGACACGGTGTTCCACGACGGGGCCGAGGCCATGGCGCTGAAGTTCGGGCTGCCGATATACTTTGCATACACAAGACGCACTGCTCCAGGCAGGTACGATATACGCTTCGACGAGATATACGACGGCAAGGAGCAGGTTGCGCAGCACGAGATAACAGAACGCTACAAGAACAGGCTGGAGCAGATGATAAAGGAATGCCCCGAACTGTGGATGTGGTCGCATAACAGGTGGAGGCACACACCCGAGAAACAGGCCAGGCGGTTCGGCAAGAGCACGCTAGCCAACAACGCTTGACAGGACACGGCTTATGGATATAGTAATAACATATGTGAACGGGGTCGACCCCGAATGGCAGGCCGACTACAGCAGGTACACCAACACACCGCTGCTTGAGAAGCGTTTCCGCGACTGGGGAACGCTGCGCTACCTCTTCAGGGGCATTGAGAAGAACATGCCTTTCATACGCAAGGTACACCTGGTGGTATCGCAGGAGAGCCAGGTACCCGAGTGGATTGACCGCAGCCAGGTGAACATTGTGCTGCACAGCGACATAATACCGGCCGAGTACCTGCCCACATTCAACTGCAACCCCATCGAAATGCACCTGCACCGCATTAAGGGGCTCGACGAGGAGTACCTGTACTTCAATGACGACATATTCCCGATGAAGCCATGCAAGCCCGAGGATTTCTTCCGCAACGGGTACGGCATACTTGGAATGAGCAGGCACATTTTTGCCTTTGGCATGTTCAAGCAGATTTGCCATAACTCCAACAGGGTGGCACGCAAGGCGCTAGGCCTTGGGCCGTCACTCACGTTCCTGCGCCCCCAGCATGTGTGCACGCCAATGCTCAGGAGCGAGTGCGAGGCGCTCTACAAGAAAGTAAAGTCCGACATACAGGAGTCGCTCACACGCACAAGGCAAGGCAATAACCTTAACCAGTACCTTTTCCTGGACTACATGTACCTTAGGGGCAGGCTCATCAACGAGCGCCTGTCGAAGAAGCACTTCTCCCTTGGCATTGTATCGGAGAAGAAACTGCAAAGGTTCCTTGAGCGGCCCACCCACATGCTTACATGCATTAATGACGTGCAGATGAGCGAAGAGAGGTACACCATGCTGCGCAGGACACTGCTTGAGACTTTCGGGCGCATATTCCCCGAGAAGTCAAAATATGAGAAATGAGGCCTTCACTCCTGCGCTATGCCTTGTCATTCTATATTTGCACTGTCATTGACTCGTTTTGCTTTTAGCCACCCGCGTGGCATAAACTTCGTCTATGCTTCACGCGACTAATGGCTGCAAAACTCGTCGATAACAAAACGTTGTTTTGTCATTCCGGGCGAGCGAAGCGACGAGGAATCTCAAGAAAAAGGCCAGATACAGGTCATTTCCTGAACAGCACATACAGTTTAGTGAACAGTTGCGCCAGCAGCGGGACATTGGCACCGCGCCTTACCCTTGCCTTGCGCACCGCGCCTGCAAGATAAGGATACTCCCTGAAAAGTCCCAGGTTGTATAATATCGAATACCAGGCCAGTTGTATTGCAATATCATCAAGAATTGGTGCAACAGGATTCGCCTCACGCGGAACAGCTGAATACTTTTCATACAGGTCAATGAAATTCATTGCATATTCCCGCTTGCGTTTCTTTATTCCTTGACGCGTCAAGGCGTTAGGATTGCCCTTGCGGTAGTGGTACAGCTCCTCATCAAGAAAAGAGATACTGCCCGCATAGCCTACAAGCTGAGATGTCAGATAACAATCCTCGGCATAGCCAAATTGGGGAACATATATCTCATGCTCTTTATACAATGAGGCCTTAACGCACTTATTCCATACTGCAGCATAGGATTTGTGATTGAACATGTTGCGGATATACTGCGCTTTTGTCTCAACTGTGTATAACCGCTCCCGTTTGCGCTTTGAACGCCCCTTGTACTCCTTTACGAAGTTGAAATATATGATGTCGCTGCCCGTTTCCTCTATCCGGGCGGCAATCTTCTCAATCGCCATTCCAGAAAGCCAATCATCAGAATCGACATGATATACATATTCACCTGTCACATACCCGAGCCCGGTTTTCCTTGCAGCCGGCAGCCCGCCGTTTTCCTTGTCCACAATAACCACCTGCTCTTTCCTGCCCGGATACTTCTCAAGCACCTCTTTCAGGATATTTATGGAATTATCCTTTGTGCCGTCGTTCACAAATATATACTGTATGTGCGGATAGGACTGCCCGAAGGCAGATTCCGCGAACTTCCCAATATACCTCTCCACTCCATATATTGGCACTACTAAGGATACCGTAACAGGTTTTTTCATTTCAGGAGACTTTAGGTTATTGTCTTGCAAGTATCTCGTCCTTATAGGCCTTGCTATGAAGACTCTTCAGAATGTTGTCGTTGGAGGGGATTTCCCTCCAATTACCGAACACATTCATAAGATATGCGTCGGCATTGTGCGGTACCGGAACACGCATGCCTTCAAATTCTGCAGTAGACAAGGGGAAAATGTCACGCAGATAGAATGTGCTCTTCTCCCAGCCTGTACCAAGAGAATAATGATACTCTCTTTGGGGATTAATGAATGAGAAGAGACGCAAAACAGGGTTTATGATTCCCAGGCAGAGCACCTCCACCACTCTTATAAGGAACCTGCGCAACCATTTTCTGCGTATATACAGCGTGGGATACTGCAGGTTCTTGTAAATTACATTTGCCAGCCTTGCCACAGTGTAGCTGGTGCTTTCTATAGCAAAGATATCTACCCACTTGCCACGCCATTTATAATGTACATGCCTGCGGTTTATGGCCTTAGCGTCGCCTGTGCACTTGCGGAATTTCCCGAAAACGCTGATATATTCCACATCGGTATGCATTGTCTGGAACGCATACTTGTCGCTGTCAAGATTTTCCAATATGCGCCTCACCCGCCTGTAGTCCTTGCGTAGAACCGCAATGTCAACATCATCATCCCAAGGAATGAAACCTTTGTGGCGGACCGCTCCCAGCAGAGTCCCCGAACTGAGCCACCACTGTATATTGTGCTCATCGAGTATCTTTGCCAAATCTTTCAGCACTTCAAGCAGTTCTAGCTGGTCAAGACGAATTTGCGAACCGTCGGGATTATAGACCTCCCTTAGTTTTCTGTCATCAATGTTCATGCGGAATATGTTTTCATGGTTTTCGACGGGCAATAATTTCATCCTTGTACTCGCGGCAATGTATACTATCCATAATGGCCTTGTCGGCCGGTACGTCACGCCACTCCCCATATACCTTTGTAAGATAAGCGGCCGTGTCGTTGGGGACTGGCATGACGGTATCTTCAAAGCGAGCCGTTGTCAACGGGAAGATATCACGTTTGTAGAACGTGCTTTTAGCCCAACCTGTTCCCAAAGAATAATGGTATTCTTTACGAGGATTTATAAGCCCCACAATACGCAGCAGAGGGTTAACAAGTCCAAGGCACAGCAATTCGGCCAGCCTTGCCGACAACTTGCGCAACCAGGCGGTGCGTATATACACCGTAGGGTGCTGAAGGTTATTGTAAACAACGCTTGCAATCCTTGCCGCAGCATAATTGGTCTTTTCTATTGAAAACACGTCAATTCCCACTCCACGCCACTTGTAGTATTTGTTTCTCTTGTTCTTGGAGTGGATATCTCCGCTACGTTTGCGGAACTTGCCGAAAGTGTTGACATATTCCGCATCGCTGTCCATGGAATGAAACACATACTCCTTGCTGTCATACTCCTTCATTATACGCACAAAACGCTTATAATCCTTGCGTAGCATTACAATATCCATATCATCGTCCCAAGGAATGAACCCCTGATGACGTGCAGCGCCCAAGAGCGTGCCCGAACTTAGCCACCACTGTATGTTGTTCTCGTCAAGGATTCTGGCAAGGACCTTGAGCATTTCCAGCATTTCCAGCTGGACTGTACGCAAAGAAGACCCTTCGGGACTGTAAAGTTCTCTCAGGCTATGGTCGTGCAACTTCATCATGATTGTGGTTTAAGTCGTGTCTGTATTGCAAAAGTAGGCATTTTTTTCTTATAATATGTTTTTTCCAATTATATTTGCGGTAAAATCATCAACGCTCCAAGGATATGAAAAGATTAGGTCCTGCCATAGCATGGGGACTGAACAGGCTTGTAAAGCTGTTCGGCAATATAATATCATTCTTTATAAGATGTTTTGTGCCCGTGAAGAAAGGGCGCGTAATGTGCTGGGCATACAACTTCAAGCAGTACGGCTGCAATCCGCGGTACATAAGCGAGTACCTGCTCGACAATGGCGAGGAGTATGATATCTGCTGGGTCTTCAGGTCAAGAAAATATGCCAAGCGGCTGGACAAGCGCATGAGATTCGTAAGGTTCCGCTCCTGGAAGTACCTTGTGCTTGCCAACACTGCCGAATTCCTTATAACGAACTCGCGCACCGACCCTTACAGGATATACTGGCGCAAGCGCAAAGGGCAGAAGTACATAATGACATGGCATGGCGGCGTAGCGCTCAAGAGGGTCGAGAAGGACGTTGAAGAGAATCTAGGATTCGGATATGTAAAGAAGGCCAGGTTCGACTCAAAGGCATGCGACCTCATGATTTCGGGCTGCAAGGCGCAGACTACGCTGCTGAAGGAGAAATTCTGGTACTCTGGCGAGATTCTTGAGAAAGGAATCCCCAGGAACGACATATTCTTCCAGGAGGAGGCACACGCCAGCATAAAGGCCGGCATTTGCAGCCTCTATAATATCCCGCAAGACAGCAGGCTTGTAATATACGCCCCCACATTCCGGCGCAACCACTCGCTGGAACCATACAGCATACGCTGGAGCGAGGTTATCCCGCACCTTAAGAAAATGCTTGGAAGCGACAAGGTGACTGTCCTCCTCAGGCTCCACCCCAACCTCATTGGCAAGGCCGACACATCGTCGCTGCTCAATGCCCCGGAGGTTATTGACGTGACACTGTACCACGACATGCAGAACCTGCTATGCGTAAGCGACATGCTCATCACGGACTACTCCAGTTCAATGTTCGACTTCACAATGCAGCTGCGCCCATGCATACTGTTCGCCACCGATGTGGAACAGTATGACAGAGGCTTCTACTACAGTTTCAGCGAACTGCCATACCCGCTTGCACGCAGCCAGGAAGAACTGGTGGAGGCTATAAGGAACTTTGACGAGACTGCATACAGGGAGCGCCTGAAGGAGTTCCTGACTGGCAAGGTGGGACTCTTCGAGAGCGGGCAGGCGTCAAAGGCCATAGCCGCCTGGATGAGAGAGCACTCGCTGGAATAGCCGCACCCGTGTTGCACACAGTTATTGTCTCTGTAAAAAACTGGCGGCACAAATTCAGGCCGTGCCTAAAATTACCCGGTTTCTTTGTTGCGTTTCAATTTTTAATGCCTATCTTCGCGATAGTACTATTTTGCAAACACGTAAAACTGTTATCACAACATGAAAATTTCAAGAATTGAGCACTTGGGAATAGCAGTGAAGAGCATTGAGGAATCACTGCCATATTACGAGAATGTCCTGGGCCTGAAATGCTACAGCATTGAGACCGTCGAGGACCAGAAGGTGCGCACTGCGTTCCTCAAGGTGGGCGAGACAAAGATTGAGCTTCTTGAGGCGACATCGCCCGACAGCACTATAGCCAAATTCATTGAGAACCGCGGAGAGGGAATACACCACATTGCCTACAAGGTTGAGGACGGCGTGGCCAACGCGCTAGCCGAGTGCGAGAGCAAGGAGATACGCACCATTGACAAGGCGCCCCGCGCTGGTGCCGAAGGCCTGCAGATAGCTTTCCTGCACCCCAAGGCAACAAGAGGCGTGCTGACAGAGTTGTGCGAGGAGTAAGGATTAATGCCTTAATGCCCTTAATCACTCTAGGGCCTTTAGGGCCCTTAGCCCCTTAGAACCCTTATTTTAAAAAACAACCAAAAACAGATATCATGAGCAAGCAATTTGAAAAAATCAAAGAGCTGGTTGCCTTGCGTGAGAAAGCGCGTCAGGGCGGCGGAGAAAAAGCGATTGAGAAACAGCACGAACGTGGCAAATACACTGCACGCGAGCGCATAGGCATGCTGCTCGACGAGGGCAGTTTCGAGGAGATGGACATGTTTGTGACACACCGCTGCACCAACTTCGGCCAGGAGAAGAAACAGTACCTGGGCGACGGCGTGGTAACCGGTTCAGGAACAATAGGCGGCCGTCTTGTATATGTATTTGCGCAGGACTTCACCGTAACAGGCGGCTCGCTCAGCGAGACTATGGCACAGAAGATATGCAAGGTCATGGACATGGCTATGAAAGTGGGCGCCCCTGTCATAGGCATTAATGACAGCGGCGGCGCGCGCATTCAGGAAGGCATAAACGCCCTTGCAGGATATGCCGAGATTTTCCAGCGCAACATAATGGCGTCGGGCGTTGTGCCGCAGATTTCAGGAATCTTCGGCCCATGCGCAGGCGGCGCGGTATACTCGCCGGCGCTCACCGACTTCACAATAATGATGGAGGGTACAGCATACATGTTCCTCACAGGCCCCAAGGTTGTAAAGACCGTACTCGGCGAGGTGGTGACCCAGGAGGAACTTGGCGGCGCCAGCGTACATGCAAGCAAGTCGGGCGTCACTCACTTCACGGCACAGACCGAGGAGGAGGGCCTTGCAATCATACGCAAGCTCATGAGCTACATACCGCAGAACAACATGGAGAGTGTTCCCGACATTCCTTGCACCGACCCCATTGGCCGCACAAGCGACATACTCAACACAATAATCCCCGACAACCCCAACCAGGCCTATGACATGTACCGTGTTATTGCCGAGGTGGTGGACAACGGCGAGTTCCTTGAGGTGCATCGCGACTACGCACAGAATATTATTGTAGGCTTCGCACGCATGAACGGCAAGTCGGTGGGCATAGTCGCCAACCAGCCATGCAAGTATGCAGGCGTGCTCGACTGCAACTCATCGCGCAAGGGCGCGCGCTTCGTGCGTTTCTGCGACGCCTTCAACATTCCGCTGGTGACGCTTGTCGACGTTCCAGGATTCCTCCCAGGCACAGCTCAGGAGTACAATGCAGTAATACTCCACGGTGCCAAGCTGCTCTACGCCTATGGCGAGGCAACCGTGCCTAAGGTAACGGTGACACTGCGCAAGTCATACGGCGGCTCGCACATAGTAATGGCCTGCAAGCAGCTGCGTGCCGACCTCAACTACGCATGGCCAAGCGCCGAGATTGCCGTAATGGGCGCGGCCGGTGCCGCTGAAGTCCTCTATGCTAAGGAAGCGAAAGAGGCCGAGGACCCCAAGGCGTTCATTGCCGGGAAGGAGGCCGAGTACAACCGCCTGTTCGCCAATCCTTACCAGGCTGCCAAGTACGGCTATATTGACGACGTGATTGAGCCGCGCAACACCAGGTTCCGCATAATACGCGCTCTTGCACAGCTGGAGAGCAAGCGTCAGGACCTGCCGAGAAAGAAACATGGAAACATTCCACTTTAAAAGGACTATTATGGAAGAGAAAAAGATTGACGGCGCAGTAGCCGCGGCCATTTCAATGGCATTGGCAGCCTACATGGGCGACAACGTGCACGACAACGAGAGCGGCGTGCTCACCATAACATACGTGAACAAGCATTGGAACAACCTTAACAAATAAGAACGCTATGAAAGAGTACAGATATACAATCGACGGCAACAAGTACGAGGTTGCCATCAACGAAGTGAACGATACAACAGCAAAGGTAACTGTCAACGGCACTGAGTACACTGTTGAGTGGGAGAAACCGGTCGAGGAGAAGCCTGTAGTGAAGGTACAGCCCGTGGCGGCAAGGCCGGCGGCACCTGCGGCACCCGCAGCAGCGCCAGCGGCAGCGCCGGTAAGCGGCAACGCCATAAAGACACCGCTGCCGGGCGTAATCATTGACGTGAAGGTTGCCGTGGGCGACACTGTAAAGAAAGGGCAGACTGTTGTTGTGCTCGAGGCCATGAAGATGGAGAACAACATCAATGCCGACCGCGACGGCAAGGTCGTTGCTATTCAGGTAGCAAAGGGCGACACTGTTGCCGACGGCGCAGTGCTGGTGGTGCTGGAGTAGCACGGCCGCTAGCAGAACGTCACATGGCGGTTCCCCGGGGGAACCGCCATGTGACGTTTATAGTATACAGGAATGTGCTATATCCTGTTATGCCTGTCGGGTATTATCACCTTTGGCCTGAACACCATAGCCTCCTCGGGCGTCATTGAGGCATAGGCCATTATTATGGCAACGTCGCCTGGCGAGAACTTGTGCGCAGCGGCACCATTGAGGCATATGACACCCGAACCGCGCTCGCCTTTTATTATGTACGTGACAATGCGCTCGCCATTGCTGTTGTTAACCACATGCACCTGCTCGCCCTCGAGCATGCCAGCGGCGTCCATAAGGTCCTCGTCAATAGTTATACTGCCCATGTAGTGCAGGTTGGCCTCGGTAACAGTAGCGCAATGTATCTTCGACTTTAGCATCTGCAACAGCATATCCTACTCCTCCCCTCCTTTATATCTGATGTTATCAATAAGGCGCACATTGCCGCAGAACAGGGCAATGCAGCCCACTGCATATCCGGTATCGCTCCACTCCTCAATCTCCTGCAGCGTATCACCGTCTACAATCTGGTAATACTCGAGTTCCAGTCCTGGAGTGCCGTTTATAATATCCTCAACAAAGTCCTTTGTCGCCTGTAATGTATTCACCTTGGCAAAGTCCACGCTAGCGAAAAGAGCGCCCGATATTGTGAGGGCGCGCTCGCGCTCCTCGGCCGTGAGCAAAGTGTTGCGGCTGCTCATGGCAAGCCCGTCGGGCTCGCGCACAATGGGGCACCCTACAACCTGCAGCGGCAGCGCCAGCTGGCGCACCATCTCGCGTATAATCGCGAGCTGCTGGAAATCCTTCTCGCCGAAATAGGCCCTATCGGGCTCAACTGCGTAGAACAGCTTGCTCACAATCTGCGCCACGCCATTGAAATGCCCTGGGCGGCATGCTCCCTCCATCACGGTATCAAGCGGGGCGAACGAGAACTGGCGGGTATCCTCAACCGGGTACATCTCCTCCACCGAAGGGGCGAACGCCACTGAAGCGCCAATCTTCTCGAGCAATGCGCAGTCGGCCTCCAGCGTACGCGGATAGTTCTTCAGGTCATTCTTGTCGTTGAACTGTGTGGGATTCACGAACACGCTAACAACAACTACATCGTTCTCCTTAACTGCACGCTCAACCAGCGACGCATGGCCCGCATGGAGAGCGCCCATGGTGGGCACAAGGCCAATGCTCTTGCCTGCTGCACGGCACTCGCCCAGCAGGGACTTCAATTCCTTTATCGTGTCAATAACCTTCATCTGCACGTGTGTTTGCGGTTTCAGTGTGCAAAGATAACTTAAAATAATAAACTAGCGGGCACAATAGGGATAAATAAAGCAAAAACATTTTGCACATTGCATGCTCACTGCTAATATTGCATGACGTGTACGGGGAAAGGGGAACATGTGCAAGCAGGTAACCTTTTGTCATAAAAACCCTTAAAAATGGCCTACCGCTTGGCAGGTTGTCATTTTTTTAGTAATTTTGCGAAACGCGGAAATTATCCGTGGATGAACAGAAAGATGAAAGCGAACAGAATTTTATTTATTACTCAGGAAATTACACCGTTTGTCCCCGAATCGCCTATCTCAAGCATAGGGCGTCATCTGCCCCAGGCGACACAGGACCTCGGCAAGGAAATCAGGATTTTCACCCCCAAGTGGGGTATCATTAATGAGAGGCGCAACCAGCTCCACGAGGTTATACGCCTTTCGGGTATGAACCTTATCATTGACGACACCGACCATCCGCTTATCATAAAGGTGGCATCGCTGCAGGCTGCACGCATGCAGGTCTACTTCATTGACAACGACGACTATTTCCATAACCGTTCAATGACTGCCGACGAGAACGGCGTTGAATATGACGACAACGACGAGCGCACAATATTCTTTGCACGCGGAGTGCTCGAGACTGTAAAGAAACTGCGCTGGTGCCCCGAGGTAATACACTGCCACGGATGGATATCCTCGCTTGTACCGCTCTTTGTAAAGCACACATACAGGGAAGAACCCTCGTTCCGCGACTCGAAGATTGTAATCTCGCTGTATGACGAGAACTTCAGCACTCCGCTGCCCGACAGTTTCCTGCAGAAAATCCTGTACAAGGAGATGCCCGAGGAGGCAGTGAGCGGCGTTGCCTCCCCAATCACATACAACGAGCTTGCCAAGCTTGCAATAAGGCACAGCGACGGCATAATCGTAAACGGGGATAATGTCCCTCAGGAACTCATAGACTATGCAAGGTCAATTGGCAAGCCAGTGCTCCCCAAGCCTGCCGACGAGGAGTACTGCAATGCATGCAATGGGTTCTACGACACAGTATTCGAGTAAGACAAGACCAATAGGGCCGAACAGCCCATCCCGACACCAATAAGAATAACAGGTAAACGTATGAAGAGAACATTCTCATATTTCCTGCTGGCAACAGCCACAATACTCGCCTTTACCCAGTGCGACGACAGCACCGGTTCCATTGGCAACAGCATTGTGCCGGAGAATGACAAGATAACCGCCAGGACAGACACTTTCTACGCGAAGAGCAAGACGATACTGGCGAACGACTCCATCCTGGCCAACACAAGCGAGGTATATCTGGGACAGTACACCGACAGCGAGAGCGGCACGACATTCGTCTCCAGCTTTGCCACGCAGTTCGGCTGTACCGAGGACTTCGAGTTCCCCGAGGAGGGCGTAATAGGCGACAGCGCGTCGTACACCAAGCTGCGCCTCTACTTTGAAGAGTACTACGGCGACTCGCTCAACGCCATGCGCTGCGAGGTATACGAGCTGGACAACACGCTGCAGGAAGGCACGCCCTACTACACGAACTTCGACCCGGAGGTATTCTACGACACAGACAAGGCTCCGCTAGCAACCAAGACATTCAATGCTGTAGACTACCAGCTGCACGACTCTGTGCTCAACGGCGAGGACTATACAAAGAACATAGAGATTGTACTGCCTAACAGGATTGGCAACAGGTTCATAAGCAAGTTCTACGAAAAGGACGCCGACGGCAACCACGTCGGCAAGAAATACTTTGCAGACTCCGAGGCCTTCATTAACGAGATATTCAAAGGAATATACGTCAAGTGCACACACGGAGACGGCACAGTCCTCAGGGTTTACCGCACACGCCTTGACATAGGCTTCAAGCGCTACATCCAGAGCAGCAGCGGCGCCAAGGACTCCATCCAGGCGCTCATGGGTACATTCTATTCAGGAAAGGAAGTGCTGCAGACCAACAAGTTCGACAACAAGGACCTCCAGCCTCTGGTCGACCAGGAGGAACTTACCTACATAAAGACTCCTGCCGGCCTGTTTACCGAAGTTGAGCTGCCAATTATTGAGGTCGTACAGAGCTGCGACGACATAAACTCGGCAAAGATATCCTTCACACGCTACAACGAGGAGTCAGGCTTTGCCACGAAGGCACACAGCAACCTTCTTATGATAAGGAAGAGCGAGCTCTACAGGTTCTTCCTCAAGAACAGGCTTCACGACAACAGCACATCGTACCTCACGGCCTTTGACAGCAACACCAACCAGTACACCTACGGCAACATATCCAAGCTGCTGACACACTGCTACGAGGAATATCTCAGCAGCGGCCTGTCCCCAGAGGAGTGGGAGGCCAAGAACCCCGACTGGAACAAGGTGGTGCTAATCCCGGTATCTACAACGCTCGATTCCAACGGAAGCGTCGTTAAGATTATCCATGACATAAGCATTAGCAGCATGCGCCTACGCGGAGGAACAGAGTACCAGATTCCGATACAGATTGTGACAAGCAAGTTCAACGGCCAGTAAAGGGCCTGCGTCTTAGTCCCCATCTTTGCAAACACCCTCGTTAGAACGCGTTCTAACGAGGGTGTTTGCAACTACAGTTACCAAAGAGCCTTTGCATCACGATTTGTCACAAACGTTTATAGTTCCCCATTGGAGAGTGAGGATTCGTCTATAGACAAGCGTTCGCCCATATTTTCAGGGAACAGCAGCCATTCTTCCGCGTGGGAGAACTAGTTCCACTCACGATAACCGCTTAGGCTTCTTTGTACTGCTTTTCAAATGTATGTCCGTCTATTTGATAGAATTCCTCAAGCGTACGGCAAGTCACCGGCGATGTCTCCATACGTCTCTTTTAAAAAAGCCGCAAACTCATTTGAGTAGCGGGTACCTTTCTCGGTTACACTGATCCGTTCTACAAAACTCTCGCCGGCCTGCTTGTTCTTCCATCTGCGGCGGCGTAGCTTCAACACAACCTTATGGTCACGAATCGGGAAATCTGTAACTGATACAGTTTCCATAAAACCAAGGGATTCGTATTCGGCGTTTTCTTGATAAGCCTTATTGATACGTTCATCTAAATGGATTGTCATAGACATCGCATCTATATCGGCTTCGTCTGTCTCAATTTTTATTATTAAAAAGCGGCGATGGCAGTGCGGTCGACGACGGGAACTTTAGTTCCCCAAAGGAGTGCCTTAGGCTACTGCTCTCCCACGAATGCCGCATAAAGTGCGGTATACGCAGCGTCGGCAGCAGGCAGCCACGCGAAGCGCCGCGACGGTGGTGCCGCGTGGGGTGCGATAAGACGGCACTGCAAGGAAAGGAGGGGATTGAGGCTATTATTCTCCCCTTAGTGCGCATAATTTCTCACTAAAAAAAGAGGACCCCAGCAGTCTGGAGTCCTCTTTATAAAAGTGGCGATGACCTACTCTCCCACGAATCTTCGCAGTACCATCGGCGCTGTCGGGCTTAACTTCTCTGTTCGGGATGGGAAGAGGTGGATCCCCGACGCTATCGATCGCCTTAGTGCGTGTAGCAAAGGCCAGT
>JAZNUE010000027.1:0-81349 GCA_045592125.1 Bacteroidaceae bacterium | reverse complement strand
GAATAAGGAGGACAAAGCTATGATAAGACCCGTAAAATTTGAAAGTCAGGATCGTCGTATCAAGCAGATCCTCGCTGTACTTAACGAGAACGGTATCGCTTCTATCGAAGAGGCTAACGAGATTTGCGAGCAGTATGGCATTGACCCTTACAAGATTTGTGAGGAGACACAGCCTATCTGTTTCGAGAACGCAAAGTGGGCCTATGTTGTAGGTGCTGCAATTGCATTGAAGAAGGGCTGCGCGAATGCGGCTGACGCTGCTGAGGCTATCGGTCTTGGTCTCCAGGCATTCTGTATCCCAGGTTCAGTAGCCGACGACCGCAAGGTAGGTATCGGCCATGGCAACCTTGCCGCACGTTTGCTCCGCGAGGAGACAAAGTGCTTCGCATTCCTCGCAGGCCACGAGTCATTCGCTGCCGCAGAGGGTGCCATCAAGATTGCAGCAAAGGCAGACAAGGTTCGCAAGGAGCCTCTCCGCTGTATCCTCAACGGCCTTGGCAAGGACGCCGCACAGATTATCTCACGTATCAACGGTTTCACATATGTACAGACTGAATTCGACTACTTCACAGGCGAGCTGAAGGTTGTACGCGAAATCGCATACAGCGACGGTCCTCGCGCAAAGGTACGCTGCTACGGTGCCGATGACGTTCGCGAAGGCGTTGCCATCATGTGGAAGGAAGGCGTTGACGTATCTATCACAGGTAACTCAACCAACCCCACACGCTTCCAGCACCCAGTTGCAGGCACATACAAGAAGGAGCGTATCCTCGCCGGCAAGAACTACTTCTCAGTAGCATCAGGCGGCGGTACAGGCCGCACACTGCACCCAGACAACATGGCTGCAGGTCCCGCTTCTTACGGCATGACCGACACAATGGGCCGTATGCACTCAGACGCACAGTTCGCAGGTTCTTCATCAGTTCCAGCACACGTGGAGATGATGGGCTTCCTGGGTATCGGTAACAACCCAATGGTAGGTGCAACTGTTGCTATCGCAGTGGATATCGCTGGTGCACTGTCAAAGTAAGAACGTCATCCTGAGCGCAAGCGAAGGATTCTCATACAGCAAGGAGAGGACCGACGGTTCTCTCCTTTTTTGTAGTATGGTAGACATGACCGCCTTGTCATAATTGGGGGCCGCATGCACTCAGACGCACAGTTCGCAGGTTCTTCATCAGTTCCGGCACACGTGGAGATGATGGGTTTCCTCGGTATCGGGCTAGTAATGCGCAAATGAGTGAATGGGAATTCATTTACATTTACAACGAATGCAGCCATTACTCACCAAAGAGACTGATGTAAACCGTTTCAGTTGTAATGTAAACCCTATTCGTTAACCGTTCTAAAAAGTGTCAACCTTTTCTAGGGATAGCCACAGACAGAACCGTAGGGTGTACGAAAAAAGGGCGATACTCTGCGAAAACTGCTTTATTTTTTCAATTTCAGCACAGTATAGGCGTGTTTTTAGAGAGAATATTCTATTTTTGCAGTGAATAAAATTGAAACTATGAGACAGGTTATAGTTGGAAGAAAGATGGAAATACACAGATAGATCAGTACTACAAGTCGGGTTGGTACGAGGGATGGGGAAGTTCCATCGTGCACAAAGGCGTTGACGTGTTCGCAAAGAAAGGCACAAGCGTACACTCGGCCACGTGGGGAATTGTACTCCTTGCCACAGAATATGGCAAAGGCGGCAAGTTTGTCGTAACGCTTGGCCCAAAATGGAGGCTGCACTATTACGCTCACCTGGATGGGATAAGGACAAGGCCGTTTGCCTTTGTAACACAAGACACTGAGATTGGCACGGTGGGCAACACAGGCAATGCGGGCACAACCCCGGCACACCTCCATTATGGAATAGGGACGCTTGTCCCCTACCCTTGGCGCATTGACAGCGCCCCGCTCGGCTGGCAAAAGATGTTCTACCTTAATCCCATTGATTATCTGCAGGACAGCAAATGAGGCACTCTTGCAAAAGGAGAAAGTTTTCATTACTTTTGGGATGTAAACCAGAATCATTCTGCCATATGAGGCATAGACTGCTGACAATATCAGCCATTTTGCTTGCCGCGCCGGCCATGCTGCTTGCGCAGGCCGCCGTGGAGTTCCCCGTGAGGACACTCGACATAGGCACGGTATACGAGGACGCCGACTCGGTGAGCGGCGTGTTCGAGGTTGTGAACAAGGGAGACGCCCCTCTTCTCATCGAAGGGGTATACGTGAGCTGCGGCTGCGTTAGCGCAACGCACAGCAAGGAGCCAATAATGCCTGGAGAGAGCGGCACTGTTACAGCCACGCTCTTCCCCGAAGGGCGCAACGGGCGCTTCCTCAAGTCAATATACGTATACACAAACACCATCCCGCGGAAGAACGTTGTACGCCTGAAAGCAGATATCACAGAACCAAAAGAAGAAAGGCCTAAGGCCGAATAATAAGGCTTTTTGTCCACGTTACAAGGAGGTTCAGCAGCAACTGTTCTAGGGCCAGCCCATTTCGTTCAGCATACAAGACATTCCGATAATAGCAATATTGTAATCTAAGAGAAAATCATTATGAGTTCCTTAAAATTCTCAAGCCTGGTAAGATTTGTCTTTACTGGCGGCTTTGCATTAGCAATAGCATACCTGCTATATTCCTGCAACAGCAACATGGCAGGTATCAGCGAAGCAATAACCGGCAATGCAGTCCTAGAATCCCTTAAATCTATTGGCGGAATAGGGATTACAGTCGCTATTGCGGTAATGTATTTCGTTGGAGTATTATTCTTTGGCCTCCGCATGTCGCTTTCCCGTAACTGCAAAATTTCAAAGTTTGTAGGATGGAGGAAGTTTCTGTTCCCATACATAAGGCTGGATGTGAATCATCTATGCAATGAGCTTAAGGACAGCCGTGAGGAAGGGCGCCGCATCCCCGATTGGATTTATATGGTAAAGCGCCCAGGCGAATTGCTGGACCGAGTGGTAGAGTATATGTTCAAAGGAGCCAGAGAAGATGCGGATGATGAGATGAGGTATATGAATGATACTGCAACGACATTGATATTTATACTATACCTTGCCATTCCTACGCAACTAGCTATATCCACTGTTAACCTTGTACAATATCTGATAGAAGGAAACCTTGCAATAGAGCTGACACATATTTTAGTTTCTTTAACGGCAGTTCTGGCAGTCTTGGTCATGCTGATACTAATACTCTCAGTAACAGCAAAGACGTTTGCCGTTAAATTTCTCATGAAATTAGGACATATGGAAAATGTCTGCAAGGGAATAGAAGGCAAATCGGATATGCCTTTTTCGCCCAATGAGTACCCTACAGCGTTTATATTGATAAGAACAACGAAAAAGGAAGACAAGGACAAGGACAAAAACAAGGACAAGAGCAAGGATAAAGGATACAGATATCTAGAAAACGCCTTGCGCTCTGTAACTAGACAAGACTACCCTAATATCAGGGTTATCATTTTGGATGACGTAGAGAGCGCAGACAAATCGGGGACAAAGGATCCGGAAATAACAACGATTATCAATGCTATCCAAGACAGGCCTGACCAGAGACAGGGTAAAGCCGACAAGAAATGGGAAGAACTCATATCATACAATCAGGAGGTATGCGAAGGACCGGCAGGCTCAGCATTCCGTATTCGAGAGCTTTTCCTTATGGTCGCAAAGGAGAGAGATATCGCCATTATGCTTGACGATGATGATACATTGCGACACGATGGCGCCATATCAGACATTGTCTTGCACATGTGCATGAATCAGGCGGATATATGCTTATGCTCATTCGAGACGATAGAGAATATGCACCTGAACATCTGCAATAATGGTGGAAAGACGCACAATGATATAGTAAAGAGACTGGAAGAAGAAGCCAGGGTATTTGACAATTCTATGGTAATGGCCAGCAGCATAGGATGGACAAAGGCCTATACATACAGACAGGTAAGGAAGTACAACAAGTGCATACTTGGTACCGGGTTGCAGATTCGGACCAATGATAAAGGAGAGACTGCCACACACCAGGCATCATCTATATACGAGCAACTGCAGAGATACGAAGATTTTCCAGACATCTTAGTATTGGCATCATCTGAGAAGGAAGAGGGCCTCCCTAAAATAACCGGGGTATCAATCCCTACTCATAATTATAGCAAGCATACAGGAGGAATAACAACAACCCCCAATATAAATGACTTCAAGCACGCACGGCCTAAGTTCTTGGCTCTCGCACTAAAGCTGGCCTTTGCCGAGAAGAAAAAGGACTGGACCGTCTCTAGCGAAAACGTACTGGACATCGTGAAGTATGTACTCTTCAAGACACTGCAGATATGCAATATATTGATGAAGCTGCGTAGGGAATACGAAAAAGGAAATAAAAAATTGGAAGAGTTCAGGGATGAGACGAAAGACTCTTTTATAGGATACCTACGCACAGCACTAGACGAAATCCTGATTGATAGAGAAAAAGACAAACTCAAGGAAAAGCTAGCAATTATTGCTGGGGTAAGGCCTGAGACCTGCAAAAGTTCTGCTGATTTGATGGAATTGCTAAAGGACGCTTTAGAAAAATTCTACAAAGAGAATAGTAAAGACATTGACATTAAAAATCTGGAATGGTATATTAAGGAGCATCCCTATGCAGCAATAGAATAAGTTGCCGAGTACCATAGCGCACCCCCTTCGCGAGATTGTCATCCCTACAGAGCAAAGCGACGAGGGATCTCTAACGCGCAAAATGAATGCGAAGATTCCTCCCTACGGTCCGGAATGACAAAACAACGTTTTGTTATCGGCGAGTTTTGCAGCCATTAGTCGCGTGAAGCATAGACGAAGTTTATGCCACGCGGGTGGCTAAAAGCAAAACGAGTCAATGACAGTGCCTTGTATTCTGTCGATTGCCGCAAACCAAAGCAGCTGTGTCAAGAACATTCTGACACAGCTGCTAGTTTCATGCCTTGTTCTGGGGGTACTAAAGACCGAAGAAAGGCATATCTGCCTCAAAATTGTTCTTTAAGTGAAAAAACTGGACGCCTGAGTGAAAAGGCGTCCTGCTTTTTCTTGGCAATTTTGCCAGAGAGGACAAGAAAGACAACGGCTTATGGCAGATGTGATGAGAAGTATCAGGAGCAAGTATGCAATGTTACTGGGAAGCATGCCCCCGTTCTTTACCGACCCCGCCTACTCCATTGAGCAGTTTGCGGCAGACCTTGGAACGAACCGTACTTATGCCTCACGGTTCGCCAATGACGTGATTGGGCTCAGTTTTCCGGCCCTTCTCAACAAGTTGAGGCTGGCGCACTTCATGAGACTTAAGAGCGAAAGGCCTGGCGAAAGAATAGGACCGCTGGCAAAGGAATGCGGGTTCACCAACACATTCTCGTTCCGCAGGACATTCAGGAAGGAGTACGGCAAATCCCCAAGCGAATATTTCAAAGAGGCACTATAGCAAGCGCTTTGGCAGCCTGTCCTCAAAAAAAACAGGCGCTCGTTTTCCTTTTGTTGCTGTCCTGGCATTATCTTTGCACCAGACACAGCCAGCATATGGAAAAAGACAATATATTCGAGACAGCAGAAAGGTACATCAGGTTCACCGGGAAGTCGGTATTCCTGACCGGGAAAGCAGGAACAGGAAAGACCACATTCCTGAAATATATCACGCAGACAGTACCGAAGCGCCATGTTGTGCTTGCGCCCACCGGCGTTGCCGCAATCAATGCTGGCGGTACTACAATACACTCCTTTTTCCAGTTGCCGCTTTGCCCCTACCTTCCCGACGTTAAGGAACTTGTAACAGAGTACCAGATGCCAGAGAAATACCGCAGGCCGCGCAAGGAGAAAGTAAAGATAATAAGGACTCTCGACCTGCTTGTTATTGACGAGATTTCAATGGTAAGGGCCGACCTGCTCGACGCGGTAGACATGACACTCAGGCTGGTACGCCGCAACGACATGCCATTCGGAGGAGTGCAGCTGCTCATGATTGGAGACGCGCACCAGCTCTCGCCCGTAATAAAGGAGGACGAGCGCCGTTACATGGACCAGGTATATCCTTCGCCCTACTTTTTCCATTCAAAGGCACTCCAGAGACTCGACTACACCACAATAGAGCTGCAGAAAATACACAGGCAGAAAGACGCCGGCTTCCTTGAGATACTGAATGCCGTGCGCGAGAACAGGATTACACAGGAGATTCTCGCGAGACTGAACTCAAGGGTAAACGCATTCGGCAATGACGGCGATGTAATACGCCTCACCACCCACAACCGCCAGGCAGACAGCATAAACAGCGCCAGGCTGGCGGCCCTTCCTGGGAAACCGGCCCTGATTGAGGCAGAGATTGAAGGTGATTTCCCCGAGAAGAGCTATCCTGCAGAAAAGGAACTGGCACTGAAGGCCGGAGCGCAGGTCATGTTTGTGAGGAACGACTCCGAGGGCAGGTTCTACAACGGCAAGATAGGCACGGTTGAGTCAATCTCCGGCACTGACTGCGTAACCGTGAGCGGGAAGGACGGGGTGACAGTTACCGTAGAACCAGTCGAGTGGGAGAACATAGAGTACGCTCTTGATGAGGTCTCGGGCGAGATAATGCCAAGGGTAATAGGGACTTTCAGGCAGCTGCCGCTAAGGATTGCGTGGGCAGTGACAATACATAAGAGCCAGGGACTTACCTTTGACAAGGCTATAATTGACGCCGGAGCAGCGTTCGCCTTCGGGCAGGTGTATGTCGCGCTCTCGAGGTGCCGCACCCTGGATGGCATATCGCTTGACGCGCCAATAAGGCCGGCGGCGATATACACCGACGGCAATGTTGCAGAATTCAATGCCGGGCAGCCCACGCTCGAGAGCGTACAGGGCGCGCTGGAAGGAGAGGTGCGCAGGCACACATTCGCCATGCTTAAAGAACTATTCGGCATAAAGGAGCTGGCAAAGTCCCTGGCTATATACACAAGAGCATGGAGCGGGACAATGGAACATCTCTACCCGCAGGAATACAGCACCTTGCAGCAGCACCTGTCAAAGTGCCAGGAACTGGAGAATACGGGCGAGACATTCGCACAGCAGCTCACAAGGATTGAAGCGGCCGCAGATAGCGGCGCCTACCTCGAAGAGAGAGTACTCAAGGCCTGCAGATACTATCTCCCCATAATCAGCAGCATAAGGCAGCACTGCGCCTATGCCTCAACTCTTGTTACCGACAACAAGGCAGTGAAGAAAAGGCTAAAGGAGAGCGCCGAGGAACTGCTCATACAGCTTGACACTGTTTGCCGCACCATGGAATGGGCAATCGCAAACGGGTTCTCGGCCGAGGAATACTGCCGTATACGTACAGAGTGCAGGCTCGAGGACCGCAGCAAGGCCAGGAAAAAGATGAAGAAGGAGACCGGTGCGCCAGCAGGCCTGCCTGCGTCAGTGAACGAGGAACTCAGGGAGATGCTCCAGCAATGGCGCACTGAACGCGTCAAGGCAGAGGGCATACCGGCATACATAATCATGCACCAGAGTACTCTCCTTGAGATTGCCTCACTGGTCCCGAAGAGCATGCCCGAACTGCTAGGCATAAAGGGATTCGGGAAGGCAAAATGCAAGAAATACGGCGAAGATATCCTGAAGATAACATCCGGGTTCTAGCCTGGACTGATGCAAGCCATTCCAGTTGTAATGGAAACTCTATTAGCTAACCGCTCTAGAAAGTGCCAGCCTTTTCTAGGGATAGTCAAGAATCTGTATACGCGAGATTATGTCTGAATTGGGTGGCAGATATCTGCCCGCACAAAGCAGGTGACTATATGCAGGGCTAAGAAAATGCTGACAGGCATTGCCTTTGTCGCCCCGCTTCATTATATTTGCAGCGAGACAGAGAAAATACCTTTAAAAAACAAACAGTTTCTTACTATGGAACTAGGAACAGTCTTTTCAAACAAGCGCAATATAATTCTAGTTATAATAGCAGTGCTCATAGTACTCTTCAACATGGAATGCAGCTGTGGCAGCAAGAACGGTAAAGAGGGGAAGAAAAAGGAGAAGAAGGAAGCGCTGCTGTACGAGAAATACACCTATCTTGTAAACGGGCATGCCCCGGCAGCGGCCGAAGAGTGCAGGATATACAAGTACAGCAGCACATCGCAGGAGATGATTGCAATGGCAGGCGGCGAGGCCGGCTATGGCGGCTTTAGCATTGACAGCAAGGGCGCGTTCGTTACATTCGTCCTTGGCGGCAAGTACAGGACATTGACCTTTACAATGGGCCATAACAGCAAATGCTCCGACGAGACCGGTGTTGTGACTGTGCGCGCCGACGGAAAGAAGATACTCGATGAGAAGGTAAGCGGATATGAGCCGCCACGTACATACAGCCTAGACATATCGGGAGTACAGGAACTGACGTTCAAGGTTGAGGACGGCGACATTTATGTGATGGTTGCCGACGCAATCCTATGGAAGAAAGGCGAGAAACCTGTTGACGTGCGCACCCCCATAGACCTGCCTGCAGCGCCAGTGGAACTTGTTCGGGAACTGCCGCCTTACTATATGAACAGCCGCATGAGCACAATAAACGAGGACGCGAGCTCCCCCATCAGGCTCAATGGCAGGGAATACCTGTACGGGCTTAGAGGGAACACCACAAGGGCCTCCACAGGCAATGCCTATTTCAGCCTCCACGGGCACTTCTCAAGGCTAAGCTTCATCGCTGGCTGCCACGACGACCTGACTGGGCAGCCCGGCAGCGCCTGGGTCACAGTAAAGGCCGACGGAAAGACTATTGAGGAGATTGAGGTAAAGGAGGGCGCCATTGCAAGGCAGGTAGTCCTTGACATTGAGGGCTGCGAGGTGCTCTCGTTCCATACAGAACGGTCCCAAGGCGAGTCCTACGCCGAGATTTCCCAGATAACCGTGTACCCCAATGGAGAAGATACAGAAGCAAGGAACGGCCTGGCACCGCCTGACCCGCGCCTCAAGGACCTGCCCGACGCCTGCAGGCTCATCTCAAGCATCCCACCCTTTCATGTTGCCGGTAAGGCCGAGAAACAGATTTATGACGGTTCATCGGAGCACATTACCTTCTCTATGGGCGGATACAGGTACTCCGAGGGCATCATCCTGAGCCAGTCCGCCCCACTCCTGGACGACAGCCTTTCGTCCGGCACCACATTTGACCTAGGGAACGAGTTCGATTACATCAGTTTCACGGCTGGATATGTGGACAAGGAATGGAACATGAATGACGACCGGCTCATGATTTTCGCCGACGGCGAACTGATATTCTCCACCCCGCTGACGGCGGCATATCCCAACCAGCGCTACGTCGTGCCAGTCAGCAAGTGCAGGTCACTCCGCTTTGCCAATAAGGGCTGCAACAGGAAGAGCGCAGCAGCGTTCGGCATTGGAGACATCGTCGCCTACAGGGGAAAGCCTGTCGAGAACAGCCTGTTTCTCCACCCCGCCCCTGAATGTCCGGAAGAGGCCAGCCTGATAGGCCTTGGCCGCCCATACATACACCATGTCTCACCGAATGCCGGGGAGCAGGATGACATTATACGTGACGGAAGCACAAAGAAAGAATTCTTTGAGCTGAATGGAGAGCGCATATACCAAGGGTTCGTATTGCAGACAAGCACACGCTATCCGCTCGGTCCCGAGACTAGCGGGACATCCGTATCGCCGCTCAGGGCATCCCTCATGCAGGCAGCAGGCGGCGAGTCCCTGTATAGCTCGCTCGCAGCCTTCAGTACCTACGGGGAGTACAGCGCAGTGACCTTCAAGGCCGGCAGCCTGCACGGGAAGGGCGTAAGGCGCAGCGGCCCGGAACTGCTGCTTATTGGCGCCGACCACAAAGTAATGGCCTGTGTCGCCCTGCACGAGACAATGGAAGCACAGGAGATAACAGTGCCCATAGACAGGTGCGAGCAGCTCATGTTCTGGCTGGCAGGCACCAGGGGGACATCGGCAAGGTACCTTATCTACGACATCGTGGTAACAAAGAAGAGTCTCCCGCTCAGCATACCAGAGGGACTAGACTGAAAGGCGAGCAGGCTCAGGCTATTCACTCTTCTGCCTCAAGGATACGCATATACTCATCATACGGGATGTGCCTGCCGCCCATTGAGCGGAACAGCGGAGTCTCGAACTGGCAGTCGATAAGACGCCCGCCTTTCTCCTCAAGAAGCCCAGCAAGATATATCAATGCCAGCTTGGAGACATTAGGCACAAGGGAAAACATGCTCTCCCCAAAGAAAGCATTGCGCATTGCAATGCCGTAAAGGCCGCCCACCAGTCTCTTGCCGCCATCCTCTTGCGGTTCCCACACCTCTATGCTGGCAGCATATCCTAGCTCGTACATGCGCGTGTATGCCTCTATTATATCCGGTCCCAGCCATGCGCCCTCCAATGAATTGCGCCCGTTGACAGTAGAGCAGTTCCCGATAACACCGCCGAAGTCATGATTGAGGGTCACCTCATAGCGGTTCTTCCGTATCAGCTGCTTCATAGAATGGCTTATGTGTATTTCCTTGGGGAATATCACATACCGCTGCTGCGGACAATACCACTCAGGTTCTTTACTGTTCTTGAAATCGAACCACGGGAAAAAACCGTTGCTGTAGGCCAGCAGCAGGCGTTCAGGCGAGAGGTCGCCGCCTACTGCAATAAACCCGGACTCCCCAGCCTGGCTAGGGTCGGGGAACCAGAGTTCCTCATTTAGCCGATAGACTTCCATCCTTTATTCCAATCTTAATGTTACCGCCATTCCTTAGAGACCCGAAAAGAATCTCGCGCATAAGCAGGGGCTTGAGCTGCTGCGCTATGACGCGCTCCATCTCACGCGCACCATACTCTAGCGTGTACCCCTCGCCAAGCAGGTACTCGAATGCAGCGGACGACAGCTGCATGGCAACACCCTTTGCCTTCAGTCTCGCGTCAAGCTCGCGCAGTTTCTTCTTGAGTATAAGCTCAGCCATGCCCTTGTCCATGTCATGGAAGACTACAGCACCCGAGAGACGGTTCAGGAACTCGGGCCTGAACGTCTTCTTCACCTGCTTCATCATGGCCTCGCCACGGGTGACGCTGCCAACAAAGCCTACCGAGGCCTTGGAAGCATGCTGCGCGCCGGCATTGGATGTCATAATGAGTATCACGTTGCGGAAATCGGCATGCCTCCCCTTGTTATCGGTGAGCCTGGCATAGTCCATTACCTGAAGAAGTATGTTATATATATCCTGGTGGGCCTTCTCAATCTCGTCGAGGAGCAGCACGCAATTAGGCGACTTGCGTATCGCGTCGGTAAGCAGGCCGCCGTCCTCATACCCCACATATCCCGCAGGAGAACCAATGAGCTTTGCCACAGCATGCTTCTCGGCATACTCGCTCATGTCAAGCCGCACCAGCCCTATGCCCAGTTCCTTGGCCAGCATACGCGCTACTTCGGTCTTGCCAACGCCAGTGGGCCCGACAAACAAGAGAGAGGCCATAGGCTTGTTCTCGTCGAGCAGACCGGCCCTTGACATCTGCACGGCCTCTACAACCTGACGTATGGCCTCATCCTGACCATAAATCTGTGCAAGCATGCGGGCAGAAAGGTCCTTGAGCCTTATGCTGTCGTCCTCCTCAGGTTCTGCCAGCGAGGCTACCTTGCATGTCCTTGAGAGCACCTCGGCAATCTCGCTCCTTGTTATCACGCCAGAACCGCCATCAATCTCCATTGCTGCACCGGCCTCATCTATCAGGTCTATGGCCTTGTCGGGCAGGAACCTCTCGTTTATGTACCTGGCGCTCGCCTCCACGGCAAACGATATCGCGTCGTCATCGTACGACACGCCATGGAACTCCTCATAGCATGGGCGCAGCTGCCTTATTATATTCTTTGCCTCTTCTACCGACGGTTCCAGTATGTCAATCTGCTGGAAACGGCGCACTAGCCCCTTTGAGCGGGAGAAGTGGCGGCTGTACTCCTCATATGTAGTTGAACCGATAAAGCGTATATCGCCCGACTCAAGATAGGGCTTTAGCATGTTCGACGCGTCCATGGCGCCTTCGCCTGTCGAGCCTGCACCCACCAATGCATGTATCTCGTCAATATATACAATGTTATTGCTGCCTTCCTCCTTAATCCCGTCCATTATCTGCTTAATGCGGTTCTCAAAATCGCCACGGTACTGCGTACCGGCAAGCAGCGAGCCGATATCGAGCTGGTATATCCTGCTTCCCTGCAGGCGCTCAGGCACGCGCCCTTCCTCAATGAGGCGGGCCAGTCCCCACACAAGCGCCGTCTTGCCCACTCCTGGCTCGCCTACATGGAGAGGATTATTCTTCTCGCGCCTGCACAGCACCTGTATGGTACGGCGGAGCTCCTCCTCGCGCCCAATCAGGGGATTCCGTTCCAGGCACAATTCATTCATGCAGGTTACCAGCCTCCTCCAGGCTGTAGCGGAACTGTTTTCAGCATTGCCTTCATGCACAGCACCCTCATCGCTTGTGTTGCCGGCAAGCACGCTCATGAAAGCGCCTTCCTCGCCGTTGAGGCAATCCCTGAGCCTGTATGCCGCCCACGACTCCTCAAGGCCAAGCATGGCATTGACAAGATGAGGGATATCAAGGAATGCGGCACTGCTGTTCATTACACTCTCAAAGGCATGCTCAAAGAGCCGGGACATCTGCACCGAGACTTCCGGCTCATACTCAGCCCCTTCGGGAACTGCCTCAATCCGGGCAAGGAAATCCTCAACCTGGTCCTCAAGCAGCTGTATGCTGCAGAACACATCAAGGGCTGCGCAGAAATCCTCGTCGTCCAAAAGGACACAAAGCAAGTGCTCAGGCATTATGAACTCATGCCTGTAGCCCTTGCAGCACTCAACCGCCATATTAAGCATGCGGGCCGCCCTCGCGGTCTGTCTTATCTCTGGCATATTACAATCTACTCTGGTTCTACGGTTAAACGGAGCGGGAACTTGCTCTCGCGCGCCAGCGCAGTAGCCTTCCTCGCCTTGGACGCGGCGACATCATAGGTATATATTCCAGCAACTGCCTTACCTGAATTATGCACCTCAAGCATAAGCCCAGTCGCCTTCTGCTCGTCAAGGAAGAACACACGCTTCAGCACCATGACAACAAAGTCCATTGGAGTAAAGTCGTCATTATGTATGAGGACATTGTATCTGCGTGGTTCTCCTGTACCCGTCCGCTGCCTCTCTTTAGACTGTGTATTCCCTTGCGGCATAATTAGATACTGTTTAGATTACTAAAAAAATTATTCTTATAGAAGTCGGACTATATAAATTCAGACAGCCTCTGATAAATCCTGTCTCAAAAAAAAAATAACTGTACAATACTGCTTTTCAAGAAAAATGTGCTACATTTGCCGCTGGAAAGCGTCTGGGGCATTAGCTCATCTGGCTAGAGCGTTTGACTGGCAGTCAAAAGGTGACGAGTTCGAGTCTCGTATGCTCCACCACGGCAGCAGTTACATTCATGAATGTGACTGCTTTTTTGTTCACCGTTTCTTGTATATAAAGAACGTCATCATTGCTATGACTGCCATCGCTGCCGAAACCACAACCCTATGGCCAATGATACTGGTACCGAAATGCTCCGCATAGGGATACACCTCGTTCATCAGGCTAGTGAGGTCCCACAGGGCCGATGCAACAGTCATAATCGAAAGGACAAGCAGCAGCGCGTTCTCCATCTTGTCACTGTTGCTCTTGCGGCGCTCATATTCTGTTTCAAGCGTATTGTGCAGGAACTCCCTCTCCTCGTTAACCTCGAGCCCCTTGTCAATGGCAGCGTCTATCTCAAGCGGAAGGAAGTTGTACGAAATCTTATTGAAGCAGCACTCTCTCTCGAAAATCCTGTATTCATTCTCCAAGGCCGCGACATTGCACCCTTTGGCACGGAAGCGCTTGTTCAGCGAGAAGAGATAGCACTTCTGGAAAAGGCGGCTCATGTATATGAGCCTGAAATAGGCATTGCCCCATACGCCGACAAGCGGTTCATTGGCCTTCTCGGCAAAGACCGTAAAGGTGTCCATGAGCGCAAGCGCATGCCAGTTCTTGAACACAGCAACCTTATTGTTTCCAGTCATGCGCTCAATATACTCTCCGCGTGTTATGCTCAGGCCTTCCTCGCCAGGGAGAGTTACGCGGGCAACAGTACCCAGCTCAAATAGCGTATTATCGTTATTGATATACTCCGGCACGCTCTCCTGCGAGTTTATTATCTGGAACACCTTGAACTTGTTGCCATTCTCTACCAGGTCCTGCAGATGGCACTCGCTAGCGCTGTTCAACGCCTTGTAGGCCTCCATCACCGGTTCCAGTGCAGTCTTGGCAAAAGCGGCCTGTGCCTCCTTGTAGAATGCAGGCGAGCGCAAAAGCGACAGCACCATAGTGAGCACATTCATGTCGTCGCTCTCCTGGAGAAGCTCCACAGAGAACATCGCAAGATTATATCTTGTGACATACAGCACAATCTCCTTGACAAGGATTTCCTGCTCACCGCCGTAAACGGCAACAGGGACACCCTGCTGGACACTGTAGCGGTAGTGCCTTATGTGCGAGGCCTCGTTAGGCAGGTAGGCCCTGACAAATTCAGGATAAAAGACCTGCGAATACTCCTCGGTCTCTTGCCCGCTGCTTATCACCCGTTCCCATCCTGAGAGTTCCAAGGCCTTATTGCTGCATGCGAAATGACCGCACATGAAGAGATTATGACTGTATTTTCCCATAGTTCTGGCTATATCTGTTCCACTCTTTATAATCAAATGCCGGAGACCTCGCGCCCGGCCACGCAAATACAAAAATACTCATTTTTTGCCAACCGCTTAAGAAGATGTCCAGATTTCTGAGCATTAATGCATATTTTTTTTATTTTTGCAGCTAATGATAACACAAACAGGACATTGCTATGCCTAAATACACTTACATAAAGGAATACAGCGCAGCCGAGACCGAGCAGCTCGACATGCTTGTCGACCGCGCAATCAGCTCGCTCCCCTACACTCTCTCAGCGCCAATATCGCACATCTACAGCGAGATTGAGCGCGAGGACTACTTCAAGGCAATGAGCCACATGCTGGTATTCTTCGAGATTTCGGTACAGTACCTCTCCATTGTGCTGCTGCAGATGGCACGTGTCTCCTCCACCAGCGAGGCACGCAGCACGGCCGAAGGCTTTGTAAGGAAAATTGACGAGAAGCGCCCGCTATCGTTCGGCGACTGGACAAACGAGCTGCTCACCCCGCTCATGAGCATTGCCGAGAAGGAGAACAGCAGCTCAATGCTGGTGCAGGCGCTCTGCCGCAGCATATTCGTGAAGCATGTGAACCTGCTTACCGGCAGCAAGAAGGAGAAGAACATTGTGCGCATACGCAACGAGTTCCGCGCGCATGCCGCAGTGTTCAGCAACGAGATATACAAGGAGGTGCTCATTTCGCTCGAAGCGCGTTTCCTTGCAATGCTGCAGGCGCTTGAGCCGCTCACCTATGCCGACTTCGTCGCAATTGCCGCCAATGGCGACATGCTGCTCATGAACGGCCTTGACCCCATGGTCGCCAACGACATTGAGATTCCTTCGCCGCAGAAAGGGCACTATTACATAAAAAGCAGGATTGACGGTACGGTAACCGACCTTTACCCGCTGGTATTCATCAACAGCAGCAACTTTGTATATGTATTCCAGACACTCAAGGAGAACTCTATCGCCTATATCTCTTCGAACGAGAATGCCATAACATTCAGCACCGAGGAGTACAACGACGACTTCGACAGGAACCTGCAGGGCATACTGCCAAGCTTTGACATTGCCAGGACACCGAACTGGGACGAGATGAAGCAGCTCATCAAGGCCGAATCGGCCTCCTTCCTCAGCAGGGTATACAAGGAAAAGAAATACAACAGGGACCTCTTTGTCGAGCGTGACTCCCTCACTGCGCTGCTCAATTCGTTTGCCAGTTCTGAGGCCACTCTCTTCCCGCTCATAGGCGAGGCCGGACAGGGAAAGACCAACCAGCTGTGCTACTGGACCGAGAGCCTCACAAAGCAAGGAATCCCGGCGCTCATCTTCAACTCATCGGAGTTTGCCGACATATCGTTCCCCGACAAGATGAAGGCAATCTTCCACTGCCGGCAGCAGAAGCACCTTCAGGCAATACTTGACAACCTTCATGCTTCGGCCCAGGCAAACGGCTGCAACGTGTTCATCTTCTTCGACGCAATAAACGAGTGCCTCAAGTACCATGGGGCCACGACGGCAGGAGAAGGGCCGCTGCTGCTGTACAACGACATCGCCAGCCTGCTTGTATCGCCAAGGTATCCCAGGTTCAAGGTACTCTTCACCTGCCGTGTCTACACATGGAAGAATGTGCTGCATACAGCAGTGTCGGCGCTTGGGAAAGGCATGTACCTGGCCGGCGAGGAGTCGGGAGTATCTGTCGCGGGCTTCAGCAAGGAGGAGAGCGAAAGGGCATACGGCATGTACCAGGAACTGTACCAGATGCACACCCCCTTTGCCGAGATTGACCCGCGCGTGGCACTGCGCCTGCGCGACCCTCTTGTGCTGAAGATAACCGGCAGCAACTACCTTGGCAGGCCGCTTTCGGCAAACACCAATGACTACACCTCGCTTCGCCTCTTCGGGCACCTGATGGACGAAATCGGGAACTCCTACGCCGGGCGCATGCAATGCAAGATAATAGAGCGCGTAGCAGACTACATGCTGTCGCGCAACCTTGAGGGGAAGCCATGCGACAGCATTTCCGTGGCAGCAATCAAGGAGGCCAGCGAAGCCGGCGACCCGCTGCTGCCCCTCAAGTCGGTGCTCTTCAACGAGGAGGGAATGACCATTGCATATGCCGAGCTGCTCAACAAGACCGAGCGCCCAATCCTCAAGGAGGTTGAGCGTGGCGCGCTGGGACACAGGGAGAGCCACATACAGTTCGTCTATGAGCGGTTCCTGGAGTTCGTGCTCGGACGCTCGCTGTTCATGCAGCTGAGAGCGCCGCTGCAGGAGGGCGAGACCATTCCTGCCGCCGCATACGTCGGCGCGCTGGAACACACTACCCACAATGCCGTGCTTATGGGTGCCGTACGCAACGCGCTGCTGCTCGACTGCCTGCACACCGGCAAGTTCGACACTTTCATAGAGCTGCAGACGCTCTACGGCGAAAGCTACAAGATAATGTCCATAGTGACAGACGCCGTCGACACCCTCATACGCGAGAACTACGAGAACGAGCTGTTCGGTCTCATGAACCGCCTGCTCGACGAGCAGCCCGAAGGGGGCAGCAAGAGCATTGAGGAGTTCAACAGCGTCATCAAGGCAATAGAGTCGAACAAGGCCGACAGCAGCATTATCGCAAGGCACAAGGAGCTCAACACCCTGCTCAGGCCCACAATCAGGCTCAGGGAACTGGCGTCGGTGAGCATAATAAACGGCATGCTGCTGTCGGAGTGCTTCAACGAAGGCCTCTACCGCAACGACGTGAAGGAACTGCTATGGCGCCTGATGACAGACTCGATACTTGAAATCAGGAACGACGCATGCATGTATGCCTATTACCTCTCGAACAAGAAATACACGCTCGGGCACACCCCGTTGCAGAAGAACCTTGCCGAGTTCATTGTAAAGGAGATGTATGCCTACATAAAGGCACATTCCCTGCTGAGGAATGCCGTGGAGAAGAGGCTGCGCTCACGTGCGGTAGTGTTCATTGAGACAGCGACAAGGCTGGCCGTAATGCTCATTATCGACAACCTGCTCGACAGCGAGAAGGGCGACGGGAATGTCGTTGACTCACTGCTTGAAGAGATAAGGGACCTCTTCCGCTATGCTACATTCAGGTTCCGCCTGGTGCGCATGCTAATGCCGCTGCTGCAGCCAATCATGCGCAACCAGATAACCTTCCAGTCGGACTACGTGAACAACGCCGTAGAATACCAGACTTTCTGGGAGAAGGAGACATTTGCCGGCGAACTGTGGAACCAGGAATCGGCAATAGAGGCAATGAGCTTCCTTAACCACTACAACCAGCTGGTACTAGGCGGCAACGAGAGCGCCCGCGAGAGCGAGGAGGCACGCTACCGCAGTTTCCATCCGCAGGTGCTGTCGGCCTACAGGCTTGGCGACTCGTTCAGTTACTTTATTCTCGAGCGCATACAGGTGGTCATGGGAGTGTCGCGCTGGGAGAACATTGCGCCAGTAGTCGAGGAGTTCTTCAGCGACAGCTACCGCAGCGGCGAGTGGTTCGACTACTCGCAGATGTCAATGCTCTATGTCCTCTACCAGGTTGCAGTGCACTCAAAGGAGTTCAACAGCCGCCTGCTCGAGATATACACACGCGAGAGCGAGGACTGGAGCCGCCGCACAAGAGGCATATTCAAGGGGCGCCGCAGCCACATGGCCAACCCCAAGGGCGTATACAAGCGCAATGTGCTCAACTGGTATGCAGTAGTCTACTGCAAGCACCACGACGACAATGTCCCGCATAGCGGGGACAAGGTTGCAGTCCCGCTAATATACAGGATGATTGACGACGCCATAGCGGACAACGACAAGGAGCTGCTGTTCCACATAATCGAGAACATATCGGAGCTGATAACCGACTACGGGTACATAAATACATCGCTTGACCTCATGAAATACATCATGGTAAAACTTGATACCCAGGAGAAGGTAGACAGGATTGACAGCGTGAATGTAGAACGTGACGGCATATACAGGTTCACGCTTGTGCGCCTCATAGGCAATGTGCTGAGCACGGCAAAGAACTATTTCAACGACACCGTAACCTCATTCATGCATAAGGAGATTGTGGGGCTGCCATTCCCGGGAGTGCCGTCCTACAAGGAGGAGATTCTCAACTACCAGCCCAGCGGCGAGACCCTCTCGGACCTTTTGACGCACAAATTCGGAAATTTCCTCATGTGGGCCTTGCTCAATAAAGATGTTGTGGATAACTTTGCCGAGGAATCGATAAAGGAGGCTGCCAATGCCAAGGACAGTTTCGAATGGTACGAGAAGGTAGTGAGGATACTCGTGAAGCACATGTTCGGCATAAGGCTGTGACAGGATTCCGTATAGTCACAGATTATGAAAAAGAAACATAGAATTATTGCTACAGTGTCAGTAATGTTAACAACAGTATATGCAATTGCCATGTTCAGCACTTTATTATTCGCCCCTAAGGGGTATGACCTTGCAGCCAGTGACAGCGTGACGATAGTGGCGCACCGCGGCGGTGCAGGAATGGCGCCAGAGAACTCACTGCTATGTATTGGCAAAGGAGTAGAGACAGGAGCCGGCTATATCGAGATTGACATAAGGCTCACCAAGGACGACGTTATCGTAGTGTGCCACGACAGTGATGTAAAGCGCACCACCGACGGCAAAGGCAAGATTGAAAAGATGACATTTGAGCAGGTACGCTCATTCCGTATCCTCGGGCCCGACGGCACCCCTACCGAAGAGCGCATTCCCACTCTTGACGAGGTGTTCGCCCTTGTAGACGCACGCAGCAGGCTGCTCATAGAGGTAAAGCCATGCGACAGGTACGAAAGGATTGCCCAGCTGCTGATGGAGTCAATCGAGAAGCACAATGCGGCGTCGTGGGTAACCGTGCAGTCTTTCAGCGACAACGTGCTCTTTGCCGTGCACGCGCTCAATCCCTCTTTCCCGATTGAGAAGCTTGTCACATGCAAGCTGCCCCTGCTGCCGCTCATCATTGACAACGGCATATCAAGGTTCAGCCCCGAAAGATACCATTTCATCGAGTCGTTCAATTTCTACCATGGCATGCTGCGCCAGTCGCTGATAGACAAGATTCATGCCCAGGGCAAGAAAGTGAAGATATGGACACTCGACTCCCCCGAAGAGACTCCAGCGCTAAAGGTCGACGGCATTATAACAGACCGCCCCGACCTGTGGAAGAAGGAATAGGGACTATAAGGCCTGGCCTATAATCCTGCAAGGAACAGACATAATAAAATAACAGCGGCACGCGCGTGCCGCTGTTATTTTATTATGACGTCATTTGCCTTTCTTACATCATGCCGCCCATGCCGCCCATACCGGGAGCACCCATTGGCATTTCGGGCTTGTCCTCCTTCTTCTCCACAATCACGCACTCTGTTGTGAGGAACATGCCTGCGATAGAGGCCGCATTCTCAAGCGCAACGCGTGTAACCTTGGCAGGGTCGACAACGCCTGCAGCGAAGAGGTTCTCATATACATCGGCACGAGCATTGTAGCCGAAGTCTGCCTTGCCCTCGCGTACCTTCTGTACAACTACTGCACCCTCCTTGCCTGCATTGGCAACAATCTGGCGCAAAGGTTCCTCAATTGCACGCTTAACGATGGCAACGCCTGTCTTCTCGTCGGCATTTACAGTCTCAATACCCTCAAGAACGTCAATAGCGCGGATGTATGCAACACCGCCGCCAGGGACAATACCCTCCTCAATTGCAGCACGTGTAGCGCACAGAGCGTCGTCAACACGGTCCTTCTTCTCCTTCATCTCAACCTCTGAGGCCGCGCCTACATAAAGCACTGCCACACCGCCGGCGAGCTTTGCAAGGCGCTCCTGGAGCTTCTCCTTGTCGTAGTCGCTCTTTGTTGAGGCAATCTGTGCCTTAATCTGCGCAACACGCTGCGCGATAGCCTCCTTGTTGCCGTTGCCGTCAACAATTGTAGTGTTGTCCTTGCTTACGGTAATCTTGCCGCAGGTACCGAGCATCTCAAGGGTTGCCTGCTCGAGCCTGATACCCTTCTCCTCGCTGATTACGATACCGCCTGTAAGCGTTGCGATATCCTCAAGCATATCCTTGCGGCGGTCGCCGAAGCCCGGGGCCTTCACTGCGCAAATCTTGAGCTGTGTGCGCAGGCGGTTTACAACCAATGTTGTCAGCGCCTCGCTCTCAACATCCTCGGCAATGATGAGCAGGGGACGTCCTGTCTGCACTGCAGGCTCAAGGATGGGGAGCATATCCTTGAGGTTTGTTATCTTCTTGTCATAGATGAGCACGTATGGGTTCTCCATCTCGCACTCCATCTTCTCGGTATCGGTGATAAAATAGGCCGAGAGATAGCCGCGGTCAAACTGCATGCCCTCTACGACACCAATTGTAGTGTCGCGGCTCTTTGCCTCCTCAATGGTGATTACACCGTCCTTTGACACCTTGCGCATAGCGTCGGCAATGAGCTTGCCAATCTCGGCGTCGTTGTTGGCCGAGATTGAGGCAACCTGCTCAATCTTGTCGTAGTCGGCACCTACTTCCTCGCTCTGTGCCTTGATAGACTCCACAACCTTTGCGACAGCCTTGTCGATACCGCGCTTGAGGTCCATTGGGTTTGCGCCCGCTGTAACATTCTTAAGGCCCTCGGTGATGATAGCCTGTGCAAGCAGTGTAGCAGTTGTCGTGCCGTCACCAGCGTCGTCATTTGTCTTTGACGCAACCGACTTCACAAGCTGGGCGCCTGTGTTCATGTATGCGTCGGCAAGCTCAATCTCCTTTGCTACCGACACGCCGTCCTTGGTGATGTGGGGAGCACCGAACTTCTTCTCGATAATAACATTACGGCCTTTGGGACCGAGTGTCACCTTCACCGCATTAGCAAGCTCGTCAACGCCCTTCTTGAGCTGGTCGCGGGCGTCCATATTGAATAGAATCTCTTTTGCCATAATTCTTATTGTATAAAAAATTAGTCTTTAAATAGTATCAGATGACTGTTGACTATGTATTCTGTCATTCCTTAACGCTTTGCCGGAATGACAATCCTGCACATATCATCCCATACCCCGAATACTGTTACTTATCCCAAAATAGCAAGAACGTCGCTCTGACGCATAATCAGGTACTTCTCGCCCTCATGCTCAATCTCTGTACCGGCATACTTGCCATAGAGCACCTGGTCGCCCACAGCAATCTGCATCTCCTCGTCCTTTGTACCGCTGCCCACAGCAACTACCTTGCCCTGCAGGGGTTTCTCCTTAGCGGTGTCGGGGATAATGATACCGCCGATTGTCTTCTCTTCTGCAGGCTGAGGCAAGATGAGCACTCTGTCTGCCAATGGTCTGATGTTCATAGTTATCTCTTTTTTAAAAAAACTGTTATTAGCTGCAGCGCATATAAAGCATGCGCACATTGTTACAATAACCAAAACCATGCCAAAAAGGTTCGGCACTGCAAAGAGTGACAAATTTGCCAGTTATCCTTTCGCGCGGGAAAGGAATGTGACAATTTGGCACCCGTGTCCTATTCAGGGAAATGGCTGAGCGGGATGTCGAGCCTGTGGCGGTCCTCGCACTTGCCCTCGTTAATGTAGCGCCACAGCTCGCCCTCCTTGCCAATCATGTGGGCGTCGGATGTCATCTGCATTGTGTGGGCATTGTCACCGCAGGAATCAAGCCCGTCGACAAGCGCCAGGAGAGTACATTTCTCATAGGCCTGGCTAAAGTAGCAGACACCGTCGGCAAAGTCATCGGCATAAAGCACTCCCTTGTGGCACATCTCCTCTACAATGCCCACCGTAATGTGTGCCGGGAGATTATACTTGTCGTTCATCACGCCAATGAGGTCCTGCAGCACGAACTTGCCGAAAATGCCATGGAGCTTGCTTGCATGCGCTAGCAGTATCACGGTAATGAACTTGCGGTAGTTATGGCTCACCGTGCGGAACTTGTTCTCCATGTCAATCCTCTTGCCCTCCTGCAGCAGATAGTTCCATCTTGAGCCTGCAAGGCATATTGTCCACGAGATATTTATCCACAGCAGGAACAGCAGCACGCTGGCAAGGCCGCCATAGACGTTCTGCAGGTTGGTGAATGTCTCAAGCACCATAAGCCCGAAGTAGAGCACAAGGCTGAGCAGCAGGCCGCATGCGCCGGCCGATATCGCTGCATACCTGACATCGACCTTTGTGCCAGGGATAAGCTTGTAGGCCAGGAACAGCGCGAATACAATGCTGGCGACAGTTATTATGAGCGCGTTTGCGGCCTTGAGGATACCGTCGCCAAAGTATGACGACACGCTGAGCCCCACGACAAGCAGTATTATGAGAACCACTGGCAGCATGAGGATGAAGACAAACACCTTGAGCTGCTGCTTGAGGCTGTGCCCGCTGAGGTTCCATAGCGAGTTGAACGTATTGTCAATAGTCTGGAAGATGGAGAACACCGAATAGAGCAGCACCGAGATACTGATTGCGGCACCCAGCCAATGGCTGGTATTGGTATTGCTGAGATAGCTGTCGGTAAACGACAGCAGGCCGCTGGAGATGGCGCTGTTGCTAATGAACAGCGCATGCACCTGCTCCCTGAACATCTCGCCATATCCCATCTTGTTGGCAACCGCCACCATTAGCGCCATCACCGGCACGGCAGCAAAGAGCGTATGGTATGTAAGCGCCGCTGCTGCCTGCTTTAGGCGGTAGAGACTGTTATACATCTTTATTAATGACCAGAGGATGAGATTATTCCCGATGTCCCTGTCATCGCTCAGTATATTGAATATCCTTATAATCTTCTTTGAGCGTTCAATTATGCGTCTTTTC
The DNA here is from genome assembly GCA_045592125.1 of Bacteroidaceae bacterium. GTDB lineage: Bacteria > Bacteroidota > Bacteroidia > Bacteroidales > Bacteroidaceae > HGM04593. The sequence goes on along the minus strand of JAZNUE010000027.1, from coordinate 57,806 downwards.
ATATTGCGTGGCTGGCAGCGCCATTCTAATTCATCCTGCAATATTATAAAAAATCTGCCACATACAGGCCCTGCCGCGGGCTATTTTGGACGCGGCGCAAAAAAAACGGAGCGCTTGCTTTGTTCTTCGTGGCGCTTTCATTACCTTCGCAGCAGATTTCAAAGACGGGGTGCCTTAATATTACGGGCTGAGATCATACCCAAGAACCTGATCCGGGTAATGCCGGCGTAGGGAGAAGCTTATATCACATTCCAATAGTATAAGCAATGCAGGAAAATCCCCATTTTCTGTTTAACAACGGAGCATGGAGGATTATTCTTTTTTGTCCCTCCTGCCCCACAAATTATTGGAATTGCAATGAAAAGAAGGACATTGCTCTGCTGCCTGCTGATGGCAGCGTTTCCCTCCTTGCCCAAGGCACAGGAGGCAGTGAGTGACAGCCTGCACACAAGCCTGCAGGAAGTAGAGATTACATCGGTACGCGCTACGGAGACAACCCCTATTGCCTATACCAACATAGGCAGCGAGGAAATCAGGAGGCACAACACGGGAGTGGACTTCCCCTACCTTGTCTCTATGACCCCGAGCGCCATTGCCACAAGCGACGCAGGTGCAGGCATTGGCTACACCAGCCTGCGCATACGCGGCACCGACGGCACACGCATTAACGTAACGGCCAACGGCATTCCGGTGAACGACGCCGAGAGCCACACAGTGTTCTGGGTGAACATCCCCGACCTTGCCTCATCGGTAAAGGACATCCAGATTCAGCGCGGCGCAGGAACATCAACCAACGGCGCAGGAGCATTCGGGGCAAGCATAAACATGCAGACGACACAGTTCCGCACACAGCCCTATGCAGGGTTCAGCGGCTCGGCAGGATCGTTCGGCACCCACAAGGAGACGCTGCATGCCGGCACTGGCATCATTGGCGGGCACTGGGCCGTTGACCTGCGCCTCTCGAACATTGCCAGCGACGGCTATATCGACCGCGCAAGCACAGGCCTGGGCTCATACTACCTGCAAGGCGCCTGGTACGGCAACCGCACAACCGTGAGGCTTATATCCTTTGCAGGCCAGGAAGAGACCTACCATGCATGGAACTATGCAAGCAAGGAGGAGATGCAGCAGTACGGGCGCCGCTACAACAGCTGCGGCTACATGTACACCGATGACGAAGGCAAGGCGCACTACTACGACGGCCAGACCGACAATTACACGCAGAAGAACTTCCAGCTGCTGGCCGACCATGAGCTTAGCAGCCGCTGGAAGATGAACATAGGCCTGCACTACACCAAGGGCGACGGCTACTACCAGGAATACAAGGGCGGGCGCAAGCTTGTTGAATATGCCCTGCAGCCGTTCACCGTTGAAGGCAGCGAGGTAAAGAAGAGCGACCTTGTGCGCAAGAAGGCCATGGACAACCATTTTGGCGGCGCCATCTTCTCGCTCACCTACAGCGGCAGCCGCCTTAAGGCCGCTCTTGGCGGCGGAGCAAACCGCTACTTCGGCAGGCACTTCGGGCAGGTGCTGTGGGTGAAGGAGTACATAGGCAGCCTCGCGCCCAACCACGAATACTACCGTAACAACGGCGCAAAGAACGACGCCAACATATACCTGAAAGGCGACTTCACGCTAGCCAGCGGGCTGAACCTCTATGCCGACCTGCAGTACCGCCACATCGGCTACAGGATATACGGGCACAACGACAAGTGGAACGACGCCGTGAACGCCCTGCAAAGGCTGGACGTAGACGAGACATTCAATTTCTTCAACCCCAAGGCAGGCCTCTCATGGCAGATAGACAGGAGCAACCGCCTCTTCGCCTCGGTGAGCATGGCGCACAAGGAACCTACCCGCAACAACTACACCGACGGCAAGCTGCACGAGCGCCCCGCAGCCGAACGTCTCATTGACTATGAGATGGGATACACCTTCTACAGCCGCCTCTTCAAGGCCGGGGCCAACCTTTACTACATGGACTACAAGGACCAGCTGGTGCTCACGGGCGAGCTCAACGAGATTGGCGAGCCGCTGGCGGCCAATATCCCCAACAGCTACCGCGCCGGAATAGAAGTGATGGCAAGCCTTGCCCTGCCCTGCGGGTTCAGCTGGAGCGCGAACGCAACCTTCAGCCGCAACCGCATAAGGAACTTCACCGAAGTACTGTACGATGACAACACCTACGAGCGCTGGGAGATAAGCCACGGCGAGACACGTCTCTCCTTCTCGCCCGAGATAATCGCAAGCAACACCTTCTCATATACCTGGCGCGGGCTTGAGGCCTCGCTGCACTCGCAGTATGTGGGCAAGCAATACATGAGCAACAGCGGGCAGGAGGAGCACCGCCTCGACGCCTACTTCGTGAGCAACCTGCGCCTGGCATACACATTCAGGCTGCCGCGCACAAAGAGCATTACTGTGGGCGCCACTGTATACAACCTCTTCAACGAGGAGTACGAGAGCAACGGATACGCTGGCAGCGGCTACTATACAGGCGATGACGGTACAAGGCACCGCTACAACTATGCAGGCTACGCCGCCCAGGCAGGGATAAACGTCCTAGGGCACGTGAGCATTGAATTATAACGGAAAGGTGAAAGATGAAAACGGAAAACCCCTAAGGACCCTAGTGCCCTTTTAGCCCTTATAAAACTTTAGACTAGAACCTTATGCTTGAACTTTTGGGAGTAATAACAGGAATCATATACCTGTGGCTGGAATACCGCGCGAGCATCCATCTGTGGATAGCCGGTATAATAATGCCAGCGATATACATATTCGTCTACTATGACGCAGGCCTCTATGCCGACTTCGGGATAAACATCTATTACCTTGTAATAGCCCTCTACGGCTGGCTGGCATGGAAGACAGGCCTTACGCTGTCCGGGAAAAAGGAGACCGCAAACGGAGAGCTCCCCATAAGGCACACGCCGCGCAAGGCGTGGGGCGGCATTGCCGCAGCATATATTGCTGCCCAGCTGTTCATAGCATGGTTGCTGATAACCCACACCGACAGCACCGTACCCTGGCCCGACTCGTTTACAACCGCGCTGAGCATTGTAGGAATGTGGATGCTCGCGCGCAAGTACATCGAGCAGTGGTGGGTGTGGTGCGTTGTCGATGTGGCCAGCAGTGCGCTATACATATACAAAGGGCTCTATTTCACGGCAATTCTCTATGCCGTTTACGCCATAATCTCTATCTTTGGCTACCGTAAATGGAAAATGATGATGTACAATGAGCAATATTCATGACTTCCAGCCCCAGGCCGTAGTGCTCGCAGGCGGCGACTACCCCACTGCACCGCAGGCGCTTGAGGTGCTGCACAGCGCGCCATACGTTGTCTGCTGCGACGGCGCCGCCGACCGCTACATTGCCACGGGGCGCGTTCCCCAGGCCATTGTGGGCGACGGCGACTCCATAAGCGCCTGCAACCGCGCAAGATATGCGGCACTGCTGCACATTGTTGCCGAGCAGGAGACCAACGACCAGACAAAGGCCGTGCGCTATCTTATGGAAAAAGGCATGCGCCGCATTGCAATTACCGGCGCAACAGGCCGCCGCGAGGACCACACGATAGGCAACATAAGCCTGCTAATAGAGTACGCCCGCGCCGGGGCGCAAGTGCTCTCCTTCACCGACCACGGAGTGTTCATCCCCTGCAACGGCGACACCACGCTCAAGTGCCGCAAGGGGCAGCAAGTATCACTCTTCGCCATCACAGCCAGGCAACTGAGCGCCGACGGCCTGCGCTACCCCCTCTACGACTTCACCAACTGGTGGCAAGGCACGCTAAACGAATGTACCGGCGAGCATTTCACCATCCATGCCCAGGGAGAGTACCTGCTGTTTGTAAACTATTAAGCCCCGCCACGCGGGTCACGATTAACGCGCTACACCTCCACGAACTCACGCAGCGGGATATTCTGCAATGCATATGCAGATGGCGACGGCGTTGAAGAGGACTTGGAAGAGGCTGTAAAATGGTGGCGATTGGCAGCCGAGAAAGGCTATGAAGATGCCAAAGAGGCGTTAGAGAGGTTACAGAATGAATAGAATTCCTGGCGTGTACATCTGCGTTCTCATCCTTGGAGGGCACAACGGGAGTATTGATGGCGGCGAGTATTGGAGTACCTAGGGGTAAAACAACATAAAAAAACAGTCTCCTCAGGACGCGTCCTGAGGAGACTGCTGTGGAGCTAGAGGGAGTCGAACCCTCGTCCAAACAGGGAAACCATATGCTTTCTACACGCTTAGTCATCGGTAGGGTTTTCGTGCGTAGGCAAGACCGCGACCGCCAACCTGCGCCTTATCCTCTAAGATGTCACCGCTGCATTGAGGCCTGCAACGGCTAGTCCCGATTTGCCTGCACCACCGTATCGGATTGCTTCGGGACAACTGCGTCCGGGTGATGTCTTGTCCTGGCACCTGGTGCCGGGATTAAGCTAATCTACTGTACTTCGATTAAGCAGCAAGAGCGTAGTTATTGTTGCCAGATAAATTCTTGCGGGCTCAGATTATAGTGCAAGCCAACGAGGCACTGCGTGCTTACATACCTTTTCTACCCGCTGTCAAATCCAGATAGCCCCAGTATTTTGCGGGTGCGAAGATAATCTCTTTTTTTTATTTCTGCAACCGCTTTTGCGTTTTTTAAGAGATGGAGAGCAGCGCCCCCCATCTCTTAACATATTGAATTTTCAACGCTCCGCACGCATGGGATTGTTCAAGAAATCCTCATACGAAAGCCTCACTCCATCTTCGAGTTCCGTACGGTACTTCCAACCGAGCCTTTCGGCCTTTGAGACATCGAGCAGTTTACGCGGTGTTCCGTTGGGCTTTGCAGTATCCCATTTTATCTCGCCCTCGTAACCGACCACTCTTGCAACAATCTCTGTCAATTCCTTAATTGTAACCTCCTTGCCTGTTCCTGCATTTACCGTTTCGTTACCGCTGTAGTTGTTCATAAGGAACACACAAAGATTGGCAAGGTCATCGACATACAGGAACTCACGGAGCGGAGTACCGTCGCCCCAGCAGGTAACGCTTTCCACACCGGCCTCCTTTGCCTCGTGGAAACGGCGTATGAGCGCCGGCAGCACATGGCTGTGTGTGGGGTGATAGTTGTCGTTAGGGCCGTAAAGGTTGGTAGGCATCACACTTATAAAATCGGTACCGTACTGACGATTGAGATACTCACAATATTTGAGGCCTGAAATCTTTGCTAGCGCGTATGCCTCGTTGGTGGGTTCCAGAGAAGAGGTCAGCAGACAGCTTTCGGGCATCGGTTGAGGTGCCAAACGGGGGTAGATACACGAGGAGCCAAGGAATTCAAGCTTTTTACAGCCATTACGCCATGCTGCATTGATGACATTCATTTCGAGCATCATATTCTCGTACATGAAATCGGCAAGCGCCGTGTGGTTGGCTATGATACCGCCCACCTTTGCGGCTGCAAGAAAAACATATTCGGGTTTCTCCTCGGCAAAAAACTTCTCAACCTGCTCCTGACGGCAAAGGTCAAGTTCCTTGTGTGTACGTGTAATTATATTGGTATAGCCCTGACGCTGCAACTCACGGACAATGGCAGAACCTACCATTCCGCGATGCCCGGCTACATATATTTTTGCACTTTTTTCCATTCTACATGTTATTTTACAATTCCACGCTCAAGATACTCGGCAAGGTTGGTACGTATATGCTCGCTTGCCTTCTCTACGGCAACCTTTGCCATATCTGCATCTACCATAATCTTTACAAGCTCCTCAAATGTAGTCTTTTGAGGGTTCCAGCCAAGTTCTTCACGTGCCTTTGACGGGTCGCCCCAAAGGTTAACCACATCGGTCGGGCGATAGAAGTCGGGCGACACCTCAATGAGTACCTTGCCTGTTGCCTTGTCGATACCCTTTTCTTCGACACCCTCGCCGACAAACTCAAGTTCTATACCTACATGCTTGAATGCGTAGTAACAGAAATCGCGTACAGAGTGCTGAACACCGGTGGCAATGACAAAGTCCTCGGGCTTGTCGTTCTGAAGCATGAGCCACATGCACTCCACATAATCCTTTGCATAACCCCAGTCGCGCAGAGAAGAGAGGTTACCCAAATACAGTTTATCCTGCTTGCCCTGTGCAATGCGTGCAGCAGCAAGTGTTATCTTGCGTGTAACGAATGTCTCACCACGGCGCTCGCTCTCGTGGTTGAACAGGATACCCGAACAGCAGAACATGTTGTATGCCTCGCGGTACTCCTTCACAATCCAGTGGCCATATAGCTTTGCTACGGCGTAAGGGCTGTATGGGTGGAAAGGTGTTTTTTCGTTCTGTGGAACCTCCTCAACCTTTCCGTACAGTTCCGATGTCGATGCCTGATAGATATGGCAAGTCTCGGCAAGACCACACAGGCGCACGGCTTCAAGAACACGCAACACACCTGTTGCATCGACATTTGCAGTGAATTCGGGAGAGTCGAAACTCACCTGAACATGACTCTGTGCTGCGAGATTATATATCTCGTCGGGACGCACTTTGCCGATGACCTGAATGAGGCTCATTGAGTCACCGAGGTCGGCATAATGAAGATGAAAGTTCGGGTGTCCTTCAAGATGTGCTATACGCTCGCGGAAATCTACTGATGAACGGCGTATTGTACCATGTACGTCGTATCCTTTGCCAAGCAAGAACTCCGACAGGAAAGAACCGTCCTGCCCTGTAACTCCTGTAATTAAAGCTTTTTTCATAACAAATATTTTTATTCTACAAATCCATACTGTTCCAGTTCCACTCGAAGCGTTCGATATCCTCTTCTATGAGCGGATTGCCCAACTGTACCTCAATGAATGTGAGCCTTGTCGTTGCTTTAAGTGTATGCAAATGCCCCACAGGGATAGCCACCGTTTCACCAACCTTTACATTGCGTGGTTCACCATTAATTACAAGCACACCCTCGCCCTCAACAAAAGTCCACACCTCGGAACGGTGATTGTGCCTCTGATATGAGATTGACTTGCCGGGATTCAAGGTTATGCTCTTTGTAAGAGAGTGTGAACCGTCGGCATGGTATGTGTCATCGAGTACGCGATATGTTCCCCAACGACGCTCCTCAAACATAGGACGGGAATCGAGCGGGTCGACATATCTCTTTATCTGCTCGGCAGAATCTTTACCACATATCAATATACCGTCGTGACTTGCAGCAACTATCAGATTATCTACTCCATCGCACACAAGCGGTATGTTTAATTCATTTATTACAGTAGTCTCTTTGACATTGCTGCCGAGAGTAACCTTTCCCATTGCAGAGACCGGCAGCTCCTCGACAAGGGTATTCCATGTTCCAAGGTCTTTCCAAGAACCGTTATATGGAACAACAGCCACCGAACCCGCCTTCTCGGCCACCTCGTAATCGAAACTTATCTTCGGGAACTCGGAATAGCGGCTACGCAGTTCGGCAAAAGTGCCGGCAGAAATACAGCGGTTTACAATATCCATAATATAACCGAGACGGAAGGCAAATACACCTCCGTTCCAGAATGCGCCTTGTTCCAAAAGTTTTTTGGCATTCTCCTCATCGGGTTTTTCTGTAAAACGGTTTACAATTCTGTATGCCTCACAAGAAGAACTTGTTTCAGGAACCACATAACCGAATTTTGTCGATGGCGATGCAGGTGTTATACCCATAAGGACAAGGTCGGCAACACCACGTTCTACAAACGAGGTCATTGCTGCAATAGTCTCAAAATACTCTATACCGGTATAACTGTCGCAAGGCATTACCACAACCGGTTCTTCGGGGGAAACACCCTTTTCCATCGCAAGATATGATGCCGAAAGGGCAATTGCCGGAAAAGTATCGCGACGCTCGGGCTCGGTAACCACATCAACTGCTGTACCCAATTGATTCTCGATAAAATCGCGCTGGGACTCGCTTGTGGCTATTGTGAGCGAAGCTGACGGCAATGCTATGCCTATTTGGCGAAGGACACGCTGCACCATTGATTCTTTCTCGCCAACAGTATTTTGCAGCAGTTTCAGGAATTGCTTGGAACGGGCTCCATTGGAAAGTGGCCAAAGACGCTTGCCCGAACCGCCTGAAAGTAAAATTATATGCATATAATTATATATTATTGTGAAGCATACTCACAATATGACATGAATGCCTTATTGACCGGAATTCACCACACTTAATTTACGAACATTTTATTTATCAATAATTCTGTAAATGTATAGAAAATTAATAGATATACAAAAGAATTAACCATTTTTTTATGTAACAGTAGAGTTTTCCGACTATTTGCGGCAGCAACGACCACTGTTCACAGAAAAGCATTACCTTTGTACTGCAGACATATTCCGTAACTGCCTAAATTTGTATCGTCAATTTTTTATAGAACAAAAATAAGTCCCTCACTAAATGACACACGTTGAAATTTTGCTCATGGCGCTTGCCCTGGCAATGGACTGCTTTGCAGTAGCAATGGCCAGCGGCATTATATTCAAGAAGTTCATGCCTAGGCAGATGACAGCCATGGTGCTGCTCTTCGGCCTTTTCCAGGCACTCAACCCCCTGCTGGGATGGCTGGGCGCCGAGCTCTTCCGTGAGCTCATTGAGAGCGTGGACCACTGGATTGCCTTTGCCATCCTTGGTTTCCTTGGAGTGCGCATGATAATGGACTCATCAAAGGACGAAGAGGAGAAGAGCTTTAACCCGCGCAGCATGAAGGTAATACTTACCTTGGCCATAGCCACAAGCATTGACGCCCTGGCCGTGGGAATATCGTTCTCGTGCATGGGATACTCATCGTTCTCCTCGCTCCTCTACCCTCTTGCCGCAATAGGCATAGTGTCATCGCTCATGACAGCCCTGGGGCTCTGGATTGGGGCAAGGTTCGGAAGGACATTCGCCCAGCGGCTGCGTGCCGAGCTATGGGGCGGCCTCATCCTTATTGCAATTGGCATAAAGGTGCTTATTGAGCACTTGGCGGCATAGGCATGCCATCCGCCTCGGACATGTATATTGCCTCGAGGCTGCTGCGCAGCTCATCCTCCCTTGCAATCATACGGCGGAACTCTTCAAGGCGCGCTGCATTGGGAGATTCCGGTATCCACAGCCTTATGTACCCTCCTGCACCATACTTGTCCTTAATATGCGCCACTGCACGCTCAATGTGCTCCTCCTTTGTGAGCGAGGGATAGCGCGCAAGGCCATACTGCACAGTACGGGCCATTATCGTCTCTGGCTCGATAATGCGGTCGGCCTCGGCCACAATCTTGCCGTATATTGTACGCGGTTCGTGAGCGGCCGACGCACGGTGGTCCTCCACCGCGTCGGCAATGGTCTCAATCTGCTCAGGAGTAAAGAACTGCCTGAGCCTCTTGTCCTCACGCACAATGCGTGCCGACGCTGTGTGGTGCGTCTCGCGTCCTTCACCTAATCCCAAGTCGTGGTATGCCGCAATGGTGTATACCATAGCAACATCCACGTCGTAGAACTTCGTCAGCTGAAGGCTCTGCGACATTACAGTGAACGCGTGTGTGCGATTGTGCGCCTTGTCAAAGCCTTCATAACGGGGCATAATCTCACCTTCTATGAAGTTTATCAGCTCTGCAGTAAGGTTGTTCATGCTCATTCTCTAGTGCATTAGAAAGGAACAGTGCCAAAATGCAATTTTAGCACTGTTCCTTAAGGCCTTGCCGTCCGTTGCCTATCGTGCGTAGTTCACGGCACGTGTCTCGCGTATAACAGTAATCTTAACCTGTCCGGGATATGTCATCTCGTCCTGAATCTTCTTGGCAATCTCGCCAGAGAGCAGTTCGGTCTGCTTGTCGTCAATCTTGTCAGCGCCTACAATCACGCGCAGCTCGCGGCCGGCCTGTATCGCATAGGTCTTTGTTACGCCAGGATATGACATTGCAAGCTGCTCAAGGTCGTGCAGGCGCTTGATGTATGCCTCGACAATCTCACGGCGAGCACCAGGACGTGCGCCCGAAATGGCGTCGCACACCTGTACGATTGGAGCAATGAGGCTTGTCATCTCAACCTCGTCGTGGTGAGCGCCGATGGCATTGCATATATCGGGCTTTTCCTTGTACTTCTCGGCAATCTTCATGCCATACTCTGCATGTGGCAGCTCGGTCTCCTCATCGGGCACCTTGCCAATATCGTGCAACAGGCCGGCACGCTTCGCCTTCTTTGGGTTAAGGCCCAGCTCGGCAGCCATGACAGCACATAGGTTGGCTGTCTCGCGTGCATGCTGCAGAAGGTTCTGGCCATATGATGAACGGTACTTCATCTTTCCGATTATGCGGATGAGCTCGGGGTGCATGCCGTGGATACCAAGGTCAATGGTAGTGCGCTTGCCGGTCTCTATGATTTCCTCCTCAATCTGCTTCTTCACCTTGGCAACGACCTCCTCAATGCGTGCAGGGTGTATGCGCCCGTCGGCAACAAGCTGGTGCAGTGCAAGGCGTGCAATCTCGCGGCGCACCGGGTCGAAGGCGCTCAGCACAATTGCCTCGGGAGTGTCATCTACAACAATCTCAACGCCAGTAGCGGCCTCAAGGGCACGGATATTGCGGCCCTCACGGCCAATAATGCGGCCTTTCATCTCGTCATTGTCAATGTGGAACACTGTAACGGAGTTCTCGATTGCAGTCTCGGTGGCCACACGCTGGATAGTCTGGATAACAATCTTCTTTGCCTCCTTGCTGGCAGTCATCTTGGCGTCGTCAATTATGTCGTTGATATATGACGCTGCCTGCGACTTTGCCTCTTCCTTCAGCGACTCGACAAGGCGCTCCCTTGCCTCGTCGGCCGAAAGACCGCTGATTGCCTCTAGCTTCTCGCGCTCCTGGGCATGCAGCCTGTCAAGTTCCTCCTGCTTGCGCTCAAGCACGCCTTTCTGTGCCTCAAGGTTCTCCTTCTGTGCCTCAAGCTCGTTCCTGCGGCGCTGCAGGTCCTCGTTACGCTGGTTGAACTGCACCTCGCGCTGCTTCAGGCTATGCTCGGCCTGCTGAATCTTGTTGCTGCGCTGCGAGATTTCCTTCTCCAGCTCGGCCTTCTTGTTCAGGAACTTCTCCTTTACCTCAAGCAGCTTGTTCTTCTTGATAACCTCGGCCTCCTTGCGCGCGTCGTCAATAATGCGCTGGCACTTGGCCTTGAGCCCGAACCTGTTTATCAGATATTGGCATATGAAGCCTATTGCCGCTCCAACAGCCAATCCAATAAGTAATGCTGTAATAAAATCCATATAAACACCTAATTAAAATATATAATAAAACGCACCGCTGCACTATGCGCCGCACACTTTCGTGGCGGCCATGAGAATGCTGCAATGCGTGAAACTGCTAATATGTAACCGGGAAATCACTTCTTGCCCAACTCGCTGTCTATGAGGCGCGCAAGCTCGTTGACCTTGTGCAATACCTCGGCAGAGCCCACCTCGTCGTTATGCATCACGAGGTCCATAGCAATGTCAAGCGCCACCATAGTCATAACCCTTACTCCTCCTTCTCCTCCGTACTGGCTGCTGTAGGCCGCTAGCTTGCTCTTGACTATCTGCGCAGCCTTGCGGTAGTAAGGCTCTTCGCTCACCTTCACTGTGAGCGGGTACGACGTGTTGTCTATAATAAGATTTATTCCCAATTCCCTATCTTCCATAATGCATGGTCCCTTTACTCATGTGTCATTTCTTAAGCGACTCGATGCAACGGTCGATTTCACGCACCAGCCGCGATATCCTCTCTTTTGCTTCGTCAACGCCTTCGCCTGTAAGAGATATTATCTTGGCCTGCTTAAGGTCGTTGTAGCTGCTTTCGAGCGACGAGCAGCGCTGCTGCATTTCTGCCAGCAGGTTTTCCTTTTCCTGGAGCGCACGCGACAGTTCCTGGTTCGCTTCCTTGAGCTGCCTGTGCTCATAGACTAGGCGGTGAAGCTTCTCCTCAAATGCTGCCAGTACAATCCTATCCTTCTCGGTCATGATACAACGAACTTTTCACAAAAATAGCACTATATTTGTGATTTCTCGCAAATGTAAAGGATTTTTCGCGAAAAGTAAAGCATTTGCCCTCTTTTTTTTATTTTTTGCTTACAGGGCACATCCGGCACATGCCGTGCTGGCCCAAGATGGCCCAAGATGAGGCCAAGAGAGCATATTTTTTAGGCCTACATATTTTGAAATCTAAAACTAATGTCTATTTTTGTAACATTTTCGTGACAATTGTGTAACAGGCATGCCCGCAAGATGGCATTGCCGGAGTCTTGCATGAAAACGATATAACTATAATAACTGATTACTATGGACATTGTCTCATTTGTCTCAAGCCTGAGCGCCATCGAACTGTCATACATGTTCGTGGTGCTTTTTATGTTTACGCTCGCAATCATTGACCTTACTGTGGGTGTAAGTAACGACGCGGTGAACTTCCTTAGCTCCGCAGTAGGCTCAAAGGCCGCAAAGATAAAGCATGTGCTTATTGTCGCGGCCATAGGTGTATTTATCGGGGCCGCATTCAGCAGCGGAATGATGGACGTGGCACGCCACGGAATCTTCGACCCCAGCCACTTCAGCTTTGCCGACGTCATGTGCATATACCTGGCAGTGGTAATAAGCGACGTGTTCCTGCTCGACCTGTTCAACTCGCTGGGCCTGCCCACATCGACCACCGTATCCATGGTGTTCGAGCTGCTCGGAGCGTCATTCATGACAGCGCTGCTCTCCTCATCGGACGCCGGCCTTGGCATGCTCAACACCGACAGGGCGCTCACAATCATCATCTCCATTTTCCTTTCGGTTGCCATCGCGTTCATCTTCGGCCTCATTGTACAGTGGATTTCACGTGTAATCTTCACATTCCACTACCGCAAGAACCTTGGCCGCAAGATTGGAATATACGGCGGGTTCGCCACAACAGCAATCATCTACTTCATGCTCATCAAGGGCCTCAAGGGCAGCGCGCTTTTAGGTTTCCTGCCACAGGAAGTACAGCACATCATCTTTGAGGAAACAGCCATATTCCTCATCGGCTCATTCGTGTTCTTCACGCTGCTCATGCAGGTCCTGCACTGGTGCAAGGTGAACGTGCTTAAGGTAGTAGTGCTCATGGGTACATTCTCGCTTGCCATGGCGTTTGCCGGCAACGACCTGGTGAACTTCATCGGCGTTACGCTTGCCGGCTTTGAGTCTTTCAAGGATTTTGCCGCTAACGGCGCTGGCGCAGTAGACTCGTTCATGATGGGCTCGCTTAACCTGCCGGCAAAGACATCGGTGTGGTTCCTCATCGGTGCAGGCGCAGTAATGGTATATTCCCTGTTCACCAGCAAGAAGGCACGCAAGGTGCTGCAGACATCCATTGACCTCTCGAGCCAGCAGGACGAGGGCAACGAGATGTTCGGTACATCTTCTATCGCCCGCAACATGGTGCGCGCGGTGAGCAAGACCGTTGACTTTGTGGCACAGAAGACACCTCAGGGCGTAAAGGACTGGGTGAACAAGCGTTTCGCCCCGCTCGAGGAGCATGAGGACGTGGCATTTGACCTTGTACGCGCTTCGGTGAACCTCGTGCTTTCGGGCCTGCTCATAGCGCTGGGCACATCACTCAAGCTGCCGCTCTCAACAACATATGTGACCTTTATGGTGGGCATGGGTTCTTCACTTGCCGACCGCGCATGGGGCCGCGAGAGCGCCGTATACCGCGTAACTGGCGTAGTGTCGGTTGTGGGCGGATGGTTCATCACTGCGGGCGCAGCCTTCATACTGGCAGCACTCGTGTCCACAATCCTTAACTTCGGCGGCGTGGTTGCAATGTACATAATGATTGCCCTTGTAATATACCTGCTTGTGCGCAGCCACATCAGCTACAACAAGAAGAAGAGCGCCGAGAAGGTTGACGAGAAGATGAGCATTGTGCTCAAGTCCGAAGACAAGGACGAGGTGTGGGCAAACCTGCAGGCACATGCGGCCGACACCCTCACGCACACACTCTCATTCTCGGCCGAGACATACAAGACCATGTTCGAGGCATTCTCTAAGGACTCCCTGCGCCCGCTCAAGAGCGCTCTCATAAAGATTGTAGAGGAGAAGGCATTCATGAAGAAGGAGCGCCGTGCCGAGACACGCGGCCTGCAGCGCATTGACCAGCAGCTGGCCTTTGAGCGCAGCACATGGTACCACCTGTGCACCAACAGCTGCCAGCAGATGCTGAACACGCTGACACGTATCGGCGAGCCCATGAAGGAGCATGCCGACAACAGTTTCAGCCCGCTCTCAAGAATCTATGTCGAAGAGTTCGCGCCACTCTGCCGCGACGTGCACGACGTTCTCAAGGATATTAACGAGATAATAGCGACAGGCAACTATGCCCGCGCCGAGGAGGTATCGGCCCGCGCCAAGGACCTCAAGCACGCCCTTGCCACCCTGCGCAAGCAGCAGACAATGCGCCTGCACCAGAGCGAAGGCAGCCTGCGCATGGACTTCGTATACCTGAACCTCATCCAGGAGAGCCATGAGCTTCTCAGCGAGGTACGTAACCTGTTGCGCGGTAGCAACAAGCTGTTCGCGAAGCAGGCCGTTACATCGCAGGACGACCTAAGGCTGTAAAAGGCTATGGCCAAAATACCGGCGGAGATGTTAATGATACAGTACAATGCTCTCCGCCGGTATTTTTACGGTTCGGCAGCAAAAAGGTGTGGGCTATAGAATATTTGCAAATTTCGGCTACACCATTCTTACATATCAAAGAGATGTACTGTTCCTTAACCTAAAAAGAATATTGAAATGAAATATATCGGTCCTCACGTATCGGCCAGCGGCGGTGTCGAGAACGCGCCGCTTAATGCCGCAGCAGTAGGCGCAAACGCTTTTGCGCTCTTCACAAAGAACCAGCGCCAGTGGGTAGCACCACCATTGTCAGCAAAAAGCATAGAGCTGTTCAAGGAGAACTGCAGCAGGCACGGCCTTGAGCCAGAATACATACTGCCGCACGACAGCTACCTCATAAACCTTGGCAACCCCGACGAGGAGGCCATACAGAAGTCGCGTGCCGCATTCCTCGACGAGATGCAGCGCTGCGAGCAGCTGGGGCTCAGGCTGCTTAACTTCCATCCTGGCAGCCACCTGAACAAGATTTCCATAGAGGAGTGCCTCGACCGCATAGCCGCCAGCATAAACCTTGCCCTCGCGAGGACAAGCGGCGTTACGGCAGTCATTGAGAACACTGCCGGGCAGGGAAGCAACGTTGGCAACAGGCTCGAGGAGATACGCTACATCATAGACCGTGTCGAGGACAAGAACCGCGTAGGGTTCTGTCTTGACACCTGCCACTTCTACTCTGCAGGCTATGACATTGTAGGCGACTATGAGGGCGCGTTCGGCGAGCTCGACCGCGTAATTGGGCTTGAGTACCTGAAGGGCATTCACCTTAACGACACTAAGAAACAGCTTGGCTCACGCGTAGACCGCCACGACAATGTCGGGATAGGACTGCTTGGAATTGACTTCTTCAAGCGCTTCATGAAGGACCCGCGCTTCGACAGCATGCCCATAATACTGGAGACACCCGACGAGAGCCGATGGGCCGACGAGATTGCGCTCCTGCGCAGCTTTGAGTAGGAGACAAGGAAACACGTGCCTTGTCAGTGATAAGACCGGGACTGTACTCTGCCTGCACGTTATTCAAACGACAGTTCCAGTTGCTTTGGTTCCTCGCCAAGCAGGTTGAAGGTCATGCGGTGATAAGGCGTTGCCCCGTGCTCGCGTATTGCAGCGCGGTGCTTTGCTGTGGGGTACCCCTTGTTGCTCTGCCAGTCGTACATAGGGTACTCCCCGGCTATGCGCAGCATGTAGTCGTCGCGGTAGGTCTTTGCAAGAATCGAGGCGGCGGCAATGCTCATATATGTGGCGTCGCCCTTGACAACAGTATTGTGGGTTATGCCTGGGTATGGCGTGAACTTGTTGCCGTCGATGAGCAGGTGCTGCGGACGCACCTTGAGCCCGTCTACAGCACGGTGCATGGCAAGGATTGAGGCACGCAGTATGTTCATCCTGTCAATCTCGGCAGCAGTGACAACCCCCACCGCCCATGCCACGGCCTCGCGCTCTATTACCTCGCGCAGCTGGTAGCGCTGCGCCTCGGTAAGCTGCTTCGAGTCGTTCAGCAGCTCATTAGTGAAGCCAGGCGGCAGGATGACTGCCGCAGCGTAGACATCGCCCGCAAGACAGCCACGGCCGGCCTCGTCGCACCCGGCCTCAATAACCCCCTCTCTCTGGAACGCCTTCAGCATAGAAAAAAACCTGACGATATAACTTTAAACAGTTTCTTATATATTTTACGCGAACATCATCGCGGCCCTCTGGATGCCTCTCACAAGCGTGTCGACCTCATCCTTCGTGTTATATGCAGCGAACGACGCGCGCACTGTGCCTGGCACTCCAAGGACATCCATTAGCGGCTGGGCACAATGGTGCCCTGTACGCACAGCAATGCCAAGATGGTCGAGGATTGTACCCATGTCGGCAGGATGGATATCCCTGACCAGGAATGAAACCGCAGCGCCGTCGGGATTGCCGAATATGCGCATGCCTTCAATCTCCTGCAGCCGCTCCACCGCATACCTGGTGAGCATGTGCTCATGGGCGGCAATATCCCCTATCCCTTTCTCCTTCACCCACTCAAGCGCCCTGCCAAGCGCTATTATGCCTGCATAGTCGGGCGTACCCGCCTCAAACTTATACGGCAGCTCATTATAAGTGGTCTTCGCGAAAGTGACGCTCTTTATCATTTCGCCGCCGCCATGATACGGTTCCATCGCCTCAAGCCACTTTTCCTTGCCGTAGAGCACGCCAATGCCTGTCGGGGCATATACCTTGTGGCCGCTGAAGGCGAAGAAATCGGCACCAAGCGACTGCACGTCAACCGCAATGTGCGGAGCGCTCTGCGCCCCGTCCACAAGCACGGGGACACCATGCGCATGGGCAATATCAATAATCTCCTTTATGGGATTCGTGACACCAAGCACGTTCGACACATGCGCCACGCTCACAAGCCTTGTCCTTTCGGAGAAGAGGCTCCTGTATGCCTCAATGTCAAGGGCGCATGCAGCAGTGAGCGGGATAACGCGCAGCGTAATCCCAATGCGGTCGCGCAGCAGCTGCCAGGGCACGATGTTGCTATGGTGCTCAAGGGCCGATATTATTACCTCGTCGCCGCTCTTGAGGAACGTGCCGCCAAATGACGACGCTACAAGGTTTATGCTCTCGGTCGTGCCGCGCGTGAATATAATCTCATGGCCGTGCTCCGCCCCAATAAGCTCCCTTACCGTGCCGCGTGCCTGCTCCATGGCCTCTGTGGCCTCCTGTGAAAGGCGGTGCACGCCACGGTGAACATTGGCATTGAATGTAGTGTATACCTCGCCCAGCGCGTCTATCACACACTGCGGTTTCTGTGTAGTTGCCGCATTGTCAAGATAGACAAGCGGCCTGCCGTGTACCATGCGCCCGAGTATAGGGAATTCCTTACGTATCTCTTCGGTGTTGAGCATTGCTGTCTGTAATTTCTGATACTTTCAAAAAGGCTTATTTGCAGAGCGAGCAGCCCTTGCAATGGTTGAGCTCGCCGCGCAGGCGCTTCTCTACCAGCATGTGCAGCCTGTCGCGCAGTGCCTCAATCTTTATCCCGTCAATCACCTCGCCGGCAAACGCATACATGAGCAGATGGCGCGCCTGGGCAGCAGGGATGCCTCGCTGCTGCATGTAGAAGAGGGCGTTCTCGTCGAGCTGCCCCACTGTAGAGCCATGGCTGCACTTCACGTCATCGGCATATATCTCGAGCTGCGGCTGAGCATACATGTGCGCATTGCCAGTAAGGCACAGGTTGCGGTTTGTCTGCTGCGAGCTGGTGCACTGCGCTCCGGGGCGTATGAGCATCCTCCCGGCAAAGACTCCAGTGGAGCTCTCGTCGAGTATATACTTGTAGAGCTCGCTGCTGGTGCACCCGGGCACCTTATGGTCGACAAGCGTACGGTTATCGGTGTGCTGTTCCTTGTCGCCTATGACAAGGCCACCGAGCGACGTCTCGGCCCCGCGGCCCTCAAGCGACACGTTCACATAGTTGCGCGTGAACCCGTTAGTGAGCGTTATGCAGCTGTGCCCGAAACGGCTGCCGGCCTCCTGGCGCACGAACAGGTGCCCAAGCCTTGTATTGCTGTAGGCAGTCTCCTCAAGCTCGTACAGGTCGAGGCTGGCCCCGCGCCCTATGAATATTTCAGTAACCTGTGTCGAGAGCGTCTGCTTCTCCATTGAGGAATGGTCGCAGACAAGCAGGCTGGCGCTGCTGTTCTCTTCAAGTATCACAAGCAGGCGGCGGCTCGACAGCATCTCCACATTCGCCTGCAGCAAGGTAACTGCCTGTATTGTCTCCTCGACAGCAGTATCCTTCGGGATGTAGAGCAAAAGGCCGTCCTGCGCGAACATTGTGTTAAGCTGCGCTATGCTGTCGCCATCCTTTGCCAGCGCGTTGTAGTATGGTTCCAGCAGGCCAGGATTGCTTGAGGCAGCCTCGTTAAGGCCTGCAAGGATGACACCCTTGGGCAGTCCCTTCACGTTCCCGTTGCCAGGGCAGAAGGTGTCGTTCACAATGAACGCCTGCCGCGTGTTGAGGTTGGGCACGTCGCATGTAAAGGCAGTGCGGATGTCGGCCTTCACCGCCACGCGGCCAAGGTTCATGCCATAATTGGCGGCAAGCCTCTTGGCCACATTGCTATGGAGCCACTCCTCGTCCTTGGTTCCCGGGAAGCCTGCGGCACTGAACCTTTCGGCAGCGCCTTCACGCGCCTTGTTCAGCAACGGGGCGCAGTGCCCGTCAATGAGCGCCCTGTTCTGTACGAATATGTCAATATACTCCTGTTCCTGGCTCATTGCTGGCTCTCGTTTTTAATCCAGTCATATCCGCGCTCCTCGAGCTCCATAACAAGCTCGGGACCGGCGGTCTTTACAATCCTGCCGTTGTAGAGCACATGCACTATGTCGGGCCTGATGTAGTCGAGCAGCCTCTGGTAGTGCGTGATTACAAGGCTCGACGTATCCTCGCGCTTGAGCCTGTTAACGCCCTCGGCAACAATGCGCAGGGCGTCGATGTCAAGACCCGAGTCGGTCTCGTCAAGAATGCTAAGCGTTGGCTCAAGCATTGCCATCTGGAATATCTCGTTGCGTTTCTTCTCGCCGCCGCTGAAGCCCTCGTTAACCGAGCGGTTGGCAAGCTTGCTGTCAAGGTTCACAAGGGCACGCTTCTCGCGCATCATCTTGAGGAACTCCGTTGCATTCATAGGTTCCTGGCCCAGATACTGGCGCTTGGCATTGATTGCAGCACGCATGAAGTTGGTTATGCTCACTCCCGGTATCTCTACAGGGTACTGGAACGAGAGGAAGAGCCCCTCGTGGCTGCGGTCCTCGGGAGAGAGGGCAAGCAGGTCCTTTCCCTTGTAGCGCACCTCGCCCTCGGTGACAGTGTATGCGGGATGTCCCACCAGCACATTGCTCAAGGTGCTCTTTCCCGAACCGTTAGGGCCCATTATAGCATGTACCTCACCGGCCTTTACGGTGAGGTCTATTCCTTTAAGTATCTCCTTGCCATCTATTGTGGCATGAAGGTTCTTTATCTCTAGCAAATTCTCCATATAATCATCATTTTGTCAGAAGCCCGTCAGCCCACAGCGCCTTCAAGCGACACGCTGAGCAGTTTCTGCGCTTCAATAGCAAATTCCATAGGCAGCTTGTTAAGCACCTCCTTGGCATATCCGTTCACAATGAGCCCTATGGCCTCCTCTGTACCTATTCCGCGCTGGTTGCAGTAGAAGAGCTGGTCCTCCGAAATCTTGGACGTAGTGGCCTCATGCTCAATTATAGCGCTGCTGTTATGTATATCCATGTATGGGAATGTATGCGCGCCGCACTTGTCGCCAAGCAGCAGCGAGTCGCACTGGCTGTAGTTGCGCGCGCCGTCGGCATTCTTGCTCACACGCACCAGGCCGCGGTAGGAGTTCTGGCTCCTCCCGGCCGATATGCCCTTGCTTATGATTGTGCTCCTGGTGTTCTTGCCCAGGTGAATCATCTTTGTCCCGGTATCGGCCTGCTGGAAATTGTTTGTGAGCGCCACAGAGTAGAACTCGCCCTGCGAGTTGTCGCCGCGCAGTATGCAGCTGGGATACTTCCATGTTATTGCCGAGCCCGTCTCCACCTGTGTCCAGGAGAGCTTGCTGTTCCTGCCGCGGCAGTCGCCCCGCTTGGTAACGAAGTTATACACTCCGCCCTTGCCCTCGGCGTCGCCAGGGTACCAGTTCTGCACAGTGCTGTACTTCACTTCGGCATTGCTGTTCACTACAATCTCCACAATTGCCGCATGCAGCTGGTTCTCGTCGCGCATGGGGGCAGTGCAGCCCTCAAGGTACGACACATAGCTGTCATCATCGGCAACAATGAGCGTGCGCTCGAACTGGCCTGTATTGGCAGCATTGATACGGAAATAGGTCGACAGTTCCATTGGGCAGCGCACACCCTTGGGGATGTACACAAAGGAACCGTCGCTGAACACGGCCGTGTTCAGCGCGGCATAGAAATTGTCGCGGTAGCCGACCACAGTGCCCAGGTACTGGCGCACCAGGTCGGGGTACTCCTGTACAGCCTCGCTCATCGAGCAGAAGATAATGCCCTTCTCCCTGAGTTCCTCCTTGAATGTTGTCTTTACCGACACCGAGTCCATGACAGCGTCAACGGCCGTACCGCTAAGCGCCAGGCGCTCCTCGAGGGGAATACCCAGTTTCTCGAAGGTCTTCATCAGTTCCGGGTCAATCTCCTTGTTCTTCTCCTTGCTCTTCTTCAGAGGGTCGGCATAGTAGGAGATGACCTGGTAGTCAATGGGCGGAATATCCAGGTGCGCCCATGCGGGCATTTTCATCGTGAGCCAATGCCTGTAGGCCTCAAGGCGAAGCTCAAGGAGCCATTCAGGCTCATTCTTTTTCCTGGAAATGAGCCTCACGACATCCTCATTAAGCCCTTTTTCTATGATTTCAGTCTTTATCTTGCTGACAAAGCCGAACTCATATGCCTTGTTCGCTATTTTCTTAAGTAAGCTATCTTTCTTCATCTCTCAATTCAAACGCACAACGGCTAGAAAAGCCTCACAAGCGCCTCCTTGTACACGCCTTTCACCACCTTATCATACAACAGCGACTGCTCCTGCACTGTCTTGCCTGTAAACTTGTTTTCTGGTGCGAACATTGACGACACGTCAATAATGGCCGTCACCATTATAACCGTCACGAATGCCGACAGCAATGCTCCTGCAATCCTGTTCACAATGCCCAGCCCAAGAATGCTGAGCAGCCAGGAGAGCACGCCTGCCACCAGCTTTACAACAATGACAGAGAGCACAAAGATTACAATATATGCCGAAACGTTGACAATAACCTCGTCCCAGCCCGTATATCTGGAGATAATCTCGCTCGCGCTCTCATGCAATACCGCTGCATTGAACAGGCCGAACACAATGCCGACAACCGAAGAAATCTTCTGGATAAAGCCGGCCTTGTAGCCCAGAATCAATGCAACGAGTGTTGCAAAAGCATATATGGCATCAATTACATTCATAGCGGCCATTACAGTTTCTGCTTAACCTCTACCTCTACGAATGTCTCGATGATATCACCAACCTTGATATCGTCCTGTGATACAAGGCTTATACCGCACTCAAAGTTCGTGCCCACTTCCTTAACATCCTCCTTGAAGCGCTTGAGGGCGGCCAGGGCACCGGTGTGGATAACGATACCGTCGCGGATGAGGCGCGCACGGTCGGTGCGCTTTACCTTACCCTCGCGTACCATACAGCCGGCCACTGTACCAACCTTGCTTATGTGGAATGTCTCGCGCACCTCAATTGTAGCTGTAACCTCCTCCTTCACAATTGGAGCAAGCATACCCTCCATAGCGGCCTTTACCTCCTCTATGGCGTCATAGATGATTGAGTAGATACGTATGTCGACACCCTCGCTCTCGGCAACCTTGCGTGCGGTAACCGAAGGACGTACCTGGAAACCGACGATAATAGCGTCCGAAGCAGCAGCAAGGCTCACGTCGCTCTCCGAAATCTGGCCCACTGCCTTGTGTATCACGTTCACCTGGATTGTCTCGGTAGAGAGCTTGATGAGCGAGTCGCTGAGGGCCTCGATAGAACCGTCCACGTCACCCTTTACAATGATGTTGAGTGTCTGGAAGTTACCGAGAGCAATGCGGCGGCCCACCTCGTCGAGTGTAAGCATCTTCTGCGTACGCAGGCCCTGCTCGCGCTGCAGCTGCTCGCGCTTGCCGGTAATCTCGCGTGCCTCGCGCTCGCTCTCAACAACGTTGAACGTGTCACCTGCTGCAGGAGCGCCGTTCAGTCCGAGGATAAGCGCTGGCTCTGCCGGGCGTATTTCCTTAATGCGCTGGTTGCGCTCGTTGAAGATAGCCTTTACCTTGCCCCACTGTGTGCCGGCAACGACAATGTCGCCCACCTTGAGCGTACCGTTCTGCACAAGCACCGTCGCCACGTATCCGCGGCCCTTGTCAAGGGTAGACTCAATTACCGAGCCGGTAGCCTTGCGGTTAGGGTTCGCCTTCAGGTCAAGCAGCTCTGCCTCGAGCAGCACCTTCTCCATGAGCTCCTCTACGCCCATACCCTTCTTTGCCGAAATCTCCTGCGACTGGTACTTTCCGCCCCAGTCCTCGACAAGCATGTTCAGGTTCGCAAGCTCTTCCTTAATCTTGTTAGGGTCGGCCGTAGGCTTGTCGCACTTATTGAATGCGAACACAATGGGCACGCCTGCCGCCATGGCATGGTTGATGGCCTCCTTTGTCTGGGGCATAACACTGTCATCGGCAGCGATTATGATAATTACAATATCGGTAATCTTTGCACCGCGGGCACGCATGGCTGTAAACGCCTCATGACCCGGAGTATCGAGGAATGTAATGCGCTTGCCGCTCTCCATCTTCACGTTGTAGGCACCAATGTGCTGTGTAATGCCTCCGGCCTCGCCAGCAATTACGTTGGCCTTGCGTATGTAGTCGAGCAGCGAGGTCTTTCCGTGGTCGACGTGGCCCATCACGGTGATGATTGGCGCGCGTGGCTCCAGGTCCTCCTCAGTGTCGCTATCCTCCTCAATTGCGTTAGCTACCTCGGCGCTGACATACTCGGTAGTGAAGCCGAACTCCTCGGCAACGATATTTATAGTCTCGGCGTCGAGGCGCTGGTTGATAGACACCATCATGCCAATGCTCATGCAGGTTGCAATTACCTGTGTAACAGAGATATTCATCATGCTTGCAAGCTCGTTGGCCGTAACGAACTCGGTGAGCTGCAGCACCTTGCTCTGCTCCATCTCCTCGCTCATCTGCTGCATCTGGCGCTCGGCGGCCATGTCGCGCTTCTCCTTGCGGTACTTCGCCGACTTGTTGCTCTTGCCGCGGCTTGTAAGACGGTCGAGAGTCTCCCTTATCTGCTTTGATACATCCTCCTCGCTCACCTCGCTCTTGTCGAAGCGCTTGTGCTGGCGGTCGCGGTCCTTGCGGCTGCCCTGTGAGGGGTTGCTGCCGCCGCCCTTGTTGCGGTTCGCGCTCCACTCCTTGTCGCCGCCACCGTTCTCCTTCACGTCATTGATGTCGACACGCTGGCCGCTGATACG
Source organism: Bacteroidaceae bacterium (assembly GCA_045592125.1). Taxonomy (GTDB): domain Bacteria; phylum Bacteroidota; class Bacteroidia; order Bacteroidales; family Bacteroidaceae; genus HGM04593. The sequence continues at coordinate 34,097 of JAZNUE010000027.1, read as the reverse complement.
CTGGCGTTTCTTCTTCTTGTCGCCGCCCTCGCCATTCTGCTGGCGCTGCGCGTCGCGCTGTGCCTTGCGCTGCTCCTCGCGCTGCTTGTCCTTCTCCTCACGCTCCTTCTTCTTCTCCTCCTTGCTCTTCTTCTTTGGACGTGTCGACTGGTTAATGGCAGAGAGGTCTATCTGGCCCACAATGTTGAACTTTGGCGCAACAACCTCGTCAACCTGTGTAAGCTGCGGCTGCTGCGGGGCTGCAGGCTCGCTCTTCGCGGGTTCCTCCTTAGCTGGTTCCTCGGCCTCCTTCGCCTCGGGAGCGGGAGCCGGCCTTGGTTCCTCCTTCTTTGGCTCGGCCTTCTTCTTGCCAAGCGCGTCAAGGTCAATACGGCGTGTAACCGTTATCTTTATCTCCTCTCTCTTTGGCTCTTCCTTCTTTGGCTCTTCCTTGGCCGGTTCCTCCTTGGCTACGGGCTCAGGCTCAGGGAGCACAGCCTTCGGTTCCTCCGACACAGCCTTCCTTGCCTCAGGTTTCTCCTTCTTTGGTTCCTCAACGCTTGCGGCAGCCTTGGGCTTCTCCTTATTCTGGCGTTCCTGGGTGAAGCGGTCGGACTGCATGCGGGCCTTCTTGTCGGCGCTGAACTCTTCCACGAGCAGGGTGTAGCCCTCTTCCGGAACAACTGCATTAGGGTCTTCCTTTATCTCGATACCCTTCTTCTGCAGGAACTCCACAATCGTGCTCATGCCCAGGTTAAGCTCTTTCTGTACTTTATTTAATCTTATCTTCATCAGTACTCTTCTCTTTTTTCGTTTATTCCTTAAAGTGTCGCCTTATTCCTCGTCCTCGAACTCTGCCTTCAGAACTTCAATTACGTGGTCAACAGTATCCTCCTCAAGGTCGGCCTTCTCAATGAGCACCTCCCTTGGAGCGTTAAGCACAGCCTTGGCAGTGTCAAGGCCAATCTTCTTGATTGCCTCAATTATCCACTCCTCAATCTCGTCGGCAAACTCGTCGAGATAGATGTCATCCTCCTGCTGGGCGTCAATCTCGCGGTATACATTGATTGTATACTCTGTTATCATGCTGGCGAGCTTGATGTTAAGGCCATCCTTGCCAATTGCAAGCGAGACCTCCTCTTTCTTCAGGTTCACATCGGCCACCCTCTTCTCCTCGTCAAGAGTAATCTCCTGGATTCTCGCAGGGCTGAGCGCGCGCTTGATGAAGAGCTCGATGTTTGAAGTGTAAGGTATAACGTCGATATTCTCGTTGCGGAGCTCGCGCACAATGCCATGGATACGTGAGCCCTTAACACCCACGCATGCGCCCACCGGGTCAATGCGCTCGTCGTATGTCTCAACGGCAATCTTGGCGCGCTTGCCAGGAATGCGCGCAATCTTCTTTATTGTAATGAGACCGTCGCTTATCTCGGGCACCTCAAGCTCGAACAGGCGTTCAAGGAACATAGGCGATGTGCGGCTGAGAATAATCTTGGGATTATTGTTCTGGTTGTCGACACGTGCCACCACCGCGCGCACATTGTCGCCCTTGCGGTAGAAGTCGCTCGGAATCTGCTCGCTCTTAGGAAGGATGAGCTCATTGCCCTCGTCGTCAACAAGCAGCAGTTCCTTCTTCCATATCTGGTAGACCTCGGCGCTCACAATCTGGCCAATCCTCTCGCTGTACTTGTTGTAAAGGCTGTCCTTCTCAAGCTCAAGAATCTTTGAGGCAAGAGTCTGGCGCAGGTTCAGGATGGCACGGCGGCCAAACTCGGCGAAGTTCACAATCTCGCTCACCTCCTCACCCTCTTCGAAGGTATCGTCAATGAGCTGTGCCTCGCTGAGCGAAATCTCAAGGTTGTCGTCCTGCACCTCGTCATCGGCAACAACCACGCGGCGGCGCTGTATCTCAAAGTCGCCACGGTCGGGGTTCACGATAACCGAGTAGTTCTCGTCGGTACCGAACAGGTTCACGATTACTTTGCGGAAGCTCTCCTCGAGCACGCTAATCATTGTAGTACGGTCGATGTTCTTCGACTCTTTGAATTCTTGAAATGTATCAAGAAGGCTGATTGTTTCTTCTTTCTTTGCCATTTTTAGAAGCTATTTATGTTTTTATACTAATTTCCTTGCTGTCCAGGCCCTTCCGCGGGTGGCGGAGCGGCCCCTTACTTGAAGTTTATAACGTACTTTGTGTACTTGACGCCATCGTAGGCAAAATGCACGTCCTCCTCGACGAGCTGCGGGCGCTTTGCGCCCTCTTTCTTCTCCTTCTTGCTCACAGTAAGCACAAACTCGTCCTGGGCGGCCTCCTTAAGTATGCCTTTGAGTTTCTTCCCTTCCTTTGTGAGCACCTCAACCTCCAGTCCCACATGGTTCTTGTACTGCTGGAGCACCTTGAAGGGCTGGCCCAGACCGGCCGAGCCTACCTCAAGCTCGTAATCATCGGTTTCACGGCTCAGGCCGTTCTCAATGTGGCGGCTCAGCTCGGCACAGTCCTCAATCCACACGCCGTCGGCGTGGTCAATCTCTACTGTAATCTTGTCGTCCTTGCTTATGGCGACATCTACCAGAAAATACTCCTTGTCGGAGAGCCACTCATTTGTCAAATCGATTACCTGTTGTCTGTCAATCATATTGTTCGGATATTATAATATGTGATATGATTATCTCTGGATGCCTGTATAAAAAAGAGGGGCCTCGCAGCCCCTCATCTTCATCTTACACTGCAAAGATAATAACAAATAGCGGCCTGTGCAAGCATTTGCGCAGTTTTTCTTGGGTCAGGAGAGCAAATGTAGTATATTTGCCGCAAACAGACAGATATGAAAGTAAACAGAAGCTCGCACTCCAACCTCAAGTTCCTCTACGGGAGCGTATTTTTCTTTGCCATGCTGGTCCTCACCATGGTGCTGTTCACCCACTATGCAATGAGCGAGGCCTCCAAGAAGGCCGAGCCGGAGATATTCGCCTACACCGTATCATTTGCCAGCAGCGCCGAAGGAATGGCCTGCGACCTCGTCTTTGGCGACAGCCTCATATACTCATCGCCCTGCGTAGCCCCAGGCGCACAGGCCACAGTGAACAGGCGCACGCTGCGCGACACGGTGGAGACTGACGGCATTAAGAGCATGCGAGAGAGAGTGCTCTTCTCCCCGCAGGACCTACTGCACGCAATAGACCGCAGCACAGGAGACACCCTGACAATAATGCCAGGAGAGAAGTCCAGGATAATCCTTTCGCTGTACGAGGGAGAGATGAGAGCATGGACCGCTGAATAATGGCTGCACATTCCAGCTGTCCCTCTTCGCCATTGCCCTACTGCTTGCCAGGCGAGAGAATCTCCCTGTAGCGCTTGGCGTCCTTGAGAATCCTGCAGCTCTCCTTAATGTCATTATCCTCACGGAGATTATAGATAATCTCGCCCTTCTGCCCCTGATAGCGCTTAATTATCTCCGAGGCAATCAGAATCTTCACATCATCGCTGAAATGCGCCAGCGAATGGTCAAGGTTAACCTGCAGCTTCTTCTCGAGCGAGGCAATCTCGTCCTTCACCAGGTCACCGAACCCTTCGAGCTCAATCACCTTCTTAAGGTCGGCAAGCCTGCTCGCGCTCACAAGGTCGTAGCTGAAGCCGCGCGACTTCAGGAACGCCACGAACTCCTGGTACACCTCGTCGCTGACTGCGAACACCGAGGCCGGCGCCACAGAATCGTTCTTCAGGCAGAACTCAGTCGCAAAGTCAAATACCGACATGTCCTGCAGCAGGCGATAAATGAGCGTAGAGAGTTCCTCTGACTTGGGCTCGACATCGGGGCGTATGCCGCCGCCGTCACGTACCTCGCGCCCGGCCGCTGTGCGGAACACAGTCGTAAGGCTGTCGGGCACACGCGAAGTCCTCCCCTCGTCAATTACATGAGAGTAGTCGAGCGCCTGCACACATCGCCCGCTGGGGATATAGTACTTTGCCGTTGTCAGCTTAAGGTAGCCGCCGCCCGCCACAGGACGCGTACTCTGCACAAGGCCCTTGCCATATGTGCGCGTGCCCACTATTACAGCACGGTCGAAATCCTGCAGCGCACCTGCCACAATCTCCGACGCCGACGCCGTCTGCCCGTTCACGAGCACCACAATTGGCGACTCCGTGTCAATTGGCTCGCGCCTTGTCTCAAAGGTCTCGTTCGACTGCTTTATTTTCCCCTTCGTAGTAACAACAGTCTTGCCCTTTGGGACGAACAGGCCTACAATCTCAACCGCCTCGTTCAAGAGACCGCCGCCATTGCTCCTGAGGTCAATTATGAATGACTGCGCACCCTGCTTCTTGAGGTCTACCACCGCACGGCGCATATCCTTCGAGCAGTCCTCGGTGAAAGACTCCAAGGATATGTAGCCAATGTTGCCTTCCTGCATCCCGTAGTAGCTTATCGCTGGCAAGGCAATGCTCTCGCGCTCAAGCCTGAATGTAAGTTCATTCTTCACTCCTGGACGCTGCACGACAATGGTGAGCCTTGTTCCCGGCTCGCCGCGCAGCATGTCGCTGACACTGTCCACGCTCATGCCCTTTACCGCCCTGCCGTCAATTGAGACAATGGCGTCACCCGCCCTCAGGCCGGCCTTGTAGGCAGGCATGCCCTCATAAGGCTCAGTGAGCACGGTTGTCTTCTTCTCCTCGTGGTAGCGTATTGTAGAGCCCACTCCGGCATACTTGCCAGTAGTCATCATCTTCAGTTCCTCGCTCTTGTCCTCGGGGTAATACACCGTGTAGGGGTCAAGGTTCGCCAGCATGGCAGCAATGCCCTTGTTTATCATTATATCGGGCATAATGCTGTCAACGTAGAACAGGTTAAGGTCCTTCACAATGGTGTTGAAGACCGACAGTTGCCTGGCCAGGCGGAACTTGTGCCTGTCGTCGGCACTGGCAGCCTGCGGAAGGAGCAGGATTACAGCAAGCAGAAGATATGCAGAAGCGATGATTCTTTTCATAAGGATACTATTTTCATTAATTACCCGCGAAGATACTCTTTTACCAGGTGATAACAGCCTTTAGAGTTACTTTTTTGCTCCATTTTAAGAATAATTTTATCATAATGCACCTTTTTTTGCCCGACAAAGGAAAAAAAAGGCGAAAAACTTGCAAGGTAGAAAAAGATATAGTACTTTTGCAACGTCAAACGACAAAGGAGTCGGAAATATTCTTCAGTAGCTCAGTCGGTTAGAGCACCTGACTGTTAATCAGGGGGTCGTAGGTTCAAGTCCTACCTGAAGAGCAAGCGGGCAAAGGCCTCGCTTTTTTAATGGACTCCACATATTCTTCAGTAGCTCAGTCGGTTAGAGCACCTGACTGTTAATCAGGGGGTCGTAGGTTCAAGTCCTACCTGAAGAGCAACGCGGAAAACTTTCGTTTTCCGCGTATTATTTTTCATCAGTCGTCTTGTCCACGCAGCCTATTTTTCATCACCCGTTTTGTATTCCGAGGGATTTTGTCCAGGCGACCTTGTCATGTTGAGCAAAGCGAAACATCTTAGCCATGCACCCATTAGATTCTTGCCTTTGCCCCTGCGGCTTAATGCTACGCAAAGCTTGAGATCCTTCGCTACGCTCAGAATCACAAGTACGCGTGTTCGGCACTCTGTTCTCTGTACTCCGTTCTCTGTACTCTAGACAGCACCTGTCATGTTGAGCAAAGCGAAACATCCCAATCATGCACCCATTAGATTCTTCGCTACGCTTAGGATGACAAGTACACGTGTTCGGTACTCTGTTCTCTGTTCTCTGTTATCTAGACAGCCCTGTCATGTTGAGCAAAGCGAAACATCTCAATCACGCTCAGACGTGTTGTCGAGGACTTTGTCCGAAAAATGACAAGTACGCGCAAAGCTTGAGATTCTTCGCTACGCTCAGAATGACAAAACAACGTTTTGTTATCGACGAGTTTTGCTGCTAAAAGCAAAACGAGTCAATGACCTTTTTTTGTTATCGGCGAGTTTTGCAGCAACAGGTCAAACGTAGCATAGCCGCAGGTTATGCCGTTTGGGTTGCGAAGAGCAAAACGAGTCAATGACCTTTTTGTTATCGACGAGTTTTGCAGCAACAGGTCAAACGCAGCATAGCCGCAGGTTATGCCGTTTGGGTTGCGAAGAGCAAAACGAGTCAATGACATGTACGTAAAAAACACATTGAAGGGTCTATGACCCTTCAATGTGTTTTAGAAACTGTTCGATTTGTATCACTTTACCCTTTAAGCCAACTGTACTTGGCAACGCTGTATATTGGTACGAAAGGTATGATTAGCGGGCGCTTCTTTATGTAGGCCTGGAACTCGGGGTCGTTGCCATAGATTTCCTGCTGGCGCAGCTCAAGGCGGCGTGCGCCGCTGAACATCACATATACAATGCCCGCGTATCCAAGCGAGGCTATAACCCACTGCCATGCTGTGCAGCAGGCGCCAATGCATATTATGAAGCTGCCCGTCCACATGAGTACTTCGCCAAAGTAGTTGGGGCAACGTACGATGCGGTAGAGTCCTGTGCTGACGAAACGGCTCGCGTCCACTTTCTTTGCAGCACTCTTCTGCGCGTCGGCAACCATTTCAATGACTACTCCAATGGTGGCAATGACTGCTCCGGCCCATGCCCATAGTTCATTCACCGGTGCTCCGTTGCCGGAGTTATACAGGTAGAAGGTTGCCGGGCTTATCTGCCCTACATAGAGCAGCGCGCATGATATCCATATCATGAACATTGCGAACAGCGGTTTTTTCTTTGTGTTGTCGGGCTGGTAAAGAATCTTCTTGTACGAGGCCGACTTGCGCTCACGCAGCAGCAGATAGCCTGCCAGGCGTATGCCGTAGATAAACAGCACGGCGCAGAGGATTATTACGGGCAATGTAATCTCGTCGGCGAAGATTATCGCTGTTGCCGCAGCGAGTGCCGAGATTGACAGGCCGTAGCCAATGCTGAAGAAGTAGATGAAATAAATCCATCCAAGGGCCGATACCAGGAACGATATCCCTAGCAAAAGATACATGTAGTCCATAATGTTCTCCTTTTATGTTTATAACAAATTAATGGGTTTTTCAGTTGAATCTGTTACTCTACAGTTACAATACCTTCGTATTTCCCTTCGCTGCAGTTAGGGCATTTGTCAACCAGATGGCCGGTATATACAATAGGGCCGACTGCGCTGTATATATTTATAGGAACATATACCATTGAATAGCCGCCGGGTTCTTCCTCATAGTATATTCCTATGTTGCCGTCGGGCAGGATACACATTGACGAGTAGGCCGAGCCGCGGTCCGAAACCCTCAATTTCTTCCAGCCTTTTGAGAGCTCTGTAGGGGTGTATGTCGCAGGGTCGTTGCTCAGTGGCTTGTAGAATATCGCAACATCGCTGCGGCTGTCGCCCGTGGGTGCCGATTGGAACAGGATGTTGCCAACGAGCAACGGCTCGCCGTTGGTGTCGTTACGACCGAACTTGAGGTCGCCCGCCTGGTCGGTGGCAACGGCTCCGTCCCAATAGCCCTCGGCCTTCTCAAAGTTTGTGTAGTGGAATACGTTGAAGTAGCGTCCGTGTCCCTTGCGACTGCTCAAGAGCACGCTGCCGTCGGGCAGTTCCTCGCATTTGGGCTCGTTGCCGTAGGGCGCAGGACTGTCGTTGAAGTCGTTGCCCAACTCTCCCAACAGGTGCCATGTCTCGCCAAAATCGTCGGAGTAGAGCGCATAGTTGTGGTGGCGGTAGCTGCCTGCCTCTACGGCCCATACTGCGCAGTATATGCGGTAATAGTCGCCGACCTTTATCATCCTGCTTTGTGCCATGCGGCCAGCGCCAATGAACATAGAGCCTACATGTGCCTTGCCGTCCTGGTCCTTGAACAAGGGGTAAATATCGTATGTAACCTCTTCGGGCTGGCCTGCTACCCACTCGCCTGTCTCCTCGTTGTACTTAATGCGCAGGCGTGCCATGCGGTTGGGGTTCTCTGGATTCTCGGCAGTACCTGAGCCATAGTTGCCGTGCCAGCATACGCGGTTGCCGCATACGCTCATTACAAGAATCTCATTACGCTCGCGGTCGGCTACTACAGCCGGGTCGCCGAATCCTGTGAGCCATGTCTCCTTGGCCTCCTTTCCCACGCCGTCGGCAATCTTTATGGGCTCGCTCCAAGAGTGCCCGTCCCATTCGCTGCCGCCTTTCACGCTGTGGCGCATTACAAGGTCCACTTCGCCGAAACCTATGTCATTGCCGCAGGGGCGATAGTCGTTAATGGCAAATACATATCCGTTGGCAGTTGTCACTATGGCCGGTATACGGTAGGGAATACCCTTCTCGTCGGGAGAATAGAACAGGTACTGGTACTTGTTCTCCTTGTCAACGCTTATATTCACGGTAACCTCCATGCCTTTGCCGGCGAGTTCCAGCCCTGCAATCTCCTTGCCGCCGTTTATGTCCATCTTCCAGCCGTGGCAAACAAGTCCTGTGGCAATGCCGAACTTTGCATTGTGCGGCAGGTAACAGGTCTGTTCTTCCTTTACGTTCTCCTTGGTGAGCATGCTGCTGCCTGTTGTACCATTTACGGTTATGGCCAGCTCGCCAATGCGTGTGTTGGTGTCAAACCCGCCCTCCAGCTGCGCGTTGTACCTTATCTTTAGCGGCCTGTCCATGTCAATGGTCCTGATGTTCCAGCGCCCGCCATCGTCCTCGCTTGAATAGAGTTTGATATCACGTCCTGCCCCGCCGAACATGTTGAAACTCAGTCCAGGATTCTCTTTTGGCGATATTGTGCAGCTACCGTCCTCGTGGCGGGTGATCGTGAGCGGGGTAGCGCTCTCCGTCCTTGCCATTGCTGCGGCAGCGCCGCTTTCGGCGCTCTCCAGTCTCAGGGCAGTTTTCTTGCCGGCCTTGTGGCTGTACATGATGAAGGAGTCGGCATTGCCAACCAGGTACCATACCTCGTCCTCGCCGTATGCTGTGCCTGCGCTGGTGACAGTGCTGCCGTCGTAACCCAGCCTGATGGCATATCCCTTGTCGCGGTTGTTCGTTATCTGTACTGGGGTGCCCTTGGAGAATGACGCGGAGAAAATCCCCTCAACCTCAGGCATGCCTGCCATTGCTGCCGATATTCCTGCCACTAAGGATAGCAGGAACAGGAAGACTCTTCTTGTTCTCATATTATAGTCCTGTCAGGTGATTATTTGTGGTTTCTTCAAAATTAGTAAAATTAATTATATAATGTATATGCGTATTGCGAAATAATTGCATATGCAGCTATTTATAGCATGCGCCAACGCTGTTGCGGCCTTTATATTGTGCGGGAAATGCAATTTTCTTTAAAATTGCTTGGATTTAATATATTTATTTCTTTTCTTTGCCAGGTAAATCAAATTTTAACCTGTAAAGAATATTGCCTATAGAAAATCTCTACTTCAATTTTAACAGAAGAACATAATGGAGAACTTAAAGCAGATGACCGATGACATGTTGGTCTCACTTTATCTGGAAGGCAATAATTCAGCATTCGATACACTGTTGAACCGTCATCAGGACAGGTTATTCAACTATATATTCTTTATTGTACGCTCAAAGGAGGTGGCCGAGGACATCTTCCAGGAGACGTTTGTCAAGGCAATTGTGACATTGCAGCAGGGGCGTTATACCAATGACGGCAAGTTCTCGGCGTGGATTACACGTATTGCGCATAACCTTGTCATTGACCAGTTCCGTACCGAAAGGAACGAGAACACAATCTCCAACGACGAGACTGAGATGGACCTGCTGAATGACGCAAGGCTCTCCGAGGGCAACATCGAGAACCAGATGGTGAACGAGCAGGTGCTCAAGGATGTGCGCATGCTCATTGACGAGCTGCCCGATTGCCAGCGTGAGGTGGTGTTCATGCGTTACTATCAGGACATGTCGTTCAAGGATATTGCCGACGCTACCGGGGTGAGCATAAATACTGCTCTTGGCCGCATGCGATATGCTGTGATGAACATGCGCCGCATTGCTGCCGAAAAGAACGTGTCGCTGGTTATGGAATAGCATTGCATGAATTAGAAACTCTTTTTATCTCCTTCGGGAGTATGAAGGTTTCTAATAATTAAGTAATAGGGTTGGGGGTATATGCCGCAGAAGATTTTTCTTTCGCGGCATATACTATTTTAATATCCCATGCGTTAATAATACAGAGGAAAGAACCAACAAATGTCTGCCTATGGATAAAACATCTACCCCAATCACAGAGCATGTTATCAGAAAGGCTCTTAAAAAGGAACAGTTTCCCCGTCCGTCGGTCTCTTCACTTGAGTTCATAAAGAACTTCGCACGGAACTTCAGGGCCGAGAAAGGCATAAACGGCGATTATAGGGAATTTGTACTGAACTAAAAGAGATACAGGCAAGGCCTGTATCTCTTTGTTAATGGTCCACTGTCAGTTCCTGCCTGAACCACTATGCCTCTTTCATCGGCAGCCTTACGGTAAAGCGGGCACCGCTGCTATCCTCCAGACATTCGGCTCCTACGAATCCGCCATGGTTGCTTACTATCTGGCGGCATACAGCAAGCCCTATGCCCTGTCCGCCGCTCTTTGTGGTGAAGAAGGGGGTGAACATATTCTCAGCGGTCTCTTGCGGGAAACCACCGCCATTGTCCGTTACCGAAACTATAAGCCATCGCTCATCATCGGATAATGTTCCTTCGACATCAATGAGCGTTGCTCCTGTCTCCACTGCGTTTTTCAGCAGGTTCAGGAATACCTGTTCAATCTGTGCGCGGTCAACGCCAATCATTGCGTCCCCGCAACTGGCACTGAAACTCATCTTGCACCCTTCTCTTGTCTGCGGCGCTACAAGTTCCTTAAGGCCCGTTATAAGTTCCTCTATTCTTACAGCGCTTATGACAGGCGGTGCAATGCCCGAGAGCATGCGGAAACGCTGTACAAACTCCATAAGGCCCTTTGCCCTGCGGCTTATTGCCGACAGTGCAACCTCCATCTCGCTGTCGCTGATGTCGCGTTCGCAACCCATGCCAATGCTGTCGGCCATGGTCTCCGACAGCGATACTATTGGTGTCAGCGAGTTCACAATCTCGTGTGTCAGCACCCTTATCAGTCTCTGCTGTGCCATGAATTCGCTTTGCCTGAAAACCGACGCAACGTCCTGCATGGTATAAAGGCGATAGCCTATGCCGTTGACAAATATTCTCCTCATTGTGGCTGCATAGCGTCTCTCCTCGCCTTGGCTGGTTGGAAAAGAGATAAGGCTCATGCTGTTCTTGCGTAGTCCTTTCAGCTGTTCAGGTAATGAGGGGTGCAACGCTGACAGGTTGTCGAGACTGTCGAACTGGAAACCGCACAAGTTCTCTATTGCGGCCCTGTTCATCCATCTGGCCTTGCCTGCGTCATCTGTTGCAATGAGTATTGAGTCTACATTTGAGAGCAGTGCGTCGTAGAAGTGTGTCTCTCCCTGGTGCTTGTGCTCGGCCTCGCGGAACTCACTGATGACAGCATTTATCTCTTCGGCCATACGACGTTCCTCGCCTGTGAGTTTGTCCAGTGAGTATTGCAGGCTGAAGTCGCGCATGCGCACCGATTCAAGCATAAGTCTCAGACGCTTGATACTCTTGTTGTAGAATATGTTCTGCCAGAATCCCATCAGATACCGTGTTTGTCAATTTTCCTGTAAAGCGCGTAACGCGTAATTCCCAACAGCTCGGCTGCCACTGACAGGTTGCCGTTGCTCTGTTCAAGGGCCTTACGTATTGCCGCACGCTCAAGCTCAACGAGGTTCAGTGATGTCTGTACGGTATCCTGCATTCTGCCGTTACCCGTCGGGAAGGGTGAGCCGGGGTCAATTACCAACCTCTCTATGCAGTGCTGCAGCTCGCGCACATTGCCCGGGAATGGGTATGCAAGCAACCGGCGCTCATCGTCGCTCGACAACTTTTTTGCTTCCCTATTGTATTTCCTGGCATATATCTCCATGAAATGGTTTGCCAGCAGCAGTATGTCATCGCCGCGTTCGCGTAGCGGCGGCAGGTGGAACTCTATGGTGTTAATGCGGTAGAGCAGGTCCTCGCGGAATCTGCCATCGGCTACCATTGCACGCAGGTCGGCGTTTGTCGCAGCCACAATCCTGACGTCAATCTTCTGCACCTTTGTCGAGCCTATACGTGATGTTTCGCGCTTTTCTATTACTGTAAGCAGTTTCTGTTGCATTGCAGGCGACAGGTTTCCTATCTCATCAAGGAAGAGTGTGCCTCCGTTGGCCTCCTCAATGCGCCCGGCCTTTGATGATGTGGCTCCTGTGAATGCACCCTTCTCATGACCGAACAGCTCGCTCTCGAAGAGGGCTTCGGGTATGCAGCCAAGGTCAATCGATACAATCGGCTTTCCGCTACGTGCCGAGAGACGATGTATCTCGTGTGCAACGACATCCTTTCCCGAACCGTTCTCGCCGGTGATGAGTATGTTTGCGTCGGTCGGTGCTATGTGTGCTATGCGTCTCTTGAGCTCGAGAATCTGTGCCGACTCACCGATGAACCTTGGTTCCTGAAGAGGGACCGTGGTCTCCTCTTGCTCGTCATCATCCGTTGCCGGCATTATTCTGCTGCGTTTTAGGTCGACAGCAGAATGTATTGTCTCAATCATCTTCCTGTTCTCCCAAGGCTTTGGTACGAAGTCCACCGCGCCGGCCTTTATTGCCCGCACGGTCTTCTCAGTGCTCACGTACGCAGTCATGAATATGACCACGCTGGCCGGGTCATGCTTGAGTATGCGTGCGAGCCACTCATATCCTTCCTCGCCGCTAATGCTGTCCCTGCTGAAATTCATGTCCAGCAGAATTACATCGGGGTGGAAACTGTCCATGAACTCAATTATGCGCCCGGGTTCGGTAATGACCCTTATGGCCTCGGTCCATGGACGTAACAGCATGTTGAGAGACAGGAGCACATCCTCGTTGTCATCGACAATCAATATCTTTCCTTTACATTTCATTGTATGCGCCTGATAATTCATGTGTAAAGTTATGCGAAAATAAGTAATCTACAAGTGGAAAAATCTCAATATTTCATCCCCTGCCTGCGTTTTTCCCGAGCCCTTTCTGTGCGGTTGTGCGCAATCGCACACATCATGTGCGGAATCGCACGGTATTTTCGATGTGCTTGTTTTGCTATACTGCCGATACTCAATAAGTTATAAGTTTGGCACGCTTTTTGTGCATAGTATAATAGGAGACCCCAGCCAATGCCGGGTTTTATAAGAAAACATTTTGTGAAAGCCAAACTGCTTATGAACAGTATCAAAAGAACAATATAAGAAAGTATGAAAACAAACAGATTGTCCTTATCGGTAATATCCCCTGTTGTTGGGAGAGTGTTGTTTCTTCTGCTTCTCTTGCCGTCCTGCTCTTTCGCCTGGACGGGCGACACGCTTACGCTCACACTCCCGCATGCAATCGAGATGGCCAAGAAGCGCTCGCCGTTGGCCCGTAGTGCACGTCATACCTTCCTTGCGCAGTATTGGAATTACCGTTACTATCGTGCCAGCTACCTTCCGTCACTCACGCTCAGCAGCTCGCCATATATAAACAATGAGATAAACAAGATTACTCAGGGCGACGGAACATCGCTCTTTCTCAGCCAAAACCAGTTCGGTGGCGATTTGTCATTAAGCATAAACCAGAATATCCCCCTTACCGGTGGAACATTCTTCATAAGGAGCAGTGTCAACTATCTCAGGGAGGTGGAGAGCAAGATGAACATGTTCAGTACCGTTCCGGTGAGTATCGGTTACAGCCAGAGCCTTTTCGGTTACAACAGTCTCAAATGGGACCGCCGCATAGAGCCTTTGCGCTATGCTGAGGCAAAGAAGAGTTATGCCGAGACCATTGAACTCATATCGGCACAGGCCTGCAGCCACTTCTTCAACCTTGCCACAGCGCAGAGCAATATGAGTATGGCTCATGACAACTATGCCAATGCCGACACTCTCTACCGTATGGCTCAGGGGCGTTATAGGCTGGGTACGATAACGGAGAACGAGATGTTGCAGCTCGAGATACGTCGCTTGAGCGAGGAGGCGAATGCCATGGATGCGCAGATTGCTCACGAAGAGACCTTGCAACAGTTCCGCTCATTCCTCGGTTTGGGGCAGGATACATATATAACCCTTCTGCTGCCCGACAGTGTCCCCGATTTTACGGTCCCTTTTTCCGAGGCACTTGAGATGGCAATGAAGAACAGCCCCGACCCTGTGTACTACGAGCGCATACGCAAGGAGGCCGGCAGCAACCTTGCAAATGCAAAGGCCAATGCGGGACTGAAGGCCGACATATATCTACAGTTCGGTCTGTCGCAGACTGGTAACACTTTGTCCGGTGCTTACAAGAAGCCTATGACCCAGGAGTATGGTAGCCTTACCATTTCGTTGCCCATACTTGATTGGGGACGTGGACGCGGTAAGGTGCGTGTGGCACGTTCGCAACAGGAACTTGTGGAGATACAGGCGCAGCAGGGTATGGAGGATTTTACACATAATGTGCAGAAACTTGTCTCGCAGTTTAATATGCAGGCACGCAAGGTGCGCATTGCCCGTCTCACCGACCGGCGTGCCCGCCACAGGCATACGGTAGCCATGCGCCTCTACATAATGGGCCAGAATACGCTGCTTGACCTCAACGATGCCATAGCCGAACAGAACTCAGCCGGGCGCTCCTACCTCTATGCCATGAGCACCTATTGGAGCCTGTACTACACGTTGCGCAGCATGACGGGGTATGATTTCCGCGAGCATTGCAGCATAACCGAACAGCTGCCGGAGATAAATGATTAAGTAAATAACATAAAAATAGATGTTGGCAAAAAACGTTTCCCATTGGACTTGTCATCCTGAACGAACGTGAAGGATCTCTAAAGTTTGTTGCTTGAGATACTTGACTTTAGTCCCTTCGGGCGTCGACCGTTGGTTCGTTCGAGATGACAAGTACGCTAAATTACAGTATTAATTGTTATTTCGGACTCACGTTAAACTAAAAACCAGAAAATATGGATATAAAGCTACCGCCGCAGCCATGGTACCGTAAATACCTGGTGCACATTGTTTCGGGCACTGCCCTTGTTGCCTTGCTCGTGTACACGATAGTGCTTGCCGTCTCGCCTCCGCGGCGCAGCATAAGCAAGGAGCGTGTACGCATAGCCGAAGTTGTCGAGGCACCTTTCCTGGAGTTCGTTGAGGTGGAAGGGCTTGTGCACCCTGTAATGACAATACAGCTTAATGCTCTTGAGAACGGCTATGTAGAGCGCATAGTATGTGATGAGGGTGCAATGCTGAAGCAGGGCGACACCATTCTCGTGCTCAGCAACCCCGACTTGCTGCGTACCATTGACGAGGAGCGCGAACAATGGGAGAAGGAGAACCGCAACCTGCATGAACAGGAGATACAGATGGAGCAGAAGAGCATCGGCCTCCGCTTGCAGACACTTGAGCAGAAGTACCAGATTACAGCATTGGAGCGCAAGCTTACCCAAAGCCGCGAGGAGTTTGCCATGGGCATTAAGAGCCGTGCCGAATTGGATATCGTGGAGGCCGAGAACAAGCACCTGCATAATAAGCTTATGCTGCAGATGCAGAGCCTCGGGCATGACTCGGCGACAACCGTACTCCGCCGTCAGATGATTGTAGCCGACCGCGAGGCCGCACAGCGCAGGTTGCAGAATACACGGCGCCGCACCGAGGGTCTTGTGGTACGCGCACCGTGCGACGGGCAATTAGGTCACATCAGCCTCATAATAGGGCAGCAGGTGAGTGCCGGTTCCAAGATTGGCGAGCTCAAGATAATGGACCAGTATAAGGTAAGCACACAGCTTAGCGAATATTACGTCGAACGCATACATGCCGGGCTGCCGGCCACCATAGTGCAGAAGCAGGACACCTTTCCGCTACGCATAAGCCGTGTGGTGCCCGAGGTCAAGGAACGTAAGTTCGCTGTCGACCTTCTCTTCAACGGTGCGACTCCCGATAATATACGTCTTGGCAAGAGCTACCGTGTGAAGGTGGAGCTGGGGCAGCCCGAGCCGGCGGTAGTCATTCCGCGTGGAGATTTCTACCAGAAGAGCAGCGGCGAGTGGATTTTCCTGCTTGACGGGGAGACGGGCATAGCACGCCGTGTTCCCATTGAGGTGGGGCGGCAGAACCCTGAGCAGTTCGAGGTCCTCAAAGGACTGAAGCCCGGTGACCGTGTGATAACAAGCGACTACGACCGCATAGGTGACGCCGAGGAGGTAATAATAGAAGAATAAGAAAAAGAAAAACACGTTATATAAGAAGCTTTTGGCAATAATATAGATGTTGACCACAATAACCTATAAGACTCCGTATTGATGTCATATCGAACGAACGTGAGATATCTCATATATTGTTCTGGAGATTTCTCACACAAGGTTCGGGATGACAAAAACGCGAAATTTCAATATAATTTGTTATATCGGAATTCAGGTTATATAAGAAAATAATTATTAGAATTTAAAATCTTTTAAATAAACCACAGCACAATGATACAGCACTATTTCAAGATAGCATGGCGCAACCTGCTCAAATACAAGACACAGAACATAATATCAATACTCTCCCTGGCAGTGGGTGTCGTATGTTTCGCGATAACAGTATATCTGTTGAAGAGCTTTGTGCTTGAGATATACCTCTCCGAGATGGATACGCGCAGAGTGTCAGTGAGTGCATACAACCTGACCGAGGAGCAGTACAAAAGCCGTCCTGTTCACGATGCCAACTGGGCCGACATACAGTACAACGATCAGGTAAGGATTGACCGTAGTTTTGTAGAGCGCCTCAATTCGCTTGAGATTCCGTCAATGCGCGAGGCTCAATTCTTTTCTATCTTTATGGGAGCAGATACGGACTTTGAGACCAAGGATGGCAAGCGCAAGACATTGAATAGTATCTATGGCTATTCCTCGCCCCGTTTTTTTTACTATAGGCTCTACACCAGTGCCGTTACCGGCAAGCGTATTCCGGAACTGCATGAGGGTGATGTCATCATAACAGCCGACATCAGCAAAAAGGTCTACGGCAAGGGTGCCGACCCGCGCGGGCTTGTCATACATAGCCCGCTGGTGGACAAGCCGCAGCTTGTCATAACCGACGTTGTTGAAACCGCCGACCACCTTGGTGACTCTTTCAGTGGAATATTCATTGTCAGCTCCCTGCCGGCAGAACATTACAGCAGCCCCGAGATTGCCATTGAACTTGCACCCGGTGCAACGGCAGCACAGCTGCAGAAAGAACTCTCATCGGCAATGCCAGAGTACTACTTTACCTACAGGGTCAATGATTTTGACTGGAGTGATGAGGGTCTCTTCTTTGTGGTGCTTGTCTTTGCACTGCTGCTTCTCGGCTGCAGCGTGCTGCTCATTGCCGTAATCGGCTTCTTGAAGATGCAGCTGCAACTCTTCTCACTACGTTCGCGCGAGCTTGCACTGCGCCGTACAATGGGTTCCCGTCCAAGACAGCTCTGCACATTGCTGGCCATGGAGATTGTAATTGTCTTTATGTTCGCTGCAATAGCTACGGTTGTCATAACGGTTCTACTGTCGGGCTATGTACTCCCGATAATGTACAATATTGTTGGCGGAATGGTCTTTGACCTTGATGCAATATATGGCATTTCGTTGTGGATAATAGCATGTACGCTCCTTGTCGCGCTGTTGGTCGCTACTGTGACGGTCTACCGTTATATGCGCAAGCCGGTTGGTCTTCGTGTGGGGCGCAGCGGTCATCCGCGCACTGTGGGGCAGAGCATGATGATGGGCGTGCAGCTCGGTGTCAGCATGATTCTCATTCTGGCGGTGTTAGGGCTTTTCTATGTAGTCAGCTACAATTACAGGGAGCAGGCAGCCGTGTTGCCCGATGACCCTTCGGCCTACCGTCGTGCACTGGTGGTAATGGCCAATGGGCGCATAACTGCCAATATTCCCGATTTTGACAACAGGCTCATGCAGACAGGTACTGTCAGTCACATAAGCCGCACATATCTGGTACACTCCACATCTCCGACCTTGGATACCCGGCTTTTGATGCACTATGTAGAGCCGAAAAATGAGGGGGACGGGTATGATTATTCCTATACCATCACCGATGAGGAACTCTTCGATAATCTGGGTATAAAGGTTCTTCAGGATTGTCCGGCCGACAGCAGACGTTACACAACAGCTGTATACGTGCGCACCGAGGAGGCAGAGCGCCTGCGCATGAAGTGGGGCCTCAAACCCTTGCCCGATGAAATTGTCCGCAAGCTCTACAACGAGCGCAGCTATACGCTCATTGGCTATGCAAAGGCTCTCCAGCACTATGCCTATACAGCATACAATGACTATACACCGGCATACTGGATAGTGGACGGCGAGGCCGACGGGATAATTGAGAATCATTCCAGAAGGGAACATATAATATTCCCTAAGGACGGTAAGACGGGCCGCTGCGAGGATGTAATAAAGGCAATGTACCGCGAGGCAATGCCCTATGACATGAACGATGTGCCAATAAGTAGCCTTTACGATTCGTGGTTCTCCCAACTGAGATTCATGGAATTCCTCGGTGAACTGGCACTGCTGCTTGTGTCAGTATCTATTATCTCTATTGTGGCAAGTGTATATTCGAACATTGCGCTCGAGAGCCGCGGCCGCCGCAAGGAGGTGGCACTGCGCAAGATACACGGTGCAAAGAGCCGCGATATAATGCGCCTGTTCGGTGCCTACTATCTGCGCCTGCTGGCTACGGCAGCAGCGTTTGTAACGGTCATTGCACTTATGCTGATTGTGCTGGTGAATGCTTATGCAGAGACCCTTTCCGGCACCGATTGGGTGATACTCTGCTGTTACATATTGGCGGCGATACTCATTGTGTCATTTGTGACGCTTGCCACTATAGGAAAGAAGATATACAGTGTCAGCCGCATAAATGCAGCCGATGTAATAAAAAGTGAGTGAATAAAGCAACAATATAGCAATTGACCTAAAATGCTGTTTGTCATACTGAGCGTAGCAACGGTAAAGATGTTGACCAAACACTTTTTTCGTGAACTTGTCATCCTGAACGGATGTGAAGGATCTCAAAACCACACTGAATAGAGATACTTCGCCATAAATAAACAAAACATATAAATTTAAATAACAGAATTATGATTACACTAAAGAACATCAAGAAAGTATTCAAGACCGAGGAGATTGAGACATGGGCATTGCAGAATGTTAATCTCGAAGTGAAAAAAGGTGAGTTCGTGGCTATCATGGGTCCCAGCGGATGTGGAAAATCTACGCTGCTGAATATCCTGGGTCTGCTCGACAACCCGAGCGAAGGCACATACATGCTCGACGGCAAGGATGTGAGCCACATGAGCGAGGACGACCGCACCGACCTGCGTAAGGGCCGCCTGGGATTCGTGTTCCAGAGCTTCAACCTCATCGACGAGCTCAGCGTGGTCGAGAATGTGGAGCTTCCGCTTCTTTATATGGGGACACCGAAGAAGGAGCGCCGCCGTCTGGTCAACGAGGTTGTGGAGCGTGTGGCAATGTCGCACCGTGCACAGCATTTCCCTGCACAGCTCTCGGGCGGACAGCAGCAGCGTGTGGCAATAGCACGTGCGGTAATCTCGCGTCCACAGATAATACTTGCCGATGAGCCTACGGGTAATCTCGACTCCAAGCACGGCAAGGAGGTCATGGAACTTCTGAAGGAACTGCACAACGAGGGAACAACCATTATCATGGTGACACACTCGCAGCACGACGCGAACTATGCCGACAGAGTGGTTAACCTCTTCGACGGCGAGATTGTATCCGAGGTTGAGATGTAAATGATATTGATATGATGATACTGCATAATCTCAAGGTTGCCTGGCGCAACCTTATGAAATACAAGGCACAGAACCTTGTGAGCATTGTTGCGCTTGCGGTGGGTATCGTGACCCTTGCTGCCACGCACTTTGTCTTAAAGCACCTTGGGCCTCCATCCATTGCAAAGGAAACCTATTATGACCGTTGCTATGTGATGTGCCTCTATGATGAAAAGATGACAGTGGGCAATGGAAGTGCACCGAATGCGGAACTCGTGCTCGAATTCATCAGCAATTCCATCACGGTTACTCCCGAAATGGATGCAGCGCTGAATGCCGGTGGCGCACTGCCCGGTGTAGAGAAGATGTTCCATAACGATTTTGTCGGGGGATTGATGCGTGGCAGTGACATGACCTTTACGATGCCCGATTCTACAACAAGGACACGGCCGAGCGATTTCTTTGCCGTAGAGGGCGAGAAACTGAATTTCCATGCCATACGTTCGGCCCTTACAGGTGAAAAGGTCCCGGTGCTGAAGAAGGATGAGGCTGTCATAAGCGAAATGATTGCAAGGCAGGTGTATGGTGACAAGAATCCCGTAGGGTGCAAGGTCTCTTTGTGGAATGACATGACGTGGATGACCTTTACTATACGCGATGTCTACAGGGCCGGACAACTGGATGACGGTGTAACCAATGCCATATACATAACCAAAGAGGAGAACGAACATGGGTACATTGCCTGTTACCTGATGTTGCTTGCCGAGGGACAGTCGCCCGAGCAGGTGCGCAAAGAGGCCGACCGCCGCCTTAAGCCTCTGGGGATAAGCACCCGGATAGAGAGCCTTGATTTTGTATACACCGAGAGAAGGACCAACTTATTGAGGGTGCGTACAATTGTCTATCTTACAAGCTCGCTTATTCTTGTGGCTGCCCTCATAGGGTTCCTGAAGATGCAGCTGCAGCTCTTCCGTATGCGTCGGCGTGAGGTGTCGTTGCGCAGGGTACATGGTGCCAAAGGCAGGAGTATCATGAGGCTGTTCTTCACCGAGATGGTGCTGACAATAGTCATGGCCTTTATGCTTGCTTTGCTGCTTGGCAACATGCTCGCCGGCTATGCAGGTGAATATCTCGCCGGCTTCCTTGATGAGTTCGGGTGGAGAATAGACGGCATAAACGCAAGCATTATGTTCATAGCAGTGGCTGTCACCATTCTCTGTGCAGTTGTGGTGTGGTGCAATGCCAAGGGAATGCTGCACTCCCGTCAGGCAATGGCAGCACAGATGCACCGCAGCCGTAGGCACACACTGCGCAACGGCATGCTGGGGCTGCAGCTGTTCATAAGCATTCTGTTCCTTGGCTCTACTTTGGCATTGTCACATTTTATAGGGCTTATGGAGAAACAGTGCAATGTTCCTGAAAATGATGCTTTCTATGCAGAGTGCATCAGTGTGAAGCCATCCATTGCCGATACCGATTCGCGGCAGTTTCTTGAATATTTGCAGACAGGACCAAAAGGCATAAAGCAATATATAAAAATCAACAGGGATTATACTCAACTGGAGGGACTCGATAATGTGGAGGCCGAGAAGGTTTCTATACATTCCCCTTTCTTCACCACACTCCAGGTGAGCGATACTGCAATTCTCGACTTCTGGCAACGCCCGATAAAATGGTTCTTGCCACGCGGGCAACGCAACAACTGCATGTTGCTGAGCGATTCGCTCTACAGCAGGCTCAGCCGCCTGGGATTAACGGACAACGGGTCGCTGCTTGTGCGCAGCCGCCATGCCTTCCCGATAGGCGGAACATTCCCGGTCCTGCCTTACATGGAAAACAACAGCAGCTTCCAGACAAACTGTATTGTAGAACTTGGTTACGATGGCAACTGCTTTACGCAGTTCATAATAGTGCCCGAGGAGGGGGAGTATGACAGGGTGTTCACGGAACTCGAGGATGTTATGCGGCGCGTAAATCCCGAACCTGTGAAGCCGACGGTTATGAACCTGCACGAGGAGATGACAAAGGAACTCTTCCTTCTTAATAATATGGAGTACGGTGCATGGATACTCTCAGCCATCTGCTTCGTGATATGCTTCATGGGAATATGGAGCTCGATATCGCTCGATACGCGCTCGCGCCAGAAGGAGATTGCCGTGCGCAAGGTTCACGGTGCAAAGAGAAAAGATGTGGTTGCTTTCTTCGCACGCCTGTATGTGTGGCTTGTAGTCGTGGCAAGCGTGATGAGCATGCCTCTGATGGTAATCTTCAACACGTTGTTGCAGGAGTGGGGAATGCAGCAGGGTATTCCAAGGGAACTTGTTTCGCCTGTAATACCTATTATAATGAGTATTTCAATTGTCTCGCTTGTGGTAGCGCTTGTCGTGGGCGTACACATACGCAAGATGATGAGGCTGCAACCGGCTGACATTATAGCAAAAGAGTAAGATAAAACAAACAGCCGGGTTGGTGGTTCTCCCGGCTGCAGGGTACGCTGCATGCAATGTTCCTCAACTCTTGCCGCAAAGGTGCATAAACGTAGGTATTGAATAAGGAATAATATGCATGTAGTGTACCATTTTTTTGCCTTTCATTGTAACAATTAGGGTACTTGCCCGTCTTATAGACGGGATGATGTATCGAACGCTGCATATTGGGGATGATATAACTCGCGGACTTGTCATGCAGAGTGCAGTGAAGCATCTCATAATGAAAAACTTAAAAACAATAAATAAAACAAAACCCAATGAAAAAGACATTGCTGTTGATTATGTTTTCAGTTGCTATAGCAACATTGAATGCGCAGACGCAAAAGAATGCCTGGGGTAAGGAATATACACGTCCGGCATTTGCTTTTACTGCTTCTAACAGTATGTATCTTGAGAAAATAAGTATTGACAAGAACTGTACGGAACTTTATTTCTCTGCAAATGAACCAGAAAAGCTCCCTGATTTGGAGACTCCGATATACCTTGTTGCGGGTAATAACAGAATTCCTTATATAGATGCTTTTGTGTCTGAAAATAAGGATAGCGTTAAACTTGTCTTCAGGGCATTGCCGGCATCGGCTGTTACATTTGATCTCATTGGTTTCGATAAGGGGTGGTACGGAATACGAACAGACGGTAAAGGATATATATCGACAAAACAGGACAAGTGCGATGATTTTCCTGCTGATGAACCACTGCCGGAATATGAAGCCGTTGGCGATACCGCTTATGTTGTAGGTAACATAATAGGATTCATTCCTGATGAAATACAGTCCTATATCTTCGTAACTCAAGATGCTATAACCGGGCTTGAAGAAGTGAAAATAGAGAAAGACAGTATAGATGGTGATTTTGTTCTTTATAAACAAGGTTTACATAATCATGCGGTATATTCAGTCTTTTCGGGAGATATAAGTGGCGACTTCTGGTTCTTTCCTGGCTACCGTACAACGGTTACCGTTGATTTGCCTGCAGCAATGGCCAAAAGATATGAACTCGAAGGGTATGAATTTGCAGGCAATGAGGTCACATTTGATGGACCTGTAGGAGATTTGTCACAAGTTTTATGGGACCTTACACATATGGATTGGCAGACGGTCATAGGACATGAATCCGTTTTGGAGACATCTTTTGAGGAGTTTGCCAAAATACAATGGGATACCATGCAGGTCCGTAAGAAAAAACTGCTGCAGAGCGAAGTTTATAATAATAGACAAAGGCAACTGGCTTCTTTGTTCGCACAAAAAGAGTATATAAGGAATATAATCTCATATCCGCAATGGCTTAAACGTTCTTTACAGAGAGCCCGTGTTGCCAATGTCGATTCTGTGTACAATATCAAGATTAAGGAGTATACGTTAAAAGATACACATTCAGTAGATATAGAATTGTTTGACAAAAACTCAAACGTAGCCTTATGGCTTATAAGGGATGCCACGATATTGCCTTATGCTGTTGCAAATGGCCTGACCGATAACCCTGTAGCACGTTGGATGTCCGATTTTGAGTATTCGCGGAAAATATGTCGCCAAATCAGTGCAGAGCCATTTGATGACGATGCCGTACAATGGGATAGTGTTGCTCCGCAATTTATGGAAAAGGTACGCGGCTTTAACCGTTTTATACGTAACGAAAAGGCTCGTATGCAGGCTGAAATGAAAGATAAAGTAAAAGTTTGCAGTGTTCCTGACAAATATCAAGGTTCGGTAATTGATTATGTCTCATCACAATTTGAAGGCAAGATTCTGCTTATTGATTGCTGGGCGACATGGTGTGGCCCATGCAAAGCAGGAATACGCCAGATAAAAGATTATAAAACAGAAATGGAGGGAAAACCTGTGGTGTTTGTTTATCTTACCAATGGCAGTAGTCCCTATCAGGAGTGGAGTAATACAATAATGAGCATTCCTGGTTATCATTATCGCCTTTCGGACAAGGATTGGAATTCCATCCCAAATATCAACGGTATACCACGCTATTTCCTTTGTGATGAAAATGGCAAAGTCATTATGGACGTGGAAGGTTGGGGCAAGAATAGTCTTGAGAGGTTCAAGAGCAAAATCAATGAACTGTTGAAAGAGATGGAACTTTGAGTATTGTCGTTATCTTGCTTTTGGGGCGGACACTTTGGTAGCGCCCCTACAGTCGGGACAAATACGCCTGGTATCTTGTCTATTCTTGTAAACCTAAAAGGAGCCGTGTCAAAATTAATTTTGACACGGCTCCTTTAGGTGTATTATTTCGAGGATTTTACTTCTCGTTCTTCTGCTCAAGACCGTAGTTGTACTTCTTGTCGGCGCCTTTGAGCAGCATTGAGATAATTACTGCTACCACTCCAAAGCCTGCGAAGATTGCCATGGGGACTGTGTAGTCTGTGGTGCCGTTCACAGTATTGCTCTGTATGACGTTGCCAATGAGCACGGGAACCATTGACAGGCCTATGTTCTGTATGTAGAATATGATGGCGTAGGCCGAGCCCAGCTGCTTCATCGGGATAATCTTGGGCACTGATGGCCACATAGCCGATGGAACAAGTGAGAATGCGATACCGAGCAGTATCATCACAATCACAGCGAACCACCACACGTTCATAACCGGCAGCGCGAAGAGCACGTGTACCACAGTGAGCAGTGCCGAACCAATGAGCATTAGTGTTGCGCCCTTGCCCACCTTGTCATATACTGAACCGAAGAGCGGTGTGAGCAGTATTGTGCCGAAAGGCAGCAGGCCGGGAATCATGCCGGCAAGGTCGGGGCTTACGTGGTACTTTATAATCATGAGGTTGGTCGCGAATTTGAGGAAGGGGAACACTGCTGAATAGAACATGAGGCAGAGCAGTGTGATTAGCCAGAATCCTTTGTTGCAGAAGATAACTTTAAGGTCGCTCATCTTGAACTGTTCCTCGCTCTCGGCAGCGCCTTCAGTTTCAGTTGCCGAAGCGTCGAGTTTCTTGTCCATTACGCAGTATACGATGTATGAGAGCATGCCAATGCACAATGCCGACGCGCCAATCATTACAGGTGCAGAAACAATGCCGAAGTGCTGTGCCACGGGGAGCGCGAAGAAGAGAGCGCATGCTGTACCCACACGTGCAAGGGCAACCTGCAATCCCATTGCAAGTGCAAGCTCATGGCCTGTAAACCACTTTGCGATAACCTTTGTTACGGTGATACCTGCAATCTCGCAACCCATGCCGTAGATGGCAAAGCCAAGGCATGCAAGGGCAACTTGTGTGGGCAGGCCCACAATCTCGCCTGTGAATGTGCTGTTCACTGCATACCACTTTATTGCAGCACCCACGAACATGAGCGCTGTACTCATGAGACCTGTAAAGCGTACACCCATCTTGTCGAGGATGATACCTCCGAAGAAGAGCATGAGCAGGAACACGTTTATGTAGCCGTATGCTCCGGAGAAAATGCCGTATTCATCGCTTCCCCAACCGAGGCCGTTGATTGTAGAGTCAACCTTTACAGTCTCTTCGTTGCCTGCGTTGTTGATTGTGTACTCGTTGCCTACTGTAATATCATCTTCCGAAGCAATCTCTACGGTGCTTACTTTCATCAGTGAGTCGGCCGAGAGGTATGTGCCGTTGTCAAAATATACGAGCTTGCCCTTTGTGGTAAGGGGTGCTTCGAGCGGGCCCATAACGTCGGTGAAGAAGTAGGCCATCATCATTGTGAACGAAACGATAATGAGCGCAGTCCAGCGTGCTGCCTTTGAGTCGTTCAGTCTTTTCTGGAGTTTTTGTGTTGTTGTCATAGTATTTTTTATTGTTGTTTGTTTTTAATTAAGGGCTAAAAGGGCCAAAAGGACCAGAAGGGTGTTGATTGAGATTCTTCGCTGCGCTCAAAATGACAAAACTTTAGTTTTGTTATCGGCGAGTTCATTAGCGGTTGGTCGCACGCTGCATGGATTAAACTCATGCCGTGCGGGCCGCTAAAGGATGAACGAGCCAATGACCTTGCAAATATAGAGACAGCCTCTTACTTCTTTGGCGCCAATTTCATCGGCGCTTTCCGTGACTAATTGCTGCAAGGCTTATCGAATTATTCTTTAAGCCACTTATCCAGCCAAGCGAAGAATGTGCGCTGCCACAAGATACCGTTCTGTGGTTTCAGCACCCAGTGGTTCTCATCGGGGAACAGGAGCAGCTGTGCAGGTATGCCCTTGAGGCGTGCCGCGTTGAATGCTGCCATTGACTGCGACGAAAGGATGCGGTAGTCGCGGTCGCCATGGATGAGAAGAATCGGGGTGTCCCACTTGTCAACGAACTTGTGCGGGGAGTTGGCGTATGAGCGCTTTACCTCTTCGGTCTGCTCGTATGGTGCGCCGCCGAGGTCCCAGTTGGGGAACCAGCTCTCCTCGGTCTCGTAGTACTGCTGCTCCATGTTGAAGAAACCGTCATGGGCAATGAATGCCTTGAAACGCTTCTCGTGGTGTCCGGCAAGCCACATTGCCGAGTAGCCTCCGAAACTTGCGCCTACACAGCCCAAGCGGTCGGTGTCGACGTATGGTTCTTTGGCTATGTCATCTATTGCCGCAAGCAGGTCGCTCATGCAGTTGCCGCCGTAGTTGGTGCTGATTTCCCAGTTCCATGCATGTCCGAAACCGGGGAGGCCGCGGCGGTTAGGAGCGATGATGATATATCCGTTAGCTGCCATAATCTGGAAGTTCCAGCGGTAGCTCCAAAACTGGCTCACGGGCGACTGTGGACCGCCTTCGCAGAACAGCAGGGTGGGGTACTTTTTCGCAGGGTCG
Organism: Bacteroidaceae bacterium; assembly: GCA_045592125.1. Classification (GTDB taxonomy): domain Bacteria; phylum Bacteroidota; class Bacteroidia; order Bacteroidales; family Bacteroidaceae; genus HGM04593. Next base: position 7,027 of record JAZNUE010000027.1, on the reverse strand, counting down.
AAGTGTGGCGGGTATATTACCCATGAATGCAGGTCTTTGCCGTCTGCACTCTTGCACCAGCGTGCCTCTACCTTGCCTGTAGCAATCTGGTCAAGTATGTGCTTGTTCTCCTCGGTGAGTTGCTTGACCTCGGCACCGGCCTTTGCTTCCATTGTATATATGTCGGCAGGGGCGCTCATCGATACGCGTGTCATTATAAGGCTATTCTTGCCAAGCATGGCAACCGAGTTATAGTCGTGCATTCCTTCGGTCATCTTTGTGAGTTTGCTCTCGGTGGTTATATTGTAAACCTGTGTGGTGCCGTGCCATGTGCCGGTGAAGTAGAGGCTCTTGCTGTCGGGTGCCCAGCAGTAGCTGTCGACGTTGCTGTCGAAGATTGCTTTCTCCTCGCCGTTGGGTTTCTCGGTAATGTACTTGCGCTCGCCTGTAGCAAGGTTCATTACGCAAAGGCGGTTCAGGTCGCTCTCATAACCGTCGTGCTCCATGCTCAACCATGCAATCATTGTGCCGTCGGGCGAGAATTGGGGCGCGGTGTCGTAACCGTAGTTAGAGCGTGCCGCGTCGGGCTTGCAAAGGTTCTCGGTGTTGCCGCTCTCAAGGTCATAGAGATAAATGTCGGTGTCGGTGCTTACGGTGTAGTCGCGGCCGCTCTTCTTGTTGCAGGCATAGGCCAGTTTTTTGCTGTCGTTGCTCCATGCCAACTGTTCTACGCCTCCGAAGGGGCGGTTGGGGCAGTCGTATGCTGTGCCCTCGAGAAGGTCCTTGCCCTCGTCGATGGTATTGCCGTCAAATGCGGCAATGAAAGGGTGTGGGGCGTCATTGAGCCACTCGTCCCAGTGCTTGTACATGAGGTCGTCCACAACGAATCCCTTTGCCTGCGGCAAGTCGGGGTGTATGTCGGCGGTTGTTGGCTTTATCTTTATGCGTTTTACAAGGACAACCTTGCTTTCATCGGGTGAGAAAAGGAAACCTTCAATGTCGCTTGCGTCGTTTGTGAGTTGCTTGCGGTCGGTGCCGTCGGGGTTCATCTCCCACACTTGGCTGCTGCCGCTTTCATTGGAAAGAAAGGCAATTTTTGTGCCGCCTTTTATCCATGCTGCGCTGCTTTCGTTCGCTGCTGTTGTCGTTAGCAGGGTCTTGTCGCTGCCGTCGGCATTCATTATGTTCAGTGTGTGGTGACTCTTGTTCTGTTCCACGCTGTAGTAACTTACACCATAGATAATGCTTTTTGAGTCGGGTGACACGCTCACCTCGCCAATGCGGCCCATTGCCCAAAGTGCCTCGGGTGTCATCAGTCCGCCGTCGACCTTTATTGTCGACTTGCCTATGATTGCGCTCTGTTCCTGTTGCGGCGTGTTGTTGCCGGTACATCCGGTCAATGCGGCGCCTGCGATTGTCATTGCTGCCATAATTGCTGAAAATCTTTTCATATTTTGTCTTTTTGGGTATTTGTGTGTTTTATGCATAAATATACATTGGAACGTATTCTATGCAGGTTTGTTGCAAATTTACACATAAATAAGTTTTCATGCAATTAATAAACCTTAAAATAGATAATAACGAATGCTAAATAGGTGGCACTAGCTTGTAACGGAAGTCATATTCTGCCTCTTCTCTCTGTTTCTTCGCCTTATTTATGACATATTTGTACCCGTTTTTCAAAAATAGAGATAAAATTTCCAAAAAATTTGCGAATAATAAATAAAATGTAGTACCTTTGCAACTGATTAAATGAAAGAGGTTTGCTGAAACGCTAAAAAGGGAGTAGGCATTAATTAAATATCTAATGTTGTTATGAAGAAATTTATGTGTTTGGCTGTTGTTGCTCTCGCAATGGTATCTTGCGGCGCAAAGCAGGCTGAGGCTGAGGCTCCAAAGTGTAATGAGTGTCCTATCGATTCAATTGCTACTGAGGTAGTTCCTGCTGCTGCTACTGAGGTTCTTCCTGCTGCAGCTCCTTCTGAGGAGAACGGTGACAAGGTTGCTACAGAGGTTATCCCTGCAGAGCCTGCTAACTAATTGTATCACTATGGTACATTCAACCTTTTGCCTTGGGCAAGAGGTTGCTTTAAAACAAACGGATTAGTTTACCTAAGAGGTAAATTCGAATAATGACAAATCGGCTGTCGGGCCGGTTTGTTATTATTTTTTTCATACATTTCGTTTTAAACCGTACCTGAATTCCTGTTATTTGGAAAAAAGGTGCTATTTTCGCGTTGGTTTGGCTAATAGGGCCATTATTCGGCAAATGATAGATTATACAGTATTCAAAGATAAGAAAGCGATATATTATACTCTGGGTTGCAAGTTGAACTTCTCCGAGACTGCTACGATTGAACGCCGTCTTCAGGAGGCGGGAATACGTACAGCCAAACGTGGGGAGAAAGCCGATATATGCATAATCAACAGCTGTGCCGTCACTCAGGAGGCCGAGAAGAAGTGCCGTCAGGCAATACACAGGCTCGTGCGCCAGAATCCCGGTGCTTATGTGGTCGTTACGGGCTGCTACGCTCAGCTGTCGGCCGAGAAACTCTCCAGGGAACTTGGCGTCGATGTTGTTCTTGGCATTGATAAAAAGGGAGAGGTCCTCGAGCATCTTGGCAATCTTGTAAAGCACAGCGATGGCGGCGAGTGGTATGCACAGCCTGCAAAGGATGTGCGTAACTTCGTGCATTCATGCTCGCGTGGTGACCGTACGCGTTATTTCCTCAAGGTACAGGATGGCTGCGACTATTTCTGTACATATTGCACCATACCTTTTGCACGCGGGCGTAGCCGCAATCCCCATGTGAGCGAACTTGTCGGGCAGGCACAGATGGCTGCTGCTGAAGGTGGCAAGGAGATAGTAATCACGGGTGTGAATATCGGTGATTTCGGTAAGAGTACAGGCGAGAGTTTCCTCTCGTTGGTGCAGGCGCTCGATGGCGTCGAGGGCATATCCCGTTACCGCATATCATCAATCGAACCAAACCTCATAACCGATGAGATTATAGAATATGTAGCCGGTTCGCGTGCATTCATGCCGCATTTCCACATTCCTTTGCAGGCGGGTAGCGACGAGGTACTCAAACTTATGCACCGTCGGTATGATACCTCTTTCTTTGCTCAAAAGATTGCAAGGGTACGTGAACTGTTGCCCGACGCTTTTATAGGTGTCGATGTTATTGTGGGAACCCGTGGCGAAAGCGAGGAGCTCTTTGCCAAGGCATACGAGTTTATAAAAGGACTTGATATCTCCCAATTGCATGTATTCAGTTATTCCGAGCGCCCGGGTACTCAGGCCCTGAAGATTGACGGGGCTGTACCGCCGGCAGAAAAGCACCGCCGCAGTCAGTTGCTCATTGCATTGAGCGAAGAAAAACGCATTGCTTTCTATGAACGCTACATTGGCAAGGAGGCTGTTGTGCTTTTCGAGAAACCACGTTCAGGCATGCCTATGGGCGGTTTCACAAGTAATTACATACGTGTGGAGACACCGCAGAATGCAGAATATGTAAACCGCCTTGTACGTGTGCGGCTGGGTGGTTTCAACGAAGACAAGTCGGCGCTTATGGCCGATGAGATAATAGGTTTTGCCGAATGATGTCATGAGCAAGGTTGCGGTAGTCATATTGAATTATAACGGCGAGGAAATGCTTGGGCGTTTTCTCCCGTCTGTGGTGGGAAATAGTCCCGGAGCGGATATTATCGTGGCCGATAATGCGTCGACAGACGGCTCTGTCGCATTTGTAAAGGAGAATTTCCCTTCAGTAAAGATTGTATTACTTGACAGGAACTATGGTTTTGCAGGGGGGTATAACAGGGCTCTTGAGAAAGTGGCTGCCGATTATGTGTTGTTGCTGAATTCTGATGTCGAGGCCACGCCGGGGTGGTTGGAACCGCTGGTTGCGTTGCTTGACGCCGACAGCAGCATTGTTGCCTGTCAGCCCAAGATACTTGATTTCAAACGTAAAGCCCATTTTGAGTATGCCGGTGCCGCGGGCGGTTTCATCGATCGTTACGGCTATCCCTACTGCCGCGGGCGGCTGTTCGATACTGTGGAAGAGGATAAGGGACAGTACGATGTGCCTTGTGATATATTCTGGGCGACGGGTGCTGCGCTCCTGGTGCGTGCTGCTGCATACCGTGCAGCAGGCGGTCTCGACGAGTGTTTCTTTGCCCACATGGAGGAAATTGACCTATGCTGGCGTTTGCGGTCGCGTGGTTACCGCATTGTGTGCGAACCACGCAGTGTCGTCTATCATGTAGGCGGTGCAACGCTGTCGGCAGGCAATCCCCAAAAGACATACCTCAATTTTCGCAACAACCTGCTCATGCTGTATAAGAACCTGCCGTCATGCGAACTCGGTAAAGTCATGAGGGTGCGTTGTCTCCTTGATTATGTGGCAGCGCTGAAATTTGCCGTTACAGGCGAGTGGATGCATTGTAAAGCCGTGCTCAAGGCGCGCAGGGACTATGGGAGAATGAAAAAGGAATATTCTGAAGTGCGCAGCGCCAATCTTGCCGCAACGGTTGCCGGCGATATAAAGGAGCGTAGCGGTTTCATGCTTTTGTGGCGCTATTATGCCTGTGGTTCGAAACGTTATTCACAACTGAAAAAATAGTACGATGGAGACTGCATTATACCTTATACCCGTTACATTGGGCGATACGGAAATTGCAAGGGTGCTGCCCGATTACAACGCTGGTGTCATTGCCGGAATAAGACATTTTATAGTAGAGGATGTACGCTCGGCAAGGCGCTTCCTGCGTAAGGTAGACCCTCAGTTCGATATTGACGGCTCGCAGTTCTTTGAGCTTAACAAGCACACTGCTCCCGAGGTGGTGGCCGGCTATCTGAAACCGCTGCAGGACGGCAGGCCCATGGGCGTTATTTCCGAGGCCGGCTGTCCGGCAGTTGCCGACCCGGGGGCCGATGTGGTTGCCGTTGCGCAGCGCAAGGGACTTAAGGTGGTTCCGTTGGTGGGTCCCTCAAGCATAATCCTTTCGGTTATGGCGTCGGGGTTCAACGGGCAGAGCTTTGCATTCAACGGCTATCTGCCGATAAAGCCTGAAGAGCGCGCCCGTAAGCTTCACCAGCTTGAGCAGCGCATATATAATGAGGAGCAGACGCAACTTTTCATTGAGACTCCTTACCGCAACGGGAAGATGGTTGAGGACATACTCAGGAACTGCCGCCCGCAGACCAGGCTCTGCATTGCCGCCAACCTGACCTGCGAAGGCGAGTATGTGCGCACGCGTACAGTAAAGGAGTGGAAGGGCAAGGTGCCCGACCTCTCCAAGATACCATGTATATTCCTGCTGTATAAATAAACGGGAACGGGCGGGATACCCCCCCGTTTGGCTAGTTCCTCTTGCCCCAAGAGAGACACTCTTTTTCCTGGATTCTTTGTTCAGGCGTGTTGTTGAGGACTTTGTCCGAAAAATGACAGAACCGCGGGAATGTTAGTTCCCCAAAGGGAATTATTCTCCCTGTTCCATTCTTATTAAGTCGCTTCCTGCTGGTGTCTGGAATGCCTTTATGCCAAATTCGGGGAGCATGGCAATTAGGTGCTCGAATATATCGGCCTGCAGGTGCTCGTATGCAACCCATGCTGTGTCGGCCGAGAAGAAGTAGAGCTCAAGCGGCAGGCCTTGTGCTGTTGGCTGGAGCTGGCGCACCATCATGGTCATTCCCTGGTTCACGCGCTGGTTCTTGCGCAGGTACAGGTCTATGTAGTTGCGCAGCACGGTAAGGTTCACAATCTTGCCTTCGCTGCAGTCCATCCCTTCCATCCAGCCTTTCTGCGTGAATCTCTCAACCTGTTCCTTTGTGCAGAAACCTATCGAGTTCATGTCAATGTATATTGAGCGCTTTACACGCCGGCCGCCGCTGTCGAACATTCCTCTCCAGTTCTGGAACGACTCGCTCACAAGCAAGTAGGGTGGTATGGTGGTTATTGTCTTGTCCCAGTTCATTACCTTCACGGTTGTGAGCGTGACCTCTACCACCTCGCCGTCGGCGTCGTGCTTTGGCAGTGTTATCCAGTCGCCCGGGCGAAGCATGTCATTTGCCGAGAGCTGCACGCCTGCAACAAGTCCCATGATAGGGTCCTTGAACACCAGCATGAGCACGGCTGCCATGGCACCGAGCCCAGTGAGTACATTGGCAGGGTTCTTGTCAATGACAATGCTTATAATTATGATTGCTCCAATGCAGACAGCCATAATCTTGAACATCTGGAACACTCCCTTCAGGGTCCTGTTCTTGAAGCTCTGGTTCTGGTTAAGCAGGTCGTACAGGGCATTGAGCGCCGAGAACGCTATCCTTATGCTGCAGGCTGTGATGTATATGTTCAGCACCTTCTCGGTCCAGAAGAATATTTCTCCTGTGGGGGCGAACATCTTGGGCAGCAGCATGAGCAGCAGCACTGGCGGTATTATCCTGAAAGCGTTTGTGAGCACGTCTGCATTCAGGAGGATGTCGTCCCACCCCGAGTGTGTCCTGCTTGTGAGCTTGCCGGTGAGGGGGACAATTACCTTGCGGCAAAGCAGGTCGGCAAGGTGCAGCAGCAGTATGCTGGCTGCCACGAATATTGTGAACCGCAGCACGTCGCTGCCATACCATGTGTCTATTATGCTTCCTGTGTCAATAAATCCAATCATATTCAATAAGTTTCTAGTATGTCTGCAAAAATAGTGCAAAAGTGCGATATAAGCCAAGAAACGCTTTAAAATTCTTTTACGTTATATATTATTCCGTCAGATTGCAATAGCAATCAAATGGGACGAAGACTGTTATATGCATTGCTATTTTGAGATTCCTCACTCTGTATCGGAATAACAAGTACGCGTGTTGCGGTAACTCTGTTATCTGCACTCTGTTATCTGTACTCTAGACATCACCTGTCATGTTGAGCAAAGCGAAACATCTCGGCCGACACCCATTAGATCCTTCGCTACGCTCAGGATGACAAGGAACGCGAAAAGTTTGAGATTCTTGACTTTGGTCCTTCGGTTTAATGCTACGCAAAGCTTGAGATTCCTC
>JAZNUE010000026.1:0-5285 GCA_045592125.1 Bacteroidaceae bacterium | reverse complement strand
CTTTGCACCCGCGTTTAGTAAAACGAATGTTTAACCTATTTATTAATTAAAAATGAATCAATACGAAACCGTTTTCATTTTAACTCCCGTTTTGTCTGATGCTCAGATGAAGGAAGCGGTAGAGAAGTTCAAGGGCATTCTTGAGGCAGAAGGTGCTAAGATTGTCAATGAGGAGAACTGGGGTCTTAAGAAACTTGCTTACCCCATCCAGAAGAAAACTACAGGCTTTTATGTAATGTTCGAGTTCGAGGCAGAGCCTAAGGTAATCTCTAAGTTAGAGCTGCAGTACCGTCGCGATGAGCGCGTTATCCGCTCTTTGGTTGTTAAGTTGGACAAGTATGCTGCTGAGTATGCTGCCAAGAGAAGAAATTTAAAAGGTAATAAGGAGAATTAATTATGGCACAGACACCTTCAGAAATCAGATATTTGACACCTCCCACAGTTGATGTCAAGAAGAAGAAATATTGCCGTTTCAAGAAGAACGGTATTAAGTACATCGATTACAAGGATCCCGAATTCTTGAAGAAGTTCTTGAACGAGCAGGGTAAGCTTCTGCCCCGTCGCATTACCGGTACTTCACTGAAGTTCCAGCGCCGTATTGCTCAGGCCGTTAAGCGTGCACGCCACTTGGCTTTGCTGCCTTTTGTTACTGACATGATGAAATAATAGGAGGAATAGTTATGGAGCTTATATTGAAAGAAGATGTAATCAACTTGGGTTACAAGGACGATATCGTTAAGGTAAAGGACGGTTATGGCCGTAATTATTTGATTCCGACAGGCAAGGCTGTCATCGCAACAGAGTCTGCAAAGAAGGTACTTGCTGAGAACTTGAGGCAGCGTGCTCACAAGCTCGCTAAGATCAAGGCCGACGCAGAGGGTCTTGCTCAGAAACTCGAGGCTGTTTCTCTGACAATTGCCGCTAAGGTTAGCGAGGCTGGTGCTGTTTACGGTTCAGTAGGCGCTGCCCAGATTGCAGAGGAACTTGCAAAGCTCGGTTTCGAGATTGACCGCAAGGCTATCGCAGTGGACGCTGCAAAGGAGGTTGGCTCATACAGCGCGACAGTAAGACTTCACAAGGAGGTTTCTGTAAAGGTTCCTTTCGAGGTTGTTGCTGAGGCTGCCGAGTAATAGACAGTGATATATTGCTTTGAATATAAAGGCGACGCACGCGTGCGTCGCCTTTGTTGTTTTCTTTGTGTTGCCCGTGCCCGTGCGGATTACTCGGGTTTTGACACCCCACACCTTTTGCAGGTGTTTATGATAGGGCTGCACGGCTGAGCCACAAAGACGGCTGTCATAACGGCAAACGTGCTACTTTGCAGCCTTTCCCTGGAATAATGACTGAAAGACAATTCTTGGCGGAAAATCTTGTTTTATAGAAAATAATTGTATCTTTGCAGTGGACAACGGTGTAGTCATTGCCTGCTGCAATGGCTAGTAAAAGGGAATCCGGTCAAAATCCGGAACTATACCCGTAGCTGTAGGTTCCTGTAAAACCCTGGCATTCTTTAGCCACTGTTCCCATTGGGGGCGGGAAGGCGTCAGGGCGGAACGAGTCAGAAAACCTGCCTTGTCTGTTATGTCTTATTAAAGTCCCGGGTAAGGGCTTTTTAGAATATTTATATGCAAAGCAGGCTATTGTTATTTCTCTGCACGATGTGTGCGCTCTCTTTCCCTTCTTCGCGCTTGAATGCGCAGGAGGCCGATTCGTTGCATTATATGCTGGGAGAGGCGGTGCTTGTGTCGCGCCGTTTGCCTCAACCGCAACTCTCTTCTGTTCCAGTGCGCGAGACCGGCAGGGATGATGTCATGCGCCTTGGGATGGCAGGTCTGGCCGATGTGCTAAGGCAAATGCCAGGCCTGGATGTACATGACTATGGCGGTGTGGGCGGTCTTAAGACAGTGTCTGTACGTGGCATGGGCGCTAAGCATACAGCTGTCTCTTATGACGGGGTGGTGGTGTCCGACGCGCAGAGCGGTATGGTGGACCTGGGTCGTTTCCCGCTTGAGAATATTGAGACTGTAGAGGTTGCGATAGGGCAGAACAGTCTGCTCTTTCCGCGTCCGGCGCGTGACTATGCGCTATCAAGCATGCTGTCGCTAAGGACTATTGGCGGTAAGGAACGCTCTTATGTCAAACTGCAGGGCGGTTCCTTCGGCTTTGCCGATGTGGCAGCCTATGGCCGCTACAAAGGAGGGCGGACACTTGACGTGGCTTCTGTTTATGCAGGTTATACGCGCAGTGACGGCGCCTATCCGTTCCTTCTGGTGAATGGCAATGGGGCTTCATGGAAGAAAAGGAAAGACGGCGATTCGCAGTCGCTCGTTGCCGAGGGCAATGCGGCCTTATCTCTTCCTGCGGGCCGTCTCACAGCAAAGGTGCATTATTACAGTTCGGAGCGCGGGCTGCCGGGTGCAGTGCACCTTTATAATAAGGAGAACAGCGAGCGCCTTTGGAACAGGAACTTTTTTGCTCAGGCCGTGTTTGACGCGGCAGCAGGCGGTCTGGATATGCGTGCCGCCGTAAAATACGACTACGGTTACTCTTGCTACAAGGAAACCAGCGACAGCTATGCTTCGGGCGAGCAGGTTGACAGGAATTTCCAGAATGAGCTGTATGCTTCCTTTGCTGTTGCCGACCTTCACCGCTGGCGGGGTGTCGAGCTCTCCCTTGCGGCCGACGCCTCGTATGCAACGCTCAAGAATAACTTTGCCGACAGGCGCGAACCGCGCCGTCTCTCTTCCTATGCTGTGCTGGCAGGGAATTACAGGTGGAGAACTGGCGTCCTTTCGCTCTCGTTGCTTGCCACATACATCAAGGATTTTCTCCGCACTGGAGAACCGGCGCCCTATAGCCGCCTGTCGCCTGCTGTCTCGCTATCCGTAACACCTTTTGCCGGTCTCCCGCTTCATTTCAGGGCGTCGTTCAAGGACTCCTATCGTGTCCCCACGTTTGCCGACCTCTACTACCTGCGAATGGGGAACCTTGGGCTCAGGCCAGAGAAGGCCATGCAGCTTAATGCCGGTGTGTCGTGGTGCGGTACGTGGGATTCTTCCGTAAAGAGCGCCTCGCTGTCGGCCGATGTCTATTATAATAATGTGCGTGACAAGATTGTGGCTCTGCCCACAATGTATATATGGCGCATGATGAACTTCGGCAAGGCCGATATCTGGGGCGTAGACGCCAGCGCTGCGATTGAGTGCTCTCTGGCCAAAGGCGTGTCTCTTGTTGCCAATGCTGCCTATTCGTTCCAATATGCCGTGGATGCTACAGATGCTCAGTCGAGGAACTATGGCCATCAGCTGCCTTATACACCCCGCCATTCGGGGAATTTCTCGATTTCTGTAGAGAATCCCATTGTGAATGTCTCTTATATAATCACAGCTGTTGGCGAGCGTTACATGCTGCCGCAGAACAACGCAGCCAACAGGATGCCTGGGTATATTGAACATTCGTTCTCGCTCAACCGTGAGTTCCCGTTCGCTGGTGGCATGAAACTCCGGCTGCAAGGCGAACTGCTCAATGCCGGCAATGCCCAGTATGAGGTAATCCGCTATTATCCTATGCCGGGATTGCAGTGGAGGGCCTCGGCGCGTTTCTTCTTCTAGCAATCTTTACTAACTATAAATTTTTGTAATTATGAAAAACTGGTCAGGAATCCTTTTGTCTTTCTTCTTTGCCGTCTCTTTCGTGGCGTGTGATAACAACGATGAAGTGCCGGCGCCTCCAGCAGGCACGTCTGCCCTGGGTACATGCTATATCCTGAATTCAGGCGACCCGAAGAGCAACAACTCTTCGCTGACGATGTACAATGGCACGACTGGCGAGGTTGTGCAGAACTATTTTGAGCTGCAGAACGGGCGCAAGCTTGGCAATACAGCCAACGATATTATCGCGTATGGTTCCAAACTGTACATAGCGGTAGCGCTCGAAGGTACCATTGAAGTTGCCAGTGCCGACGCAAAGTCGCTTGCGCAGATTGAGTGCGGCGCGCAGCCCCGCTACCTGGCCTCGCATGGCGGGAAGGTCTATGCTACATACTACAACGGCCATGTTGCCCGCATTGATACAGCAACGCTTGAGGTTGAGGCGATTGTCCCAGTGGGGCGCAATCCCGAGCAGCTCGCAGTGTACGGCAATATGCTCTATGTCGCAAACTCGGGCGGTATGGACTATAATACGCCTCTGGGGTATGACAGGACTGTATCGGTCATCGACCTTGAATCATTCCAGGAGGTCAAGAAGATTGAGGTTGTCCAGAACCCGGCAGTGGTGGTTCCGGCCGTAGGCGGAGTCTTTGTTGCCTCATATGGTAACTATGCCGATGTGCCAAGCACCCTGCAGCTTGTCTCTCCCGAAGGCAATGCCGAGGTTGTCGCCCAGTGCGCAAATATGACTGAAATCTGCTTCTGTAAGGGAACTCTCTATGGATTCTTCTCGCAGTATGACGCTGATTGGAATCCTACAGTAACCTTCATGTCGTATACTCCTTCGACGGGCGCTACTGATTCCCCGTGGATAAAGGGCGGCGCTTTCCCTGCCGCATACAAGATGTGCACTCTTGGAGATTATGTGTGCGTTACCTCGTCCGATTACATTAACGATGGCGATATATACATATACGACACCGATGGTATGCCTGTCTCAAAGGTGGCGGTAGGCCTTAACCCTGTAAAGGCGGTTGAGGTAGAGTAGTCCTCTGCTTTTTATTTTTATTTATATAAGGAACTGTGTCGAGAATGTTTTGACACAGTTCCTTTAAGTTTGTAGGAATTGACAAAATGCAAGGAGCGTGGCTGATAGAGTACAGATAACAGAGAATGGTGCTGCAATGGCGTCTTTTTCTGGTGGTTTATGCTTTGGATTAAATTTTTTTTCTCTAAAAGCGATTTTTCTTCAAATTTATTTTTGTTTTATGCAAATAATGCATACTTTAGCCAAGCGAAGGTGATGAGGGTTTCTGGTCTTGAGTACGCTTCAAGTCCTGCTTTTTCGCTGGTTTGTTAGAGAATTGTGATAATTGCGCATGTTAAAGCTGCGTAATTAATTTTTTCTCGGCTTTTTTGATTTTTTTCTTTCAAAAAAGTTTGCCAGTCTAAAAATTTGCCTTACCTTTGCACTCGCTTTCGGGAAGCAACCATGGTTGCCCTCCCGGCGAGCAAAGATGATCCTTGACAGCATTCCATACAGACAAGCAGTACAACATGTCCGTTCCGCCCCAGAGGCGGAAGGATATAAAGGTAAAGTAAGGAACGAAAAGCAGACCGTCATATTTTGACAAG
>JAZNUE010000025.1:0-2451 GCA_045592125.1 Bacteroidaceae bacterium | reverse complement strand
CGGTCTCCCTTTTTTGTTTTTTTGTATTGCTGATTGACTTTTGCACTGTCACTTGTCGGGCGAACCTTGCTCACTCCTTTTCGCTACGCTCAAAGTCGTGAGCAAGGGGATTGTTTGTTGCACTTCTATCTTGACAGTATAGCCTGTATAGTCCTGTATATATTCCAAAAACTCACCTATTATATAATAAAACAGGCTTTTTGCAGTTATAATATTGCTAGTAACGCTTTATTGTGAACAACCGAGTATACTACATATTGCTTATTGCCATGCTGCTCCTTGTGTCGTGCAGCAGCGAGAAGGCCATAAAGAAAGGCGACAGGCTTGCTGCTATAATGGAGTACCACGAGGCGGCCAAGGAGTATAAGAAGGCCTACAGGAAGGTGCCCCCGAAGGAGCGCCCCAAACGTGCTGAGGTGGCATGGAAACTGGCCGAATGCTATCGCAAGGGCAACAGTCCTGTATATGCCGCCGCTGCCTACCAGAATGCGGTGCGTTACGGCTGCCCCGACTCTACTGCGCTTCTCCATCTTGCCAGCATGCAGCTGCAGAAGGGCGATTATAAGGCATCGGAGAAGAGTTTCCGCCAGTTCCTTGAGATTTCTCCCGACAACCGCATGGCACAGGTTGGCCTCCAGTCGGCAATACAGTCGGCCGGATGGAAGAAGAACCCTAACCGCTACATTGTAAAGAAGTCGAAGGAACTCAATGGCCAGCGCAGTGACTTCTGCCCCATGTTCGTGGGCGAGGACACCGCAATGATAATAACCACCACCACCCGCAAGGACGCGACAGGCGAGGACCTTAGTGGCATAACAGGGCAGAAGCATGCCGACCTCTTCATCACAAAGCTTGACGAGAAGGGGCGCTGGCAAAAGAGCGAGAAGATTGAAAGCGATGTCAATAGCGAGTTTGAGGACGGCGCATGCGCATTCACTCCCGACGGCAAGGTGATGTACTTCACACGCTGCGTTACCGACCCTCAATACCCGCGTTACGCTGCCATATACAAGAGCACCCGCAGCGACGCCTCCTGGGGCAAGCCCGAACAGGTTGTCATTTCGCGCGATACCCTGTCGCTCTATGCCCATCCGGCAGTGTCGCCCGACGGCGACTGGCTCTATTTCACCTCTAATATGGCCGGTGGCTTCGGAGGGCTTGACCTTTGGCGTTTCTACATAGGTGCAAGCCGTGCCATGGAGGGCGTGGTTGAGAACCTTGGTCCCATGATTAATACCGAGGGTAACGAACAGTTCCCCACTTTCGGTCCCAAAGGAGAGCTCTTCTTTTCGTCCGACGGCTATCCTGGAATGGGCGGCCTTGACATCTATTGCGCTACACAGCCCAACGATACAGTCTGGAATGTATCTAACATGGGCGCTCCTGTCAACTCCAATGGCGATGACTTCGGCATGACGTTCGCCCCAGGACTCTACCGCGGCTTTTTCTCATCCAACCGTGGCGACGCCCGCGGATGGGACCACATATATTCGTTCTATCTGCCAGAGACTGTGCACATGCTGCGTGGATGGATATATGAGAAAGACGGCTATGAGCTCCCCGAGGGCGTAATATATATGATTGGCGATGACGGTACCAACAGCAGTTTCGGTGTAATGAAGGACGGTTCCTACAGCGTACGTGTGACCCCCGGAGTCAAGTATGTGCTGCTAGGGACCTGTAAGGGATACCTCAACTCAATGCAGGAACTTGTTGCCGACAGCGTTGAGGGGAACAGGGAGTACCAGCTCGACTTCGCCCTTGCCTCAATAACAAAGCCGGTACTCATTGACAACATCTTCTATGAGTATGACAAGGCGACGCTTACTCCCGAGTCCACAGCCTCGCTCGACGAGCTCATACGGTTGCTTGGCCTCAATCCTAATGTCACCATTGAGCTAGGTTCGCACTGCGACCTGCGTGGCAGCAGCGGCTATAACCAGCGGCTTTCCCAGGCACGTGCCGAATCGGTAGTCGAGTACCTTGTAAGCAACGGAGTGGAGAAAGAGCGCCTTACAGCAACAGGCTACGGCGAGGATACTCCAAAGAGTGTTACCAAGAAGATGAGCGAGAAGTACACCTTCCTCAAGGAGGGCGATGTGCTTGATGAGGCGTTCATCAATGCTCTTGAGAGCGAGGAGCAAAAGGAGGCCTGCCATGCCCTCAACCGCCGTACCGAATTCCAGGTATTGCGCACCACTTATAGATTGTATGAGTAAGGGGCTGAGAATGACAAAACAACGTTTTGTTATCGACGAGTTTTGCAGCCATTAGTCGCGTGAAGCATAGACGAAGTTTATGCCACGCGGGTGGCTAAAAGCAAAACGAGTCAATGACCTTTTTTGTTATCGACGAGTTTTGCAGCAACAGGTCAAACGCAGCATAGCCGCAGGTTATGCCGTTTGGGTTGCGAAAAGCAAAACGAGTCAATGACAGTGCAAATATAGAATG
>JAZNUE010000024.1:0-36705 GCA_045592125.1 Bacteroidaceae bacterium | reverse complement strand
ATAAAAGGTGTTATTGAAATTATCTTCGTTGATGAAATTCTCGCAAAATTTCTATGCTGTGAAGATGATAGCAGTAGCATCACATCATTGGTTTGTACAGTCATCGTTGGCTTTATACATATCCTTTGGTGTGGGCTATTGCTTTATCCACAGCAAAGGCAATGCGAGAAGCCTCATCAACAGGATAAAGCGATAAGTTCCCACACCTTATTTTTTATCCGCTTTCATCTGGGAATTGGAGAGCCGAAAAATGGTTAGCTATATGCAAAAGAATTACTTTAAACAATTTGCGCTGACAGTAGCAGTATTATTATGCAGCATGGTGGCGAAAGCCCAGGATTTCAAAGTCGACGGAATCTGTTACAGAATCACATCCTTTGCAGACTTAACAGTTGAAGTGGCAAAAGGAGAGCATGAATGCAGTGGTATGGTCGTTATACCAACAACGGTAATTTACAAATCAAAAGATTTGACTGTAACCAACATTGCAGACAGTGCATTTTATAATTGCACCAATATTTCAGGAGTGACAATAAGCAATAGTGTTACAAACGTGGGCGGCCATGCTTTTGAAGATTGCACCAACCTGTCAAGCGTTATAATTGGCGATGGCGTGAGCAACATAAAAGCAAGCGCATTTGAAGGTTGTACGGGCCTTACAAGTATTATAATCGGCAATAATGTAGAAACAATAGGCGGTTGGGCATTCAATCGTTGTAAGAGTCTAAAAAAATTAGTAATTCCGGCAAATGTCACAGAAATAGGTGAAAGTGCTTTTGGGGGGTGCATTTCATTAAAAGACTTACGCATTGAAGATAGCGAAACTGTATTAGAATTCCCAGGAACATCATATGGTAACACATTCAGCAGTTGCCCATTGGAGACAATATATCTTGGACGTAATATGAAATATGAAACTTCTCCTAAATTTGGTCCTAGCCCTTCTTCCCCATTTGTGCGTCAAGATGCATTAAAATCGTTGACAATAAGCAACAAAGTTACAGTTATAGATGATTATTTATTTTATCAATGTAGTGGTCTTACAAGCGTTACAATTCCTAATAGCGTTACAAGCATTGGTGCATGGGCATTCAGAGAATGCCTAGGACTTACAAGCATTGCAATACCTGACAATGTGGAAAGCATTGGAGAACGTGCCTTTTGTAATTGCACATCCCTTGCAGATGTAATAATAGGCAATGGTGTAGCAAGCATTGAAAAAGGTGCATTTACAAACTGTCCTTTAGAGATATTCAAATGCGAACGTAATATACCTGCGACATTAGGGGAAGATGTATTCTCGGGAGTGGACCTGACAAGCACCGTCCTAAAAGTTCCAGCCGGAAGCAAAGATGTATACAGCAACATGGATGGATGGAATGATTTCTGGAACATTGAGGAGTTTTATTATGATAGATACTTTTATGTCAACTATATTGTAGATGATTTGTTATTTGCAAGAGACAGCATTAAACATGGTGCAGAAGTAATACTGATTGAAGCACCTACTAAAGAGGGGTATACTTTCAGTGGTTGGAGTGAGGCACCAAGCACTATGCCAGCAGAGGATATAATTATCAGCGGTTCGTTTACTGCGAACCGCTATGAAGTCACATACATTGTCGATGGAGAAATCTACGCAAGCGACAGCATTGCATACGGTACTGCACTGGAACCTCTTGCTGAACCTGCTAAAGATGGTTATACATTCGGCGGATGGAGCGAGATTCCAGATGCAATGCCGGCTCATGATGTTACTATCACTGGTAGGTTCATCGCCAATGAAAAGTGTGCAACCCCAATAATTGGTTATGAGGGTGGCAAGTTGAAAATCTGTTGTGATACTGAAGGTGCTGAATTTGTAACAATAATAACTGACAGTGATATTGCTACACATTATAATGCAGAAATAGAACTCGCTGCCACATATAATATAAGTGCATATGCTACATTAGCCGGTTATGAGAATTCCGATATTGCAACAGCGACACTATGTTGGATAGAAAAGGAGAGTGTATCTACTGATATTATTGAAGTGATGAGTTCTGCTGTACTTATCACATGCAAGGATGGTAGAATAAACATCTGCTGTGGGCAGGATGGCGCTGAAGTCCTTGTTTATGATATCAATGGCACAACAATAGGTAGTGCCACAATAATAAATGGTAATGCAATTCTAGACACTTCGCTTTTGAAAGGTGAGATTGCGATTGTAAACATTGCAGGAAAAGGTATTAAAGTTGTAATGCAATAATCCTTGATATAATTAAGACTATAAAAGAGGGTGACCCAAAAGTAGAATTGGGTCACCCTCATTGCCTATTTAAATATGTTTACTTGCCGCAACCCGGGCAGCGTGGCTTTATCTGCTTGAAGAAGTCGTTGCCCTTGTCATCGACGAGGATGAAAGCGGGGAAGTCCTCTACTTCTATCTTCCAAATCGCCTCCATGCCGAGTTCGGGATACTCTACGCACTCAATGCTCTTGATGTTGTTCTGTGCAAGGATAGCAGCAGGGCCGCCTATTGAGCCAAGATAGAAACCGCCGTGCTTCTGGCAAGCGTCGGTTACCTGCTGGCTGCGGTTACCCTTGGCAAGCATAATCATTGAACCGCCGTTCTCCTGGAAGAGGTCGACGTATGAGTCCATGCGGCCTGCTGTTGTGGGGCCCATAGAGCCGCAAGGCATGCCAGCAGGAGTCTTTGCCGGGCCGGCATAGTAGATTGGGTGGTCCTTGATGTACTGCGGAAGGCCCTCGCCACGGTCAATGCGCTCTTTAAGCTTTGCATGGGCAATGTCACGGCCAACGATGATTGTGCCGTTGAGTGAAAGGCGTGTTGCAATAGGGTACTGTGACAGCTGTGCGCATACCTCCTTCATTGGGCGGTTGAGGTCGACGCGTACAATCTCGCCCTCGCCTGCGTTGCGCAGTTCCTCGGGGATGAGTGTTGCGGGCTGGTCGTCGAGTTTCTCAATCCATATACCGTCCTTATTGATTTTTGCCTTGATGTTGCGGTCGGCCGAACAGCTCACGCCCATACCGACAGGGCAGCTTGCGCCGTGGCGCGGGAGGCGTACAACGCGGATGTCGTGAGCAAGATACTTGCCGCCGAACTGTGCGCCAAGGCCAATGCGGTGAGCCTCGTCGAGCAGCTGTTTCTCGAGCTCAATGTCGCGGAATGCGCGGCCTGTCTCGTCGCCTGTTGTAGGCAGGTCATCGTAGTAGTGTGTTGAAGCGAGCTTCACGGTCAGGAGGTTCTTCTCGGCCGATGTACCGCCAATAACGAATGCAATGTGGTAGGGAGGACATGCCGCTGTTCCAAGGCTCTTCATCTTCTCAACGAGGAAAGGAATCAGTGTCGCAGGGTTGAGGAGTGCCTTTGTCTCCTGGTAAAGGTATGTCTTGTTGGCAGAACCGCCGCCCTTTGTCACCATGAGGAACTTGTACTCCATGCCTTCGGTTGCCTCAATGTCAATCTGTGCAGGGAGGTTGCACTTGGTGTTCACCTCGTCGTACATGTTAAGCGGAGCATTCTGGCTGTAGCGCAGGTTCTCCTGTGTGTATGTGTCGAACACACCGCGTGAGAGTGCCTCCTCGTCGCAGAAACCTGTCCACACCTGCTGTCCCTTCTCGCCGTGGATGATTGCAGTGCCGGTATCCTGGCACAGGGGAAGCTGTCCCTTGCATGCAACCTCGGCATTGCGCAGGAAGGTGAGCGCTACATACTTGTCATTGTCGCTGGCCTCGGGGTCGGTAAGAATCTTTGCTACCTGCTCGTTGTGGGCTCGGCGCAGCATGAACGATACGTCGCGGAACGCTGTGCGTGAAAGGAGTGTCAGGGCCTCGGGAGTTACCTTGAGCATTGGCTTGCCCTCAAACTCGCCTACTGATACACCCTCCTTGGTCAGGAGATAATACTCGGTTGTATCCTCGCCATGCTGGAACATGTGAGCATACTTGAATTCAGGAATTGCTGCCATAGTGTTCTTTGTTTTATATAGTTAATTATGATTTATTATGTGTTTACGAGATTCTTCGCTTGCGCTCAGAATGACAAAACAACGTTTTGTTATCGACGAGTTTTGCTGCGAAAAGCAAAACGAGTCAATGACCTTTTTTGTTATCGACAAGTTTTGCAGCAACAGGTCAAACGTAGCATAGCCGTAGGTTATGCCGTTTGGGTTGCGAAAAGCAAAACGAGTCAATGACAGTGCAAATAATGACATATCCTCATTTTGGCAACGCCGGCCTCTCGCAACCCGCAGGGCGTGACCTTGCCACGCTACCTGCGACCTGTTGCTGCCGGCGTTGCCGAAGCTTTCAGCTTTCCGCTTTGGCAACGCCGTCCTCTCGCAACCCGCAGGGCGTGACCCTGCCACGCTGCCTGCGACCTGTTGCTGCCGGCGTTGCCGAAGCCTGCGGCTTTCAGTTTTCTTCTTCCTCGTAGGTCTGGTACAGGAAGTCGTTATACGGGTACTTCTGCACATGCAGTTCGCACACCTTCTTGTAAAGTATCTCTTTCAGGTCGTCAATGTTCTGTTTCTCGCGTGCCGAAATGAACAGGCAACTGTCGGCCAGCCTGCTCATCCATGTCTCCTTGAGCTCGTCAAGGGTGATGTTCTCGCGGGTCCTTGGGGTGAGGTCGTCCTCTTCCTTCTGCACGTATGTAAAGGCGTCAATCTTGTTGAAGATTACCATTATAGGCTTGTCGCCGCAGTTGAGGTCGGCAAGAGTCTTCTCAACAACTGCAATCTGCTCCTCAAACTCGGGGTGCGACACGTCGACGACGTGCAGCAGCAGGTCGGCCTCGCGCACCTCGTCAAGCGTGGACTTGAATGACTCCACAAGGTCGGTAGGCAGCTTGCGTATGAAACCCACAGTGTCGGAAAGCAGGAACGGCAGGTTCTCAATGATTACCTTGCGCACAGTGGTGTCAAGTGTGGCAAAGAGCTTGTTCTCGGCAAAGACCTCGCTCTTTGCAAGCAGGTTCATGAGGGTCGATTTTCCTACGTTGGTATATCCTACCAATGCCACACGGATGAGGCGCCCGCGGTTCTTGCGCTGTATGCTCTTCTGCTTGTCTATCTGCGCCAGCTGCTCCTTGAGCAAGGACATGCGCCCAAGGATTATACGGCGGTCCATCTCGAGCTGTGTCTCGCCCGGGCCGCGGAGTCCCACGCTGCCGCCCTTGCCGCCGCCGGCTCCGCCCGAACCGCCGCCCTGGCGCTCAAGGTGAGTCCACAGGCGCTGCAGGCGCGGTAGCATGTACTTGTACTGTGCAAGCTCAACCTGCACCTTGGCATGTGCGGTCTGTGCACGCATGGCAAATATGTCGAGGATGAGCGATGTGCGGTCAAGTATCTTAATCTTCAGTTCTTTCTCGATGTTGCGCAGCTGCTTTGCCGAGAGCTCGTCGTCAAAGATTACCATGCCAATCTCGTCGTCGCTATCCTTGAGCATTTCCACATACTCGGCAATCTCGGCAAGTTTCCCGGTTCCCACATAAGTCACTGGGTGCGGATGGTCTATGCGCTGGGTAAACCGTCTTACTACCTCGGCGCCGGCTGTCTGCGCAAGGAACTCGAGCTCATCGAGATACTCGTTTGTCTTGCGCTCGTTCTGTGTCGAGGTTATCAATCCCACCAGAATTGCTGTCTCTTTTTTAGTTGTCGATATAACAAATTCTTTCATCAGGCTATACGGTTGTCAAATTTATGCGAAGATAATGATTTTTTATTGTTGAAAGAGAAAGGAGAGCAATATTTTTGCTCTCCATAACACTCCGTAACATTCGTTGCGGTTCCCAAATGCACTGTTGGCTTTATTGATTACTTATTGTTGCAGCTAAAGAATACCTTGTTTCTTCAGCTCTTCAGCAACAATGAGTAATTCATCGTACCACTCCTTGCCGAAGCGCTCTATTAGCGGTTCCTTAAGGAACTCGTATGCCCTTACTCCCTTGCGGCGGCCTTTGATGAAGGCGCTGCTGCACACATCCCATTTATGAAGGTTCACGCCCACGTAGTCGCCCACCTTGCGCAGGCGCACTGGGTAGAGGTAGCACGAGATGGGCTTGCGCCACGGTGTGCGGCCCTCGCGGTAGGCCTTGTCTATGAGGCAAATGCAGTTGCCGTTCTCGTCGCGCGAGGCAAACACGCAGTCCTTGCCGTTTACGATAGAGGTTACAAGGTCGCCGTCGCGGTCGTTGTACACCACTCCTTGCTCCTCAACAATGGCGCGTGCCTCGGGAGTCATCTCATTCCCTACTGTCTCATACGCCTCTTCAAGCTTCTCGACCTCTTCCATCAGCACCGGGGCGCCGGCGTCGCCTTCTACGCAGCATGCGCCCTTGCAGTGCGTGAAGTTGCAGAAGAAGTATTCCTGAAAGAGGTCGAACGAGACTATTGTATCTTGTATCTGTACCATAAAAAAGAGGCCCCATCCAAACCTTCCCCAAAGGGAAGGCTTAACATGAGGCGCTTTTGTCTATAACTATACTTTATTACAGTTCTTTGCTGCAGGCCCTTAGATGAGTGCCTTGCCAGTCATTTCTGCAGGTGCCTCCAGGCCCATAATCTTGAGGATTGTAGGTGCCACGTCGGCAAGGATACCGTTCTCAATTGTAGCATTCTCCTGGTTTGTAACGTACACGCAGGGAACCGGGTTCAATGAGTGTGCGGTGTTGGGAGAACCGTCGGCGTTCACTGCATTGTCGGCATTGCCATGGTCGGCAATGATGATTGACTCGTAACCATGGTTGCGTGCGGCCTCGATTACATCCTTGAGGCAAGCGTCAACTGCAAGCACGGCCTTCTCAATAGCGCTGTATACGCCAGTGTGGCCCACCATGTCGCCGTTTGCGAAGTTGACTACTATGAAGTCGAACTTCTCGCTGTTAATCTCGTTGACAAGCTTCTCTTTCACCTCGTATGCGCTCATCTCGGGCTGCAGGTCGTATGTGGCCACCTTGGGCGAAGGTACAAGAATGCGCTCCTCGCCATCATACGGTGCCTCGCGGCCGCCGTTAAAGAAGAATGTAACGTGAGCATACTTCTCGGTCTCGGCAATGTGCAGCTGCTTCATGCCCTGCTTTGCGATGTACTCGCCAAGGGTGTTCTCAACGTTCTCCTTGTCGAAGAGGATGTATACGCCTGTGAATTTTGCGTCGTACGGTGTCATGCAGTAGTACTGCAGGCCGGGGATTGTGTGCATGCCCTCGGCAGGCATGTCCTCCTGTGTGAGCACAATGGTAAGCTCCTTTGCGCGGTCGTTGCGGTAGTTGAAGAAGATTACAGCGTCGCCCTCGCCAATGCGGCCGTCAAGATTGCTGTTTACGATTGGCTTGATGAACTCGTCGGTCACGCCCTCCTCGTAAGACTCCTTCACTGCAGCAACCATGTCTGTCGCCTGCTTGCCCTCGCCGCTGACGATGAGGTCGTATGCTATTTTTACGCGCTCCCAGCGCTTGTCGCGGTCCATAGCATAGTAGCGGCCTACGATTGTAGCAAGCTTGAGGCCCTTCTCTGTGAGCTGCCCGATGAAGCCTGCACCGCTCTTTGGGTCGGTGTCGCGGCCGTCCATGAAACAGTGTACATACGCCTCCTCGACACCCTGCTCAACAGCGAACTTGTACATCGCCTCGAGGTGCTCGAGCGAACTGTGCACGCCACCGTCAGAGGTAAGGCCCATGAAGTGCAGTTTCTTGCCGTTCTTCTTTGCATATTCCACAGCCTCGACAAGGCGGGGATTCTTTGCGATTGAACCGTCGGCAATGGCGCGGTTAATCTTCAGGAGGTCCTGGTATACTACGCGGCCGCCGCCAATGTTCAGGTGGCCTACCTCGCTGTTGCCCATCTGGCCTGCTGGAAGGCCTACATTCTCGCCGCTGGCCTGCAGCTGCGAGTTAGGGTATACCGATACAAGATGGTCCCAGTAAGGTGTGGGTGTATTGAAGATAACATCACCTTTGCCATGATTGCCGACGCCCCATCCGTCAAGAATTACCAATAATGCTTTGTTTGCCATAATATATTATATTTTAACGTTTTTACTGCAAAATCGCCAGCGCCATACTATACATGGCAGTCTCGGGCAATTTGCCTGCAAAGATACTACTTTTATTTGAAAGATACGTTGCTGCAGAATAAAAATGAGCAAAATGTTGGAATGGCTGGCTCTGCCATATGTAAATATTAATTAAAATATCATGGCGCGGGCCTTTATATGATAGAAAAAGAGTACCTTTGCATTAATTATATTAAAGAACGCCATGCATCCGCTAGATACTTTTATGCACTGCCCTAAATGCGGCAGCAGCGCCTTTGCCGTGAATGACTTCAAGTCGAAGCGCTGCGGCAGCTGCGGCTTCACATATTACCTGAACCCCTCGGCCGCGACTGTTGCCGTGATAACCGACGGGGAGGGGAACATCCTTGTGGCAACACGCTCCAAGGAACCGGCAAAAGGGACCCTGGACCTGCCTGGCGGTTTCTGCGACACGTGCGAGAGTGTAGAGGAGGGCGTGGCGCGTGAGGTGATGGAAGAGACAGGACTCAGGGTGACGTCGGCCGAATACCTCTTCAGTATTCCCAACCGCTACCTCTATTCGGGGATGGAGATACCTACGCTTGACATGTTCTTCATGTGCAGCGTCGGAGAGGGCCCTTTGCATGCAGCCGATGATGTAGAGTCGCTGCAGTGGATGAGGCTTGAGGGAATTGATAGCAGCCGTTTCGGCCTGCAGTCGGTAAGGCAAGGAGTCGAGCGCCTTAAAATGATGAGACTAAAGAAATAACGATACAATAATGAAGAGAAATTCTATTCTATTGCTGCTGGCCTCAATGGCATTTGCTGCCGCGGCTCAGACCGCAAGCGGTCCTGAGGATGTGCAGAAGGCAATAGCCGAGTGCCGCAGGCTGCGTTCAGCCGGCGAGCATGCCACGGCGCTTACGCTGGCTGAGAAGATTGGCACGCGCGGGCTTGACAGGAATACCAGGCAGGAAGTTGCCTTGCTCAGGGCACTTGCTACATTCGAGAACAGCCACCGCAAGGGCAAGAAGCTTATTATGCAGTACCTTGAGGAGTACCCTAACAGTTCGCAGCAGGATGTGCTGAACAGCTATATCGCACAGTCGCATTATCTTGACGGAGACTATGAAGGTGCCGTAGCGCTCTTTGAGGAGAGCGACTTCTCGCGCCTTGAAAGGCCTGAACGCGAGAGGGCCATGTTCTACCATGCGCTCTCGCTGCTTGAGTGCGGTCATGACGGCAGTGCCGCCGATATGCTCCTGCGCCTCAAGGAGAGCAGCAAGGCGTACGCTACCGACGCGGTATTCCACCTTGCAGTACATGACTATGACAATGGCAGGCCCGATGAGGCGCGCCAGGCATTCAAGAGCATACAGATGGATGACAAGTACTATCTTGATATCCCGTACTACCTTGCCGGCATAGAGCTCAAGAAAGGCGAGCCCGAGAATGCGCGCGGCATAGCCCTGCGCTTCATAGGCGACCATGGCGACAGGCCGCAAGGCACCAGGATGAAACAGATTCTTGGTGCTGCCGAGTTTGCCTTGGGCAACTATGACGCGGCAGCGGCGGCGCTTGAGGAATATATGGCAGGTGCAGCGGTCCCGCAGCGGATAGCGCTCTACCAGCTTGCGGTGTGCCGTTACATGCAGGGCACCCTTGACCAGGCAAAGGAACTGTTCGGCCGCTGCACTGGGGTAGATGACGAGATTGCGCAGAGCTCGTTCCTTCACAAAGGAATGATTGCCCTGAAGCAGGGCGACGCCAGCGGGGCACGCCTGGCATTTGAGCTCGCGTCGCAGATGAGCCACAGCGACGCTGTGCGTGAAGAGGCGCTCTACAACTATGCCATGTGCCTGCACAAGGCCAATCACTCTGCTTTCGGCGAGAGCGTGAAGACTTTCGAGAGATTCCTCAACGAATATCCGCGCTCAAGGCATGCACATGCGATTGGCGAGCAGCTTGCCGATGTATACATGAATACAAAGGACTACAGCGTTGCCCTTGAGTCGATAGAGAAGATACAGGAACCGTCGGACGAAATCCTCAAGGCAAAGCAGAATGTCCTATACCGCCTTGGCGTACAGGAGCTCATTAACGGCAACAGCCGCATGTCGATAGACTACATGAACCGCTCGCTTGCCCTTGCAGGCCATGACCGCGATACAAAGGAGAGCGCGCTCTTCTGGAAGGGCGAGGCCCTGTACAGGACTGGCGACCATGCCGGTGCCGAGAAGGCGTTCCGCCAGGCCGCCGCAATGAATGGCGCCAACAGCAGCAAGGCCATCTACAACATTGGCTACATACAGTTCCAGAAGAAGGACTACAGCAATGCCAGGAACTCGTTCCTGCAGTTCGCGGGCAACAGCAAGGGTGCCGGCAGCGAGACTGTTGCCGACGCGTATAGCCGCATAGGCGACTGCTATTACTACCAGCGCCAGTTTGCCACGGCAAAGCAGTACTATGACAAGGCCGCGGCAACCGACGGCAAGAATGCCGACTATGCACTGTTCCGCACTGCCGTTACGCAGGGCATGGACAAGGACTATGCAGCAAAGGCCGGCACGCTGAAGCAGCTCATAAGGGAGTACCCCAAGAGCACATATGCCGAGCAGGCCTACTATGAGCTGGGCCGTACATACATAGAGCTGGGCAGGCACAAGGACGCCATCTCGGTTTACGACGAGCTGGCAAGGAAATACCCGTCGGGCCAGCTCACGCGCCGTGCCGCGACAGAGAAGGCCATGATATATAACAACAATGGCGAGTATGAAAAGGCCATTAGCGCATACAAGGCGATAATATCCCAGTACCCCCACAGCGAGGAGGCAAGGCTGGCGCTTGAGGACCTCAGGAACATATACATAGAGCAGGGCGACGTGAAGGGGTTTGCCGAGTATGTCGAGAATACGAAGGGCCTGAAGGCTGTTGACAGCAGCAGCCTTGACACGCTTGCGTACACTGCTGCCGAGAGATTCTACAACAGGAGGGACCTTGCCAGCGCTAAGGCAAAGTTCGGCGAATATCTTGGCGAGTTCAAGAACGGCGCCTTCAGGCTCAACTGCCACTACTACCTTGGCCTGATACATATGCAGGAAAAGGAGTACGGGCCCGCGCTGTCCAGCCTCGAGGCAGTAATAGCGCTCCCTGGCAACAAGTTCAGGGAGGAGGCGCTCATTCGTGCCGGTGAGATATATTTCCACACAAAAAGGTACCAGGATGTCGTTGATACCTTCAAGGAACTTGTGAGCGTGACGCTGGATGACGAGCGCCGCAATACTGCGCACCTGAACATAATACGTGCAGCAAGGAAGATTGGCAACCATGCCGATGTGATTAGCAGCGCTGGGCAGCTGGCCGGGAACGGCAACGTTAGTCCCGAATGGCAGCGTGAGGCCATGTTCGCCAGGGCAAATGCCTACATGGCCATGGGCGACA
This sequence comes from Bacteroidaceae bacterium, assembly GCA_045592125.1. Lineage (GTDB taxonomy): Bacteria > Bacteroidota > Bacteroidia > Bacteroidales > Bacteroidaceae > HGM04593. The sequence continues at coordinate 25,239 of JAZNUE010000024.1, read as the reverse complement.
CCGAGACTGCAATGGACGACCTTGAGCTGCTTGCCGAGGACACCCGCACCAAGGAGGGCGCCGAGAGCAAGTACCTGCTTGCCGAGATAATGTTCAGCGAGGAGCAGTATGAGGAGTGCGAGGAGGAGATTTTCGATTATATTGAGGTGAGCACTCCGCATGCCTACTGGCTGGCACGCAGCTTTGTGCTGCTTGCCGATGTGTATATCAAGCAGGGCAAGACAATGGAGGCAAGGGAGTATCTTGTATCATTGCAGAACAACTATGAGGCCGATGATGACATTAAGGAGATGATACAGGAACGTATGGAAAAACTAGAGAACAGCAACAACGAATAGTCATGAAAAGGATAATATTACCAATAGCGGCCATGGCGCTCTCCTGTATGGCCTATGCGCAGAGCGACAGCCTCAGGACGGTCGTCAACGTGCATAACGAGTATAACCCCGTGCACATAAAGGTCAGCAAGAAAAGCTTTGTGCCCACCGCGGCAACCGGGGCTGACGGCAGCCATAGCGCTCCTGAGATAGAGTTCATGTCGGATGCCATGCCGTACAGCGGCTTTGTGAGCGAGAGGGATGCCAGGGAGATTACAAAGGAACCGGCCAGGCGGTACGGCGGATATGCCAGGGCAGGCTATGGCATTGGCAACAGCCTTGACCTCAGGGCCGCGTATAACGGGGATATGACATCAAGGGACAATGTGCGGCTTTATGCCTCAATGGACGGTTACAAGACTGGTATTGACAGGTTCCAGGGCGGCAGCAAGTGGAACTCCCGCATGTACAGCACCGCGGCAAGCCTGGACTATACCCATGCCTTCAAAGGAATACTCCTGGGTGCAGGTGCCGACTTCGGCAACCGTGTGTTCAACTACCAGAGCAAGGAGATTGCGCCAGGCGCGGCCGCAGCCCAGAATAGCATGAACTATGGTGTATATATTGATGGGAAGTCTACGCTCAAGGGTGCATTCGGCTACCGCTTCAATGCCGCCTACAAGGACAACACCCGCAAGTATGCCATCGGCAGCAGCAAGGGCATAGGCGAAAGGCGCGCGAGCGCAGGCATTGCAGCGTGGTACGGGATAGGCGATACCGAGCTTGAGGAGGTGGGCATTGCTGTCAATTTCGATGCGTTCCTCTATAACAGCACGCTGCGCAATGCCGTGAGCGCATACCGCAACTACTGCTCAATAGATGTGGACCCTTATCTTGACTTCGCTTTCGGCGGTTGGGATGTGCGTCTGGGGACAAGGATGAACCTTGTCACGGCTAACGCTCCTCTGTTTGCTATCTCGCCCGACATAAAGATAAGTAAAGGCCTGGGAAAAGGATTTGCCTTTTATGCAGTGGCGACGGGCGGGCGCACAAATAACACTCTTGCCATGCTTGAGAGTATTACTCCCTACTGGAATCTTGACGTAGAGAGGAGCAGCCGGCTGAGGCCCACATACAGGATTGTTGATGCCTCGGCGGGCGTCACGTTCGCCTCTGGCGCGTTCCATGCAGCATTAGCCGCGGGATATGCATATACTAAGGACGACGTCCTGCAGCATTACAGCAAGGAACCTGTAATTCCGTATGAGCTCATATACAGCAGCCTTTCACAGTGCAACACTAACAACGTGAACGTTTCGCTCCGTGCAGGATATGACCATGGCGGCTGGCTCAGGATTGCCGGCGACTGCCGCTACGCCTTCTGGGAGTGTGGCAATAGGTCACTGCTGATGATGAGGCCCGAGGTAACATGCAACATCGCCGCCGAAGTGAAACCTTTCAGGGACTTCACGCTTAATGTGGACTATTGCCTTGAACTCAACACAAAGGCTGCCGGCGGCAACAGGGCCAGCAGCAAGAATGACCTGAGCGCGCGGATAAACTACAGCATATTCCCATGGCTGGGCGTGTATGTAGAGGGCAGCAACCTGCTGAACGACAGCTATCTTGAATATGCTGGTTACGAGACTCGCGGCGCGAGAGGACTGCTAGGCGTAAGCGCCAGGTTCTGATACCTCTTATTTCGCGATACTGTTGAGCCTGTATCGGGCTCACGTTAATACATACAGGGCGCGGGACTGTGTCTGAAATCTTGACACAGTCCCGCGCTCTGTAATAATTGGTAGAATTCGAGGTTTCTCACTGCTAGAATCGCAGGCCGCGGCCTGCATTAGCGGAGCGACGAGGGATTCCCTGCTTGCTAAAGGGACTCAAAGGTAACTCCTGGAGCCTCTGTCCCAGAGAAGCACCGCGAGCGGTGAAGGACCTACTTGAACCTTAGCCACTTCCACAGTTCCTTGAGGGAGGGCTTGCTTCCGTGCATGAGTATTCCTGTGCGGTAAATCTTTCCTGCTGCCCATGCCACGGCAACGAAGGTGCCTGCAAGCAATGCAAAGGAGAGGAGTATCTCCCAGGTCGGGATGTCATACGGTATGCGGGCCATCATAACAATGGGCGACGTCAGCGGTATCATCGAGAACCAGAATGCAAGGTCCGATGAGGGGTCGTTAATTACGGCAAGCATTACAAAGAGGCTCAGGATAATGGGTATTGTGATAGGTGTCTGCAGCTGCTGTGCGTCCTGCGGCGTGTCTACAGCCGAGCCCACTGCTGCAAACAGCGCAGCGTAGAGCAGGAAACCGCATGTCATGAACACTACCAGGGATACGACAATCTTTGCCAGGTAGCCCACGTCGGTGAGTGTGGCTATGGCCTGCAGCAGGCTCATGTCGGTGTCGCCGCCAATTGCCTCGGGCGAGGCGCCCTGCTGTAGCATGCCCACGGCCATTGCAACCTCGTCGGGTATAATCTCCGGGATGATGAAGTAGCCTGCGCCGAAGATAATGACCAGCCATATCCCAATCTGCAGCAGCGCAACGCTTGCAACGCCAAGAATCTTTCCCAGCATCATCTCCATCGGGCGCACCGACGATACCATGACCTCGAGCACGCGGCTGTTCTTCTCCTCAATTACCGACTGCATGACCATTGAGCCATAGAGTAGTATGAACATGTAGAGAATGAAACTTAGCACATATGCAATTACGGTGGCTACTATGGATGAGTTTGCCTTGTCGCCGCTATCCTCGCTTGTCTCGTTGGCATAGGACTGCAGGCTTATGTCGGTCTGTATGCTTGCAATTATTTCTGGCAGGTTCTCAATCTCCTGCTGCTGCAGCTTTATGCTCTCTATAACCATCTTCACCTGTGTGGCAATGTTCATCTCCATTGTTATTGACGCTGTGGAGTTGGTGTAGAGCCTGATGTCCGACGGGTTTGACATTATATCTTTGCCTATGTGCAGTATCGCGGCGTCATTGGCATGCTCCTTACGGGCAATCTCAATGGGCAGCTCTGTCTCTACAAAGCTGATTTCGCCGGTGCTCTGCAGCAGGCTGCCTATGGCATTGCTGTCGTCGACAACGGCAATTACCTTCTGCCCGTCACCCGAGTAGGTTGACAGCAGCATAGGCGCCATCATGAGGCCCAGCATGAGCAGCGGGGTGAGCAGCGTGGTAATTATGAATGACTTTTTGCGTACGCGCTCGTTGAATTCGCGTCCAATGATTATTCCTATCTTGCTTTTCATGGTATTTCTCTTTTTACAGGTTTTACAGGTTACCGTTTACGGCGCGGATGAATATGTCGTTCATTGACGGTATGACCTCGCTGAACGAGCGAATCTCAACGCTCTTGTTTGCTGCCTCTATCACCTGGCGCACCTGGGCGTCGGTTGCAATGTGAATCTTCATCCTGCTGTATCCGGCAGGCGATGTCTTCGACTCCATCACCTCGCATATGCCTTCCAGCGTGCCGTTGAGGGCCTCCTCGCTGCCGCGGTAGCTTATCTCGAAGATGTTGGCGCCATGCCTGTGGCGTATCTCCTCCACATTGCCCGAGAGTATGTTGCGCGACTTGTCAATGAGCGTGATGTGGTCGCATACCTCTTCAACCGACGACATGTTATGGGTTGAGAAGATGATTGTCGTGCCTTTGTCGCGGAGGGCCAGAATCTCGCTCTTGAGCATGTTGGCGTTTATGGGGTCAAAGCCCGAGAAGGGTTCGTCAAAGATAAGCAGTCTGGGCTCGTGAAGTACAGTCGTGATGAACTGCACCTTCTGCGCCATTCCCTTGGAGAGCTCTCCAATCTCCTTGTTCCACCACTCCTCAATGCCGAACTTCTGGAACCACTCCTTAAGCCTTGCGGTCGCATCCTTCCGCGACATCCCCTTGAGGCGCGCAAAGAACACGGCCTGCTCTCCAACTTTCATTTTCTTGTAAAGGCCGCGCTCCTCGGGCATATAGCCTATGCTGTATATGTCCTCGGCGCTTATCTCCTTGCCGCAGAACAGCACGCGCCCGCTGTCGGGGGCGGTTATGCGGTTTATAATGCGCAGCAGTGTTGTCTTTCCTGCGCCGTTAGGCCCGAGCAGGCCATATATTGACCCCTCGGGAATTGCCAGCGAAACATCATCAAGGGCCACATGGCTGGCAAACCTCTTGGTGACGTTCTCAATCTTAAGTATCTCCATAACTTTATATGTTTTTATATCCTTTTCCGGGACTGTCTGTTCCTGTATTGCAGGCCGGTCCTCTTGTTAGACGCGGCGAATTTATAAAAACTTCCCGATTTACCCCCCCCAATCGTTAAATATTGTTAATAAAATTTACTATTTCCCCCGTCAGGCAAGGGCGAGGCGGAAAGAAGGGAATAAAACAGTGCAAAAATAGATAAAATTTCTTTGTAAGGGAATTTTTGCCTATTTTTGTAAGAGACTGTTTGAATCTTAGGACTATCAGATATGTTTGCTGGAAAGAAACTCCTTGTCTTTGACCTTGGCGGCGTGCTCATTGACCTGCACGTCGAGCGCTCGTTTGCAGCATTGCTTGAGATGGGCGTCGACGCGCCTCTTCTCACCGAGAGGAACTGCCTGATGAATGTGAACATGATGAAGTATGACCGTGGCGATATATCCACCGGCGAGATGTTCGGGTATATGGCCTCGCAGCTGCCAGCGGCAGTGCGCGACAGTCTTGGCGACGGGCTCTATGCCCGCCTGCACGAGGTGTGGAACATGATGCTCGGGGAGTATGCCCCGTATAAGTTTCGCCGCATACAGCAGCTGCGCGCTGCCGGGTATCGTGTGGTAATGCTAAGCAACACTAATGAAGGGCATTGGCCCGAGATTGAGCGCCGCTTCCAGGCCGCTATGGGCGAGCCGCTGCAGGATTTCTTTGACGCGCTATACCTCTCCTTCCGCATGCGCCAGCGCAAGCCCGAGCCTGAGATATTCCTCCAGCTGCTTGCCAGCGAGGGCGTCACGCCTGGCGAGAGTCTCTTCTTTGACGATTCTGCCGTAAACTGCGAGGCAGCGCGTGAGCTTGGCATTGGAACATGCCTCCTGGAGCGCAATGCCCAGTGGGGCAGCGACATAATGAATGACTAACAAGATGGAGATAATTACAGATATAAGAGACTTTGAGGCGCTCCCCTGCGCTGCAACCATAGGTTCCTTTGACGGCGTGCACCTTGGGCACAGGTCAATGCTTGCCGAACTGCGCGAGGCGTCGGCGGCCAGAGGGCTGCCGATGACTGTGGTTACATTCACCCGGCATCCCCGCCTGCTGTTCGACGGCACTGCCGAACCGTTCCTTCTTACAGACAGTAGCGAGAGGCTTGCCCTCCTTGAACAGCAGGGAGTGGACAGGGTGGTGCTGCTAGAATTTGACACCTGCATGGCGGCAATGTGCGCCGAGCGCTTTATGCGCGAGATTCTTGCCGGTACCCTGGCGGTGAGGCTGCTTGGTGTCGGCTATGACCACCACTTCGGCAGGCCATGCGAGGGCGAGGGCCTTGAGCAGTATGCCGAGTATGGCCGAAGCCTGGGAATGGAGGTCATGCGCTTCTCGCCTTTTAGCATTGATGGCTGCGAGGTGAGCTCGACGGCTGTGCGCCGTGCGCTCTCCGCTGGCGACATCCAGGGCGCTAACAGGCTGCTCGGGCATGTGTACCGCTTTGGCGGTACGGTGATAAGAGGCGCAGGCATAGGCCGCGGAATAGGTTTCCCCACCGCCAATGTAAGGCTTGATGAGGAGATGAGGCTCATGCCGCCCAACGGCGTGTACGAAGTGGATGTGGAGCTTGAGGGCGAGCGCCATAAAGGGGTGATGAACATTGGCGTGAATCCCACTGTCAGCGACAGGATGCTGCGCAGCATTGAAGTGCATATTATAGATTTCAGCGGCGATATCTACGGCAAGCATGTTGTTGTCGCCCCTGTGCGCCGTTTGCGCGGCGAAGTCAACTTCGGCACCCTCGATGCCCTCAGGCTGCAGATAGGTGTCGATGTTGCAAGAGTAAAACGTGGTATCTGATATATTATGAATAGATTTCTGAAAATTGCGGGTATTACAGCGCTCTTGCTGCTGGTGTATTCACTGTTCCAGCTGCTCTTCACAGCATTGGCCATGGGCGGGTATCTTGTATATGCTCTGGTCACAGGCGCTCTCCATCCTAGTGCGCTGGATAACATTGAACTGGCGCTTGATAATCCGCTGTTTGCCTCCTGCAGGACAGACGCGATGGCGCTTGGGCTCTTTCTCTCGGCAGCGGCAATGCTGCTATTCATTCATCTTACGGGACTGTTCCGCTTGCGCTGGAGCCTGTTCCGCTCAATCGCGCCCATGCCGCTTTTCTATTCCACAGTGCTTGTGTTTACATCAATGTTCGCGCTGAACATATTTGTGCAGTGGCTGCCGCTCGACAACATCCTTGAGGATGAGCTCAACGGCATGAGCCGTACGCTGATAGGCGCCTTTACAATCTCGCTCCTCGCCCCGTTGCTCGAGGAGGTGATGTTCCGTGGTGCCATACAGGGATATATGCTCCGCCGCCTGCGTTCTCCATGGCTGGCAATTGCTGTCTCCGCACTTGTCTTCGGCCTGTTCCATATGAACCCGGTCCAGGTTGTATACGCAACCCTTCTGGGAGCGATATTCGGCTGGATGTATTACCGTACCGGAAGCCTCATGTCAGTTATTGCAGGCCATGTGCTCAATAACACCTTTGCAACGCTTACGACGCTTGCGCTTGGTGCAGAAAGCGAGACTGAGCTGCTCGAGAGCTATGTGCCGCAGGGAGCGGCCCTTGGCATTGAGATTGCAATGTTCCTGTTCTTTGCGCTCCTGTCGGTGTACGCAGCCGTGAGACTTGACCGCTCGTTGCCGCCTGCGCCTTCTCCATGGCACGAGAGCGACGAACCGCAGCCTGCTGCAGAATAAACTATAAATTAAGATACACCTATGGAAAGCAACTCTTCAACACCCTTGTGGCTCGACCTCAAGATAACCTACATAGACGAGAACCTTGATAAGGTATTCAGCTATCTTCACTCGAACAGCACTGCCGAAAAGGACGGTTTCTACGGCATTACGATGAACCTTCTTGAAAAGAGGATTGGAGTGCTGATACAGGAGTTCCAGGCACGTCCTCTTGTGCAGGACGAGACATTCTCGAAGGATAAGGAACTGGTGAAGTCCACTGCCAGGCTCCTTGGCATGTACCTGCTTGCTGCCGGCAAGGAGAGCAAGGACTACAGGACAGCATTCCTGCTCTTTGTAAACCTGCTTGCATTGCTGGCGCCAAAGAGCGTCGACAGCGCCTTTATTGCCAATGCGCTCAGGTTCGTGTGCGGCCCCATGCCTCCTAAATGCGTGCTCGAGTGGAGGGATATTGATGAATTCTACCCCGACATAGTTGCCCACAAACTTAATAATGCCATGGCAGCGAAGGCCGGAACTGCACAGAACGAGATATTCGAGATGATGGGTGCACTGCAGCTTACATCCCGCGGCCTGCGCATTGCCGCTGCCAACAGGGCTGGGCTTGCGCAGTCGTCAACGGCGTCGCTCTCAATCTTCGACGACCTAATCCAGGTGGTGACTCCCAAGTCCGGGAAACTGAAGCAGAGCAAGGCCTCCGACATTGAGAACATCGAGGACTTTACCGCGCAGTTCATCGCAGCGCAGCATACAGTAAGCACAAGCCTCAAGAAATACAGTCCAGGCGCCGAGCTTACTGTAAGGCTCGTCAGCAAGAAGAACGGCCATCTGCAGGTTGTGTCAACCAGCAAGGAGTACCAGCAGGTACAGGGCGAAGTGAAGTTCACGCAGAACTTCTTCTTCTACAATGAGCATGACTTTATCAGCGCCATTAATGTAGACGATGAGTTCGATGCGGTATACCAGGGCGAGGGCTGCTTTGAGATAAAGACCTCATTTATGTCCTATATAAAGAATGTGGTATATCAGGAAGGGGAACATCTGGCTGCCGAGGCGGTGATGGTCAACGACAGGCTCATAGGCTGGGGAACCGAGCACGGCTTTGGTGTATATACGCCCAGGATTGAGGGTATCTCGCAAGGCGACTGCGCTGTCATTACGGTGAGGCAGATGTGCGTTGACAGTACAGGCGCCCCGACAGGATGGATAAACGGCGATTTCGTGCAGGCTACAGGCCAGAATATTGACTACAGCAAGGCAAAGCTTGTGAGGATTGCCGATAGCGTGTACGAGAAAAGCGAGGACGATGTCCCGGTGACAGCCTCAATCCTTACGCCCTGTTTCATAAAGGCGCTTTACAGGCTGCTCATGTTCGGCCAGCAGTTCTGTGTCCCCAACCCTACAGACAGGTACAAGACCATAAGCACAGGCAAGATACTTGCAACGCTGATAGGCCAGGAGCAGGACGTGGAGTACATGGACTTTGTGGCCGGTTATCTCGAGAATCTTGTACGCTTTGCCAAAGGAGAGTACGGCAAGATAGAAATCCCGCTTTTCGCCAAGGAACTGGAGGGCGCCGACAGCATAATGCGCCGCAGGCAGATACTCTCCGTGCTGCGGGCATACGGCTCGGCGGCCGACGCTGCCCTTCTGGACGAGATTATAGACAACGGCCAGGATACCCTTCTGGTGAAGCTTGCAACGCTTGTGCAGTCGTGCAACAGGCTCCAGGGTGTCATTAACCGCTCAATGCAGAACGTCATTAAGCGCGAGATTATAACATGCCTTGCCATTGAGACCGAAGGCGAGACCGACCTTGACGAGGAGAACGGTATATACCTTGGCATTGAGAACGACAGGCAGGAGTTCAAGACCTCGTTCTTCCACACTCCTAAGAACTCAAGGGAGAGGCTGCAGAGCACAAACATCTTCAAGGGCGTGTGCGCTTTCCTCAATACGACTGAGGGCGGAACCCTGTATATTGGCGTGAACGACCTGGGATATGTCCAGGGCATTGACTCGGAAATAAGGTACCTGCAGACAATTACATATGGCAACTACCAAGGGCTCGACGGCTATATGCGCTACATTACCGATGAGGCAAAGAAGATATTCGACATTGATGTGGTGGCCAATATAAGGCTGCGTCCCATGTACGAGAACCAGGTGGTTGCCCTTGAGATATCGCCTTATGAGTTCGGCGTGGTAAAGGTGGATAATGTTGCCTATCTGCGTGTGAACGGCGAGTCAGTGGCAATAGCGGAGTCCTCGGAGTCCCGTATCATGAGCCGCAAGAAGACGGGCCTGCTTAAGAAAGACTCGAAGAAGGAACTGCTTTCAAGGGCCATAAGGACACAGTGCTGCGTTATCCTGCGCGGCTACCAGTCGTCAAACAGCGGAAGCATAAGGGACAGGCAGGTCGAGGTGTTCGACTTCACCGACAACGGAACCTCAATCTGGTGCTACGATATTGACAAGGATGCTGTGCGCCTGTTCAATATAGCCCGCATTGGCGATGTGGAGATTACCTCGCGCCCATGGACTCACCAGGCACAGCACAAGTGTGGCGAGATTGACATCTTCAACATGACAGGCAGCAGCACATACAATATAACCCTGAGACTGAACCTCAGGGCAAAGAACCTGCTGCTTGAGGAGTTCCCTGGCTCGGCAAACTACATAGAGAGGGAGAGCGACAGCTCATGGCTCCTGACTGCCTATGTCTATAACATTGCCGGAGTGGCACGTTTCTATCTGGGACTGGCCAACTCAATTGAGATTGTCAAGGCACCAGAGCTTGTAGAGTATGTAAGGGAATACTGCAAGGCGCACCTGAATGTGTAGTGTGGTACTTTAGGGCTTGTTATCCCCTATAGTCCAATGACCTTTCTGCCTTCCTCCTTCAGCCGGGCGCGCAGTTCCTTTGCGCGGGCCGGCGCTGTGCAGCGGTCGAGCAGTGCCCAGAACCTCTCGCTGTGGTTCATCTCAACGGTGTGGCACAGCTCGTGCAGCAGCACGTAGTCAATAAGCCCGTCGTCCAGCATTACCAGATGTGTGTTGAGGCTTATGCTCCCGCGTGATGTGCAGCTGCCCCAGCGTGAGCGCACGTCGCGTACACTGCATTTGCTGTACTTGAACCCGTGTTTCCTGGCCTGTGCCTCAAGGCGTGGCGGGAGCAGCACGCCTGCGCAGTGCTTCATTGCGGCCTTTATGCCTTGGCGCAGCACCTGCTGTGTGCTTTCGTCGGCATAGCATGTGCCCTCGGGGCAGTGGATTGTGTATAAGCCGTTGCTGCCAGTGACCTTTATGCCTGCCGTGCCGCTTTCCTGTAGGGTTACCTTGAAGTGGGGCGTGTCTATGGAGAAATCCTTGCCAATGCGTTCATGCGTGCACTCCTGCTGCCTTTGCAGCAGCTTGCTGCCGCACTCTCCCAGCGCGCGCTCAATGTCGCTTTCTGTGGCATGCGGCGGTATTGTCATGTGAATAGCGCCTGGGCGTGCACGCATTATTATCCTGCGTGCCCTAGGGTTGCGCGTTACAATAATCCTGCCCCAGCGAGGGTGCTCAATTATGCTTCTCCCGAGCGTCATCTTATGATACAATGCGTGTGCCTTGCTTGCCGTCAATGGCGTCGGCGCGTGTTATGATTACCTCCTTTACGCCGTTCTCTATTGCATTGAAGGCGTTGTCTATCTTTGGAATCATGCCTCCGCTTACTGTGCCGTCGGCAAGCAGCGTGCGGTAGCTGCCGCGTGTGATTGAAGGGATGAGGCTGCTTGCGTCATCGGGGTCGCGCATTACTCCAGGGTGCTCAAAGCAGTAGATGAGCGTGACGTCGTAGTGCGCTGCAAGCGCCTTGGCCGTCTCGGCGGCCATGGTGTCGGCATTGGTGTTCAGCAGGGTGCCCTTGCCGTCATGTGTCAGCGGCGCTACAATTGGAGTTATGCCCTGTTCTATCAGCCTTGAGAGCATATCGCCGTCGGCACGTTCCACATCGCCCACAAAACCGTAGTCAATGGGCGCTGCAGGGCGCTTGCGCGCCTGTATAATGTTGCAGTCGGCGCCAGTGAGGCCCAGCGCGTTCACGCCGCGTGCCTGCAGCTGTGCCACAATGCTCTTGTTCACAAGGCCGCCGTAGACCATTGTTACAACTTCAAGGGTATCGCTGTCGGTAATGCGGCGCCCCTCTACCATGCGGCTCTCAATGCCAAGCCTCTGGGCAAGGCGTGTCGCCGAGCGTCCTCCGCCATGGATGAGCACCTTGCGCCCTTCAATCTGCGCAAAACGGCCGAGAAGATTGCCCAGGCTCTCGCTCTCCTCGACAATCTTCCCTCCAACCTTTATCACTGTTACCTTCTCTCTCATCAATAGTCAAGATAAGTATATCCGTAGAGTCCCGAGCGGTAGTTCGAGAGGAACTCCTTGCCCTCCTCAAGGCTTATCCTGCCCTCCTTGACTGCGCTTGTCACCCAGCGCTCGAGTGTGCGCACAAGCTTGCGGGCGTCGTACTGCACATAGTCGAGCACATCGGCAATTGTCTCGCCGTCAATAATCTTGTCAATATTGTACCCGTCATTGTCCACGCTAATGTGCACCGCATTGGTGTCGCCAAAGAGGTTGTGCATGTCGCCCAGAATCTCCTGGTAGGCACCCACGAGGAACACGCCAAGGTAGTACGGCTCGGTCGACTTGAGCTTGTGTACCCTGAGCGAGTCGGCCTTGCTGTTGTAGCTTATGAAGTCTGTTATCTTGCCGTCGCTGTCGCATGTCATGTCCTGTATTGTGCAGTTGCGGTCAGGGCGCTCGTCGAGCCTGTGTATTGGCATGATGGGGAAGAACTGGTCAATGCCCCAGCTGTCGGGCAGGCTCTGGAAGAGCGAGAAGTTGCAGAAATACTTGTCGGCCAGCAGCTTGGGGAGCTTGCGGAAGTCGTCGGGCACGTGCTTCATGTTCTTGGCAATGGCCAGAATCTCGCGTATTACGCTCCAGAACATGCTCTCAATCTGTGCGCGGGTCTTGAGGTCCACAATGCCGTGGCTGAAGAGCTCAAGCGCCTCCTCGCGTATCTGCTGCGCGTCGTGCAGCGCCTCGAGCATTGTGCGCTGGTCGAGCTCGCACCAAATCTTGTAGAGCTCCTTTGCCAGGTCGTGGTCATTGGCCGCAACCTCCCACTCCTCGTCCATCTGCGGCAGGGCGGCAGTCTCAAGCACCTCGAACACAAGTATTGCATGGTGTGCCGAAACGGAGCGGCCGCTCTCGGTGATGATGTTGGGGTGGGGTATGCCGTTCTTGTCGGCAGCGTCCACCATCGTGTATATTGCGTCGTTCACATACTCCTGTATAGAGTAGTTGACACTGCTCTCGCTGCTCGATGAGCGCGTGCCGTCATAGTCGACTCCAAGGCCGCCGCCAATGTCGGTGAACTCGATGTTATATCCCAGCTTGTGCAGCTGCACATAGAACTGCGACGCCTCGCGCAGGGCGGTCTTTATGTGGCGTATGCGTGTTACCTGGCTGCCTATGTGGAAGTGTATGAGGCGCAGGCAGTCCTTTATATCGTATTTCTCGAGAATCTCAAGGGCCTCGAGCAGCTCGCTCGACGTGAGGCCGAACTTGCTTGCGTCGCCGCCGCTCTCCTCCCAGCGTCCGCTGCCCTCGCTGGCAAGCTTAATGCGTATGCCTATGTTGGGGCGCACGCCCAGGCGCTTGCCAATCTTGGCAATGCGCTTCAGCTCGTTAAGCTTCTCCACCACAAGGAATATGCGGCGGCCCATCTTCTGCGCAAGCAGCGCAAGCTCAATGTAACTGTCGTCCTTGTAACCGTTGCATATTATGAGCGAGTCGTTGTCGGTGTTCATGGCAATTACTGCGTGCAGCTCGGGCTTAGAGCCGGCCTCAAGGCCAATGTTGTACCTCTTGCCATGACTGGTAATCTCCTCGACCACGGGGCGCATCTGGTTCACCTTGATAGGGTATACTATGAAGCTCTCGCCCTTGTAGCCGTACTCTTCTGCTGCAATCTTGAAGCAGCCGGCAATCTTTTCAATGCGGTTGTCAAGGATATCGGGGAAACGCAGGAGAACTGGTGCTGCCACGTCGCGCAGCTGCAGCTCGTCCATGAGTTCCTTCAGGTCAATCTGCACGCCGTCCTTCTTTGGCGTTACTGCCACGTTCCCCTTCTCGTTGATACTGAAATAGGATGCACCCCATCCGTTGATGTTGTACAGCTCCTCCGAATCTTCAATGCGCCATTTTCTCATTGTAGTGGTGTCTGATAATGATTCTCAATAGTGTTTATATCCCGTGTCTTTATATTCCGAGCTGCCGGCGGAAGGCCTCCACCGACATGCTCACCTGTGTCTTGTCCTCAAGCCTGTCGGCCCGGAACGTGTGCATTGCCTTGCTGTAGTGCGGCAGTCTCTTCTGCAGCTGCTCCCCTATGAATGTGCGCAGTTCCTCGTCGTTCTTGTCCTTTATGAGCGGACGCTTGCTGCGGGCAATGCTCAGCCTTATGAAAAGCCTTTCTAATGGCACGTCAAGGAACACTGTAGTGCCTTGGGCGTTCATGTACTCCACATTGTCGAAGAAGCATGGTGTCCCGCCGCCAGTGGAGACTATTACGTTCTCGAACTCACCTACTTCATGAAGCATTCTCCGTTCGATATTGCGGAACTCCTCCTCTCCCTTTTCGGCAAAAATCTGTGATACGGTCTTGCGGAAGCGCTCCTCAATGTAGCAGTCAAGGTCAATGAACTCCACGCCCAGTCCGGCAGCAAGCGCTCGCCCGAGCGTTGTCTTGCCTGCTCCCATGTAGCCTATGAGGAAGATACGTGTCATTGCCGCGTCATTTCTTCTTGGTATACCTTCTCTTGGCAGGCGCCTTGCCGCTCTCCTGCTGCTTGCTTACAATCTCCAGGCACTCCGCGAGTGACAGCTCGGCGGGTGTCACGTTCTTGGGCAGCTTGTAGTTGCTTCCCTTGTATGCTATGTAGGGACCGAAACGGCCGTTGAGCACCTGCAGCTCGGGTTCCTCGTCAAATTTCTTTATTATACGCTGCGCCTCGTCCTTCTGTTTCTCCTCAATGAGCGCAATGGACTCCTCCAGGGTTACTGTCAGCGGGTCGTACGTCTTGGGCAGCGTGACATATGCGCTGCCATGCTTGATGTAGGGGCCGAAGCGTCCGGCGCCAATAGTCACGGCCGCACCCTCGTACTCGCCCAGTGTGCGCGGCAGGCTGAAGAGCCCCAGGGCCTCCTCAAGCGTAATTGTCTCGAGTGTCTGCCCGGGCTTCATCTGTGCAAAGCGGGGTTTCTCCTCGTCGTTTGCCGAGCCAATCTGCACAATAGGGCCAAAGCGGCCTATCTTTACCGAGACGGGCTTTCCGCTCACAGGGTCATTGCCGAGCACGCGCTCGCCCACCTTGTACTCGTTCTTTGTCTGTATAATGCTCTCAATCTTGGGACCGAATGTCTTGTAGAACTCTGTTATGTGCTCGGCCCAGTGCCTCTTGCCGTCGGCAATCTCGTCAAACTCCTTCTCCACGCTTGCAGTGAAGTTGTAGTCCATAATCTCGGGGAAGAACTCGAGCAGGAAGTCGTTCACCACAATGCCTATGTCGGTAGGCAGCAGCTTCGCCTTCTCGGCGCCAACGGTCTCCTTGCCCTCCTTTGAAGTAATCTTGCCGCCCTTAAGGGTAATTATGCCGTACTTGCGCTGTGTACCGCTCTTGTTGCCTTTCTCCACATATCCGCGCTGCTGTATGGTGCTGATTGTGGGGGCGTATGTCGACGGGCGTCCTATGCCAAGTTCCTCGAGCTTGCGCACCAGGCTTGCCTCGGTGTAGCGCGGCGGGTGCTGCGTGAAGCGCTCTGTAGCTACAATCTCGATTGCGGTGAGCGCGTCGCCCTTGCGTACTGCCGGTATTGCTGCAGTGTCGTTGGCGGTCTCGTCGTCGCTGCTCTCGCGGTATACCTGGAGGAAACCGTCGAACACTGTTACCTCGCCGGTAGCTATGAACTGCTCGCTGTGCCCGCTGATGGCAATGCTTACGGTTGTCTTCTCAACCTGCGCGTCGGCCATCTGCGAAGCGATGGTGCGTTTCCATATAAGCTCGTAAAGCCTCTTCTCGGGTATTGTGCCCTCGATTGCCGTGCTTGCCATGTATGTGGGGCGTATGGCCTCATGCGCCTCCTGCGCTCCCTTTGAGCTTGTAGAGTAGCTGCGGCTCTTGTGGTATTCGGCGCCGTACATCTCGGTCACCACTCCCTTGCATGAGCCAATGCACAGTGACGAGAGGTTTACAGAGTCGGTACGCATGTATGTGATATATCCCGATTCGTAGAGCCTTTGTGCCACCATCATTGTCTGCGACACGGTGAAACCCAGCTTGCGGGCGGCCTCCTGCTGGAGAGTAGATGTAGTGAAAGGCGCTGCGGGGCTTTTCTTGAGCGGCCTTGTGCTCACGTCTTCAATTGTGAACTGCGCGTCCTTGCACGACTCGAGGAATGCTACCGCCTCCTCCTTTGTCTTGAAGCGCCTTGAGAGCTCTGTGCCCAGAGACTCGCCCGATGGCAGCGTGAACTGCGCTGTCACGCGGTAGCCGCTCTCGGTGGTGAACTTGTTTATCTCGCGCTCGCGCTCTACGATGAGGCGCACTGTCACGCTCTGCACACGGCCTGCCGACAGCGCGGGCTTTACCTTGCGCCACAGCACTGGGGAGAGCTTGAAACCTACTATGCGGTCGAGCACGCGGCGTGCCTGCTGCGCATACACCAGGTTTATGTCAATCTCGCGTGGGTTCTCTATCGCATTAAGGATAGCATTCTTGGTAATCTCGTGGAATACGATACGCCTAGTGTTCTCGGGCCTTAGGCCCAGCACTGTGTAGAGGTGCCAGCTTATGGCCTCTCCCTCGCGGTCCTCATCGGAAGCCAGCCATACGGTCTCGCTCTTCTTCACTTCGCTCTTGAGGGTGCTCACAAGCCTCTCCTTCTCTGCCGGAATCTCATATTCGGGCTCAAATGTCTCGGTGTTTATGCTGAACTCCTTTTTCTTGAGGTCGCAAATATGCCCATAGCTGGACATTACCTTGTAATCCTTGCCTAGGAACTTCTCAATTGTCTTTGCTTTTGCCGGTGACTCGACAATAACTAGATTCTTCTGCATGTCAATATCCTCTCCTTAATCTTTTGCAGGCAGCACGCGCGCCCGTTGTTCAATTTTGGCGCAAAAGTAGAAAAGTTTCCTGTATATATCTATCAAAAAAACGAAAAAAATCAAAAGAGATTTCTGGTGTTTTCCCCTAAAATAATATATTATTTTAAATAGGAGAGGTTCCTGCAAGACTCGCCGATAACAAAACGCTGTTTTGTCATTTCGGCACGAAGTGGAGAAATCTCATGCCTGCGGGGATATAGAGATTCTTCGCTCCGTTACCCTTCGCTCCAGAATGACAGGCTCCTGCGCGGTCAACCATAGGGAGAAATCTCAAAATCGCGAAAACAGAGATCCCTCGTCGCTGCGCTCTGTCGGGATGACAAGCACGCGGTAGGAACAACAGCAGGGAGAAATCTCGGAATAGAGAACAGAGTACAGAGAACAGAGTACAAGCGCTTCTTTCCACTTTCAGCTTTCATCTTTCCACTTTAACCCCACTTCGTGGGCTTAAGCCTTGGCTGCGCTCACTGTAAAAGCTCAAGTAAACTTGGCTTTCGCTCGCTTGGCACAAGCTTTCATCTTTCATCTTTCCACTTAAAAACAGAGTTCCCTCGTCGCTACGCGCTGTCGGGACAAATTCTGTTATCTGCTGGCCTTGCACTCACTTGCTCGCTACCGTTCGTTGTGTAATTACAAACAAGTTTGCATTACACTCACTTACTCGCAACTTTCTCTGTACTGAGAAAAAATATTCATGTTAGGTTGTTATTAAAAATCATTTGCTATCTTAGCAAAATAATTCAAGAAAAAATGAGCGGTTTGGATAAGGACGAGAAATACAGGAGAATACATTTTGCTGTAATGGTTATTGAAGGCTGCGCGAAAAGGCTGAATATCTCGGGGCAGGAAATGTTCAAAAGGCTAGACGGACAGGACATAATCCATTCCCGCCTGTTACGCCATTACGAGCTGCTGCATACACAAAGCCTGGAATGGGTTATTGATGATACCCTAGAGACGCTGAATAACTGGGAAAAAGAAAGAAAGGAGACTGTTGCATGATAACACTCTATCACGGTACATATCTGCCAGTCCCGGTCCCATTGGCAAAAGCAGGAAGGAAGAATCTGGATTTCGGGCCTGGGTTCTACCTTACGCAGATTGAATCGCAGGCAAGGAACTGGGCAATAATCATCGCCGGCCGCAAGGGACGCAACGTAAGGGGCGTTGTGAATGTATATCATTTCGACATTGAGAAGGCGCAAAAGGAGGGTGTCAGGTTCAAGAGTTTCGGTTCCTATGACATAGAATGGCTAGACTATGTTGTAGCCTGCAGGAAAGGCAAGGATATCTCATCGTTCTTTGATGTGGTTGAAGGAGGTGTTGCAAATGACAACGTAATTGACACCGTTGAGGATTACGAGAAAGGAATAATAACCGCCGAACAGGCTCTAGGACAATTACGTTATAAGAAAATTAACCACCAGATATGCATTCTAAGCCAAGAGGTAATTGATAAGTACTTATTGTTTATTGAAAGTATAGCATTGTAATGAGAGACTCTGTATTATGGCGCAAAAAGAGCCACATCATAATGTTGCTCGCCAGCAGGCTTGGAATTGATGAGGAACAGGCCTTGAATACCTTCTATTCTACGGAAACATACAAACAGCTCTCCGACCCCAGTTCTGGCATACAGCTGATGAGTGACGAGTACATTCTGGAAAACATCCTGAACGAAATAGCAGAGAGGTAAATCACGCATATTCACAGCGAGCGGGAGCAATTAACCCTCTCATGCCGTAACCCACGCGGCACAACTACTCTCCCTCTAAGAGGGAGTACGGCAAAGTCGAGAGGGAGTTTTAGTGCTTCGCGTGAACATTTACTGTCAGCATTATCTAAACCTGCGGCTTTCGTCGCTGCGCGCTCTGTCGGGATGACAAGCACGCGGTAGGAACAACAGCAATTAGCCACGCTTGACCATTCGCAGCTCTTTGCTCTTTGCTCTTTACTCTTTGCTCTGTTATCTGTTCTCTGTACTCATCCCTCTGCCCTTCCCTCTTCCGCGGCGCATTTTCTGCTTCTGCTCGCCAACATATTTCAGGTACTTCTCGTACTGCTCGCTGGTGAGAATCTGCTTCATCTGCTCGTTGCGCACCTGCTCGCGCTGCTTGCGCGTCTCCTCCATAGCCCTCATCTGCTCGTCGGTAGGGCGCACACGCTCAGGCTTCTTGCCCTCTGCACGTAGCTTATCGGCGCGGGCACGGCGTGCGTCAATGCTGTCTTTCATGGTCATGGCGTCGGCATAGTTCATGAGCAGCACCGCCTGGTACTGTATGCTGTCGAGCCCGATAACCCTGTGAAGGCTCTCGGTCTGGCGCTGTGCCATCATTTCGGGATTGAACTCTCTGGGCTGGTGCTGGCGCCTTGGCCCTTCCTGTGCAAAAGAGGCTGTAATGGACAGCGCTGCTGCAATGCAAAGCAAAATATTCTTCATGCTATATAGTCTTTATATATTGTTGCTGTACCCCCCTGTTTGCAGTACTGCCCCCGCAAGCGGAGGCAGTAGAGACAAACATTGAAAAACAACGAGCCTGCGGCCCATCATTCACTTATATGACATGCGTATGGCCAAAAGGTAAAATGCAACGCCTGTGAATTAACTCTTTTTAACGTTTTCGCCTTCGACTCTCCCGTCTACCATCCTTATTGTGCGGTCGGTAAAGGTGGCGAGGCTCTCGTCATGGGTTACTATTATGAATGTCTGGCCAAGGCGGTCGCGCAGGTCAAAGAACAGTCTGTGCAGCTCTTCCTTGTTGCGGCTGTCAAGGCTGCCCGATGGCTCGTCGGCCAGTATCACGTCGGGGTTGTTTATGAGTGCGCGGGCAACTGCCACGCGCTGGTTCTCGCCGCCCGACATCTCCGATGGCTTGTGCTGTGCGCGCTCCTCAAGGCCCATTATCCTGAGCAGTTCCATGGCAGCACTCTCGGCCTCCTTGCGCTTGCGCCCTGCAATGAGTGCGGGAATTATGATATTCTCCAGCGCTGTGAACTCGGGCAGCAGCTGGTGGAACTGGAACACGAAGCCTATGTGCCTGTTGCGGAACGTGGCAAGCCTGCTGTCGCTCATGCTGCCCACATCCTCGCCGTTGAAGAGTATGCGCCCGCCTGTTGGCTTGTCAAGTGTGCCAATGAGCTGCAGCAGCGTGGTCTTTCCGGCGCCGCTGGGGCCTACAATGCTTATGACTTCGCCCTTCTTTACATTAAGGTTCACTCCGTTGAGCACTCTCAGGCTGCCGAAGTCCTTTACCAGGTTCTCTATCCTAATCATATCTCCTTAATTACATATTCAGCAATGTGGCAGCCGAATGCGGCCGTGAAGTAGGCGAGCGAGCCAATTATTGGTTTGCCGCCTGCCGGGTTGGGGCGTATGGCATCCTTGCGCGGTTCCTCCATGCTGTACACTACGGGCAGGTTGTGTTTGCCGCGGGCGTCGCGCAGCATGCGCCGCACATTCTTTGCCAGCGTGCAGTGCTCGCTTTTCCACAGGTCGCCTATGCGTATGCCGGCAAGGCTGCACTTGGCGCCGGCGCCCATGCTTGATATTATCCTTGTGCCGCGCTGCCAGCACTCCCTTATGAGCGCCCCCTTGGGACCGAGCGTGTCAATGGCGTCCACAACAAAGTCAAAGCTGCCTTCATCGAACAGCGCAGGGATATTATCCTCGTCAATAAACATCTGCTTTACAGTGACATCCAGCCCAGGGTTTATTGCCTTGAGCCTCTGTGCTACAATGTCGCACTTGGGCTGTCCCACGGTGCTGGCCAGTGCCGGCATCTGGCGGTTTATGTTTGTGGTGTCCACCACGTCGGCGTCCACAATGGTCATTGCGCCCACGCCTGCACGGCACAGCATCTCGGCCGCCCATGAGCCCACGCCGCCCAGGCCCACGACAAGTATGTGTGCTCCGGCAAGCCTCGCCTGCTTCTCCTCTCCCAGCAGCAATGTGCCGCGCTGTAGCCAGTTGTCTGCCATATTATTCATGTTTCAGGCAGCGAAAATACAAAAAAATGGCGACAGGCAGGTATATATATACAAATTTTGCGTAATTTTGCACAGGTTATGGCCTTATGGCCTTATTGTAGAAATCAAATCATTATAGTATAAGATGAAAATAGCAATCGTAGGTGTCAGCGGAGCAGTGGGCCAGGAGTTCCTGCGCGTTCTCGACGAGAGAAATTTCCCCTTTGACGAATTGGTGCTTTTTGGTTCGGCCCGCAGTGCAGGCCAGGTGTATAACTTCCGTGGCAACGACTATGTTGTCAAGGAACTCAAGCACAACGACGACTTCATGGGCGTTGACTATGCCTTTGTATCGGCCGGCGGCAGCGTGTCGAAGGAGTTTGCCGAGACTATTACCAGGCACGGCGCCGTTATGATTGACAACTCAAGCGCCTTCCGCATGGACAGCGATGTGCCCCTGGTGGTGCCCGAGGTGAACCCCACCGACGCCTACAACCGCCCGCGTAACATCATTGCCAACCCCAACTGCACTACAATCCAGATGGTTGTTGCGCTCAAGGCAATAGAAAGCCTCTCGCACATAAGGCGCGTACATGCCTCGACATATCAGGCAGCCAGCGGCGCTGGCGCAGCTGCAATGGCCGAGCTCTACGAGCAGTACCGTCAGGTACTCGCAGGCGAGGAACCCACAGTCGAGAAGTTCGCCTACCAGCTCGCCTTCAACGTTATCCCTCAGATTGACGTGTTCACCGAGAACGGATATACAAAGGAGGAGATGAAGATGTACAACGAGACACGCAAAATCATGCACAGCGACATTGAGGTAAGCGCGCAGTGCGTCCGCGTTCCAGCCCTGCGCTCTCACTCGCAGTCGCTGTGGATTGAGACAGAGCGTCCTCTCTCGGTAGAGGAGGTGCGCTGTGCAATTGCCGAGGGCGAGGGCCTCATCCTCATGGACAACCCTGAGGAGAAGGTATATCCAATGCCGCTTTTCCTTGCCGGACAGGACCCTGTATATGTGGGCCGCATACGCAAGGACATAACAAACCCCAACGGCATACTCATGTGGATTGTTGGCGACCAGATAAAGAAAGGTGCTGCCCTCAATGCAGTGCAGATTGCCGAGTACCTTATCGCTCACCCGCAGAAGTAAAGAGGCGTGCAGACCCCTTCCAGGGGCGCCAAGCGCAGATATTACATTTTTTAGCACAAAAAATTTGCAATGTAAAGGAAAATGCTCTACCTTTGCAGAGTATTTCGTAAGAGATACTCGGGCTTTTAGCTCAGTTGGTTAGAGCAACAGACTCATAATCTGGAGGTCCTTGGTTCAAGCCCAAGATGGCCCACCGAATAGAACCGCTGAAAAGCGGTTCTGTTTTTTGTGCTTGCACCAAGGTTATTTCCCTCGCTTTGATGTTTGCACCGGCTAATGCCGACAGCAAACGCTCGGTCAATGGGTCTCTCCGAGACAAGTCTCAAGCCCAAGATGGCCCACCGAATAGAACCGCTGAAAAGCGGTTCTGTTTTTTGTTACGGTAGGAATCTCACTAGGGCTATCGGCTCCGTTCTTGACGTTTGCCGCAGCAAACGCTCGGTCAATGGGTCTCTGCGAGACGAGTCTATCTCCCTCGCTTTTTAGTTTGCAATAAGTAAAAGGAAGAAGGATGAAGAAAATAATTCGTGTCATATTACTGTTGGTGGCGTGTCTGTTGGCAACCGCCTTATACATGCATTACAAAGGATATGACCGTAGGATTGCCCGTAAGATAATCCATATCATTAATCGTGAAAGCAAACCGGTTGGCGGTACTCTCAACCTCAATTACTATTTGCGTACATTGGGTGACTTGAATAATGCACATTTGCGCTCTGCAAGGAAATTAGGGCTCAAGCAGCCTTTGAGGAATAGACAGGAGGCGGAAACCGTAAAAGGCAATCTGGTAAGAATACAGAGCAACAGGCACTACAAGGTGGACAGGCTTACCCACTCTGTTCCTTACCTGACAAATGGGACCGCCGAACTGCTTGGCATGATTGGCAAGAACTTCAATGACTCGCTGAAAAGCAAGAACCTGCCACAGTACAGGATTATTGTAACATCTGTCCTGCGGACAGAGGATGATATAAAGCGGCTTAAGGATTCTGGAAATGTAAACGCAACAGCCAATTCTGCACACTGCTACGCCACTACATTCGACATTACCTACGCAAGATATGAAAAGGTAGATAGGTTTGGAAAATCGGCAAGTACTGGAACCTTGCAGAAAGTCCTAGGCGAAGTTATGCTTGACTTAAAAAAGCAGAAGAAGTGCTACGTTAAGTTTGAAGTAAAGCAGCGTTGCTTTCACATAACGACTAGAATATAGCCAGCAGAGGCCTGCTAAAAGCTCTTCGAAAGTCTCTTTTGATTTATTTCATTAAGGTATGGCCGGAATTGCCGGACCGCAGGAGGGAGTCTGGGCCCTTTCCTCTGTATCTTGGGGTTTCTTTGGCCTTTTAGCTCAAAAAAAAGCATAAATGTTTTGCTGTTTAAGAAAATGTATCTACTTTTGCGCTGCATTTTGTCTAGTGCAGAAAATAATATAAACTAAATAAATAAGATAGGAAATGATTGTAGTACCTGTTAAGGAGGGCGAGAACATTGATAGAGCTCTCAAGAAATTCAAGAGAAAGTTCGAGAAGACCGGCGTTATTAAGGAGTTGCGTGCACGTCAGCAGTTTGACAAGCCTTCAGTTCTCAAGAGACTGAAGATGGAGCACGCTATCTATGTTCAGAAGCTTCGTGCAAACGAGGAGTAAGGAACGGCCTGAATAATTCTTAAAAACCGGATATTTTTCTTGTTTTTTAGATTAAAGTGATTTATATTCGTTGCCGAAAGGATTTCCCTTTCGGCAACGAATATGTTTATAGACTCATTCATAGGGCATCTTAGGGCTGAGAGGAACTGCTCGCAGCATACGCTAAGGGCGTATGCCGCCGATATCCGTTCCTTTGAGGCGTTCATCAGCGGCCTTGATGAGTCTCTTTCTTTCTTTACGGCCGATGCCGATGTGGTGCGCTCATGGGTGGCCTCGCTGATGGACGCTGGCGCGGCCCCTTCTTCTGTCTGCCGCAAGCTCAGTTCCTTGCGCACCTTCTACCAGTATCTCCAGCTAGGCGACCCTTCCGTCGCTAACCCCGCGGCCATGCTGCAGGGGCCAAAGCGCCGCAAGAGGCTGCCCGTCTTTGTCAAGGAGAGCGAGATGGACACGCTCATCGACGAGCTTCCTTTTGGCGAGGGGTATGCTGCCTGCCGTGACAGGATGATACTGCAGCTCTTCTATGAGGCAGGCCTGCGCCTTTCCGAACTGGTGGGTCTCGACACGTCCAGCGTGGATATGGGCGCAATGCTGGTGAAGGTTACCGGCAAGCGCGACAAGCAGCGTATAGTGCCTTTTGCTGCGGGACTGGAGCGGGAACTGCAGCGCTATCTCGACGAGCGTGCCCAGTTTGCCGGCAGTAGCGACGGCGCATTGTTCCTTTCGTCAAGAGGGTGCCGCATAAGCACCTCGCAAGTCTACCGCATAGTCAGGTCGCAGCTTTCCCGTGTTACATACGTTGAAAAGAAGAGCCCTCACGTGCTGCGCCACTCCTTTGCCACGGCAATGCTCAACAATGACGCCGAGATAGGCGCGGTGAGAGAACTGCTAGGGCACGAAAGGCTTGCGACTACCGAGGTGTATACGCACCTTACCTTTGAGGAGATGAAACGATACTATGACAAGGCTCATCCCAGGGCCGGTAATAACTAAATAATAGGAGGATTTATTATGGAGACAAGAATTCAGTCAGTTCATTTTGATGCAACTCAGCAGTTGTTGGAGTTTGTAGAGAAAAAGGTTGCAAAGCTGGAGAAACTTTGCGAGGGTGCAACAGCGCTTGATGTGAACATGAAGCTGATTAAGCCAGAGACCGCGATGAACAAGGAGGTTGCCCTCCGCCTGTCCACCGGCAACGGCGAGCTCTTCGCGGCCAAGACCAGCGACACCTTCGAGGATGCTCTGCTTGGCGCTATTGACGCGATCAAGGTGCAGATAGAGAAGAACCGCAACAAATAACGGCCTTTTGTCAAGGAATGATAATCAGGGAGCGGCTGGCCGCTCCCTGATGCTTTTGCCTGAAAGGGTGCGTCCCTTCCGTTGCGCAGGCCGCTGGGCGCTGGTTGTCCTTGACGGCCTTCGGGCTCTCTTGGATTCCTTTCTCTCCTTTGGCTCTTATATTTAAAAGGTGTAATCGCGGAAAGCGATTTTTTTGCTAGGAATTTTGAAAAAAAAGCGGAAAATGTTTTGCAGTTAAAAAAAAAGCCGTACATTTGCACTCGCTTTACGACAGTAACGGCGCACAAATTGACGTTGCCTCTTTAGCTCAGTTGGCCAGAGCACGTGATTTGTAATCTCGGGGTCGTTGGTTCGAATCCGACAAGAGGCTCCAACGTTGATAGGGTGTCGCGAAAGAGTAAGGCTGTCGCAAATGCGTTTTCTGAAATAGTGACAGGTAATAGGGCAAATTCCAGAGTGGCCAAATGGGGCAGACTGTAAATCTGCTGTCTTTCGACTTCGGTGGTTCGAATCCATCTTTGCCCACAATGTGTTGAAAAAGAGAATGCAAACCAGCCTTGATAGTGTGAACGTTAGCGAATACTGTCTCCGTTTGTTTGCAAATTCTTTATGTAAACGTATTGCGGAAGTAGCTCAGTTGATAGAGCATTAGCCTTCCAAGCTGAGGGTCGCGGGTTTGAG
>JAZNUE010000023.1:0-14955 GCA_045592125.1 Bacteroidaceae bacterium | reverse complement strand
TGCTGGCAGTAAATGGTCACGCGAAGCACAGACAAAGTTTGTGCCGCGTGGGTTACGGCAAGACAGCATTATCAATGGATCTCTTTTTCATTACAACCGCAAATATTTTGTCAACCCACACCTTTTTGCTACTGAGCCTTCCAAAGCGCTGTGGAGTTGCAGTATACAAAAAAAGCAAGGCAGCCTTCGCGAAGGTTGCCTTGCCTGTGTCTGGTATCATTCAGGTGCTTAGGCCTTGATCTCCTTGATACGGGCCTTCTTACCTGTGAGGGCGCGCAAGTAGTAAAGTTTAGCACGGCGAACACGGCCACGCTTGTTGACAGTGATGCTGTCGATAGCAGGCGAGTTCATAGGGAAGATACGCTCCACGCCTACAGTACCTGACATCTTGCGTACTGTGAAACGCTTCTCGTTGCCATGGCCGCTGATACGGATAACCACGCCACGGTACTGCTGGATACGCTCCTTTGTTCCCTCAATGATCTTGTAAGCTACTGTGATTGTATCACCTGTGCTGAACTCCAGCTCGCGCTTTACATCAGTAGCAAATGCTTCTTTAGCAATTTTAATTAAATCCATCTTTTTGATTTGTTAAATTGTCCAATCATTCAAACGCAACATATCAAGTTACTCTTCCTTGACAGCGATTACGCCGAAAGCGCGGCAAAGATAGCGCTTTTTTGTTATTCCGCAAAATCTTATCGTGTGTTTTGTTCTTTGTGCCCGCGAAAATTGCGTATTCCGTTGTCTGGTATTAACTTTGGACGTTGAAATGCAATAAACTGTTTCTGAGAAAATGAGAAAGTCATTCCTGTTGCCGCTCTTCTTCATTCTGCTGGCGGTGGGCATTATCGTTGCCGTATGTGCCGATGATGCGGGCAGGCCAGGCAAGAAGGGGCTGGTGCTTGTTGAGGGCGCTAATGTAAAGGTTGAGGCAATTATGGACCTGGAAGGCGCCCAGGAGGTCCGTGCCATAGTTGAGCGCGGGCGCCAGGCGGTAGACAGCATAAGGCGCCCTGTCATTGGCGAGGCGGCCATGGCGCTAGAGAAGCATATACCCGAGAGCCCGCTAATGAACTTTGCGGCCGACGCGCTGCTTGCGATGGCGCGCGAGACCACAGGCGAGGCGATAGATGTTGCCATTACCAATAAGGGCGGCCTGCGCAGCAATATCGCGGCGGGGACAATAACCTTCGGCGATATATATAATGTGTTCCCTTTTGAGAACACGCTGGCGCTGCTTACACTGAGCGGAGAGCAGCTCCTGCAGCTGTGCCGCGAGATTGCGTCGGTGGGCGGTGAGGCCATTGCTGGCATGAGACTGGTGATAACCCCGCAGGGGAGACTGGTGAGCGCGACAGTAGGCGGCTTGCCGGTGGATGTGGCGCGCAGCTACCGTGTGGCTACATCGGACTACCTGTCGCAAGGCAATGACAAGATGGCTGCGCTGGCGCTGGGGACAGAGCGCCGCATATGGCACGACATTACAGTGCGTGACCTCATGGTGCGGTATATAAAGAGGCTGGCAGCGGAGGGCAGGACCCTGCAGGCTGCTTGCGACGGGCGTATAACGGTTAAGGAATAATGCGGCTATGAGATATCTGTATGCAATAGTGATAGCGCTGCTTGCCTTCAGGGCCGGAGCGCAGGATGTTGAGAGACTGGTAATCCTTCACACAAACGACACGCACAGCTGCATTGAGCCTGAGAAGAACGGCAATGCAGGCGTGGTAAACCGTGCCTTGCTGCTTGAGCAGCTGCGCGACTCGCTGGGCAGCAGCAATGTGCTGCTTTTCGATTGCGGCGACTTCTCCCAGGGCTCGCTTTATTACAACACCTTCAAAGGTGCCATGGAGGTGGATATCATGAACGCCATGGACTATGATGCCTGCACAATTGGCAACCATGAGCTTGACTTCGGGCTTGAGAACATGGCACGCCTGTTTGCCATGGCTTCATTTCCTGTAGTATGCGCAAACTACGACTTCACAGGCACTGTGTGCGAGGGCCTTGTGGAACCCTATGCGGTAATCAGGCGCGGGGACAAGCGCGTGGGTGTGTTCGGTCTCTCGCCCGACCCCGAGGGTCTCATTGCGAAGGAGTGCTATGAGGGAGTAAGGTTCATTTCCCCCGTTGAGGCTGCCGCCAAGGCTGTCGAGGCATTGAAGAGGGAGAGGTGCGATGTCATCGTGTGCCTTTCGCACCTTGGCTGGAAGATAGGCAATGAGTATAACGACGAACGCCTGGCGGCGGAAACGGAAGGGATTGACGTAATACTTGGCGGACATTCGCATGACTATTTTGAAGAGCCGCTTGTGTATAGGAACAAGGCGGGAGAGTGTGTCCTCATGCAGCAGATGGGCAAGAACGGCCGTTACCTGGGTGTTGTGACACTTACATTTGAATAAAAGGCGGTGAGGCTGAAAGGCGAAGGCCGACGCTGGCTGGCCTTAGTCCTTTTGGGCTTGCGCTCCCCGAGATTCCTCGTCGCTACGCTAGACATTAAGTGCTGTTATCGCTCCCTACGGGGTAACCGCAATTACAGGAATGTGGGGATATGAGACTGTTATTGGGCTAAACTATATAGACAAATAATATCTAGACAATATGAAAATGAGAACTGTATTTACATTAATTCTTTCAGTTGCAGCAATGCTTGCAACAGCGCAGGAGTATAAGATTGCTTGCTTGGTGAAACCGGAATTCAACGGCAAGACCGCGTATATCATCAACAAGAATGCAGGTGACACCATAGCGGCGTGCGAGATTGCCGATAATGGTTTCATGTACAATGGCGAGATATGCTGCCAGGCGGTGCTGGACGTTGTAGTGAACCGCGCAAAGGGCCAGGTGGCAACCGTGCTTGTGGAGAAGGGCAGCGATATTGTGGTTGACATGACAGAGCGTCCTGCCAGGATAAATGACAACGGCGGAATGAACGACAGGCTTGCCGCCATGTATGCAACAGTAAAGGAACGCAGTGCAGAACTGAGCGGCCTGGCCAAGAAACTCCATGAGGAGGGCAAGAGCGAGGAAGAGATTCTTGCTGCCACGGCGGCAGAGACCGAGGCGCTCTACGATGTGTACCGCAGCACAATCAATGATAACAAGGATAATATGCTGGGTGCCTATGTCCTTAACATGGTTGCACGCCAGTTCTATTCATCGGCCGAAGAGCTTGATGCCATAATGTCTAAGGTTAGGTTCTCTGGCGAGTTCCGTGCGCTGGACAAGATACGTACTGCGCTTTACTACGGCGAAAAGACAAAAGCGGGCAACATGTTCATTGATTTCGGCGGTTTTGCGCTCGACGGCAGCGCTACAAGGCTTTCTGCCTATGTTGGCAATGGCAAGTATGTGCTCGTTGACTTCTGGGCATCGTGGTGCGGGCCATGCAAGAAGGAGATGCCCAAGGTCATTGAGGCGTACAATAAGTATGCGGGCGACAAGCTCATGGTTATTGGCGTGAATATCGGCGACAAGGAGGATAGTTTCAGGGCTGCGGTTCCCGAGCTCGGTATCACATACCCCCAGATTTTCATTCCGCGCAACAGCAAGGACGAGGACAACGCTGTGCTGCTGTACAATGTGGAGACTATCCCGCACATGATACTCTTTGCCCCCGACGGCACAATACTTGAGCGCGGAATACATGGCGCTGAGCTCGAGGAGAAGATAGCTGGGCTTCTTAAATAATGCAAAAAATACGCGCTGTATGGACTTTTTGTCTTATATTTGCGCTGTTTGTTTGAATTTTAATATAAAAACAATATAATTATGAGAATTTTGTCAACAGTCCTGCTGTCGGCCATGGCGCTCACAGCGGCAGCGCAGAACTACACAATTACAGGAACTGCAGATGTAAAGTACAACGGCAGGAAGGTCTACCTTATTGACCAGAATACATATGACTATGCCGACTCATGCGTTCTTGAGAATGGATCATTCGCGTTCAAGGGAGAGGTCTCAGGCCAGGCCCTTTATGAGATCAACATCAATAACAACCGCCGAAACAGGGTGTATGCTTTTGTAGAGCCAGAGTCGGCAGTTGCCGTAGACTTTACAGCAAGTCTTGCAACGGTAAAGGATAATGGCGGCCTTAATGACCAGATGAATGCCATTAGCAACGAGGTTGCCAAGGCCGGTGAGGCCTTGAATGCGAAGATAGCAGAAATGCAGTCACAGGGCAAGTCGCGTGATGAGATTGCTGCTGCCCTTAATCCGGAACTTGAGAAGGTGTACGACATATACCGTAACGCAATCAAGGAGAACAAGGAGAACATGATCGGTGCTTATATCCTTGGTATGGTTGCTCCGCAATTCTATCCTTCGCTTGCTGAATTCGAAGAGGCGGCGGATGGCGTGAAGTATGCCGGCAAGGTATTTGCTGTAAGGCAGTATCGCGAGGGACTTCTCAAGGCCGCTGCTACACAGGCTGGCAAGATGTTTGTCGATTTCAGCGGTTTTGCGCTTGACGGCACGGTTTCAAGGCTTTCCGACTATGTGGGCAAGGGCAAGTATGTGCTTGTTGACTTCTGGGCCTCGTGGTGCGGTCCATGCAAGGGCGAGATACCTAGCCTCATTGAGCTGCAGAACAGGTTTGGCGGCGAGAAGTTCACTGTCCTTGGCGTGAACGTATGGGACGAGGAGGCAAAGTTCAGGGCTGCTCTCACAGAGGAGGGCATTACATACCCGCAGATATTTATCCCACGCGATAACAAGGATAATGCTACCGAGCTTTATGGTATCAACGGTATTCCTCAGATAATACTTTTTGCACCCGATGGCACAATAGTGCAGCGCGACCTGCGCGGCGCAGTCATGAAGGCGCTTGTTGAGGAAAAGATGAAGTAAATGAGAAACCATAATCAGGACAGCAGCGAAGGCCCAGGGCCGTCGCTGCTGTCCTGATTATGGGATTCCTGGCGCGGTTCAGGCAAGGAAACTCATGTATATGTAGTAGCACACGACTGCTACAGCAATGATTATCAGGTTCTTTACAATGAAATATATGAGTTCTTTCATGCGGTACGGATATAAACGCTTTTTGTTGGACTGAAAAAGGGAGCGCCCAATGGTGAGGTGCTCCCTTTTCTAATGCTTGTCTGCTGCTGGGAATTAACCCTCGTGGATAGCCTCTGAAGGACAAACACTTGCGCAAGTACCGCAGTCAATGCAAAGTTCTGGGTCAATTGAGTACTTCTCGCCCTCTGAGATTGCACCCTGTGGACACTCGTCAATACATGTGCCGCAAGCAACGCAGTCGTCTGAAATTACGTAAGCCATAGTTGTAATATTTAAGTTAGTATTATCCGCTGGCGAAGATAGTGCTTTTTGCATATATGGTGTTCTCTATTTAATGATTTTAACATTATTTTGCAATTGCATTGCCGTGCTAGAGCGACGAGGAGAGCGTAAGCGACAAGGATTCTCAAGAACAAGTGACGTAAGCCGCATGCAGTGAGTTTTTTTTCTTCTCTCTGCTGCAATATGCGCCCCGATATTGCGTTATACATAGTAATGAAGAAGACCCTGCTCTACATATTGCCCCTGCTTATATTGCTGCCGCTTTCCTCATGGGCACAGGAGCGCAAGCTCCAGAATAAGCCCTACATTGACTACCGCCGGCTGCACTATGGCTTTTTCATAGGCACGCACGCCCAGGACATGGAACTTGTGAACAACGGTTATGTGACTGAGAACGGCGAGATGTGGTATGCCGATGTCGCCCATTATAACCCGGGTTTCAGTGTCGGTGTGCTTGCCGACCTGCGCCTGAACACCTTCATGGCGCTGCGTGTAATTCCTACTATGCACTTTGGGCAGAACAATATTGTGTTCCGCGAGCAGAACAGCGGCGAGGAGTCCCGCCAGTCGGTGAAGACAACTTATATTGCTGTGCCCGTGCATGTGAAGCTTGCTGCAGAGCGTTTCAATAACTACCGCCCCTATGTCACCGCAGGCGTGAGCCCCATGGTGAACCTTACTGTAAAGAAACAGAAACAGCTGCTGTTCAAGAGATTTGACTTCATGATTGAAGTGGGTGTGGGCTGCGACTTCTATCTGCCGTTCTTCAAGCTTATACCGGAACTCAAGTTCGCGTTCAGTCCTCTTGATGTGCTGCAGAAGGAGCGCAAGGACCTTCTCGACGCCAATCTGGTAAAATTTACCCAGTCGGTCGACGGTGCTACTAGCAAGATGATTGTGCTCTCTTTGTATTTTGAATGACAAAACAACGTTTTGTTATCGACGAGTTTTGCAGCAACAGGTCAAACGTAGCATAGCCGTAGGTTATGCCGTTTGGGTTGCGAAAAGCAAAACGAGTCAATGACAGTGCAAATATAGAATGACAAGACGAAGTCTTGTTATCGGCCCGTTTGTCAGCAACGGGCCAATGACACTCTTGGGGTTATCGGCCCGTTTAGCAGCAACGGGCCAATGACGTTTTATTTTTTTATCGGTTCATTTGGCCTGTCATGTTGAGCGAAGCGAAACATCTCAGCCAACGCCGCGTGGTTTGCGAAACGGACCAATGACGTTGTTATCGGCTCGTTTTGCAGTGAACGTAGCAGGTAGCAACGCGAAAAGCAAAACTAGCCAATGATGGTTTAAATATTTCAGCAGCAAACACGCGCAGTTTGCGGATAAAAGTGTACTTTCGCATTGCCATAATTTGCGTATATGGAAAGAAAGAATAAGATGATGTACGTGCACGGGTTTGCCTCTTCGGGCAGTTCGGGCACGGTAATGGCGCTTCGCCGCCATCTGGAAGATTGGCAAGTGATTGCTCCCGACCTTCCTGTTGACCCTTTTGAGGCGCTGGAACTGCTGCGTGGCATTGTCAGGGACGAGCAGCCGTGCATTGTTGTTGGTACTTCAATGGGCGGGATGTATACACAGCAGCTGTGGGGCGTGCCGCGCATTGTGGTGAACCCTTCGTTCGAGATGTCGCGCTCTCTGCTCTTCGGCAAGATGGGGCGCAACAAGTATATGTCAAAACGCAAGGACGGTGCTACAGAGTTCCGTATTGACAAGGCTGTTGTGGAACGTTTCAAGGAGATGGAGAAGGACCAGTTCAGCGGAATAACCGATGATGAGAAAAAACTGGTTGTGGGGCTCTTCGGCGACAAGGACCCCATTGTGCATTTCCAGCCCCTGATGGCGCGGCTCTATGGTGAGGAGCGCTGCCGTTGGTTCAATGGCGAGCACCGCCTGAACGACACTGTCGTTAAGAAAGTGCTGATTCCGCTCATATATGAGTTGGCAGGCGATGAGGCAGAGAGTAGATATTACTGATTCTGTTCAAGCTTATTCCATTTGGCTTAACGAAGCTAATAGGCTGCTCTTCTCTTGTTGAAAAGCAGTTTTTTACTATCTTTGCATTCTCATTTTTATTGATATACGATAGAATATTGAACACTATAATAGCAATATTAGCACTGCTTGCCATGCCTGGTCTTGAATGGGCCGATTCCGTTGTGCTTGAGGAGGTGAGCATTGTCGCTCCCATCAAAATGCCGGAAAGTGATGGCAAGGGGGCATATTCCGCTACAACCGTATCCCGTGCCGAACTTGAGAATCTTCATGTGAACAGTATAAAGGAACTGTCGGCGCTGGCTCCCAATTTTTATCAGCCCGATTACGGTTCACGCATGACTTCGTCGATATATGTCCGCGGTTTCGGTTCGCGTATCGACCAGCCCGTTATGGGTATGAACATCGACGAGCGCCCGGTGATGAACAAGAATAATTATGACCTTGACCTTTTTGACATTGACAGGGTGCAGATTGTGCGTGGTGCCCAGAGTGCTCTCTACGGTCGCAACGCATCGGGCGGTGCAATCAATGTCTACACGCTTTCTCCGTTGCATTTCCAAGGCAAGAGAATATCGCTTGAGTACGGCAATGAGAACCATGTCCGTTTCAAGGCGTCGCATTACGCTGCCCCAACCAAGGATTTCGGCTGGTCGGCAAGCGTGTTCTATGGCCATAGCGACGGGTATTTCATGAACCGCGAACGTGGAGAAAAGTGCGACGGGGGCGACAATGCCGCAATGCGCCTGCGCCTGCAGTGGCTGCCTTCCAGCGGCTGGAGCATTGACAATACGTTCACCCTTGGCTATACCTATGAGGGCGGCTGGGCCTACAGGAACTACAGCAACGGCGTCCTTGCGCCTGTTGCCTACAACGACCCTTGCCGCTACCGCCGTTTCACGGTGGGCAACGGCATGGTGGTGAAGCGTTTCTTCGATTCGTTTACACTCTCCTCTACAACAGGCTACCAGTTCATGAGTGATGGAATGCGCATTGACAATGACTTCCTGCCGCTCGACTATTTCTCAATGGGGCAGTTCCAGGATGAGCATTCCGTGACGCAGGAGCTTGTAGTGCGTTCAAGAGAGGGGCGTGCGTTCAGCTGGCAGGCCGGCCTGTTCGGTTTCTTCAGGCACAACAGCATGTCGGCGCCAGTGACATTCAAGCAGTATGGCATAGATAACCTTATACTCAAGAATGCGAACGATTATTGGTTTGTCCCGGCTAAGGGGAGCGCATTGCAGTTCCGTGATGATAACTTCACGATAGAGGATGACTTCATTATTCCCTCTTTTGGCACAGCAGCGTATCTGCAGCTGGGTTACAGTTGGGCCGGATTTGATTTCTCGGCAGGTCTGCGTCTTGACTATGAGTGGTCGAGAATGGATTATGACTGCCGTACACGGGTGTACCGGAAATTGGAAAAGGAACTGGAGTTCAGGCCGCTTGATGTGTCATTCGTTGGCGACAACGTTGCCGACGCCGTTGGATTGTTGCCGGGCTTTTCGCTCTCTTACAGCAGGGACTGGGGTACAGTATATGCCTCGGCGCGTAAAGGTTTCAAGGCTGGCGGTTTCAATACGCAGTTGTTTTCAGATATACTTAAGGACAAAATGGCTCAGGAACTTATCGGCAATCCGATATCCGGTGACGCTTCGTCCACAGTGTATGAGCCAGAAACGAACTGGACCTATGAGCTTGGCGCTCATCTCTCGCCGCTTAGCAGTGGCGCACTCAAAATCTCGGCAACAGCATTCTACATTGACTGCCGCAACCAGCAGCTGACGGTGTTCCCTCCGGGCATGAGCACGGGGCGCATGATGTCCAATGCAGGAGAGTCCTTCAGCTGCGGCGCTGAGGCAACCATTGCCTATCGTGTAGGCGACTTCACGCTTAATGCTGGATATGGCTACACGCATGCCGAGTTCAAGAAGTACCTGAGCGGCAGCAATGACTACTCGGGTAAAATTCTTCCTTATGCCCCGCGCGAGACGATGTCGGCAAATGTGGAGTACCGTCTGCCAGTGCCAAAGGCCTTTGCCAACTTTATGCTCCTTAATGTGAACTGGACGGGCATTGGACGCATATACTGGAATGAGGAGAATACGTTGTCGCAGGGCCATTATGGCCTGCTTTCGGCATCGCTTACATGGGAAAAGGGTATTTTCGGTGCCTCGTTGTGGGGCAAGAATCTGCTTAATAGACAATATAATACATTCTATTTCCGCTCAATAGAAAACGACTTTTTTGCACAGGGAAAACCGATCCAATTCGGAATTTCAATCAATATGAACTTAAAATAAACGCTTATGAAAAAATTTATCTCTTTTCTTGCAATTCCAATGCTGTTTATGGCTTGTACAAATGATGATACCCCTGAAGTAAAGGACCCGGCCACGTCCATAACGGTAAGTTATAAAGGCAAGCTCAAGGCCGGTGACATTACATCAGGTAGCGAATCGGACTATTTTGTAATGGAACCTGTTGTCAGCGTAACCAAGAATGATTCAACCGTGGATGTAGTTCTCAATGATGTGAAATTTGCAGCGGGGATGCGTTATTTTATTGATGTAACACTTAAGGATATTCCTTTTCTTGCTGCCGAGAACAATCTTGTCTTCAAGGCTGAAAATGTGATTCCTTTCATGAATACCGACACTGTTCCAAACACTGATTATAAATTTGCAATGCTGTACGGTACTATCATCGGCAATGAGTTGCTTTTTAATGCCAAAATGGCCGATTCGCTTGCTCCTCATGTGGCAGGCATGGAGTTTGAGTTCTCCGGAACGGAAGTTGCTGAATGATTTCAAGAAACGTATATAACAGAATAATCATGATAAGGAAGATACTCTCTTTTGCGCTTGTGCTTGCAATGGCATTGCCTTCGCTGGCACAGGTGACTGCAAGATGGGGTAGCATAGATGAACGTTATCCCGTCGATTTTGAGACTCCTGTCCGCAATGGTGGTGTCAACAGCACAGTTGCGTGGCGCGGCGAGCGTGTGAATTTTCAGGTTCTTGTGGCAAACCGTCAGGATACCCCAACTACTCCCAGAAATGACAGGGAGGTAAGTTACCGCTTTAGCGAACTCAAGAACGGCAAGAACGTGATTCCTGCCACAAATGTCGTTGGCGGTTTCGTGCAGCCAGTCATCACGGACCGTTTTACAGGCTGTGGCAAGCATGAGGTCGATGCCTATGGCGAGAATCTTGTTGCCGACCGTATAACCGGCACTAACCCGACGATTGTTCCAATGGGTGGCTATCGCGGCTTGTGGTTTACCGTACAGGTTCCGCAGGATGTAAAGGCCGGAACATATAAAGGCTTTGTTGAACTTACATGTGAGGGAAAGACAACAAGACATAATTACACAGTGAAGGTCCTCGACCGCACGTTGCCGCAGCCTAAAGAGTGGAAGTTCCACCTCGATTTGTGGCAGAACCCGTATGCTGTAGCACGTGTTCACAATGTTGGGCTGTGGAGCAAGGAGCACTTTGATGTGCTGCGCCCATATATGCTCAAGCTTGCGGCTGCAGGCCAGAAGGCAATAACGGCAACGCTCATCGACCGCCCGTGGGACGGCCAGACATTTGACCCCT
This sequence comes from Bacteroidaceae bacterium, assembly GCA_045592125.1. Taxonomy (GTDB): domain Bacteria; phylum Bacteroidota; class Bacteroidia; order Bacteroidales; family Bacteroidaceae; genus HGM04593. Next base: position 4,039 of record JAZNUE010000023.1, on the reverse strand, counting down.
TCGGCAGCATGGTTACTTGGATAAAGAAGGCCGACGGCACCTGGCTCTACGACTTCACTATCTTTGACCGTTGGGTGGAGTTCATGATGGAGTGTGGCATTGACAAGGAAATTACCTGTTTCTCAATGATTCCGTGGAAACTTTCTTTCCGCTATTACGACCAGGCGACCCATTCGCACAAGCATATCAATTGTGCACCCGGCGATGAGGCCTATGCGCAATTCTGGGGCGGAATGCTCAGCGCCTTTGCTGCTCACCTCAAGGAGAAAGGGTGGTTCGAAAAGACATTTATCTCAATGGACGAGCGCAGCCTTCAGCAAATGCAGGCGGCAATAAAGGTTATCAAGGAGTATGCTCCCGGTATGAAAATTTCAATGGCGGGTAACTATCATCCTGAAATTGAGCCCGAGATATTCGACTATTGCCTTGATATTTTTGCTTATGGCGCATATACCCCGGAACTCATTGCAAGCCGCAGGGCGCAGGGCAAGGTCTCTACCTACTATACCTGCTGCAGTGCCGAATATCCCAACCTCTTCACGTTCAGCGACCCTGCCGACGCGGAATTCATTGCCCTTGAGGCGCTTGCAAAGGACCTTGACGGTTACCTGCGCTGGGCATACAACAGCTGGACAATCACTCCCGAAGAGGACTCGCGTTTTACAGCATGGCCGGCGGGCGATACATATGTAATCTACCCGTTCAGTCTCAGCTCAATACGTTGGGAGCGCCTTGTACAAGGTATCCAACAGTTCGAGAAGTACAAGATTCTGCTTGCCGAGGCTGAGACCAACGGTAACAGGTCGCGTGTGAAGGCGTTGAAGAAACTCCTCAAGAGCATTGACGTTAAGAGAATTGCCGATGAGAGCGAGGAGATGGTGAACGGTTTCCGTAACGCATTGAATAAAATGTAAATAAATGAAAGACAGAATATTGGGTGTGTTGTTCCTTATGCTTGTGGCCTTTCCGGTTGCAGAAGCAAAGGTATATAAGGTCAGCGAGGTGCCTATGGTGCACCTTCAGGACCGCACCCGCTATGCAAGCAACCCCGACGGCATTCTATCGCCGTCATCGGTTGCCGCAATCGACAGCATGCTGTTCAGTCTTGAGGAGCAGACCGGCATTCAGGTGCTGGTGGCTGTGCTCACTGGTATTGAGGGCGGCGATTGCTTTGATTTTGCCCATCGTTTGGGACTGGAGAACGGCGTGGGGCAGAAAGGGCGCGACAATGGCCTTGTCGTGCTGCTTTCGACCGACGAGCGCTGCGTGCAGTTCGCTACAGGCTACGGCCTTGAAGGCGTGCTGCCCGACGCCATATGCAAGCGCATACAGCAGCGCTACATGGTGGAGCGCTTTGCCCATGACGACTGGGATACAGGAATGGTAGAGGGCATGCGTGCCGTGTGCGGAGTGCTCGATGGTTCTATGGAGAACCTTGAGGATGATGATGATGGCGACGTGGCCGCACTTATAGCATTCCTGGTATTTATCTTTCTTGGCATAGGGATAATATCGTTTGCAGTGTGGTACAGCAGCCGTTGCCCTAAATGCCATAAGCATAATATACAGCGCACCGGCTCGCGTATAGTGGAGCGTGCTAACGGCTATATTGTGCGTGAGATAACATACACCTGCAAGGATTGCGGGCACTCGTTTACACGGAAGGAGAGTACGCCTGATACCCGCAGCAGCGGCACGCGCGGAGGAATGATTTCCGGCGGTGGCGGCTTTGGCCGCGGCGGCGGTTTTAGCGGTGGAAGCTTTAGCGGTGGAAGCTTTGGCGGCGGCAGTTTTGGTGGCGGTGGTGCCGGCAGCCGTTTTTGAGAAATAGGAAATAGTTATAACAAATAAATTTTAGATATGAAAAAGTCAACAATCATTATTATTGTAATTGTGGCAGTTGTTGCCGTGTGGGGCGTAACTGGCTATAATGGAATGGTGAAGGCCGATGAGGCAGTAAGCACAGCATGGAGCAATGTAGAGAACCAGTACCAGCGCCGTACCGACCTGATACCTAACCTGGTGAACACCGTAAAGGGCTATGCGGCGCATGAGAAAGAGACGCTCGATGCTGTAATGTCGGCCCGCGCCCGCGCGACGCAGGTAACGGTAGATGCCGATAACATGACACCCGAAATGCTGCAGCAGTACCAGAAGTCTCAGGGCGAGGTGGGTGCAGCACTTGGACGCTTGCTTGCAGTTGCCGAGGCCTACCCCGACCTTAAGGCGAACCAGAACTTCCTTGAACTGCAGGCGCAGCTCGAGGGCACAGAGAACCGCATAAGCGTGGAGCGCCGCAGCTTCAACGATGTGGCCAAGGCCTATAACACCTCAATACGCACATTCCCGCGCAATATCCTTGCTGGGATGTTCGGCTTTGAGAAACGCCCCTATTTTGAGGCTCAGGAGGGTGCCGAGAGTGCTCCTGTTGTACAGTTTTAACAAATAACAGATACTATATGGAAATAACATCATCCATTAAATATGTAGGTGTAGACGACCTTGATATCGACCTCTTTGAGAGCCAGTATATTGTGCCCGAGGGCATGGCGTACAATTCATACATAATCCTTGATGAAAAGGTCGCAATTATGGACACCGCCGACGCACGCAAGGGTGCAGAGTGGTGGAGCAACGTGCGTGCTGCGCTTGATGGCCGCACTCCCGATTATCTTGTGGTGCAGCACCTTGAACCCGACCATGCCGCGCTCATAGCCGAGGTGATGGAAGAGTTTCCCGCTGTTCAGGTTGTGGCAACTGCGGCCGCAGTGAAAATGTTGCCCCAGTTCTTTGCCTCAGTGGACTTCGGCAACCGTATTATAGCAGTGAAGGAGGGAGACACCCTTTCTCTTGGCAGCCATACGCTGCAGTTCTTTGTCGCTCCTATGGTGCACTGGCCTGAAGTCATGGTATCCTATGAGCAGAGCGAGAAGGTTCTCTTCTCGGCCGACGCGTTCGGCAAGTTCGGCGCCTTGTGCAATGAAGGCCCATGGGACTGCGAGGCACGCCGCTACTACATAAACATCTGCGGCAAATACGGCAACCAGGTGCAGGCGCTACTGAAGAAGGCTGCAACGCTTGACATAAGGACAATCTGTCCGCTTCATGGTCCAGTGCTCACAGAGAACCTTGGCCATTACATAGGCCTTTACGACACCTGGAGCAAGTATGAGCCAGAAACCGAGGGTGTGCTTGTCGCATATGCCTCAATCCATGGCGGCACAGCGGCCGCGGCGGGCCGCCTGGCCGATATACTGCGTGAAAAGGGCGCTCCGAAGGTTGTTGTCACTGACCTTTCGCGCTGCGACATGGCCGAGGCTGTTGAGGATGCTTTCCGCTACAGCCATATGGTTGTGTGCGCTGCTTCGTACGATGCCGATGTCTTCCCGCCTATGCACGATTTTCTGCATCATCTCAAGCTTAAGAACTACCAGAAACGCAAGGTGGCGATAGTGGAGAACGGCTCGTGGGCACCCACGGCCGGCCGTGTAATGCGTTTAATGCTCGAGGGTATGAAGAATATTGCAATTGTAGAACCTATGGTGACAATCCGTTCTCGAATGAAAGAGAACGATTTGCCCGTTATGGAACAGTTGGCATATGAGTTGTTGAGTAGCAGTTTGTAATGCTTTTTTAAGCTGACATAAAGATGAATGGTTCAGGTCTCGGCTTGAGCCATTTCTTTTTTTATATATAATTTTATAATTAATAATAAATAATTATCTTTGCAATGTAGCCATATTGTGTGGTTATGACATATTAAAACATAGCGCATTAACTTTACTATCTTACTGATGGGAGCATTTTGCTCCGGCAGGGCGTAGCCTTGTTAAACTTGGCGGTTAAATCAAATGGAAGAATAGTGGCAAAGTTGATGTCCGCGCTGTATGCAGCGTGGGCAACTAGCATAATATCTTCCGGGTACGCCAAAACCTCATTAGTGGATAATGTAATGTTGTCCACGTTTTTTATGTCTCAGTTTCTGCTTGAGGTGTATAATAAATATAACTAACTTTAAATTTAATTGTTTATGAAAAAG